>JACKDM010000043.1 GCA_020633515.1 Myxococcales bacterium
AGAGCACCGCGTGCCCGGCGACGGTGGTGCCGGGGTCGAAGCGGTGGCCGCGCCCGAGCGCGGTGAGCCGGCCGGCGGGGAAGCGGAACGCGAAGTAGCGCCGCAGCGCGTCGAGCGGGAGCCGGCAGCGGCACTCGATCCAGTCGGTGCGGGCGAAGACCGGGGTGCAGCCGATCGGGATGACGACGCCCCACGCGGCCTCGTCGCTCGCGAGCGCGATCCCCGAGCGCCGCGGCGGGGGCGCGACCGGGGCGGCGTCGAGCATCGGGGCGTCGAGCGCGGCGTCTTCGACCGCCGCGTCGACCGGCGCGGCCGGCCGCTCGCCGCAGCCGATGAGCAGCACGAGCACGAGGGCCCGCGACACTCCAAGCCAGCTCATCGCGCGAACGTGCTCCCCCAGTAGAGCACGCGCCACCCGCTGAACGGGCCCGAGGCGCCGCCGCCGAAGCCGCGGGGGTTGCCGTTGGCGTCGAGGCCGTTGAGGTTCATCGCGAGCTGCGCGCCGTCGTTCTCGAACAAGGTCTCGTCGAGCTCGCCGGGCACGAGCTGGCCCTCGGGCATCTCGGCGCGCATCCCGCCGCTGTCGATGCCGTCGTCGGCGTTGCTCGCGCCGTCGGCGAGGTTGAGCATGATCTGCGCGGTCGCGGCGCCGTCGTCGCCGCAGCTCGGCACCGTCGCGACCGTCACGCCATAGGCGACGCGGCCGGTCGGCATGCGGATCGCGAGCGCGCCCGAGACGGTGCCCTGGGCGGTCAGGAGCGTCGGCAACGCCGCGAGCACGTCGAGGTCGCGGCCGTCGCCGGTGCGGTACGGGTCCTCGGCCGTGCGGTACGAGTGCACGCCGTACATGCGCCCGAGCGCGTCGGCGCACGCGCCGCCGCCCGCTTCGACGGTCGTGAAGTAGGTGACCGCGTCGAAGGTCAGCGGCGCGCCGGTCAGGTATTCCTCGGCCCGCAGCGGCATCACCCAGTTCGTCGTCGTGCCGAAGTCGAGCGCGTCGTCGCCGAGCGTGATCTGCTCGGTGAAGCTGACGACGTGCGCCGGCGGGAACGCCCCCTGACGGCGATCGGCCGGGCGCGGATCGGCGCCGGTGCCGAAGACCACCACCAGCCGGCCATCGGGCCGCACCGTCAGGCTCGGTCGGTCGATCACCGGCCGCCCCACCGTGTAGCCCCGCGCGTCCGCGGCCTGCGCCGGCGGCCACACCACCCGCATCTCCCAGTCGGCCGGATCGGTCGCGCGCAGATCCATCCGCCACAGCCGCCCCTTGCGGTCGCCGATGAACGCCCGCGTCGCCGGCTGGATCCCGCCCGCCGGGTAGCCCACCGGCGCCCCGATCATCGGCGCGTCCATCGCGACCGGACCCTCGACCCCGCTCTGCGGCGTGAAGCGCCGGATCACCTCGCCGCTCACCGCGTCGAGCACCAGCACGCAGCGCCCCTGCGTCCGCTCGGGCACGTCGCCGCCGCCGGGGGTCGCGTCCTCGCCGCAGCCGACGATCACCGCGCCGCGCACCCGCGTGTCGGTGCGCACGTGCGTCAGCAGCGGCCGCGAGACCGCCAGCCCGAGCTGCTGCTCGTCGCGGGTCGGCGCCCCGAAGGCGTCGAGGCCGGTGACGCCGTCGCTGTTGATCACGTCCCACGCCCGCAGGTCGTCCCCGTCGATCCGCCCGAACGGATCGGGGAGCCGCAGCAGCGAGGTCGCCTCGGAGATGTCGATCCCGAAGAGGTTGGCCCCGCCGCTGCCGAGGCCGCCGACGATCATCGAGTGGAACTCGAGCGCGCCGTCGTCGGCGGGGCAGTCCGCCTGCCCGTCGCCGACGCTGCGGCAGCGCACCACCTCGCCCACCGCCAGCGGCCCGTCGGCGTTGAGCGCGCCGTCACCCGGCGCGTCGGCGCCCGCCTCGAGGTCGCCGAACGAGAGCCGCGGCACGAAGGTGAAGACCTCGCGCCCGTCGGCGAGCCGGAAGACGTGGATCTGCCCGTCGCGCGCGCCCGCCGCGATCAACGTCGGCCGCAGCCGCCGCTCGCTGAGGTAGCGCTGCCACGCCGGGTTCTCCGCGACGAGCGCCGGCGGCGGGAAGGCGACGAGGTCGCCGTCGTAGATCTCACCGAGCTGCCGCGCCGCCCGCACGTCCTCGCCGTCGGGGCCCTCGCTGACGCCCTCGCCGCCGAAGAAGCCGTCGAGCACGTCGACGGCGTCCTCGAGGTCGCCGTCGTCGCCGTCCTCGCCGAGCGGCGCGTCGAAGAGGTCGCGCAGCGCCTCGTCGTCGATCACGTTGCCCGGGTTGATGTTGCCGTTCTGGTCGAAGAGCGCGCCGTCGCCGCCCACCACCTGCACCACGCCGCCGTCGGCCGGGTTGGCCCCGACCGCGTTTCGCCCCGACTGCGCGGCGAGCACGTCGTCGAAGTCGACCGGCTCGGCGCTCTGCGCGAACGCCGAGCCGCCGTTGCCGGTCGCCTCGCAGGCATAGCGGCGCGCCTGGATCCGCCCGTAGCGATCGGCCGCCTCGCCGTCGTCGACCTCGGTGAACGACGCGAGCCGCACCTGCCGCACGTCGCCGAGCGACTCGTCGAGCTCGACGTCGCCCGCGCCCGGCGTCACCACCAGCGGCCGCGTCCGCGCCCGCAGCCCCGCGAGCACCTGATTGCCGATCCGGGTGAACGCCGCCGAGAGCGACTCCCGGTCGTTGGCGAGGAAGAAGTAGCCCGTCTCGTCGGCCCGCCCCGCCTCGATCGCCGCCGCCCGCGCGATCGAGCGCGCCTTCTGCTCGTCGGCGCCCGCGCCGAAGCCGATGACATACAGCGGCACCCCCCGCGCCGCGAGCTGCGCGGCGTAGGTCTCGCTGCTCTCGTAGGGATAGCCATCCGCCTCGCACGCCAGCTCGCAGGCGTCCGGATCGGCGCGCTCCTGGTCCTCGTAGTACTGCGACGAGCCCCCGTCGGTCACGAGCACCGCCACCCGCCGCCGGCAGTCGAACGCCTCGTCGCGGGTCCCGGGGGCGCCGTTCTCCTGCTCGGTGTAATACAGCGCGAGGTCGTGCAGCAGCGGCGCGAGCGGGCTCGGACCCGAAGGCACGACCGCGCGGAGCTGATCCATCACATAGGCGTTGTGCCGCCGCACCGAGTCGGCGTCTTCACCCACCACCGTCTCGGGGTGACGCACCCCGTCGTTGATGACACCGCGCGAGCCGGGGATGAGATCACCCGGCACCGGCTGGAGGCCCTGCGGGGTCGGCGGCCGCGCGCCGAGGTTGGGCGAGCCGACGCCCGGCGCGAGGATCTGACCCTGCGCCGCGACCGCGCCCGCGACCGCCATCGCCGCGTGCTCGCCGCCGTACGAGCCCGCCGGGCGCGGGTCGTGGTCGAATGTCATCAACCCGAACTTGATGCGCGCCTCGTTCTGATGGATCAAGCCATCGCGGCGGATGGCCGCGTCGGGATCGACCGAGACCGGCACCGCCGGATCACCGTCGGCCGCGCAGGGCTTCCACGCGAGGCACGAGCGCCCGATGAGGCGATCACAGCAGAGCTGGCGGGTGTTGTTGGCGCTCTGGTCGGCGGCGAGCGCCGCGGCGACGTAGCCATTGGGGGCGGCCGGCTCGACGCGGCACGCCGACTGCGTCGACGGGCTGGGCGTGCCGGCGAGCGCCTGCTTGATGAGGTTCATCCGCGTCAGCACGCCCGCGTTGCCTTCGGGCGGCGCGACCTGGTTGTTGGCCACGCAGCCGCCGAGCGCGGCGCCCGTCGCCGATGACTGCATCGAGCCCGAGGTGTCGAGCAGCAGCATCACCTCGGGCTTGACCCCGCTGCCATCGTCCTGCGCCGCCGCCGGTGTCATCGCCAGCGCGCCCGCCAGCGCCGCCGCGGCCGTCAACGCCTGTCTGCTCATCACCTGCCTCCGTCGGCTGCTCATCACACCCCCCTCACCGCACCAGCGCCTGCGATTGACACACGCCCGCGCCCGGCTGGGTGACGATGACACCGGCCCGCAGCGTGTACTCGGCGGAGCGCACGTCGTCGCGCGCCTCTTCGAAGTCTTCGTCGCCGATCGCGGCCGTCGCGATCGAGCCGCGCGCGGTCAGGTGCATCAGGCACTCACCGTCGTCACTGCCGTCGTTGCCCGAGCCCACCTCGTTCCCGGGCCGGTTCTTACCGAGGAACTTCATGCCTTCGACCCGCACCTCGAAGCTCGTCACCAGCCCGCCCACCGCGCCGATCGCGCCGAGCGGATCGGCGCCGCTCAGCAGCTCGCGCACCGGCAGCTCGCGCTGGAAGACCGGCCCGCCCACCGGCTCGCCGTCGTCGTCGAGGCGCATCAGCCGGGCCCGCCCCCGGTCGTCGACCAGGATCGCGACCGAGCCATCACCGAGCGTCGCGTTCTGCCACTGTGTCAGCAGCTCGCGCGTCGCCCCGTGCGCCTCGACCTTCAGCGCCGCGATCACCGCCGACAGACCGACCTCGGCCACGGCGCGCGCCTGCTTGTTGAGCCGCAGGTTGCCCGAGCCGGCGATGTTCTGCGTCGCGGTGCGCATCGCGAGCAGACCGAGCCCGAGCATCGCGAACAGGATCAGGATCGCGAG
The DNA here is from genome assembly GCA_020633515.1 of Myxococcales bacterium. Next base: position 4,583 of record JACKDM010000043.1, read on the forward strand.
CACGAGCGCCGAGCCGCGCTCACCGCGGCGGCGCGCGCCCTTGGATGCCATCGATGCCATGCCAGCCATCACCGACCTCCCCTCACAGCTCGGGCACGAGGTTGACCGCGTCGACCGTCGCCGTCGCCGTCGTGACGCGCGCGAGCCCGGTGTCGGGCGTCGGATCGACCTCGAACCAGTTGCGATCGGGCGCCTCCCGGTCGCCCGGCCGCCGCACCGCCACCGTGAACTCGGGGTCCTCGCGCGGCGTGCGCACCCCGAGGGTCAGCTCGAAGGCGCGCAGGCGGGCGACCTCGGGCGAGTCGGGGATGTCATCGCGCACCAGCTCGCGCTGACCGGCGACGGCGAAGAGACCCGCCAGCCGCATCTCGACGACCAGATCGGCCATCACCACCGGATCGCCCACGGTCTGGGTGACGGCGCAGTTCGTCGGATCGGCCCGGTTGGAGAGCGCCCGACGCAGCAGCCGCGGCGTGCTGCTGGGTGGCTGGACCTCCACCGCGTACTCGACGACCTGGAGCGGGCTGACGAGGCACTCACCGCCGCACGACGCGAGCGCCGAGCTCGGGTTCTCGCACGGGCTCGCGCCGAGCTGGAGCGTCGTGCCCCCCGCGTTGAACGCGACGCCATTGACCCGCACGACGTCCATCGCCGCGGGCGCGCCCGGCAGGCTCACGGCGACCCACGCCCCGTCGAACGCGCTCTCCATGCGCGCCTGCGACGACGCGAGCGCCCGGCCGACCACCGTCGGCTGCCCCTCGGCCGGCGCGAGCACGATGCGATCGGGCGACACCCGCACCGTGCGCAGCATCGCCGCGTCGCCCGCGTCGGTCATCAGCCGGATGCGATCCGGCCGGCGCTCGTTGCCATTCGCCGTCAGCACCGCGAGGGTCTCGTTCTCGGTCTGACACACCTGCACCGCGATGAGATCACGCTGGACACACATCCGCGCGTCGCTGCCATGGGTCGGCGCGAGCCGCCCGGCGTTGCGCAGGTCGTTCTTGAGATACTCCAGCGCGAATCGCATGCTCTCCTGCATCTGCACGATCTGCTCTTGGCGGTAGTACTGGGCCGAGTTGGTGATGAACACCAGATACACGACGATCAGCACCACCGCCGACAAGAGCCCGGCGATGAGGAGCTCGATCATGGTGAAGCCACGGGCGCCGCGACGCGGGCATCGACCGCTGTGAGGAGCCACCGTCAGCCTCCCATCCGGATGAGGACCGGCAGGGTCACCGTGTAGAACCGCCCCGCCTGCTCTTCGAAGTTCTCGGCGCCGCGGCCGGCACAGACCGCGTCGAGCGCCTCGACCCCGGTGTTGGCGTTGGGCCACACCACCCGCACCCGCCCGTTGAAGGCGCTGCGATCGTTGGCGCCGGGGTTGTCGAGGCGGTAGTGCACGCAGAATCGCTGGAGCTGCACGGTCGACTCGTCGGCGGTGAGGCCGTTGTAGTCGACCGGATCCTCGCTGAAGCTGTGCCACTGTCCCGGCGCGCGGGCGAGCGCCGCCGAGCGGGCGAGGCTGCCCGAGATCATGCCTTCGGCGCGCAGGCGCGAGGCATAACGCTCGGCGAGGTTGATCCCGGTCGCGAGGTCACGCGCGGCGACGTTGCTCTGGATGGTCGCGACCTGCATCGAGAAGATCGCGGCGAAGCCGAACGCGGTGATCGCGAGCGCGATCAGGATCTCGATCACGGTGAAGCCGGCCGCGCCGCGGCGCGGGCGCGCACGTCGTGGTGCCATCGAAGTCATCCGCCGAGTCATCACGGCCCCTCCACCAGGAGCTGCATCTGCGCGCCCTCGCCGAAGATGAACCGGACCTCGCGGCCGGGGCCGACGCGCCCCCAGCCGTTGTCGTTCTTCTCGAAGCGCTGCACCTTGAGCGAGAGCCCGTCGCTGACCGGCTCGACGGCGTCGTCGATGATGCGATACGAGCCACCGTCGGGGCTGATACAGAGCCGGAGGATGTCATTGCGGACCGCGTCGACGAGCTGCCAGGACGCGAGCCCCGCCTCGGCCTCGACCGGGCCGACGTAGTCATCGACGACGGTGCCACCGAACGGCAGCGTCTCGATCGGGGTGAGCGCGCCGGCGTCCCGCCGCTGCGCGGCGTCGGTGCAGCTCGCGAAGCGGCTCTCGGAGATCGCCATCCGGCCGCCCGGCTCGCGGGCGAGGAACACGCTGAACTCGACGACGTGGGCGCGGTTGTTGCGCCGCGCCTGGTCGATGACCCGGTTGTAGGTGCGCGTCAGCCGGGTCGCCGCGCCGGCGTCGTCGTTGTAGCCGAGGAAGGTCTTCATCGACGGGTAGGCCACCAGCGTGATCAGCGCCACGATGGTGATGACGAGCAGCAGCTCGGAGAGGGTGAACCCCGGCGAGCGGCGGCGGTGGCGGCGGGCGGCGGCCCGGCGATCCACGCTTCGGTCTGGCATCGGCTGTCCTCTCCCCCGGAGCGGCCCGCGCCGCCCCGGCCCGGTGGGCTCGCATCAATCGTGCCACGGCGCCGAGCGGGCCGCCATCGCGCCGAGGGGCGGGCGGTCGCCGCCGGGGGCTCGCAAAGTTTGCGCAGTTCATCACTCGTTGCAGAGCCCCGACGCGGCTACCGGCGGCGGTGAGCGTGGGTTACGATGCCGGCCGCATGCGCCGCCGCCTCTCCTCCGTCGCCGTCTTCGCCGCGCTGTGCGCGCTCGGCGGCGCGACCGCGGGCCGCGCGCAGGCGCCGGGCGCGACCGGGCCGCCGACGTGGCGGGTGTACTCCGAGACGTTGATGCTGCTCGACCGCTGGCGGGGCACGCGCGCGGTGGCCGTCGAGCGCGCCGACGTGCGGCAGCGCTTGCGGCTCGACGCCTGGGCGCTCGCCGCGACCGACGCGGCCGCCGACGCGCCGCGGCTCGACCTCGTCGTCGACCTCGAGCTCGGCTCGGACCTCGGCCCGCCGCTCGCGGTCGTCGAGGCGATCCCGGATGGGCGGCGGGCGGCGCTCGACCTCTACCGCGCCGAGCTGCGGCTCGTGCTCGGGGCGCTCGACGCGCGGATCGGGCGGGTGGTGCTCGTCGACGCGCTCGGCTTCGACGCGGTCGACGGCGCGGCGGTCGAGCTGGCGCTGCTGCCTTATGTGACGGCGCGGGCGCACGGCGGGCTCGCGGTGCGGCGGGCGTGGTCGACGTTCGGCCCCGAGCTCTACGAGCCCGACGGGACCGCGCTGCGCGACGACGCGGGCGCGGTCGTCGGCGCGGGGCTGCGCAGCCGCGACCTCGACCGGCTCGACCTCGACGTGACGTGGCGGCGGCACCTCGACGCCGACGACGGGCTGCCGGTGCGCGACGAGCTCGGCGCCGCCGCGCTCGCGCGGCCGTGGGGGCCGGTCGAGCTGAGCGGGAGCGCGGTCTACGACCTCGTCTTCGCCCGCGCGAGCGAGCTCGGCGCGGGCGCGGCGGCGCGGGTCGGGGAGGCGGCGCGGGTCGAGGGGGAGTGGCGGCGGGTGCACCCGACGTTCGCGGTCGACTCGATCTGGAGCTGGTTCCAGACGGCGGCGGCGCACAGCGGGCGGCTGGCGGCGAGCGTGCGGCCGGGCGCGTGGCAGCTCGCGGCCGACGCGGAGCTGCGGCGCTTCGACGGCGGCGCCGACGCCTGGATCGGGGGCGGGCGGGTCGATCGGGGCTTCTCGTGGTGGGCGCGGCCGGCGCGGCTGGGGCTCGACGGGCGGGTGGGCACGGGCTACGGGGGCGCGCGGCGGCACCTGGATCTGTATGGCACGCTGCCGGTGCCGGTGGGCGCGCCGAACGAGCCGGTGGCGCTGCGGTTCCGGTTGGGGGCGGCGCACTTCGACGTGGCCGATCGCGATGAGTACGACGGCTGGGCGGGCTGGGGGCTGGTGGCGGCGGGGTGGCAGGCGACGCCGAAGATGCGGCTCGATGGCACGGTGGAGGCGCACGGTCACCGGGCGGAGGCCTTCCGGTTGCGGGCGCTGTTGCGGCTGGTGGTGGAGGATCTGTGGTGAGGCGCGCATGGCTGCTGGCGCTGCTGGCGTTGATGGCATCGCCGGCGTTCGCGGCGCCGCCGGTGGGGGCGCCGGGTGCCAGTGGTGGCACGCCGGGTGCCATCGGTGGCACGCCGGGTGCCAGTGGTGGCACGCCGGGTGCCAGTGGTGGCACGCCGGGTGCCATCGGTGCCATGCCGGGCGCGGCCGCCGGGACGACGCACGCCGGCGGGCCGGTGTATGGGGCGGCGGTGGTGCCGCTGCGGTTCGCGCACGCGCAGCATGGGGCGGTGCCGTGCGTGACGTGTCATGCGGCGGCGGCGACGTCGGCGCGGGTGGGGGATCGATTGCTGCCGGCGGAGGCGGTGTGCTTCGGGTGTCATGATCCGCGGGCGAGCGCGGAGCCGGCGGCGTCGTGCGCGATGTGTCATCCGGGCTATCGGCCGGCGTGGCTGCCGGCGGATCCGCGGGAGACGCATCTGGCGCGGCCGTGGCCGGCGGCGGTGGCGTGGCCGACGGCGGGGCTGGTGTTCGGGCATCGGCCGCATCTGGCGCGGGGGGCTTCGTGCAGCGATTGTCACGCGGGGGTGGAGGCGTCGAGCGACGCGGGGGAGCGGTTCGTGCCGTCGATGGCGGCGTGTGTGGGGTGTCATGCAGACAAGGGAGCGTCGACGCGGTGCGCGACGTGTCACCCGGCGGGGCCCGATGGCACGCTGGTGACGGCGTTGGCGGGCGGGGCGCTGGTGCCGCGGGGGGCGGTGGGGACGGGGGCCGATCACGGGGGGGACTTCGCGGTGCGGCACGGCACGGCGGCGAAGGCGGACGCGGATGGGTGCGCGACGTGTCATTCGGCGCCGTCGTGTGAGCGGTGTCATGCCGATCAGGTGCGGCCGGTGGTGATCCATCCGTTCGATTGGGTGCGGTTGCATGGGATCGAGGCGAAGCGGTCGGTGGATGGGTGCGGGTCGTGTCATCGGGCGCAGACGTTCTGCGTGGATTGTCATGTGCGGTCGGGGGTGAGCATCGCGCCGGGGCCGTCGAGCTTCGGGGCGGTGGATGGGACGGCGCGGTTTCATCCGGCGGGGTTCGTGGGGTCGGCGTTCGAGGCGCCGGGGCCGGGTCATCATGGGGTGGCGGCGCGGCGGAACCTGCGGGCGTGCGTGAGCTGTCATCGGGAGAGCGAGTGCGTGACGTGTCATGGGGCAGGGGCGCCGGTGGGGCTCGCGGCGGGGAGTCCGCATCCGCCGGGGTTCGGGTGCGGGTCGTTGGCGCAGGCGCGGCGGGGGTGCGAGAAGTGTCATTCCGATCGGGCGGCGCTCGATCGGTTGTGTGGTCGGTGAGGCTGGCGATGCGATGGTTGCTGGTGTGCGCGGTGGCGGGCGTGGTGGCGGTGTCGGGTTGCGGGGCGGATGAGGCGGCGTCGGCGCCGGCGCAGTCGGTGACGGCGGTGAGCTGTCCGCCGTTGCGGTCGTTGGCGCCGCAGACGTTGGCGTTGGTGGATGAGGGGCGGCTGCCGGCGCTGCGGGCGTTGTTGGCGGAGGGGGTGGACGACGCGCAGTTGTCGGCGGTGATCGATGCGTTGCTGCGGTTGCTGCGGGCGTTGTCGGCGGATGACATCGAGGCGTTGTTCGGGCTGCTCGATCATCCGGCGGTGAGTGAGCTGTCGCCGTTGTTGGATGGGCTGGTGCGGTGGGTGTTGGGGGCGCCGGATGGGTCGGGTTATCAGGCGGCGCTGGTGGGTGAGGTGCGGCGGTTGGTGGGGGTGTGTGATACGGGGGCGATGTTGTCGGTGCTGCGGGCGGCGGCGGAGGCGCCGGAGCTGCCGTCGTTGCTGCGGGGGTTGGGTGAGGTGCTGGCGTTGGATCTGGTTCAGCAGGTGTTGAGCTCGGGGGCGGCGTTGGATCGGGATGGGTTCACGGTGCTGGTGTGCAACATCCTGGCGAGCGTGATCCGGCCGGGGTTCAGCGTGGAGCGGGCGATCATCGGGCCGTTGTCGGGGATCGATGTGTTGCCGCTGTCGGAGCCGCCGATCGCGCCGTTCTTGCGGGATCTGGATGCGGTGCTGGATCCGGGGGGGGCGGTGCTGCCGGGGTTCGCCGATCTGGTGTGTTGTGATGTGTATGGGGTGCGGCGGTGTAGCGCGTTGGGGGGGGACGCGGCGCCGTTGCCGCGGGATCCGGTGTTCACCTGGGCGTTGCATGCGTTGTTCAGCGGGGGGGTGATCGATGTGGAGGCGGCGCTTCGGGCGCTGTCTCGGGTGGTGGGGGATGCGTCGATCGGGGAGGCGTTGGCGCCGGTGCGGGTGGTGATCGATTCGCTGGTGGCGGATGCGGAGCTGAAGGCGACGTTGGATCGGTTGTTGGTGCTGGTGTTGGAGCCGGAGACGGCGCGGGGGGTGTTGGGGGAGCTGTTGTTGTTGGTGGACGCGGGGGCGTTGTCGGAGCTGCGGGCGGTGGTGGATGCGGTGGTGGATGGGTGTGATGCGGAGCGGTTTCGGGAGGGGTCGCTGTGATGCGGGGGATGGCATGGGTGGCATGGGGGCTGGTGGTGGCCTGGGTGGGGTGCGCGCGCGCGAGCGTGCTGGAGTTGTTTGGCTACGATGCGCGGGCGTTGTCGATGGCGAACGCGCAGACGGTGGGGGCGGATGACTTCACGGCGGCGTTCTACAATCCGGCGAATCTGGCTCGGCGGAAGCGGGTCGTGGCGGGGGCGGGGTTCTTCGGGGCGTTGCCGCGGTTGTCGGTGGATCGGGCGGTGGTGGGGAGCGATGTGGAGGCGCGGTTGCCGGAGGATTTTGCGGGGTTGACGATCGGGGCGGTGTTTCCGCTGGGTGGGGGGTTGGATGATCGGTTGGCGGTGGGGTTCGGGGTGTATCTGCCGGCGGGGGAGCTGGCGGAGGGGGATATCGCGGATGGGCGGACGCCGCAGTTCTATCGGTATCAGAACCTGCCGGACAAGTTCGTGGTGGTGGGGGCGGCGGGGTTCGAGGTGACGGAGTGGTTGTGGGTGGGGGGGGGCGTTCAGGTGCTGGCGGCGTTGGAGGGGGGGTTGGCGTTCGAGGTGGCGTTGGCGGATCGGGTGGTTCGGAGTCAGTCGATCGGGGTGGATGTGGCGTTGGTGGCGGCGCCGGTGGTGGGGGTGACGGTGGCGCCGGTGGGTGGGTTGGTGGTGGGGGTGTCCTGGCGGGATGCGATCGCGTTGGATTATTCGTTGCCGAGTCGGTTCGTGATCGATGATCTGGTGTCTTTGGATCTGACGCTGAATGGGACGGTGCTGTATACGCCGGCGAGCTGGAATGTGGGGGTGTCCTATCTGTTCGATGGGATGGGGTTGCGGGTGATTGGGGAGTTCAGCTATGTGCGGTGGTCGTTGGCGCCGGATCCGTCGATCGGGTTGGAGATCGATCTGGGGGGGGAGGTGCTGGCGGGGTTGGGGGTGGAGGATCGGTTGGATATCGGGAGCGGGGCTGCGGTGGATCTGGGGTTCGTGGATACGGGGGTGTGGCGGGTGGCGGGGGAGCTGCGGGTGAATGAGTATGTGGTGGCGCGGGGTGGGTACGCGTGGCGGCCGTCGCCGGCGCCGGTGCCGACGGGGGCGTTCAATTATGTGGATGGGGATGCGCATGTGATCGGGGGGGGGCTGGGGGTGACGTTTCACAATCCGTTGGAGGAGCGGGGGAGCCCGGCGCATGTGGATGTGGGGTACCAGTTGACGGTGATGGAGGCGGTGGATGTGGTGAAGGGGCGGGGGATGTGGGGGGGTATGTGGCGGGGGGGTGGTGCATGCGGTGGGGTGTCGTTCAGGCATGAGCTGTGAGGGCCTGGGTGGTGCCATTGGGGTGATGGGTCTGTGGTGTCATGATTGGTGGTGCCATGGTGTTTGGTGCCATGGTATGGCGGTGGGGTGCCAGATGATGATGGGTGGTGCTTCGGGCGGGGGTGGAGGGTGGGCAGGGGCGTGGCTGCCTTCGCCGCGGAGGCGTCGGGCCGCGCATCGCCGCAGGTGAGGTGGGGGGTGGGGTGGGGCTTGGGTGGGTGGAGGGAGAGCGTGGGTGGCGGGGCGGGGGCGGCTCAAAGCGTCCCTCTGCCTCCGCGACTCGGCTGCCACGCGTGCGGCGGCCGTAGGGTGGGGGGCCGTAGGATGGGGGGCCGTGGGGCGTGGGTCCGCGGGTGTGGCTGCCTCAGTGAGGTTGCGGCGCACGAGGTCGGGCGGGAGGGGGGGTGCCATCCAGGGGAGGGCTGCCTGCCGCGGGCGGGAGGTTGATGCCATCCAGGGGGAGGGGAGTGGGGGGGGGCTTGGGTGGGTGGGTGGAGGTGGGGGCGGGGGTGTCCCTCTGCCTTCGCCGCGGAGGCGCGGTGCCGCGCACGCCGCGGGTGAGGTGGGGTGGGGGTGGGGCTTGGGTGGGTGGAGGGAGGAGCGTGGGTGGCGGGGAGGGGGCGGCTCAAAGCGTCCCTCTGCCTGCGACTCGGCTGCCACGCGGCGTGGCGGGGGGTGGTAGGGTGGGGGCTGGCAGTGCGCCGTGGGTGGTTGTGATGCGGGGTGCGGTGCCTCCAGTGAGGGATTTTGGGTGGGTGGTGGTGAGGGGCAGTGGGGGGGGGGGCAGGGGGCGGCTCAAAGCGTCCCTCTGGTGCCATCCGTGTGCCGGCGGCCGAGGGGTGGTGCTTGCAGGCGGAGGCAGGGGGGTGGGGGCGCCATCCAGAGGTGGGGGGGTTAGAGGGTCTTGAGGAACTCGATGAGATCCATGCGTTCGGGTTCGGTGATGGGGGGGTTGCCATCGGTGCCGTCGAGCATGAGGGTGTGGCCCTGGTTGCTGAGGCCGGGGCGGGTGGTGTCGATGAGGCTGTCTTTGATGTCGAGCCAGGCGGGGGGGATGGCTTCGCCGGTGGGGTAGCCGACGCAGGTGGGGTCGTAGTCGGTGGCGGGGTCTTCGGAGGGGCCTTGGTGGAAGGTCTGGGGGCGGGCGTCGGGGGTGAGGAGGGCGCAGAGGGTGGGGATGCTGTTGTTGTGGAGGTAGGGGTAGCGGGCCCAGATGCCGTCGAGGGGCGGGGGGACGTAGCCGGTCTGGGGTTCGACGGTGGTCTGCATCCATTGGGAGATGGCGAGGGCGTTGAGGCGGTCGGCGAAGTGTTGCATGCCTTGGTGGCGGTGGGGGTCGGTGCCGACGTCGTAGGTGGGGGTGCGTTCGTGGTAGTCGACGCGGGTGGTGGTGAGGCGGGTGGTGGGGTCGGTGATGGTGGGGTCGTCCCATGCCTTGTGGTAGGTGCCATGGCAGGTGGCGCAGCGGAGGGCGAATGACTGCTGGCCGCGGCGGGCGGCGGCGAGGTCGATGGTTTCGGGGGGGTAGTAGTCGGTCCAGCGGGGGGGCTCGGTGGCGAAGACGGCGACGGTGAGGGTGTCGATGGCGCGGGGGTTCTGTCGCATCCAGGCTTCGAGCTCGGGAGGTCGGTGCCGCGGCCGAGCTCGTTCCAGAGGAAGTTGGTCAGGACGGGGTTGCCGGCGACGATGCTGCCGTCGGCGAGCCAGCGGGTTTTGTATTTGAGGGTCCACCAGGGCATGGGTTTGCTGTCGGCGGGGAGCTCGGCGAGGGGGTTTCGAGGGGGCGGATCTGGCGGGTGGGGTCGGGGGTGGCGTAGGGGTCGTCGCCGCGGCGGGCGAGGCTGAGGGCGACCTGGGCGAGGGAGGTGTCGAGGCCGAGGGCGAGGGGGTCGCGGGCGTCGACGCGGGCGGCGGCGGTGAGGGTGCGGTCGATGAGGGCGCGTTCGGCGGGGGTGATCTGGATGATGTCGAGGAGGACGCTGCTGCTGAGGGTGGGGAGGAGGCTCTTGGCGACGCGGAAGAAGGCGTTGGCTCGGGGTTGGCGGTTGGCGAGGCCGATGACGGTTCGGCCGAGGTGGCGGCCGGCGTGGCAGGCGGTGCAGGAGAAGGTGAGGGCGGGCACGGTGTCGGTCTCGATGACGCCGACGGCCATGGGGGCGCCGTCGGGGGCGCCGGGGGGGTGGGGTGGCGGCGTAGGGGCCGCCGAGGGCGGCGATGGCGGGGGGGTTGTAGGGGGGGAGGCCGAGCCAGTCGTAGAACTGGGGGGTGGTTTCGAAGCCGACGATCCGGGCGGCGGCGCGGCGGAGGGCGAGGAGCTGGGGGTTGTCGGCGTCGGGGTCGAGGGCGCGTTGCATGGCGGCGTAGGGCATGAGGATGCCACTGGGGGTGACGGGCCAGACCTGGGCGTGGGCGAGGCCTTCGGTGGCGGTGGTGGGGAGGGCGTCGCCTTGGTGGTAGATGTCGGCGCGGTGGGTGCCGAGGGGGAGGGTGGCGGTGGCGGTCCAGTCGGCGGTGTGGCGGTCGCAGTGGCCGTCGCCGTCGGTGTCGAGGCCGTGGCAGGGTGCGGGGTCGGGGTCGAGGTGGGGGGCGGCGTCGGGGGTGGGGGTGAGGTCGGGGTCGGGGGTGTGGTCGGGGTCGCCGCAGGCGGTGAGCGCGGCGAGGGTGAGGAGCAGCGGGGCGAGGCGCATCGGGGCTCCGGGCGATGGGTGGTGGCGGTGGGCGCGAGGGGCGGAGGATAGCGCGGTGGGGGCGGGGTGTTCACCCGGCTTCGGGTGTGCTTCGTGACGTGAGGGTACGCGGGGGCGGGTGAGGGGGCGAGGAGATGTCAGGGAGCCGGTGAGGTCGGCGCGGGCGCGGTCAGAGGGCGGTGGGGGCGGCGGCGAGGCGGCGGAGGCGGTTGACGTCCTGGCGGCCGAGGCTGCCGCTGCGGAGGAAGCGGAGGCGCATGGCGGCGATCTGTTCGACGGCGCCGGCGTGGCCGAGGGTGACGAAGTGGCGGACGAGGCGGTCGAGGGTGGAGGAGACGCGGCGGGCGTCGCCTTCGGCGTAGGCGCGGGCGACGTCTTCGGCCCAGGCGGTGACCTCGACGCGTTCGCGGGCGGCGACGACTTCGGCTTCGACTTCGCCGGCTTCGTGGGGGTCGGCGCTGCATCGCTGCACGGCGCCGCCGGTCCAGAGCGCGCGCTCGCCGCTCTCGCGGGTGTAGATCCGGGCGTCGAAGAGGCGGTAGCGGCCGATTCGGCGCTTGGGGAGCGTGGCGCTGAGGAGGAAGGTGGGGTCGGGGCCTCTCAGGGTGACGGGGCCGAGCTCGATGGTGAGCGCGCGGCTGTCGTCGCCGAGGCGGATGTTGCGGAGGAAGACGGGGCGGGGTTCGACGCGGAAGAGCTGGCCGGGCTGGACGATGGGGGAGAAGGCGAGCTCGATCTGGGCGTCGAGGAGGCGTTGGTCGCGGAGCTCTTCGACGCGCTCGACGAGGGCGACGGCGAGGGATTGGCGGGCTTCGTGGACGCGGGTCTCGCCGCCGCCGAGGTTGGCGAGGCGGGTGAGGAGGCCGAGGTCGGCGGCGGGGTGGGCGCAGAAGAGCTCGACGCCGATGGCTTGTTCGCTGAGCGCGCTGGCGGCGCCGAGGAGGTCCTGCATGGGCTCGCCGACCGCCGTGTTGACGACGATGACGAGGCGGGTGGCGGCTTCGGGGTCGCGGATGGCGGTGATGGCCTGCGCGCCGAGGGTGAGCGCGGCGGCGAGGGTGGGTACGGGGTCGTGGAAGGCGTCGTCGATGCGCTCGGCGGGGAGGGCGCCGCGGGCGGCGATCCAGGTGACGCGGTCGCCTTTGCGGGCGGCGTCGCGGATGTCGACGAAGGCCTGGCGGAGCTCGACGGCTCGGGTGGGCTTGGGGGCGCCGACCTGGGCGACGACGAGGTTGAGGCGGCGCGGGGGATGGGCGGCGAGGCCGCGGCGGTCGAGCGAGAAGAGCACGCCGAGCGCGACGGCGCCGTCGCTGACGAGGCTCACCGGCGGGTCGATCCGCCAGCGGAGGGAGATCGGTGCGGTCTCGGTCACGCCTTGTGCCCCCGGCCGGTCTGTTCGTGGAAGCGGAGCACGATGCACGAGATGTTGTCGCCGCCGCCGCCGCGGTTGGCGAGGACCATGAGTTCGAAGGCGGCCCAGGGGGCGCCGGGGGCGCCCTCGACCTTTTCGCGCATCTTGATCTCGGCGTCTTCTTCGTCGAAGCCGGCGTAGTCGGGGATGCCGTCGCTGCAGAGGAGGAGGGTGTCGCCGGGCACGACGGTGAGCTCGGTGAACTCGGGCTGGAGGGGGACGGCGACGAGGCGGTGCTCGGCGTCCTTGTCGAACTCGCCGACACAGCGGATGAGCGCGCCGGCGGCGGGGAAGCTGCGGGCGACGGCGGGGGCGCGGCCGAGGCGGAGGAGCTGGGTGGCGAGGTCGTGGTCGACGGTGAGCTGGGCGATGTGGCCGTCGCGGATGAGGTAGATGCGGCTGTCGCCGATGGAGCTGAGGGTGACGCGGTTGTGCTGGAGGAGCGCGGTGACGGCGGTGGCGGCCATGATGCCTTCGGGCTGGCCGGGGAAGTGGGGGACCTCTTGCTGGACGAGCTGGCCGATGCGGCGGTTGGCGGCGTCGAGCATGGAGGCGAGGAAGCGGGCGCGGCCGTCGAAGGCGGCAGGGAGCGCGGGCTCGGGTTCGCCGAGGCCGGCGAGGGTCTCGTCGTTGGCGTCGACGCTGTCGTCGAGGTCGTCTTCGGCGAGGTGGCCGTCGAGGATCACGCGCCAGCCGTTGAGGGCCTCCTGGCGGACGCAGCTCGAGGCGATGTCGCCCGATCCGTACTCGGAGATGCTGACGCCGTCGCTGACGACGAAGAGGCCGATGGCGCTGTCGACGTGGTAGGCGAGGAAGAGGTCGTCCTGGTTCTGGGGGGCATACTGGCCCTTGAGGACGCCGATGTGGAGCTCGTGGCCGACGTCGACGGCGATGGGGCCGTAGGCGGTGGCGACGCGGGCGAGGTGGCTGTGGAGCGCGGTCTCGAGGGCGTGGAGGAAGGCTTCGCCGTCGACGTAGCGGCGGGCGGGGATGGGTGAGGTGGCGCGGCGGGCGACGGCGCCGAGCTCGGGGGGGACGTCGCGGTGGTAGATGTGGGGCGCGGGGAGGCGCTCGGCGCTGTGGGCGGCTTCGGCGAGGGGGGCGATGCGGGCGAGGGCGTAGTAGAGGACGAGGCCGGCGAAGTAGACGTCGGCGGGGGGGCCGAACGCGCCGCCGCAGCGGCCGTGGAGCTCGGGGGCGCTGAAGCCGCGGTAGACGCGGCGGCGGCGGGGGGGGATGGGGACCTCGGCGCGGGGGTGCGCGGTGGGGGGCCAGCGGAAGGCGCAGCGGCCGCGGGGTTCGACGAGGAGCTCGTTGGGGTCGATGGCGCCGAGCACGAGGCCGCGGCGGTGGAGGCCGGCGATGCAGCGGGCGATGGGGAGGACGTGGGCTTCGATGAGCGCGACGGCGTCGTTGTGCTCGCGCTCGGCGACGAGGGTGGCGAGCACGTCGGCGACGGCGACGCCGGGGGGGAGGGGCACGGCGGCGTGGTGGAGGTCGCCGAGCTGGCCGGTCCAGGCGGGGGCGAGGCCGTGTTCGCCGAGGGCGGCGGCGGCGGCGGCGCGCTCGGCGAGGGCTGCCGGGTCTTCGGTGACGAGGACCTCGTAGCGGGCGCCGTCTTCGTCTTCGGCGAGGAAGCGGCGGCCGTCGATGGGGCAGGGGAGGGGGGCGCGGAGGTAGAGGGCGCGGCGGCCGTCGAGGCGGTCGCCGAGCTGGGGCCAGCGGTCGTCTTCGGCCGAGCGGCGTTCGAGGGCGTACCCGCAGTTGTGGCAGAACGGGCCGGCGGTGACGGTGCCGCAGGCGGGGCAGTGGATGCCGGTCAGGTCGACCGTCGTGTCATTCCCCATCGCCCGCCCCTTGTCGGGTGTCTCGGACAAGCCTCACTCCCCTGCCGGCACTGTCGGGCGATGCTAAGCCGATCGCGCGCCGGGTCGCAATCTTCGGCGCCGTGAACGCGCGAGCGGGGGGCGCAGATGCGCCGTTTGCGCCTTCAAACGGCGCTCAGGTGTCGGCCCGCTCGGTCGTCCCGCTGCCGGCGACGGCCTCGCAGGCGGCGTAGAGGTTGGCGAAGAGGTCGGCGAGCTGCGCGTGCGGCGTCGAGGAGAACGCGAGGCGGATGAGGTCGCCGGTGGCGATGACGCCGGTGGCGTGCTCGGCGAGGAGCGCGCGGCGCACGGCCTCGGGGGCGGCCTTGGTGGGGCGGACGCACATGAAGTAGCCGGAGTTGAAGGGCAGCGCCTCGAAGTGCTCGCGGTAGCGGGGGTTGTCGTCGAGGATGCGGCGGACCTCGCGGTAGCGGCGGGCGAGGGTGGCCTTCTTCTCGGCCTTCCACTCGGGGTAGCGGGGGTCGTCGTAGACGGCGAGCAGCAGCGATTGCCCGAGGTGGCTGGCGTTGGAGATCGCGCCGCGCACCGCGCCGGCGGTCTTGTCTTCGAGCGCGCGGTAGAGCCCGGCGTCGCCGCCGGCGATGGCGTAGGTGAGGAAGCCGACGCGGTAGCCCCAGACGTAGTCCTCCTTGGTGGGGCCGTCGATCTTGACGGCGAGGAGGCGGGGGTGGGCGTCGGCGAGCAGGGTGAAGATCGACTCGGTGAAGACGCCCTCTTCGTAGACGAGGCCGAAGTAGGCGTCGTCGATGAGGACGGCGACGTCGCAGCCGCGCTCGCAGGCGTCGACGAGGGCGTCGCGGATGGCCTTGGCGCAGTCGGGGTCGGGGGTGTAGCCGGTGGGGTTGTTGGGGAAGTTGAGGAGCACGACGCGCTTGCCGGGCTCGCCGCCGAGCGCGCGGCGGAGGCCGTCGACGTCGAAGGTGCCGCGGTCGGTGAAGGTGGGGAAGGTCGCGAGGCGGGCGCCGAAGGCGTTCTCGTAGATGAGGCGGTAGTTGCCCCAGTAGAGGTCGGGCAGGATCAGCGGGTCGCCGTCGTCGAGGAAGAGGTAGCCGGCGACGCTGAGCGCGTGGGTGAGCGCGTTGGTGACGACGGGGAGGCTGATCGGGACGTCGGCGGAGAGCGCGGGGTTCTTGTCGCGGATCATGCGGCGCCAGCGCTCGCGGAGCGCGGGCTTGCCGTAGCTCGGGGCGTAGGTGAAGACGTCGCCGGGGGGGAGCGCGACGCGCTCTTCGAGGCCGGGGAGGCGCATGGGGCTGCCGTCTTCTTCGAGGGCGATGCCGATGGTGGCGTTGATCGCCGCGCCCTTGGCCTCGGCGGCCTGGCCGAGGATGCCTTTGCTCGGGAAGTAGATCTCGCGGCCGCGGCGGGAGAGGAGCGCGCGGACGGCGGGGGTGAGGTGGGCGTCGAGTTCGGTGGCGAGCGGGTGCATGGCGGTGGCTCCTCGGCTGGTCGGGGGCGGGGGGAGAGTGCCCGATCGGCGGGCGGTTGACCATGGTCACCTGCGCGCGGCGGGGGCGGGTTTGACCCTGACGGGGGGGCGCCCCTAGCATGCCGCGGCGTCCGGCGGGGCGCGGGTCTGGGAGTGAGTCGATGCGGCGGTGGTGGTTCGGGGTGTTCTTGCTGGCGGGCTGCGCGCCGAAGTCGCCGTGCGGGCGGCTGGCGGCGGCGATCTGCGACGAGGGCACGGCGGCGGAGTGCGAGGCGTTCGTGCAGGGGCAGATGGCGACGCGGCGGGGGCCGCTCGGCGAGAGCGAGCGGGAGAGCGCGTGTCAGATCGTCTTCGACGACGCGCAGACGCGGGCGGCGTTCGAGCGGGCCTACATGGAGAATCGAGCGAAGACGGGCGGTTAGGGACCTTCGTCGCCGTCGCCGAAGGTCTCGGCGAGCGCCCGGCGCAGCCCCTCGGGGTCGTCGATGTGCACCCAGTGGCCGGCGGCGGGCAGGTGATGCACGCGCACGTCGCGGTGCGCGTCGAGGCGGGCGCGCTCGGCGGCGGCCCAGCGGTCGCTCTCGCCGGCGACGAGCAGGTGCACCGCGAGCGAGAGCGGCGGGGCGTCGAGGAACGGGTGCAGGTCGACGGCGCGGTAGTCGGCGAGCAGCGCCTCGACGACGTCGAGGTCGAAGCTCCAGCGGAAGCCCGCGGGGGTGCGGCGCAGGTTGGTGGTCATCCAGCCGGCGACGCCGGCGCCGAAGCCGCGCCGCTCGAAGTGGCGGACGACGGCCTGCCGATCGGGCACGGGCATGGGCACCGCGCGGATCGCGGCGATGACGCGCTCGACCTCCCCGACGCCGTCGTCGGTCGCTGCGGTGCCGGGCGGTGAGTCGAGCGACCACACCGCGCGGAGCCCGGCGCCGTGGTCGCGGGCGTAGACGAGCGCGACCTTGCCCCCGAACGAGTGCCCGACGACCGCCGCCGGCCGCGCGCCGAGCCGGTCCGCGAGCCGGTCGAGATCGGCTGCGCACGCCGCGACGGTGTGCGGCGGCGCCGCGCCGTGGCTCTCGCCGTGCCCGCGCAGGTCGACGAGCACGAGCCGCCAGTCGGGGTGCGCCGCGACGAGCTTGCGCGCGAAGCCGCGCCAGTTGCCGCGCGAGCCGAGGATGCCGTGGAGGAAGAACGCCGTCCGCGTGGGCGCGGCGTCCGGGGCGGTGACGACGTCGTGGGCGAGCTCCATGCGGGAAGGGATGGCCCGGCGCCGCGGGTGGCTTCGCCCGAGGACCGCGAGCGCGCCCCGCGCACGAACCGATCGCCGAGCGCAGCACTGGAGCGAGCACGGCAAACGCAACACGGAGCGAGCATGGCAGACGAGCTACGGCACTGTGCTCTGACCTTCGTGGAACAACCCATCCGGCACATCCTCCGGCCCGCCCGCGCCGAAGCACAGCACCGCGTCGTCGAGCGTGCGCCCGCAGGTGTGGTACCCGCCCGCCGAGAGCCCCGCCCACGCCGCGTCGGGCGGCTCCGACTGCCCGAAGTGCGGGAACCCGGCGCCCGCGCCCGGCCCGCCCGCGCCCCAGCACGCCGCCACACCGGCGTCGTCGAGCGCGCAGGCGTGGTAGCCGCCCACCGTCACCGCGCTCCACACCCCGACCGGCGCGTCGAGCCGCCCGAGCGAGGCCGCGCCCCAGCACGCGATCGCGCCGGCGACGTCGACCGCGCAGCCGTGCTCGGTGCCGAGGTCGAGCGCCACGAAGACGCCCGCCGGCGGCTCGGCGCGGCCGCTGTCGTTCTGCCCCCAGCACCGGATCGCGCTGGTGTCGCGCTCGACGCCGCAGGTCAGCGCCGGCCCGGCGGCGATCGTCTCGAAGAGCGCGGCCGGCGGGCGGGTCTCGCCGGCGACGTCCTGCCCCCAGCACGTCACCACCCCGTCGGCCGCGAGCCCGCAGCCGTGGGTGTCGCCGAGCGCGAGCGCGGTGAACGGCCCCGGCGGCACGACGAAGATCACCGCCGGCCCGTCGCCCCAGCACGCCGGCGCCCCGGCGGCGTCGAGCGCGCAGTGCCAGTCGCTCCCCGCCGCGAGCGCGGCGCGCGGGCCGGCGGGGGGCGGGTCGACGTTGCCCCAGCACAGCACCGCCTCGTCGGGCCGCCGCGCGCAGGTGTGGTAGGCGCCGGCCTCGACCTCGAGCGCCTGGCGCGCGCAGCCGGGGCCGAAGTCCTCGTCGACCGCGCCGTCGCAGTCGTCGTCCACCCCGTCGCAGCGCTCCGCCCGCGGCGCGCCCGGGTTCACCGAGCAGCGCGCCTCGGCCCCGCCCGGCGCGCAGACCACCTCGCCCACCGCCCGGCACCGCCCCACGCCCACCGCGCAGGCGCCGCCGAGCCCGGGGAAGTCCTCGTCGGTCGTGCCATCGCAGTCGTCGTCGCGCCGGTCGCAGCGCTCGGGCCGCGGCTGCCCCGGCTGCGCGTCGCAGACCAGCGCCTCGTCGACGCCGCACACCAGCCGCCCGCTCGCCCGGCACACGCCCTCGCCCGCGGTGCAGGCCAGCCCGAGGCCCGGGAAGTCCTCGTCGAGCGCCCCGTCGCAGTCGTCGTCCCGCCGGTTGCACCGCTCGTCCACCGGCGCGCTCGCGACCGCGTCGCACACCACGCCCCGCCCGTCGGCGGTGCAGATCCCCGTGCCCTCGACCGCGCAGCCCCCGACCCCGTCGCCGCACGGCCGCCCGAGCCCCGCCGCGACGAAGTCCTCGTCGACCGCGCCATCGCAGTCCTCGTCGACCCCATCGCACGCCTCGACCCCCGGCGGCCCCGGCTCCGCCGCGCACGCCGCCTCGCCGTCCGGCCCGCAGACGCCCACCCCCGGCCGCGCGCAGCTCCCCACCCCGCCCAGGCACGGCTCGCCCACCCCGAAGCCCTCGTCCAGCTCCCCGTCGCAGTCGTCGTCCTCCCCGTTGCACCGCTCGATCCGCACCCGCCCCGCCTCCGCGTCGCAGCGCACGTCCCGCCCATCGGCCCCGCAGACCACCACCCCCTCGACCGCGCACGCGCCCACTCCCACCTGGCAGGCGTCGCCGAGCGTCGCGAAGTCCTCGTCGCTCACCCCATCGCAGTCGTCGTCGACCCCATTGCACCGCTCCGGCTGCGGGAACCCCGCGCTCGCGTTGCACACCGGCTCCCCGAGCAGCGCATCGCACCGCACCCGCCCCTCCGCCGCGCACGCCCCGACCCCGACCGCGCACACCGCGCCGACGTCGAAGCCCTCGTCCACCACCCCATCGCAGTCATCATCGCGCGTATTGCACCGCTCCTCCCCCGCCGGCCCCGGCACCGCGTCGCACACATAACCCACCCCATCCGCCGCGCACACCAGCCCCCCCGGCCGCCGACACTCACCCACCCCGCCCTCGCACGGCGCGCCCAGCTCGACGAAGCCCTCGTCCGTCGTGCCATCGCAGTCATCGTCCACCCCGTTGCACCGCTCCGCCCCCCCCGGCTGCAACACCGCGTCGCACGCCGTCGCGTCGCCCTCCGCCGTACACCGCCGCACCCCCCGCCCCTCGCAGCCGCCGAAGCCCACCGCGCACGCCTGCCCCACGTCCGGGAAGTCCTCGTCCACCCGCCCATCGCAGTCATCGTCCACCCCATTGCACCGCTCCGCCCCCCCGGCCGGCACCTCCGCCCCGCACCGCACCGCACCATCCTCCCCACACTCGAACACCCCCCGCACGTTGCACGCCCCCAACCCCGCGTCACACACGAACCCCAGCTCCGGGAACTCCTCGTCCACCGCCCCATCGCAGTCATCGTCCACCCCATCACACCGCTCCGCCCGCGCCGCGCCCGCCACCGCCGGACACACCGTGCCCGCCCCATCCCCCGCGCACACCACCGCCGCCTCCACCCGGCACCCCCCCTCACCCGCCGCGCACATCGTGCCCAGCGCCGGCCAGTCCTCGTCCGCCGCCCCATCGCAGTCATCGTCCAGCCCGTTGCACACCTCATCCCCCGGCTCCCCCACCTCCCCCACGCACACCACCCCCACCCCATCCTCCGCGCACACCGTCACCCCCACCACCTGACACAGCCCCCGCCCCGCCGCGCAGACCACCCCCTCCTCCGCCACGCACGGCCGCATATCCGGCCGCGGCACCGGACAATCCGGATCGTCGTCACACGGATCCCGCTCATCCACCAACCCATCCCCATCCCGATCCACCGTCGCGCTCTCCAGCGCATCCGGCCGCCCATCCCCATCCGCATCCGGCGCCTCGAACAACCGGCTCCCCGGCGTCCACCGCACCTCCGCCCCATCCGGCTTCATGTCCCCATCGCTGTCCGTCTGCCCCGGATCGGTCCCCACCAGCGCCTCGATCGCATCCGGCAGCCCATCCCCATCCCCATCGGTCGCGTCGAACGGCGCGCACGCCCCCTCCACGCACAGCTCATTGATCCGACACGACTCGCTCACCGCGCACGGCCGCGCCGCAGGCGCCTCGTCGTCACAGCCGGCCAATGCCACCAACAGCAACCACGCAGCGGCGAAGCGAACCATCCCATGTCCTCGATTCAAGGTGACCTCCCCCCGCCGAGAGGGTGTCACCGGCTCCCCGGCTCGGTCAACGCCTGAGGGTCCCTACCCACGCAGACGGCATGCAACTCTCTCGCGGGTGCGCTATCGTCACCCCCACGCCGCACCCGCCCCGCCGGGAGAAAGAGACTCGATGAAGGGCCAAGACCCCATCGCCCCCGCCGCGATCCTCGTCGTCGAAGACGACCCCGACCTCCGCCGCAACATCACCGCGCTCCTCCGCCTCCGCGGCCACAGCGTCGTCGCCGCCGTCGACAACGGCCCCGATGCCATCGAAGCCGTCCGCCGCGGCCCCGACCTCATCCTCATGGACGTCCGCCTCCGCGGCTCGATGGATGGCATCACCACCGCCGAAGCCATCCGCCGCCGCTGGGACGGCCCCCTCATCTATCTCACCGCCTACTCCGACCGCGAGACCGTCTCCCGCGCCGGCATGGCCGAGCCCGCCGGCTACCTCGTCAAGCCCTTCGACGACGCCGGCCTCGACGCCGCCATCCGCATCGCGCTCGCCAACCACCACCGCGCCCGCGCCCGCCAACGCTGGATCTCCGCGCTCATCGAACAGCTCGCCGGCGCCGACGAGGCCATGTGCGCCATCGACGAAGCCGGCCGCGTCCGCCTCGTCAACACCGCCGCCGAAGCCCTCTTCGCCCGCGCCCGCCGCGACCTCATCGGCGAACGCCTCGCCGACATCCTCGACCCCGACTGGAGCGACGACCTCCTCGCCGCCGTCGACCGCGTCATCCACGGCGAGAGCAGCGTCAGCGTCCCCCTCGACGGCCACCGCGCCGTCATCGCCCCCATCGGCCGCGCCCGCCGCCAACCCCCCGGCGTCCTCATCACCCTCCGCCGCGACACCGACGACCCGAAGAACCCCCTCATCTGCGTCTGCTCCTGGTGCCGCCGCATCCGCGACCACGCCGCCCGCTGGACCCGCTTCGAAGAATACTTCGCCGCCGCCATGGACGCGCAGTTCACCCACAGCATCTGCCCCGACTGCACCGAAGGCCTCCTCGGCGAATCCGGCGACGGCCTCCTCGACTGACCCGCGCCCCGACCCCTCAGATCTCCGCCTCGACCCGCCCGCAGCGCCCCAAAGCCTCGACCAGCGACTGGATGTGCAGCGGCTTGCTCAGATAATCATCCATCCCCGCCGCCAGATACGTCTCCCGATCCCCCTGCAGCGCGTTCGCCGTCAACGCCACGATCCGCGGCGCCAGCCGCCCCAGCTTCTCCCGGATCACCCGCGTCGCCTCGATCCCATCCATCTCCGGCATCTGCACATCCATCAACACCACGTCGTAGGCCGCGCTCTCCACCGCCTCCACCGCCTCGATCCCCGAGTTCACCACCTCCGACCGATAGCCCAGCCGCTTGAGCATCATCACCGCCAGCTTCTGATTGATCGGGTTGTCCTCCGCGATCAGGATCCGCAGCGGATGCCGCATCCCCAGCTCTGCGTCGAACGCCGACAGCGCCATCCGCGGCCCCGGCCCCCGACTCTGCCGATCCACCCGGCTCAGCACCCCGCACAGGCAATCGAACAACCGCCCCGGCTTGATCGGCTTCGCCACGCTCGCCGCGTACCGCCGCAGCCGCGGATCCCCCCGATTCGCGTGCATCATCGGCGACATCAGCACCATCGGCACCTCCGCCGGCCCCCGCCGATGCAGCACCTCCGCCAACGCCAGCCCGTTCAGCCCCGGCAGATGCAGATCGATCAACGCCACATCGAAGACCGCCTCCCCCCCCAACCGATCCAGCGCATCCTTCCCCGTCGCCGAACACGCCACCACCATCCCCCACCCCTCGCACAGCGCCGCGATCTGCGCCCGGCTCGCCGCGTTGTCGTCCACCACCAGCACCCGCCGCCCGCGCAACCCCGGCGCCTCCCCCCGCAGATGCGCCGCCGGCTCGAACGCCGCCCCCTCCAGATACGCCGTGAAGTGGAACGTCGACCCCCGCCCCGCCTCGCTCTCCACCCAGATCTGCCCATCCATCATGTGCGTCAACCGCTTGCAGATCGCCAACCCCAGCCCCGTCCCCCCGAACCGCCGCGTCGTCGACTCATCCACCTGACTGAACGACTTGAACAACCGATCCATCCGCTCCGGCGGGATCCCCACCCCCGTATCCCGCACCGAGAACCGCAGCCACCCCGCCTCCTCCGCCGGCGCGACCGCCACCTCCACCTCCCCATCCTCGGTGAACTTCACCCCGTTCGACAGCAGGTTCACCAGCACCTGCCGCACCCGCGTCACATCCCCCACCACCGCCCCCGGCACCCCCGGCTCCACCCGATAAACCAGATCGATCCGCCGCTCCGCCGCCCGATTCGCCACCACATCCAGCGCATCCTCGATGCACTTCCGCAGCTCGAACGGCTGCCGCTCGATCGACAGCTCCCCCGCCTCGATCTTCGAAAAGTCCAGGATATCGTTGATGATCGTCAGCAGCGCATCCCCGCTGCTCCGCACCACCTCCACGAACTCCCGCTGCTGCGGATCGAGATCGGTATCCAGCAACAGCCCCGTCATCCCGATCACCGCGTTCATCGGCGTCCGGATCTCGTGGCTCATGTTCGCCAGGAACACGCTCTTCGCCCGCGTCGCCGTCTCCGCCGCGTCCCGCGCCTGCCGCAGCGCGTCCACCATCTCGTGCTGCGCCGTGCGATCCCGCACCACGCCATGCACCAGCACCTCCCCCTCCACGCTGAACCGCGCCGCCGTCACCTCCGCCGGAAAAGTCGACCCGTCCTTCCGCCGGAACACCGTCTCGAAGCGCGTCAGCCCCGCCGCCCGCACCTCCTCCAGCTTCTGCGTCGCGCCCAGCTCCTCCGGCGGATGAAGCGCTCGCAGCGTCATCCCCGGCAGCTCATCCTGCCGATAGCCCAGCATCGCCGCGCCCATCGGGTTGACCTCCACGATCCGCCCCGCCAGATCGTGGATCACCAGCCCATCCCCCAACCGAGAGAACAGCGTCGCGTACCGATGCTCGCTCTCCCGCAGCCGCGCCTCCGTCCGCTCCCGCTCCTCCCGCGCCTCGATCAGCGAAAAGATCGTCCCCACATGCAGCGCATACAGCGTCCCCAGGCTCGCCGTCAGCGCCCGATCGCTCGTCGCCGCCGGCCCCGCCGCCAGCACCAGCGCCCCCCGCCCCACATCCCGCGCCACGATCGGCAGCACCAGCAACGCCGCCGGCCCCGGCTCCGCCAGCCACGCCCCGACCGTGCCCTCCGCCGCCGGCGCCACCCACTGCGCCGCCCGCCCCTCGACCGCCGCCTCCACCGCCGCCCACTGCTCCACCCCGCCCGCCACCGGCTCGAAGCGCCCGTTGACGAACCGCCCCACGCACCGCAGCCCCCCCGCCTCCGTCAACAGCACCGCGATCCGCCGCGCCGGCACCACCCAGCGCGCGTTCGCGCACACCCGCGGCCAGAACGTCGCGAACTGCTCCTCCAGCGAAAACTCGAGGATGGCCTCATGCAACGCCCCCAGCGCGATCGAGCTGACCACCGCCGGGCTCCCCCCTCGTTCGTCACTCACGTCTTCGGCCATCCGGTCCTCGGCGCACACAGCATCAAAATCCTCACCCATCCTTCGACCAACATCAATCTCTGCATTACACCCGCCCCGGATATGACCCACCCCTCACCCCGCCGCGAAGGCTTGCACGGCGGATGCAAACACGCTCTCCTGAGCCGGCACCACCTGGGAGGGGAACCCATGCGCACGCACCGCTCGCTCGGGCCCGCCGCGCTCGCCATCACCGCGCTCGCCATCGCCGCGCTCGCCACCGGCTGCGGCAAGAAGGACGAAGCACCCGCCACCGGCCAGCAGCCCGCGCCCGCCACCACCGGCCAGGCGCCCGCGCCCGCCGAAGCCGCCCCTGCGATCAAGACCGACAAAGGCGTCGACCTCACCGCCCGCAAGATCACCATCGGCAGCCTCGACGACGAGAGCGGCCCCGGCGCCGCCATCGGCAAGCCCTTCGCCATCGGCAAGAAGATCCTCGTCGCCCAGGTCAACGCCGGCGGCGCCGGCCTCCTCCCCGACGGCTGGACCCTCGCCCAAGAGAGCCGCGACCACGGCTACGACCCCGGCAAGGCCCAGCAGGCCTACAGCGCCATCAAAGACGACATCCTCTTCATCGCCACCAGCTTCGGCACCCCCAACACCCTCCCGCTCCGCCCCTTCCTCGAAGCCGACGGCCTCGTCGCCTTCCCCGCCTCCCTCTCCAGCCAGATGGCCGAGCACGCCCACACCCCC
Source organism: Myxococcales bacterium (assembly GCA_020633515.1). Next base: position 28,653 of record JACKDM010000043.1, read on the forward strand.
CCCATCGGCGCCCCCTACAGCTACGAGGTCATGCGCGCCGTCGACCACATCGTCGACACGGCCGGCGCCACCCCCGAAGCCAAGGCCGCCATCAAGCTCGGCATCGTCTACGACCAGACCGACTACGGCAAAGACGGCCTCGCCGGCCTCCAGAAGGCCGCCGCCTTCCACGGCCTCACCCTCGCCGCCGACCGCGCCATCAAACCCGGCCAGAAGGACTTCACCGCCGAGATCGGCGCCCTCCAGAGCGCCGGCGCCACCCACGTCATCCTCACCGTGCTCCCCTCCTCCACCGGCCCCCTCCTCGGCACCGCCGCCGCGCTCGGCTACGCCCCCGCCTGGTATGGCAACACCCCCGCCTGGATCGACGCCTTCTTCGCCCACCCCAAGCTCCCCCCCGCCGTCTTCGCCCACTACCACTGGGCCGGCGGCCTCCCCTACTGGGGCGAGCAGCTCCCCGGCATGGACAAGTTCATCGCCGCCTACGAAGCCCACGGCAAGGACCTCGCCCGCCCCGACTTCTACATCCTCCTCAGCTACGTGCAGGGCCTCGTCGCCCTCGAAGCCGCCCGCCGCGCCATCGAGCAGGGCGACATCACCCGCGCCGGCTACATGAAGGCCCTCCGGACCATCAAGGACTTCGACGGCGGCGGCCTGCTCCAGCCCGTCGACCTCACCCGCTTCCCCTACGTCACCGGCACCCGCATCCGCATCCTCAAGCCCGACTTCGACAACAAGACCTGGACCCCCGTCGCCGACTACGCCGAGCCCCGCGCCATCGGCCAGCCATGAGCCGAGCGCAGCGAAGCCGTCCCCGCGAGGGGGACGGGCCGGAGCGAGGAGGGCGTGAGCCCGACGAAGCGCAGCGCCCGCCCGCAGGGCGGCTTGGCGAGCACGGCGAGCACAAGCCGTGAGCCCCACCCCGCTCCTCGACCTCGCCCACCTCGAGGTCGTCTACCACGGCGTCGTCCGCGTCCTCACCGGCGTCAACCTCCACATCGCCCCCGGCGAGATCGTCGCCCTCCTCGGCCCCAACGGCGCCGGCAAGACCACCACCCTCCGCGCCATCACCGGCCTCCTCGCCCTCCACGAAGGCCGCGTCACCAAAGGCCACGTCCACCTCGACGGCCACCGCATCGACCCCCTCGACCCCCCCGCCATCGTCGCCCGCGGCGTCGCGCAGGTCATGGAAGGCCGCCGCATCCTCGCCGAGCTCACCGTCGAAGAGAACCTCCGCGCCGGCGCCACCGGCGCCCCCCGCCGCCGGATCCGCGACGACCTCGACCGCCACTACGCCCGCTTCCCCATCCTCGGCGAACGCCGCCACCGCCCCGCCGGCTACCTCTCCGGCGGCGAACAACAGATGCTCGCCATCGCCCGCGCGCTCATGAGCCACCCCCGCCTCCTCCTCCTCGACGAACCCAGCCTCGGCCTCGCCCCCCGCATCGTGCAGGACGTCGCCGCGCTCATCCGCGACATCAACCAGCAAGGCACCGGCGTCCTCCTCGTCGAACAGAACGCCGCCATGGCCCTCTCCCTCTGCCACCGCGGCTACCTCATCGAAAACGGCCAGATCGTGCTCGAAGGCACCGCCGCCGCCCTCCGCGAAGACGACGACGTCCGCGAGTTCTACCTCGGCCTCGGCGGCGGCGAAGCCACCCACAGCTACCGCGAGATCAAACACTACCGCCGCCGCAAGCGATGGCTCTCGTGACCCCCGCCGCCCTCACGATCACCGGCCTCCACCTCGGCTTCGCCGGCGTCAAGGCCCTCGACGACGTCGCCCTCACCGTCGCCCCCGGCGCGCTCCACGCCGTCATCGGCCCCAACGGCGCCGGCAAGACCAGCCTCTTCAACTGCATCAGCGGCGCCTACCGCCCCGCATCCGGCAGCGTCCGCCTCGGCGACGTCGAGCTCGTCGGCCGCCGCCCCCCCGCCATCGCCGCGCTCGGCGTCGCCCGCATGTTCCAGCACCCCGCCCTCTTCGCGCAGCTCACCGTGCTCGAGAACATCCTCCTCGGCCGCCACCACCGCTACCGCACCCGCTGGTGGCACGACGCGCTCCGCCTCCCCGCCGCCCGAAGCAGTGAGGTCGAGCACCGCCGCCGCGCCGAAGAGATCATCGAGCTCCTCGACCTCGAACGCGTCCGCAAGACCCCCGTCGCCATCCTCCCCTACGGCGTGCAGAAGCGCGTCGAGCTCGGCCGCGCGCTCGCCATGGAGCCCCGCCTCCTCCTCCTCGACGAGCCCGCCGCCGGCCTCAACCGCGAAGAGACCGAATCCCTCGCCCGCTACCTCCTCGACATCAAAGAAGAGCAAGGCATCACCCAGATCCTCATCGAACACGAGCTGCGCTTCGTGCTCGACCTCGCCGACCGCGTCACCGTGCTCGACTTCGGCCGCCGCATCGCCGACGGTCTGCCCCGCGACATCGCCCGCGACCCCGCCGTCATCGACGCCTACCTGGGAGGTGCCATTTGAGCGCGCCGCCCGCGATGCCATCGATGGCATCCCAGCCATCGACATCCATGCCATCGATGCCATCGATGCCATCCATGGCACCCGAACCCCCGCTCACCCTGCCCGGCCGCCTCGCGTGGCACGCCGCCCGCGCCCCCGACCGCACCGCGCTCCGCGTCAAGCGCCTCGGCATCTGGCAGCCCTACACCTGGGCCGAATACCTCCAAGAGACCGCCGCCTGCGCGGCGGCCCTCGCCGCCGAAGGCATCGGCCCCGGCGACCACGTCGCCATCCAGAGCGACAACCGCCCCGAGTGGCTCTTCGCCGACCTCGCCACCCAATCGCTCGGCGCCCGCGCCGTCGGCATCTACCAGACCAACCCCGAAGACGACGTCGCCTACATCCTCGCCCACTGCGGCGCGCGCGCCCTCTTCTGCGAAGACCAGGAGCAGGTCGACAAAGCCATCGCCATCGCCGACCGCACCCCCACCGTGCGCCGCGTCATCGTCTTCGACCCCCGCGGCACCCGCGGCTACGACGACCCCCGCCTCGTCACCTACGACGACTTCCGCGCCCGCGGCCTCGCCCTGCACGCCCAGGACCCCCACGCCTGGCACCACCGCGTCGCCGCGCTCGACCCCGACGCCCCCACCATGGTCGTCTACACGTCGGGCACCACCGGCGACCCCAAAGGCGCGCTCCTCACCGGCCGCAACGCCCTCGGCATCGCGCCCGCCGTCTGCCAGTTCCTCGGCGTCACCCGAGACGACGCGCTCCTCAGCTACCTCCCCCTCTGCCACGTCGCCGAGAAGATCTTCACCTTCTTCACCCCGCTCACCGCCGGCTGCGTCGTGCACTTCGGCGAGTCCATCGAGACCGTGCGTGAAGACCTCGCCGAGGTCAGCCCCACCGTCTTCCTCGGCGTGCCCCGCATCTGGGAGAAGATGCACGCCGCCGTCGTGCTCCGCATGAAAGACAGCTCCCCGCTCAAGCGAACGCTCTACCACCGCGCGCTCGCCGCCGGCCATGCCATCGCGCGCCGCCGCCGCGAAGGCACCGCCGGTGTCATCGATGCCATCCGCTGGTGGCTCGCCGACTTCCTCGTCTACCGCCCCCTGCAAGAGCGCCTCGGGCTGCGCCGCTGCCGCATCCCCATCACCGGCGCCGCCCCCATCGCGCCCGAGATCATCGAGTGGTTCCACGCCATCGGCGTCCGCATCCTCGAAGGCTACGGCCAGACCGAATGCGCCGGCGTCAGCCACTGCAACCCCCCCGGCCGCGCCCGCATCGGCACCGTCGGCCTCACCCTGCCCGGCCTCGAGTGCCGCACCGCCGACGACGGCGAGGTCCTCGTCCGCGGCCCGGCGGTCTTCGCCGGCTACCTGCATGCCCCCGACGCCACCGCCGCCACCCTGCGCGACGGCTGGCTCCACACCGGCGACATCGGTCTCATCGACCCCGACGGCTACCTCAGCATCACCGGCCGCAAGAAGGAGATCATCATCACCGCCGGCGGCAAGAACCTCAGCCCCGAGAAGATCGAGAACGCCCTCAAGACCAGCCCCTACATCAAAGAGGCCGTCGCCATCGGCGACCGCCGCAAGTTCGTCGGCGCGCTCATCCAGATCGAGCCCGCCGCCGTCGGCGACTACGCCACCCGCAACGCCATCGCCTACACCTCGTTCGCCGACCTCACCGCCCGCCCCGAGGTCGTCGCCCTCATCGAGCGCGAGCTCCGCGCCCGGAACGAGCGCCTCGCCCGCGTCGAACAGGTCCGCGTCTTCCGCCTCTTCGACAAGGAGCTGCACCAGGACGACGGCGAGCTCACCGCCACCCAGAAGGTCCGCCGCCGCGCCATCACCGAGAAGTACGCCGCCCTGATCGAAGACATGTTCCGCGGCGGCGCGGCCCCGGCACCGGAGCGCCAGGATGGGTGACCTGCTGCAATACCTCGTCAGCGGCATCGCGCTCGGCGGCGTCTACGCGCTCGTCGCGCTCGGCTTCGTCGTCATCTACCGCGCCAGCCGCGTCTTCAACTTCGCCCACGGCGAGCTCCTCGCCTTCGGCGCGCTCTCCATGGTCTGGCTCACCGCCCCGCGCCCCGACGACCCCACCGCCTACGCCATCGACGCCCCCGGCCTCGGCCTGCCCTGGCTCGTCGCGCTCCCCATCGTGCTCGCCGCCACCGGACTGCTCGCCGCGCTCGTCGAACGCGTCGCGCTCCGCCCCCTCGTCGGCCGCCCCGTCTTCGTCTCCATCATCATCACCCTCTTCGTCGGCGCCGTGCTCCGCACCGCCATGATCCTCTTCTTCGGCGCCACCCCCGCCCCCCTCGCCACCCCCTGGGACGCCATGGGCGCCTTCGACCTCGCCGGCGCCCGCCTCGGCTACACGTCGGCCGCCATCATCGCCGCCTCCGCGCTCGCGCTCGCCGCCTTCTTCGCGCTCCTCCGCCTCACCCGCCTCGGCGTCGCCATGCGCGCCACCAGCAGCGACCAGGAGACCGCGCTCGCGCTCGGCATCCCCGTCGGCCGCGTCTTCGCCGCCACCTGGATCATCGCCGGCGCCTTCGCCGCGCTCGCCGGCGTCTCCGTCGCCGTGCGCGACCCCCAGGTCGACCCCACCGTCGGCTTCGTCGCGCTCCGCGCCTTCCCCGCCGTCATCGTCGGCGGCCTCGAGAGCCCGCTCGGCGCCGTGCTCGCCGGCCTGCTCCTCGGCGTCGCCGAGGTCCTCTGCGCCGCCTACCTCAACGACGCCCTCGGCGGCATGGGCCGCAACTTCCACATCGTGATGCCCTACCTCGTCATGATCGCGGTCTTGATCGTGCGCCCCTACGGCCTCTTCGGCCAGCGCACGGTGGAGCGACTGTAGTGCCGACCCGCAAGCTCACCACCGCCTACGAAGACGAGCTCGCGCTCTTCCCCGGCCGCTACCACAAGCTCGGCCTCGCGCTCGCCGCCGTGCTCCTCCTCGGCTTCCCCCTCGTCGCCGACGCCCACGCGCTCGCCGTCGCCCACACCGCCGCCATCGCCGTCGTCGGCGCCATCGGCATGATGATCCTCACCGGCTTCTGCGGCCAGGTCAGCCTCGGCCACGCCGCCTTCCTCGCGCTCGGCGCCTACACCGTCGCCATCCTCGGCGGCACCTTCGGCTGGCCCTTCTGGCTCGCGCTCCCCGCCGGCGGCCTCGTCGCCGCCGCCATCGGCCTCCTCGTCGGCCCCTTCGCGCTCCGACTGCAAGGCCTCTACCTCGCCATCGTCACCGTCGGGCTCCTCTTCCTCGTCGACCACCTCCTCCGCAACGGCCTCGACCTCGCCTATGGTCGCGACTACCTCACCGTGCCCATGCACCCCTGGTTCGTCAGCGGCGACGCGCGCTCCGGCCTCGGAACCTTCCGCGCCCCCGGCGCGATCGACCCCGCCATCCGCCTCTACCTCGTCCTCGTCCTCGTCGCCCTCTTCGCCACCTGGATCAGCCACAACCTCCAGCGCTCCCGCACCGGCCGCGCCATGATGGCCGTGCGCGACCGCGACCTCGCCGCCGAGGTCCTCGGCGTCGAAGCCGCCGCCACCAAGTTCCTCGCCTTCGGCCTCTCCTCGTTCTTCGCCGGCGTCGCCGGCGGCCTCTACGCCTTCGCCCACCCCGTCGTCACCCTCGAACCCTTCGGCCTCGCCATGAGCGTCGGCTACATCGCCATGGTCGTGCTCGGCGGCGCCGGCACCACCTTCGGCGCCGTCGCCGGCGCCATCGCCTTCACCGCGCTCCTGCCCCTCGCCGAAGCCCTCGGCGCCCTCCTGCCCTTCCCCGACGGCTTCAGCTCCGAGAACCGCGCCGTCCTCCTCTTCTACCCCGCGCTCTGCCTCTTCCTCGTCTTCGAACCGCTCGGCCTCCTCGGCATCTGGCTCCGCATCAAGCGCTACTTCATGGCGTGGCCCTTCCGCTACTGACCGCGCTCTCCTCACCCAGCGGATCGGCATACCGCGGCGTCTCCGCCGCGAACGCCAGATGCCCCGCCATCCACAGCTTCTGCCCCGCCACGAAGCGCCGCACGCCATCATCCGCCCCGAGCGCCGAGTCGAGCACCGCCGCCTCCTGCGCCTCGAAGCGCGTCACCGCCCCATTGCACAGCGCCACCACCCGATCCACCGCCGCCGCCCGCGACAGCCCCTCGTGCCGCTCGAAGACCGCCACCGCGTTCCACAGCGTGCCCCGGCGCACCACCTCCTTGTGGTAGCTCATCAAGTCATTGCACAGCGCCACCTGATCGATCGTCGCCTCGACCAGCCCCGCCACCAGCGGCGACGCCAGCGCCTCCGCCGAGAGCGGCTCCCCGAGCGCGAAGCCCACGCCGAGGTACTGCGTCAGGTACATCCCGCTGTCGTGCCGCCGCAGCCGCAGATAGGTCTCCGGGTGCGGCGCCTCCCCCCGCCGATTGCACGCGAGCGCGATGCTCAACCCCTGATGGCAATAATCCGCGAAGCCCGTCACGAACGCCCGATACCACCCCGGCCACGGCTCATGCGCCCGCAGCTCCGCCGCCACCCGATCGAGCCCCCGCTCCACCGCGCTCGCCGGCGGATCCGCCGCCCCCGTCAACCGCGCCAGCGCCCGGGTCACGAGCAGCCGCGTCCGCTCCGCGCTCTCCCCCACGTGCGGATCATCATCCCCCGCGTCATCGACGAGGTACAGCGCCCGCTCCACCTGCGAGAGCACCAGCAGCCGCTCCAGCGGCACGTAGGGATAGACATGCCCCGCCAGCCGCGTAAACGCCCGAAAAGCCGAGCGATGTCGCTCATCGGGCAGCAACCCGAGCCCCTCGGCCTGCGCCGTCGCGCGCTCGACGAAGACCTCCATCTGCGGATGCGGCCGAGCCGACCAGGGGCAGCGCAGGCGGTCGAGCGTCGCGATGTCGGGCCTCCGTCGGCGTGAGGAATGTTCTGGCTGACAACTCACGAATACGTCACCGCCGCGCCCACGGCAATGGCGGGATCTCGCTTCGTGCTTTCCCCGAGCCGCGCCCCTGGCCGGTCACGCTTGTCAGGAGCGCCCCCGCAGGAACGCCCCCACAACAGGACGCGCCGCCCCGTCGAGTCGACTTCGAACGTAGGGGCCGGCGCTCCGGCCGCCGCTGACGCCGGCGCCTCGGAGGCTCTCTCGTCCCCGATCCCCTCGATGACGTCGGCACGCCGTCGCCCGAACCCAGCCGCGCGTCGCGTCGGCTCCAGCGATCCGCCCGCCGTGGACCGACGCAGATCGGGCCTCGGTGAGCGGGGGGAGATTTGGCAGACACCGTCTGCCAAATCTCCCCCCGCTCTCAATCCTCGCCCGCCTCCCGCCGCGCGAGCGTCTCCCGCTCCTCGGCGAGCCAGCTCCGAAGCTGCCCCTCGGTCGGCAGACGCGTCAGGTAACGCGAGACGAACACCTGCTGATCGAGCCCGCCCGTCGCGTAGTGCACCTCCTCGGCGTCCTTGTCGGCACACAGGATGATGCCCACCGGCGGGTTCTCGTCTTCGAGCGCCACCTTATCTGCCCCGCGTCCTCATAGCCGAAGCGCCCGATCTTGAGATCGATCGCGACGAGGCTCAATCCGGCCCGCCCAGCCAGTTCGCGACGCCCACCGAGAGCGATGGCATGTAGGTGATCAAGAGCACCGTCGCGAGCAGGATCAAGATGTACGGCACGATCGTGCGATACAACCTCACCATCGGGATCTGGAACCGCGCCGCCGCGAGGAACAGATTCAGCCCCACCGGCGGCGTCAGGAAGCCCAGCTCCAGGTTCGCGAGGAAGATGATCCCCAGGTGCACCGGATCGATCCCATAATGCAGCGCGATCGGCGCCAGGATCGGCGGCAGGATCACGATCGCGCTGTAGATCTCGAGCAGGCTCCCGAGCACCAGCAGCAAGCCATTGAGTGCCAGCAGGAACACCAGCGGGCTCTCGATCCGCACCTCGACCCACGACAGCAACAGATCGGGCAGCTCCGCCTCGACCAGGGCATAACTCGACAGACCCATCGCCGCGGCGAGCAGGATCAACACCGCGCCCACCAACGCGCCCGCGCCGGCGAGCACCCGCGGCAGGTCGCGGATGGGATGCAGATCGCGGGTGATGGCACACTCCACGATGATGGCATACGCCGCCGCCGCCGCCGCCGCCTCGACCATCGAGGCGAAGCCACCGGCGAAGAGCACGATCACCACCACCGGCACCGAGAGCTCCCACTTCGCGCCCCATGCCGCCGCCAGCAGCTCCCGCGCGTCGAACTTCGGCCGCGGCGGCTCCACCCGGCGGCCGATGACCATGCCATACGCCGCGACCGCGAGACCCATGATGACACCCGGCACGAGCCCCGCGAAGTAGAGCCGATCGGCCGGCACGCTGATCTCCGGGCTCTGGCTGACCACCACCGCGTACAGGATCACCGGCAGGCTCGGCGGAAACAGCAACCCGAGGCTGCTCGACGCGGTCACATGCCCGAGCGCGAAGCCTTCGGGGTAGTTATCGGCCTTGAGCATGCCATACACCAGCCCGCCCAAGGCGATGATCGTCACCCCCGAGCCCCCGGTGAAGGTCGTAAACACACCACACACGCCCGCGACCAGGATCGCCATGCCACCCGGCAGCCAGCCGAACATCGCCTTGAAGAAGCGCACCAGCCGCTCGGCGGCGCGGGTCTCGGCGAGCACGTAGCCACACGCCGTCAGCAACGGGATCGCCGGCAGCGTCGGCGATGACACCAGCCGGTAGATCTCGGCCGAGACCGCCGTGATCGGGGTGCCATCGGAGAAGTAGAAGACCATCGCGACCGCCGCCATCGCGCAGAAGACCGGCGCGCCGAGCACGGTCGCCGCGAGGATCAGCACCGTCAGCCACCCCGGGTGGTCCTCGACGAGACCCGGCGCGAAGTGCCCGAGCACGAACCCGAGCGGCACGATCGCCAGCGCCAGCAGCCGCCCGCTCCACCGCCGATCGGCGTGCACCACGAAGCGCAGCGCGATCACCGCGAGCGCGAGCGGCATGATCGCCTCGCCGACCCACACCGGCAGCCCGATCGGCAGCACCTTGCCGACCTCGCGGTTGACCGCGACGACCTCCCAAGACGCCCACGACAGCACCGCCGCGATCGCCGCGGCGACGCCCATCGCGGCCGCGCCCACGAGGCGGCGGATCGGGCCTTCGGGCAGGATCTCGGCGGTCGAGAGCCGCAGATGCCGCCCGTCGCGGGTCGCGAGCAGGCCGCCGAGGAAGGTCAGCCACAACACGAGCTGGCGCAGGTACTCGGCGCTGCCCTCCGGCGTCCACGCGCCGAGCCGCCCCACCGCCTCGATGAGCGGGAGCACGATCGCCGCGCCGAAGACGAAGACCACCGCGAGGTTCTCGACGCGGTGCAGCGCGCGCACGACGGGGTGACGGCTCTCCGGGCTCGGCTCCTCGCCGACCGCCGGCGCCGCCGAGATCGGCGGATCGACGCTCACTTGCCGCCGCCGGCGCGCCACGCGTCGCGCAGCGCCTTCGCCTGGTCGTACAGCGCCGCCGGCGCGTACTCGCCGCGGATCCGATCGGTCGCCGCCTCGACCTTCGCCTGCCACTGCGCCATCGCCGCCGGCGGGATCGCGTTGACGATCAGCCCCCGCTTCGCCATCTCGTCGACGCTCTCGCGGTCCTTCTCCCGGCTGATCGCCTTGAGCCGCTCCCCCGACGCCTCGGCCGCGGCGGCGAGCTTGCCGCGCAGCGCCGGATCGAGCCCCTCCCACACCTTGCGGTCGATGATCAGCCCGCCCACGAACGGGGTCCACTCGGCGCCGGTCAGGTGGCGCGCGTGGTCGTTCCACCGCATCAGCACGGCGGCCTGCGCGGTCGTCGGCACCGCGTCGATCAACCCCGTCTGCAACCCCGTCGTGATCTCGGTCGCCGGCAGCGGCACCACGTTGAAGCCGTTGGCCTTCCACAGCTCGACCTGCTTCGGGTCGCCCTGGAAGACGAACAGCTTCTGCTGGCTCGCGTCGGCCGGCGTCACGATCGGCGCCTTGCTCAAGAAGCGGATCCAGCCCGCGTCGCCCCAGGCGAGCACCTCGAAGCCGGCGTCGCGATAGATCGTGTCGAGCGTCGGCCGCAGCGCGGCGCGCACATGGTCGAACTCGGCCCAATCCCGATAGAACAGCGGCAGTTGCAGCACATGCACCGCCGCGTCGATCTCACGCAGCCCCGCCGAGGTGACGAGCGCGCCGTGCAGCGTGCCGAGCCGGATCTTGCGCACGACCTCGGCGTCGTCACCGGCGACGCCGCCGGGGTAGATCTTCAGCTCGACCTGCCCATCGGAGAGCCGCGCCCACTCGTCGCCGAGCTCGGCGAGCACCTTGTGGAAGGCCGAGCCCTTGGGCGCGAGCGTCGCCATCTTGATCGTCGTCTTGCGCGCGAACGCGGGGGTGGCGCACACGAGCGCCAACAGCGCGACGCAGAGCGTTCGGAAGGTCACCGCGGGCCTCCTCTCAGGCGAGTGTCACAAAAACAGGTCGTCCCGGCGGGCCTTGAGCCACGCGGCCCGGCGCTGGGCGAGGATGTTGACGAGCCGGTGCCGCGGCGCGCGGTCGAGGTCGAACGCGAGCACCCGGTCGAGGGTCGCGTCGAACGCCGCCGCGTCCTGCCGCTGCACGAGCGGCCCCTCGGCGTAGGAGACGAGCGGCGCGAGGCGCTCGTCGTTCGACGCGGCGAGCGCCTTCGCGAGCCGCTCCTCGACCACCTGCGGATCGCCGCCCGGCTTCGCCGCCTCCCACGTCATGAAGAAGTCGTGGATCGAGCCCTCTTCGTAGTTCGGCGCGAGCGCCTCGACCCGCCGCATCATCGGCTCGACGAGCCCGAGATCGGCGGCGAGCTCGATGTCGTCCTTGTCGAGCGAGACGCCGGCCGCCCAGGCGAGCGCCGTCCAGTACAAGAGGTCGACGTGCTCCCCCTCGAAGCGGCGCAGCGCCTTGTCGGTGTCGGCCCGCAGCGCCGCGCGCGGATCCTTCGCCTCGAGGACGAGGTTCATCCCGGCGAGCCCGTAGCGCACCGCGCGGCGGTACATGCCCTGCGCCCGCGCCCGCAGGTGCTTCGCGGCCTCGTAGTCGCGCTCCTCGACCCGATCGGCGGCGAGCTGGAGGCAGGCGTAGCCGTACTGCACGAAGCCGCGCGTCGCCGCGACGTGCAGCCCGGCGTGCTCCGGCTCGGCGTCGAGCAGGCTCTCGATGGTCTTGAGCCCGAACGGGCTCGACTCGCAGACGAAGTCGGGGTCGTCGTCGCGCCCGAAGCTCCCGCCCGGCTCGGAGAGCGCGTCGCCGAGGGCGTTGACGGCCATGGACTTGATGCAGCCGGGCAACAGCGCGGCGGCGAGGACGAGGATGACGAAGCGGTCGAGCTTGGGCATGGCGGGCAGCACAGTGCGACGACGGCGGGATCGTGTCAACCGCGTCCCGATCCCTTCACGCCGTCACGACTTGCCGTTGAAATACTCCCGCGTGCCCTGAATCTCGATCGCGTCCTCGAGGCGCGCGAGCGCGACCTTGTAGGCCGCCGCCCGCGCCGAGAGCCCGTTCTTCTCCTTCTCGGCCCACACCGCGTCGAAGGCGCGCTCCATCTTCTGCTTCAACCGCGCCCGCACCGTCTGGAGCGTCCACGGGTAGCCCTGCCGGTTCGCCACCCACTCGAAGTAGCTGACCACCACCCCGCCCGCGTTGCAGAGCACGTCGGGCAGCACCACGACGCCCTTGTCTTCGAGCTTGCGATCGGCGTCGAAGGTCACCGGCCCGTTGGCGACCTCGGCGACGACCTTCGCCTTGACCCGGTTCGCGTTGCCCTTGGTGATCACCCCTTCGAGCGCGGCCGGCACGAGGATGTCGACGTCGAGCGCGAGCAGCTCGGCGTTGTCGATCTGCGCGTGCTCGACCGCCTCGCAGACCGAGCCGTGGCAGTAGACGCCGCGCAGCTTGTCGCCCTGCTGCTTGACCCGGTGCAGGCTCTGGACGTCGAAGCCCTCCTCCCGGTAGATCGCGCCCTTCGAGTCCGACGCGGCGACGATCTTGTACCCGGCCTCGGCGAGCAGCCGCACGAGGTGCCACGCCGCGTTGCCGAAGCCCTGCACCGCCACCGTCGTCTGCGCGCGGTCGAGGTAGACGGCGTCCGCGTACTTCTCGATGACATGGAACGCGCCCCGCCCGGTCGCCTCCTCGCGGCCCTCGCTGCCGCCGAGCACGATCGGCTTGCCGGTGATCACCGCCGGCGCCTTCCGGCGGGTGATCGCGAAGTACTCGTCGGCCATCCAGCCCATGATGCGCGCGTTGGTGTAGACGTCGGGCGCGGGGATGTCGGTGTCGGGCCCGATGAAGTCGGCCATCGCGCGCATGTAGGCCCGCGAGAGGCGCTCCAACTCCATGCGGCTCAACGACTTCGGGTCGACGAGCACCCCGCCCTTGCCCCCGCCGAACGGCACGTCGACGCACGCGCACTTGATGGTCATCCACAGCGCGAGCGCCTTGACCTCGGCCTCGCTGACGTCGGGGTGGTAGCGGATCCCGCCCTTCGTCGGGCCGAGGGTGTCGTCGTACTGACAGCGCCACGCGGGGAAGTAGCTCGTCTGCCCGTCGTCGCGCCGCACCGGCAACGTCGCGGAGAGCAGCCGCCGCGGCTGGCGCAGCGCCGCGATCACCTCCTCGCGGATCCCGGCCTCGGCGCCGAGGGCTTCGAGGCGGTTGATGGCGTCGGTGAAGACGTCGTCCTTCATGGGTTCTCTCCCGGTCGAGGGTTCTGCTTTCGCGGGTTGGATACGGCAACCCCCCGATCCGTCCCGCCCCCCGCTCGACGCGAGCCCGTTTCGCCGGATGCCGCGGTCGTGCTCGAATGCGCCGCGCGACGACGGAGGGACCCGATGCGGCGATGCTGGCTGGTGCTGTGGGCGATGCTCGCGGTGGGCTGTGACGACGACGGCGGCGCGAACCCGCCCGCACCGGCCGACGCCGGCCCGACCGCCGACGCGGCGCCCGACCCCG
>JACKDM010000044.1 GCA_020633515.1 Myxococcales bacterium
CGCGCTGTTGCCGAACCTGCTCGCGGTCGTGGCGCCGAATGACATCTCGGGTGACAACGCCGGCGGCGATCACTTCCTGCCCCCGCGCGCGCTCGACGCGGTGCGCGCCGCCCAGGCCCGGCGGCGGGCGCGGCTGCGCGATGCCTTGCGGCTGCCCGGCCATCAAGCCGCGCTCGCCGCCGTCGAGCTCGCCGAGCCCGGCCGCGCCCAGCTCGCGCGGCTGCGATTCCAGAGCAACGACCTGACCTTGCACAACCTCCTGCGGGTCGGCTTCGAGGCCTGGCGCCAGGGCCTCGCGGTCTCGATGAACGTCACCAGCGGTGGCTTCGACAGCCATCAAGACAACGAGCAGCAGCAGGTCGAGGCGCTGTATCGCACCTTCGAGGTGCTGTCATTCCTCATCGAAGAGAGCGAAGCCCCCGCCGGCGGCGAGGCGCCGGTGCCGATCGTCGCCTCGGTCACCTCCGACTTCGGCCGCACCCCGCACCGCACCGCCGGCGGCACCGATCACTGGCCGCCGTCGACGATGCTCGTCATCCAGAACCGCCCCGCGCAAGCGCTCGGCTTCGCGCTGCCGACCAACACCACGATCGGCGGCACCACCGACGGCGGCGTCGACACCGCGCTGCGCCCCCGCCGCATCGACCCGCGCACGCTGCGCTTCGACGACCGCGGGATCGTGCCGACCCCGGGCCATGTGACCCGAGTGCTGCGGCGCATGGCCGGCGTCGCCGCCCACCCGCGGCTCGCCGGCTTCCCGCTGACGGTCGAGGGGGATCTGGGGCTCGGGTGAGTCAGCGGCGCTGCATGGTCTCGAGGAGCGCGGCGAGGTCGGCGCGGAGCGCGGGCGGGGGGTGGAGCACGGCGTGGTTGACGAGGCGATCGCGGAAGGCGTCGCGGTCGCCGAGCTTGCCCGTGGGATCGAAGCGGTCGCGCAGGGATGACAGGAGCTTCTTGCCGTCGACGCGCGCCCACAGTGGTCCGTCGGCGTGGAAGTCTGCGCTCATCGCATCGAGCGCGGCGCTGACATCGATCACTTCGGGCCAGTGATCGGCTCGCTGGCTGAACCCATCGAGCGAAGCCTCGACCGCCGTGATGGCAGCCGCCCGGTCGGTAATGGCGGCCTTGTCGAGCTGCGGGTGATGACGATGCTGCCGGATGTACTGGTCGAGCACGCCTTGCGCAGCGTCCGGCCATTCGCGCTCGTCGGCGACCTCGTCACGCGCCGCCTCGTACGCAGGGAGCGCAACCCCGGCTACGGCGATGAATGTCGATGAGTCCAGGAGATAGCTCTCGATGCAGTGGCGCGTGAGGGGGAACGGGCTCGCCGGCTTGAGCCGCTGCCCGGCGACGAAGTCGTGCGGCAGGAAGTCACGATCCCGAATGGCACGCACCGGCGATGGCTCGTCCTTGAAGGCACCGAGCAGCGGGGTGAGACTGGTCCACGCGTTCGCCGCGCGCAGCTCGACGCGGTCGGCGAGCGGGTGGGTCACGACGAGCGCGGCGCGCGCGGCTTCGAGCAGGCGGACATCGGCGCCCCGCGCGACGCCTTCACAGAAGATGGTCGGTCCGAGGCGTGCGACCACGGTCAGGTATCCAGATCGCCGAGAGAGACGATGGCTCCCGGGTCGACGTAGTGCAGGAAGGTGTCGCTGTGGGTGGTGACGATGAACTGGGTGTCACCGTCGGCGCCCTGCTGGCAGAAGTGGAGCAGGTTGCGCTGCCAGCGGGGGTGCAGGTGAAGCTCGATCTCGTCGATGAGGACGACCGATCGGCGGTGGCCGAACGCGGTGAGGCTGGCGGCGAGGCGCAGCATCATGCGCTCGCCGCTGCTGGTGCCGGCGAGGTAGTAGGTGCGATCGGTGCGGGTGTCGCGGAAGCGCAGATCGTAGCCTTCGGGGAATGGCTCCATGTCATCGATGACCGAGGGGCGCGCGAGGCGGGCGAAGAGGTCGCGGAGGCGGGTCCAGCCGCTCGGGCCCTTGGTGGCCGGGTCCCAGCGGACGTCGAGGCGGGCTTGCAGCTCGATCCAGGGGAGGATGTCACCGGCCGCTGCCGCTTGCGCGAGCTGGAGGTCGCTGGCGGTCTGCGCGAGCGGGATCGACGTCGGGAAGTGTCGGTTCTGGTCGAGGTAGAGCACGCCGCCGATGCGATCGAGGATCGAGCGCTCGATGAGACGACGCGCTATCCCTTCATGGGCCCGCGCGCGCGCAGCGAACGCCGCTCGGGCGTCAAGCGAGCCATCGTCCGCCCCCGGGAGAAAAGTTCCGCGCACCGTGAGCGGGGGCGGGAGAGGCGGCCAACTCAGAGTGAGCGTCTGCCGAGGCTGCACGGCGAATACTGGACCTGCAACGACGAGGGCGATTTCGTCGATGGCAGCCGGTTCATCCGCAGCCTCCAGTTCGAAGTCGATCTGCACCGTGATCGAACGGTTCGGATTGGGACGCAGCCGCGGGTCGCCCGCGTCGAAGCCGGGGCGAAAGGTCGGGGTCGTCGGCGAGGATGACACGGCCTGCGCGATGTGGATGGCATCGAGCAGCGTCGTCTTGCCCGAGCGGTTCGGCCCCACGATCACCGTCAGCGGTCGCACCTTGCCATCGGCGTCGGTGAAGTCGACCGACTGCTCGGTGAGGCCGCGGAAGTTGCGGACGGTGAGGTGCCGGATCTTCATGACGGTCCTTCTCTCAGACTCGGCCGACGCGGGTCAAGGCGGGCGCGGTCAGCGGCGGCGGCGGCGGAGGGCGGCGGCGAAGACGAGCAGCAGCGCGGGCCAGCCGCCGGGGGTGGCGGGGGTGGCGGCGCAGCCGTCGTCGGCGGGGGCGGGGGGAGCGGCGTCGGGCGTGGGATCGGGCGCGGTGGCATCCGGCGCGGTGGCATCGGCGATGGCATCCGGCGCCATGGCATCGATCGTGGCATCCGGCGGCGTCGTGGCATCGACAATGGCATCGGCCATGACATCCGGCGCCATGGCATCCGGCGCCATGGCATCCGGCACCATGGCATCGACCGGCAGCACGCCGCCGTCGGCCGGCTCGGGCGCGCAGGCTTGCTCGGGCGCGCAGGGGGTGCGGAAGGTGTAGCTCCAGCCCTCGGCGAGCAGGGTGCCGTCGATCAGCTCGACGCCGGGCGCGAGGCTGACGGTGTATTCGGTGTCATCGGCGAGCACGACCCGCGGGCGGAGCTGCACGATGCGGGTCCAGTCGTCGTCGCTGCCGCTCCAGCGGGTGTAGCGCAGGTCGTAGGGCACGGGGCCGTCGGGGCCGGCGAAGGTGACGCGGTCGGGGGTGAGGGTGCCGCGGCGGGCGCCGAGGGCGAGGACGAGGGTGACCCAGGAGGAGACGCTGTCGGGGTCGGTCGAGCGCAGGCGGCGGTGGCCGTCGGGGTAGGGCCAGGCGACGAAGCCCGACGCGGGGAAGCGGTCGTGCATGCGCTCCCAGACGGCTTCGATGAAGGCGCGGGTGGCGGGGATCTCGGCGGCGAGGCTGCCAGGGACGCCGGGGTCGACGTAGTGGTCGGCGGTCCACGGGAGCTGCGGGCGGTAGCGTTGGTCGAAGACGGGGGCGATGCCATCGAAGCCATCGATGACGATGACCTTGACCCGCACCATGCCGGCTTCGAGGGTCTCGGCGCTGACTTCGTGGCCTTCGTCGGCGAAGACCTCGATGAGATCGTCGATCGGGGCCCAGCGCTCGGGTTTGTAGCGGAGGTAGCCGTCCATGAAGAGCATCGCGTCGGTGCCGGAGTCGGCCTCGTCCTGGCCGCGGCCGTCGTGCTCGCCGATGTGATGGAGGAAGATCGAGTCGAAGATCTCGTCCTGCAGGCCATGGCTGGCGAGGCCCATGACGAAGGCGGCGAGGCGGCGCTCTTCGGGGGTGTCGTAGGGCGGGCGGATGTCTTCGCGGAGGTGGCGGAGGCAGGCTTCGAGGAACGGTGGCCAGTGCGCCATCTCGCCGTAGGGGTCGCCGATGGCATAACCGGAGTCGGGGAACGAGGCGCCGAAGAGGGCGGCTTCGAAGACCTCGGGGTCGGCGAAGAGCTCGCGGAGCTCGCCTTCGGGGAGGCGCTCGATGGCCCAGCCGGTGACGTGGACGTGGCCGTTGATGCCATGGGCGGCGGCGGGGCCGGTGAGGGCGAGGAGCGCGAGGAACGGGAGGAGCGGGCGCATCGGGACCTCCGGCGGGGGGTGGCGGCAGTATCGGTGAGGGGCGGGTGGGCTTCAATGGGCGTGGGCGGCCGCGCGGCGCTCGCTCCGGGTGCGGGCGGCGGGTATCCTCGGCGGCATGTCCGCCCAGCCCAGCAACCCGGTGCCGCTCGCGGTCCGGCTGCCGAATCCGCCGCCGATCTTCCGCGGGCGGGCGGCGGAGGTGGCGGCGCTGTCGGCGCTGCTCAAGCAGGGGCCGCTGGCGGTGGTGCAGGGGCCGTCGGGGATCGGGAAGACGTCGCTGGCGCTGGCGGTGAGTCACGCGCTGGCGCAGCGGCGGCTGGCGGCGGCGCGCTACGTGCGGCTGGTGGGGGAGCCGGCGGGGGCGGCGGCGCTGCGGGCGCTGGCGGGGCCGCTCGATCCCGAGGAGCGCGCGCGGTTGTTGGGGGATCCCGAGGCGCTGTGGGCGGTGGTGCTCGATCTGGCGGAGGCGGCGCGGGCGTGGGTGGTGATCGATGAGGACGAGGCGGCCGATCCCGAGGGGGTGGTGGCGGCGGCGGAGCTGATCGGGCGGTTCGCGCGGCGGAGCCGGTGGGTGGTGACGACGCGGGCGGGGCGGTCGGCGGCGCTGGAGGCGGTGACGGTTGCGCTCGGGCCGCTCGATGATTCGGCGCTGCGGGCGCTGGCGGGCGACTTCGATCCGCGGGCGTCGCGGGCGCGGGTGGAGCAGGCGGTCGCGGCGGCGGCGGGGTCGCCGGGGTGGCTGCGGCTGGCGCTGGCGCTGCCGGCCGATGAGCTGCGTGATCCGGCGGCGCGGGCGGGGCGGCTGTGGGCGGCGTTGATCCCGGCGCAGACGGCGGCGGCGCGGGTGTTCCTGCGGGCGGTGGCGCTGGTCGATGGGGTGCTGCCGGCCGAGGTGGCGCCGGCGTTGGGGGCGGCGGCGCAGGGGCGGCTGCGGGCGCAGGGGCTCGTCGAGCTGCGGCCGGGGGGCTTCGCGATGCACCCGGCGGTGCGGGAGCTGGTGCTGTCGGCGACGGCGGGCGAGGCGGCGCACGATGGGGCGCTGGCGGCGGCGCTGGGCGCGGGGGACGATCCGGCGGGGCAGGTGGCGGCGCTGGCGATCCGGCTGGCGCACGGGGAGGTCGAGGCGGCGCGGTCGCTGCTCGATCGGGTGGGCGCGGGGCTGCGGCGCGAGGGCTGGGCGGCGGCGGTGTGGCGGCTCTTGCGGGCGCGGGGCGAGCCGGCGCTGGCGACGTGGCGGATGCGGATGGCGGCCGACTCGGGCGATGTGGAGGTGCTGCGCGGGCTGGCGCTGCCGCGGGAGGCGGCGGGTGATCTCGAGCTGCGGCTGGAGTGGGCGCGGGCGCTGCACCTGCGCGGTGAGCTGGCGCGGGCGCTCGGCGAGGCGGAGGCGGCGGCGCAGAGCGGCGATCCGGGGGTGGCGCGGCGGGCGACGCGGCTGGCGGTGCGCTGCCTGCTCAACCTGGGGCGCATGCCCGAGGCGCTCGCGCGGGCGCAGGCGGCGCCGGGGCCGCTCGATCCCGAGGACGAGTCGATGATCATCACCTGCCGGGCGGCGCTGGGTGATCCGGGCGCCGAGGACGAGGCGCGGGCGCTGCTGGCGCGGCTCGGGCCGCGGCTCGACGCGCCGGTGGCGGTGCGGGCGGCCGTGGCGCTCGGCATGGTGCTGTACCGCACCGGGCGGGCGCGGGAGACGGCGGCGGTCTTCGATCGGCTCACCGCGGCGGGGGTGACGCCGCTGGCGCTGCGGGCGCCGGCGATGCGGGTGATCCGGCTCGGGATCCTGCTCGCGCTCGGGCGGCTCGACGAGACGGCGGCGCTCTTGGAGAGCGCGGGGCCGCTCTCGCACGGGCGCTCGCTGTGGGGCTTCACGCTGCCGTTCACGACGGCGGCGCTGCGGCTGGCGCGGGGTGAGCTCGCCGGGCTCGGGGCCGAGCTCTTGCGGCTGGTGGCGCTCGCGGGGAGCGAGCAGCGGCTGGAGCTGTGGTCGTTTGCGCTCGCGCTCGCCGAGGAGCTGCACCTGCTGCGCGCCGAGCCGGCGGAGACGGTGGATCTGCTCGATCCGCGGCTGCCGCCGACGGCGGCGCAGACGCTGCGGGTGCGGATGATGGTGCAGGCGCGGCGGGGCGAGGCGGTGGGGCCGGCGCCGCCGAGCGCGCACCGGGAGAACCAGATGTACGACGCGCTCGTCGCGGCCGACGCGGCGCTGGCGGCGGGGGACGCGGTGGCGGCGGCGGCGCACGCGACGGCGGCGCGGGTGGCGGCCGAGCATCACGGGCTGGCGCTCGGCGAGGCGCAGGCGCTCGAGCGGATCGCCGACGCGGCGATGCTGGCGGGGCGGTGGGACGCGGCGGGCGAGGTGAGCGCGCTGCTCGGGGCGCGGGCGGCGGCGATGCCGTCGGCGCGCTTCGCGGGCGAGGCGGCGTGGCGGGCGGCGGTGATGGCGTGGCCGCCTGATCTGGCGGCGCTGGAGCGGCTGGCGGCGGGCATGGAGAGCGCGCCGACGGCGGCGCGGCGGGCGCGGGCGCTGCTCGGGGCCGAGGCGCCGCTCGACCGGGTCGACGCGGGTGCTCGCCGCGGTGCGGGCGCGGCCGGGGTGGCTGGTGGTGAGCGGCGCGGCGGGGCCGTGGCGGCCGGGGTGGGGCGTCGATCGGCCGCGGCGGCGGGTGTGGCTGCCCGACGGGCGCGCGGTGGGCTTCGAGACGCGGCCGACGCTGTGGAGCCTGCTCGCGGCGCTCGCCGAGGCGCCGGCGGGGCTCGGCAAGGAGGCGCTCGTCGCGGCGGTGTGGCCGGGGGAGCGATATCATCCCTTGCAGCACGACAACCGCCTGCATGCCACGGTGCGGCTGCTGCGCAAGGCGATCGACGACGAGGCATCGACCCGGATCGAGACGACCGAGGACGGTTATCGGCTCGGCGATCAGCCGCGGGTCGCGACGGGGCCGGCGGTGGTGTAGATCGCTGTTCTGGTTTGGCTTTCGGGTTTCACCGGGTTTCAGTGAAGCGCGCGTGTGGCGGGGCGTTCGCAGGGCTACGGTCACTCGGTCCGCGAGACTCGACCGCTGTGCTGCACCGAACGCTCACGATGAGGAGGAGCCATGCCTGCGTTCTCGATCCGCGCGCTCGCCGCGCTGTGTTGTCTGTCTCTGATGGCTTGCACCGGCGGCGGTGGCAATGGAGGCGGCGATGACGACGACGACCCCGACGCCGGCCCGAGCCCGAGCGGCTGCCAGCGCGACGGCGACTGCGGCGCCAACGAATACTGCGACCTCGGCCGCGCCTCGGCCAACCTGAGCCTGGGGCGGAGCACCCACAACCAGCAGGACGCGTGCGTCGACGACTGCATCCCCGACTGCGAGGACGCCGGCGAGGATGACTGCCCGACGCAGTGCGCGATGATCTGCGCGGCGCTCGAGCAGTGCTTCCCGATGTGTCAGGCGCAGTGCGGCGCCGACGGGGACTGCTTCGAGGGCTGCGTCGATGAGTGCATCGGCGGGCCCGGCCCCGGGCCGGATCCCGAGCCCGAGCCCGAGCCCGAGCCCGAGCCGGAGGGCACGCCCGACCCCGAGCCCGAGCCGGAGCCCGAGCCCGAGCCCGAGCCGGAGCCCGAGCCCGAGCCGGAAGCCATCGTGTGGACCGGCACCTGGAGCGTGCGCCTCGACTACGACGTCGCCTGTGAGGTCGGCTTCGGCAACAGCAACAACGGCCACAACACCGACACCTACACCATGCGGGTGACGGGCGACGGCAGCGGCGGGCTCTCGGCCGACGTCGATGGCTACGAGCTCGGCGGCACCGGCAGCGAGACCCGCATGATCCTCAGTGGGACGTTCCCGGTGAAGGATCACGCCGGCGAGACGGCGGGCAATGTCACCCGCGACAACCGGGTGACGCTCACCATCGATGACATCCGCGGCGCCGACGAGGCGCACGGGCGGGTCGAGGGTGAGTTCCAGGGGCGCTTCGGCTCGGACTGCACGATCTCGAACGGCACCGCCGAGCTGGTGCGCTGATCACTCCCCTGCCCCGCCCTGCCTCTCCGCCCCGCCTCACGTCCGCCCGTAGAGCCCGCCGAGCGCCCGCAGTCGGTCGGCGTGCTCGCGGCGCAGCCCCTCGACCCGCACCCGCCAGCCCCAGTTGCCCTCCGGCGTCGACGGCGTGTTCATGCGCCCGCGGGCGTCGAGCGCGAGCACGTCCTGCATGGGCACGATCGCGAGCCGGCAGGGCGAGGCATACGCGGCGCGGATGAAGTCCCACGCGATGTCATTGCCATCGACGCGCAGGTAGACGCGCACGTGATGGCGGACGTGATCGCTCGTGGCCTTCCACCAGCCGAGGGTGGTGTCGTTGTCGTGGGTGCCGGTGTAGACGACGGCGTTGGGTCGGTGGTTGTGCGGCAGGTACAGGTTGTCGCTCTGCCCGCCGAACGCGAACTGCAACACCTTCATGCCGGGCAGGCCGGTCGCGTCGAGCAGGTCGTGCACCGGCTGGTCGATGTCACCGAGGTCTTCGGCGATGATCGGCAATGGCTTGCCGAACGCGGTCTCGAAGGCATCGAAGACACCGCGGCCGGGTCCCTTGACCCACTTGCCGGTGCGGGCGTCTTGGGCGCCGGCGGGGATCGCCCAGTAGGCGCTGAACGCGCGGAAGTGGTCGATCCGCACCCGATCGGTGAGCGCGAGCGCGCGGCCGAGGCGGGCGATCCACCACGCATGGCCATCGCCCGCCATGCGATCCCAGCGATAGAGCGGGTTGCCCCAGAGCTGGCCGACGTCGCTGAAGGCATCGGGTGGCACGCCCGAGACCCAGGCGGGGCGGCCGTCGGCTTCGAGCATGAAGAGGTCGCGGTTGGCCCAGACATCGGCGCTGTCACCGTCGACGTAGATCGGCAGGTCGCCGATGAGATCGATGCCACGGCTCTGACAGAGCGCGTGCAGGCGATCCCATTGGCGTTGGAAGAAGAACTGTACGATCTCGACGCGCTCGATGGCATCGGCGAGCTTCGCGCGCGCGTCGTCGAGCGCCGCGGCGTCGCGGTCGCGCAGCGGCGCGGGCCACGCCCACCAGGGGCCGTCGCCGTGGGCGGCCTTGATGGCGGCGAAGAGCGCGGTCTCGGGCAGCCAGTGGCGCTGCGCGTCGCGGAAGCTGTCGAGCGCGGCGCGCCAGGGGTGGTTAGGGTCGCGGCGGAGGCGGTCGGCGGCGGCTTCGAGGCGGGGGCGCTTGAACGCAAAGACCCGCGCGAAGTCGACGCGGTCGCGGGCGTCGCGCACGGCGGCGGGCGGCTCGAGCGCGTCGCCGTCGAGCAGCCCGGCGCGGGAGAGGTCGACGAGGTCGATGATCCAGGGGTTGCCGGCGAAGGCCGACCAGCTCGAATAGGGCGAGTGGCCGGCGCCGGGCGGCACGAGCGGGAGCACCTGCCACGCCGTGCAGCCGGTGGCCGAGAGCCAGTCGACGAAGGCGCCGGCGCCGGCGCCGAGGTCGCCGATGCCGTGCGGGCCGGGGAGCGAGGTGGGGTGGAGCAGGATGCCGGCGCGGCGGCGGGGCGTGTGGGCCATGGTCCCTCGTGGTGTATCGGGCGGGCGTCACCTTGCCAGGGTCGCGCGCGCGAGGAAAGCGCGGCGCGCGCTGCGCGGGTAAGGCGGCGGCGGGTGGGCGTATGGTGGGTGAACCCGGCCCGAGGAGAGACCATGCCGAGCCCACCGCGCCCCGCGTCCCCTGCCCTGCCTGCCCGCCGCTCGTCGCACGGCCGCCCGTCGCACAGCCGCCCGTCGCACAGCCGCCCGTCGCCCAGCCACCCGTCGCACAGCCGCCCGTCGCTTGCACGCTCGTCCGCTTCATCGGCCACCCGCCGCCCGCCGATCACGCCGCTCGCCGCGCTCACGCTGCTGCCCGCGCTGTTCACCGCGCTCGTCGGCTGTGAGCAGGCGCCGGCCGACGATCCCGCCGACGCCGGTCCGCCGCCGGCGACCTGCCACGCCGAGGGCAACTGGCTGGTGCAATACCGCGCCACCGAAGACGGCGCCCGCTACCGCGAGCCCGACGTGCTCGTCATCGAGGGCGCGACGGCGCGGCTCGACACCTACGCCGAGCTGCAACGCCGCTACACGGACTGCGACGTCGCGCCGACGACCGAGGCGCGCTGGATCGAGGGCACCTGCGAGCTCGCGCTGACCCATCGCGCGGGTCCCTGCGGCGGCGGGACGTGGCGGCACACGGTGACGGCGACGGTGCGCTTCGGCGATGCGCCCGGCGGCGAGGCAGTCGCCGGTGAGTGGCCGGGCGACGAGGCCGAGGCGTCGTGGGGCTTCGAGCTGCTGCTGACCCGGCTGGCCGACGGCGCGCAGTGCGCTCTGCCCGACGAGACGCCGGCGATCCCCGGCCCGCTCTACCTTCGGAGCGAGGATCCCGCGGCCTTCGCCGGCCCGGTGGAGATCGTGGCGGTCGAGCCCGATGGCGATGTGCAGAGCTTGCGGGTTCGCACGGCCGAGGGCGTCGAGCTCTCGGTCTCGGTGCCATCGACGGTGTCACTGCCCGCGGTGGGCGAGATGGTCTGGCTCGACGTCGAGATACACACCCCGTTCTGGACGGAGAGCGTCTTCGTGCTGCGCCACGCCGAGGACGGACCGCTGATCGTCGCGCGCATGCATGGCTGGCATGACTGGCTCGCGGCGGGACCCTGGGCGCGGGCCGGGATCACGTTGCAGGTCGCGCCGGCCTGCGCGGCGGCGTGGCTGCCGGTCGAGTGTTTCACGCTGACCGAGCTGCAAGCGGTGACGGTGACGGCCGGTGGCATCGATGCCACCGTGATGACCGGCGGCACCGTCGAGCTCGACCCGCCCGGCCTCGGCCCGGCGCGGCTCGCGGTCGGCATGGCACGCCGCGACTACGCGGTCGACTGCACCGACTACCCGCGGCGATGGCTGGCGCTCGAGCTCGTGCCGGTCGAGTGACGATCACTCCGCGACGGTGATGCCTTCACCCTGCGTCCAGCGGTAGCGATGGCCGCTGACGAGCCGGGCGCGCTCGCGGCTCAGGGTGCCATCGGGCCAGCGCACGGTGACGGTCGCGTCGCACGCGGGGCCGAGGCCGAAGTGCAGGACGCGGTCGTCCTGCGCGCCGAAGTGGCCGTAACCGCCGCCGACCTCCTGCACCTGCACGCCGGCCGGGGTCGCGACCTCGACGCGGGCGCCGATCGCGGCGCGGTTGGTGCCTTGGCCGCCGACGAGGTCGACTTGCAGCCAGTTGCCATCCTGGCCGTAGATGTTCTCGAAGGCGCGCACCTGCATGGTGGGATAGCAGTCATTGGGCGCGGCGGCGTCGCAGCGGGCGCGGCTGTGGCCGAGGAGCAGGTCGAGGTCGCCGTCGCGGTCGAAGTCGGCGACGGCCATGCCATGGCTGCGGTTGTGTTCGAAGAAGTCTCGCGTGGGCACCGGCGCGAAGCGGATGTCACCGCCCCACGGTGAGATGTTGTGATAGAGCAGCCCGCGGTTGCCGGCGTAGTCGGTGCCGCCCACGTAGACCTCGTGCCGGCCGTCGTTGTCGACGTCGAGCCACGTCGCGGAGATGTGGCCCTCGTCCCAGCTCACGCCGGCGTGGTCGAGGGTGTTGCCGACGACCTCGCGGCCGGGGCGCTCGAAGCGCACGTCGGGCTCGCCGGTGTTTTGCAGCACCTCGCTGGCGTCGGCGCCCATGCCGGCCCACCAGTGGCGGATCTCGGTGGTGTAGAGGTCGAGCGCGCCGTCGTTGTTGAGGTCGACGCAGAGGGTGGCGCCGCTGTTGCCGCCGAGGCGGAAGGGCTGGCGGTCGAGCTCGTGGCGCCAGTTGTCCTGGTTGCAGACGAGCAGCGAGGCGGGCACGTCGGCGCAGCCTTCGGCGGCGCGGTTGGCGGCGCAGTAACAGCGGGCGAACTGGTTGTCCTCCCAGGTGTAATCGTCGTCGTAGGCGTAACCCGATGCGACGCTGCGATTGGTGTAGCGCACGCCGCCGCCGGTGCCCGATGCCTGCCAGAGGTGGTTGGGCGCGCGGCCGTAGCTCGCGGCGAGCAGCTCGGGCGCGCCGTCGCCGTTGAGGTCGCAGGCGGCGGCCGACCATGCGGTGGTGTGGGCGAGGCCCTGGTTGATGGGATCGGTCTCCTGCCAGAGCATCGTCTCGAGGCCGGCGAGGCGGGTGACGTCGGTGAAGTCGCCGGCGCCGTCGCCGCGCCAGAGGCGGTCCTGCACCGGGGCGCCGAGGCCGCCCTGGCTCATCCAGAGGTCGATGTCACCGTCGCGGTCGAAGTCGACGAAGGCGGCGCCCGATGGGATGTCGTTGGCGTTGGTGCGGCGGAGCGGGTGGCTGGCGCCGAGCAGGGTGAAGACACCGCTGCCGTCGTTGAGCATCAGCTCGCTGCGCTCGGCGACGGCGAAGGCGGCGTCGCCCTCGCCGATCATGACCGGGTCGCGCACGTCGACGCCGGTGTAGAGGTCGAGGTCGCCGTCGTTGTCGACGTCGGCGAAGGCGGCGACGTCGACGGGGCGGCCGACGGGGAGCGGGTAGTCACCGCGCACGGCGAGCACGCCCGATGCCTCGGTGATGTCTTCGAAGCCATCGCCGGTGTTGCGGAGCAGCCAGTGATGGCGGCGGCGGGTGTCATCACCGGTGAGGAGGTCGCTGTTGCGGCCGCCGCGGCGCACGAAGACATCGGCGCGGCCGTCGCCGTCGACGTCACCGACCGAGAGGCGGGTGCCCTGCACGGCGATGGCGGCGAGGCCCCACTCTTCGGTGCGCTCGGCGAAGAGCGCGGTGCCGGCGGTGTAGAGGGTGCCGGGGTTGCAGACGGGGGCGACGTCGGGGGCGCGGACCCGGTCGACGCCGGGCTCCTCGGGGCCGAGGTCGGGCTCGGCGGCGTCGGGGGTGTCGCCGTCGTGGCCGCCGTCGAGCGCGGCGTCGCCGCCGATGATGATCACCGGCGGCTCGTCGCCGCCGCCGTCGTCGGTGCAGCCGAGCGGCAGCGCGCAGAGGGTGACGAGGGGGGCGAGGCGGGGCCAGATCGTGTTGCGTCGCATGCTTCCTCCCGCCGGGGGGTGTATCCCGAGGGGGCGGGGCGGGGCAAGCGCGGCGCGGGCGGGGTGGCGTGGGCATGGACGGGCGGCGGGGGCGCGGGGTAGCGTGCGGCGTCTCGAACCCGGGAGGTCGGCATGAAGTTCCTCGATCTCGACACCTGGCCGCGGCGGGCGCAGTTCGAGCTGTTCCGTCGCTATGAGCTGCCGTTCTTCAACGTCTGCGCCGAGGTCGAGGCGACGGCGACGCGGGCGGCGTGCCGGGCGCGGGGGGTGTCGTTCGATCTGGCGTGCTGGTTCGCGTGCCAGCGGGTGGTCAACGCGGTGGAGCCGTATCGCTATCGGCTGCGGGGCGAGCGGGTGGTGATCCACGAGGTGATCGGGATCACGATCACCCGGGCGGCGGCCGATGACACCTTCGTCTTCTGCCATATCGGGCCGCACGATGACTTCGCGGCGTTCGTCGCCGAGGCGGACGCGGTGCTCGCGCGGCAGAAGCCGGGGGCGCCGCTCGACGCGCGGCCCGAGGTGGACGATGTCATCCATGGCACGACGCTGCCGTGGCTGCGCTTCACCTCGCTCTCCCATGCGCGGCGGGTCGACGCGGGCGACTCGGTGCCGAAGATCGCCTTCGGGCGGTGTACGCGGGTGGGTGAGGCCGAGCTGTTGCCGGTGTCGGTCGAGGTGCATCACGCGCTGATGGACGGGGTGCACGTCGCGCGCTTCTTCGAGCGGCTCGGGGCGCTGCTCGCGGCCCCCGACTGGCTCGACTGAATGGCGGTAACGGGTCGCGCGGGTGAGTCATCTGGTTGTCGTTGTGATCTGAGAGAGAGGATGCCATGCGCGCAGTGATCGTCTTCGCCGTCGTCGCGCTCTGGGCGCCCGTGTTCGCCGCGCCCGCGTTCGCCGCGCCCGACGCGGGGGCGCCCGACGCGGCGGCGCGGGATGGGGGGGCGGCCGACGCGGGCTCGGCCGACGCCGCGGCGGTGGTGAGCCCGAGCGCCGACGTCGACGCGGCGATCGGGCGGCGGCTGGGGGCGGCGTTCTCGACGATCGAGGCGCTCGCGGCGGTCGAGGTGGCGGTGTTTGCGGGGGTGGTGACCCTCGATGGCACCGTCGCGACGGCGCGGGCGCGGGAGGCGGCGGAGGACATCGCGGGCAAGATCGAGGGGGTGCTCTACGTGCAGAACCGGCTCGCGCTCGCGCGGGGCGATGGTGAGGCCGACGCGGCGACGCTGCGGACGGAGGCCGACGAGGCGATCGCCGAGCAGCTCCGGGCGATCTTCGAGAACGCGCCCGATCTGAGCGAGGTGCGGGTCGCGGTGACGCGGGGCGTGGTGCAGCTCGCCGGGACGGCGCCGAGCGAGCAGGCGCAGGCGTCGGCGGAGAAGGTCGCGGCGGGGTTGGCGGGGGTGGTGTACGTCAGCAATCAGATCGTGCTCGAGGTCGCCGATGTGAGCGATCGGGTGGGTCCGCTGATGAAGAAGCTGCGCGAGCAGGGGCGGCATGCCATCGAGCTGTTGCCGATCCTGGGGATCGCGCTGGTGGTGTTCGTGCTGTTCTATCTGCTGGCGCGGGCGCTGCGGGCGTGGGATCGGCCGTTCCGGTTGCTGTCGAACAACGTGCTCGCGCGGGCGATCGTGCGGCAGGTGGTGTTCGCGGCGATCCTGGTGGTGGGGCTGTTGCTCGCGCTCGAGATCGCGGGCGCGACGGCGATCGTGGGCGCGGTGCTCGGGACGGCGGGCGTGCTCGGGCTCGCGCTCGGGTTCGCGTTGCAAGACATCGTGCAGAACTATATCTCAGGTGTGATGTTGAGCTTGCGGCAGCCGTTCGAGCCGCATGACTTCGTGCAGATCGGGGAGCATCAGGGCGCGATCATCAAGCTGACGACGCGGGAGACGCTGTTGATGACACCCGATGGCAACCATCTGCGGATCCCGAACTCGACGGTGTATGGCTCGGTGCTGATCAACTTCACCCGCAACCCCGAGCGGCGCTTCGACTTCGCGGTCGGGGTGGGGACCGATGAGGATCTGGTGGAGGCGCAGCGGATCGGGCTCGAGATCCTGCGGGAGATGGAGGGGGTGCTCGATGAGCCGAAGCCGATGGCGCGGGTGGAGGAGCTCGGGGATTCGACGGTGAACCTGCGGTTCTATGGGTGGGTGAATCAGAAGCAGGTCGACTATGGCAAGACGAAGAGCGTGGCGATCCGCAAGGTGAAGGTGGCGTTCGATCTGGCGGGGATCGACATGCCGGTGCCGATTCAGCGGGTCGATGTGGTGCAGGTGTCGGAGGCCGCGGTGGCGGGTGCGCAGCAGAAGCGGGAGCGGCTGCTCGCGAGCGCGCAGGAGAGCGTGGCGCGGCGGGCGGCGACGGCGGCGGTCGATGACATCAGCCCGGATACGGTGCTCGAGGCGAAGGTGGACGAGGAGCGGGCGGGGGATCGGGATGACTTGCTGGCGCGGGGGAAGTGAGCGGGGTCAGAGCCAGCCGTGGAGCTGTACGAAGATGTCGGGGGATGGCTCGCCGCCGGCGGGGAGGCCGAGGCGGGCGTCGGCGCTGAGGGTGAGGCCGGGGATGGCGTGGAGGTCGAGGCCGAGGCCGGGGCGGTGCATGACGTCGTCGCGCACCTCGAGGTCGGGGTCCCAGGTGTCATAGCGTAGCCGGAGCGCGATGCCATTGGCGGCCTGCCATCCGAGCTCGTGGTACCACGCGAGCTGGCGGGTGCCGCGGCCGGAGAAGGGGCGCTGCAAGGCGCCGCCGGCGACCTCGCCGATGTAGGTGAGCGGGAGGCCGGGCCAGCGGCGCCAGGGGTTGTAGCCCCAGTGCAGCGAGAGGTCGGTGGTGTCGCCGCCGGCGGCGAGGGGGCGGCGGCGGAGCATGGCGCTCGCGCCGAGCTGCCATTCGAGGTCGCGCCAGCCGGCGTCGAGGGCGGCGCCCCAGCCGTCGCCGGGGTCGAAGGGATCGGCGGCGGCGGTCGATGGCTTGAAGACCGAGGCGGTGAGGTGGGGGTAGTTGGCGGCGAAGCCGGCCTCGACGCCGATGACGCGGTTGGCGGGGTCGTCCATGCCGAGGCCGAAGGGGCGGCGGGTGTAGGCGGTGTGGTCGGCGACGCGCAGGCCGAAGGCGGGCATGAAGCGGCCGGCGCGGAGGTGGCCGAGGAGGGGCCACTCGTGGGTCATGACGTAGAGGTCGCGTACGCCGAAGCGGGGCTGGTCGGCGTCGGGGGCGTCGCCGGGGTCGAAGAGGGGGCTGGCGCGGCGGCCGCGGGCGCCGAAGGTGCCGGCGATGGTGAGGTGTTCGACGGGGTGCAGCGCGGCGTGGAGGTCGAGCTGCATGGGGAAGACGAGCGGGCCGGGGCTCCAGAAGGCGAAGCGGAGGTCGGCGCCGAGCTGGAGCAGGGGGTCGGCGTTGCGGTCGCCGTAGCGGCCGTCGAGCCATGCCATCGGGGCGGGGGCGGCGAGGGGGCGGCCGAACGAGAGCCAGCCGGCGTCGGCGGGGGGGGCGCCGGGGCCGCGGGGGTCGATGGGGCGGTCGGCGATGGTGTCACCGGCGATGGCTTGCGAGGTGGGCGCGGCGATGGCTTGCGAGCTCGGGGTGTCGCGGTCGGCGGGGGAGGCGGTGAAGAGGTCCCAGACGGCGCGCTCGCGGTCGGCGAGGGGGCGGCGCTCGGCGCGGAACATGGGGAGCGTGTTGTCGCCGTAGTAGCGGCCGGAGACGGTGCGCAGGCCGCCGCCGTTGGGGTCGACGTGGCAGGCGACGCAGCTCAGGGTGCACTTGCGCTCGCTGATCGCGGGGGGGTCGTACCAGGTGTTGGGGAGGCTGTGGCAGTTGTCGCAGGTGCGGCCGGCGCGGGCGGTGTACATCGGGAGGGCGTGGGCGGCGCCGGCGGCGAGGAGGCTCGCGAGCGCGACGAGCGCGGCGAGGCGGGCGGGTTTGCGGTCAGTCACAGCGGGCCCCCTGTTCGTGCCAGCGGCGGAGGATGAGCTCTTCGTAGGCGCGGAGGCGCATGGCGCCGCCGGGGGGCATCTCGCCTTCTTCGAAGACGGTCTCTTCGAGCTCGCGCCAGTTGCGGCGGGTGGCTTCGCAGGTGTCGTAGGCGACGCCTTCGGCGGCGCCGGTGAGGCCGTCGGGGTCGTGGCAGGCGACGCAGTGCAGCTCGATGATCGGCGCGACGTGGTCGGTCCAGGTGGGCGCCGCGGGCGCGGCGGCGGGGTCGGCTTCTTCGAGGGTGAGGTCGCCGTCGCCGCAGCCGATCAGCCAGGCGGCGGCGAGGGCGAGCGCGCGGGTTCGGGTCATCGTCGGTCTCCGTGAGTCGGTGCGACGATGGAACCCGTGAGGGGGCGCGGGCGGGCAGCGGGGGTGAGCGAATTCGGCGGGGTCGGCGGTGAGGTCAGGGGCAGTCGCAGACGAAGCCGAGGGCGGGCTCTTCGGCGCAGGTCTCGGCGATGACGGGGGCGCAGACGCCGGGGTCGCGGGCGGCGAAGCGGGCGGGGTCGTCGGCGCAGGTCTCGGCGCAGCGGCCGCGGATGGTGCCGCCGAAGGTGGTGAGGGTGCCGGGGTCGCAGATCTGGCCGAGGCAGGTGAGGAGCGCTTCGCAGGCGGCGGCGCAGTCGACGGCGGGGGGCGGGGGCTCGGGGTCGGGCTGCGGGTCGGGGTCGGGCTGCGGGTCGGGCTGCGGGTCGGGGTCGGGCTGCGGGTCGGGGTCGGGCTGCGGGTCGCCGGGGCAGCCGCAGTCGCCGGCGAGGCCGGGGATGCTCGCGCAGAGGCCGGGCTGCATCTCGTCGCAGTCGAGGTCTTCGATGTCGTCGGGGTCGGCGAAGTCGTCGCCGGCGCGGCAGGCGGCGACGCAGGCGTCGAGGGCGGCGTCGTCGTAGCGGGCGGCGGTGGCGTCGGTGCACAGCTCGGTGATGCACTCGGCCATCTCTTCGCAGGCTTCGCGGCAGTCGCGGCGGCTGTTGTCACCGGGTTCGCTGCACTCGACGTCTTCGACGACGCCGCACGCGAAGTCGAGGGCGTCGTCGCGGGGGGCTTCGGGGGCGGGTTCGGGTTCGGGGGCGGGCTCGGGGTCGGGGCCGGGCTCGGGGTCGGGCACGGGCTCGGGCTCGGGCGACTGTGGGGGCGCGGGGGTCTCTTCGGTCGGCGGGGCGGGCGCGGGGTCGGGGGCGGGCTCGGGCTCGGGGAGCGGGCTGCCGAAGTCGTCGTCGAACGGGTCGAACACGCCGGACGCGGCGTCGGCTTCGGGGCCGGCGTCGGCGAGGGGGGCGTCGGCGGCGCAGCCGGTGAGGAGGAGGCCGCCGAGGGTGAGGGCGGTGAGGGCGCGCCGCGGTGTCATCGCGTGGGGTATGCGTCGAGCGTTCATGCCATGCCTCGCATGCCTGCGTTCGGTCGTCGGTCGCCGGGGCGATGACTCGGAGCCAGAGCAAGAGGCGGGCCAGCGGTGGAGGGTGAGGTTCGGGAGGCTGTGTCGGGGGGGAGACAGCGCGGCGGGGTGATGGGTGTGCCGGCGGGGTCTCAGGTCGCGGCGGTGGGGGTGGGGTCAGTTGTCTCCGCCTTGGCTTTGGGGATGGGTCGGAGGCCGAGGCACCAGGGGAGGAGGCGGGCGACGTTGCGGGCGTCGTCGAGGCCGCGGTGGTGGGTGCCTTCGAAGGTGAGCCCGGCGCGGTCGAGCGCGGCCTTGAGGCCGTAGCGGCGGCGGGTGCGGGCGCGGGCGCTGAAGGCGGACTTGAGGTTCCAGTGGCCTTCGAAGGGGTGGGGCACCTCGCGGCGGGCGCTCTCGGCCTGGAAGAGGCGCTCGTCGAAGCTGCCCCAGGAGCAGAAGACGGGGCGGGGCGCGGCGGTGATGGCGTGGCGGAGGGCGGCGAGGGCGTCGAGGTAGAGGGGGGCGGCGTCGACCTGGGCCTGGGTGATGGTGGTGAGCGCGGTGCAGAAGGGGGTGAGCCGGGGGCGGCGGACGGGGCGCACGTAGCTCTGGAAGGCGGTGGTCTCGGCGAGGGTGGCGGCGTCGACGAGGACGGCGCCGATCTCGATGATCTCGGCTTCGTCGCGGGGCCAGTCGGTGTCGTCGCAGGTGGCTTCGAGGTCGATGACGAGGTAGTGGCTGGGGGGGAACGGGGGGTCGCGGTGGGGATATCGTCGGCTCATGGTTCACGTCCGCCGTGCTCGCTCCGCCGCCGGGCGTCGACGGGGGCGCCGGGGAGGCGGGCGAGGCCGGCGGTGAGGCGGGGCGGGTTCATCGGGCGCGGAGGGTCTCGACGAGCGCGGGCAGCTCGGCGGGGTGATGGGCGGTGGCGTCGGGTGGGAGCGGGCCGGGGGCGGCGGCGTAGCCCCAGGCGCACCAGATGACGGGGACGCCGAAGTCGCGGGCGCAGCGGATGTCGCCGGCGGAGTCGCCGATCATGATGGCGGGGGGTGTCGCGGCGATGGCGGGGCCGGCGCGGCGGACGGCTTCGGCGAGGGTGTCGGGGTGGGGCTTGGCGACGGCGAGGGTGTCGCCGC
This sequence comes from Myxococcales bacterium, assembly GCA_020633515.1. The sequence goes on from JACKDM010000044.1 coordinate 19,699, forward strand.
CGATGAGGGTGGCGAAGTGGTCGGCGACGTGGAGCGCGGCGAGGAGCGCGGCGGAGAGCGCTTCGGGTTTGTTGGTGACGAGCGCGAGCGGCCAGCGGTCGGCGAGCGCGGCGAGGGTCTCGGCCATGCCGGGGTAGAGCGCGGTGGTGTCGGCGATGCGGGCGCCGTAGTCGGCGGCGTAGGCGGCGGCGAGCGCGGCGCGGATGGGGTCGTCGGGGTCGAGGCCGTCGAGGTGTTCGGGGAAGCAGCGGGCGTAGAGGTGGTCCATGCCCTGGTTGACGTGGGGTCTGAAGTCAGCGTCGGGGCGCGGGGGCAGGCCGAGGCGGGCGCGGAGACGCTGCACGGCGGCGACCATGTCTTCGCGGCTGTCTTCGAGGGTGCCATCGAGGTCGAGGCAGACGACGGTCACTGCGGGTGGCTCCCATTCGAGATGGCATCGATGCTCTCATTCGAGGTGGCATCGAGGGCGAGGCAGGCGAGGGTCACTGTTGATGGCTCCCATTGGAGATGGCATCGCGGGTCAGGTCTTCGACGCTGCCGCGGCCGTCGCCGTGCTCGGTGACGCGGCGCACGCCGCTGCGGGAGCCTTTGTAGGCGGTGAAGGGGCGCGGGTTGTGGGTGCGGACCTCGTGGGCGGCGCCGGGGGGGATGATGAGGATGTCGCCGGCTTCGATGGTGACCGGGCCTTCGTCGAAGTGGAAGGTGATCACCCCGTCGACCGCGCCGCGGATCTCTTCTTCGTCATGGCTGTGGCGGCTGCGCACGAACCAGCCGGGCACCGTCTGGAGGTCGTAGCTCCGAAAGCCGAAGCGCTTCATCTCGGCGGCGACGCTGGCTTCGGTGGGGGGCGTGTGATGGGGCCACTTGTGCACGGTGACGCCGTTGGGCAGGGGCATGGCTCGTCCTCCGGGTCGGTCGCGGGGCATGGTGGCCCTCGGTGGATGATCAACGCAAGGTGATGGTCTCGGCGGTGGCGGCCTCGACGTCGGCGCGGCGGAAGGGGAGCGTGACGTAGCGGCCTTCGACCCAGTCGTCGTCGCCGCCGGGGCGGCAGGCGGGGCAGGCGAAGCTCATCTGGGGGATGCCGTCGTCTTCGATGGTGGTGACCATGCGGTAGACGGCGCCGGCGGTGGTGACGCAGTGCTCGGCGATCTCGTCGCCGTCGCCGCAGCGGCTCTGCGCGACGTTGAGGGCGCTGTCGTCGCCGGGGGTCGAGAGGGTGCGGGTGGTGCCGTCGGGCGCGGTGAGCTCGGCGCGGTGCAGGTCGCCCCAGGTGGGTTCGCCGCGGGAGAGGTGCACGGTGAGGGCGCGGTCGAGCGCGGTGAGGAGCACTCGGGCGCGGGAGGCGTCGAGCAGCGACTCGATCTGCAATTCGAGGGCGAGGAGCGAGAACTTGGCGACGTAGACCGGCTGGGCGTCGGCGATGGCGGGGTAGATGAGGCCGAGGTCGTCGGCGACGACGCCGCGGTTCTGGTACTCGGCGAAGATGCGCCAGAGCGCGGCGACCTGCGAGTCGCGGGTCATGTGGCGGTCCCAGGTGAGGAGGCGCTCGGCGGCGGCGCGGAGGTCTTCGCGGTCGAACTCGGCGAGGTCTTCGTCGGTGTCGATGGCGGCGACGGCCTCGGCGAGCATGGGCATGACGCGGTCGGCCCAGAGGCTCCAGGTCTCGGTCTGCATGGCCTCGACGCGGGCGCGGTCGACGGGGCCGTCGGCGATGACCTCGGGGAGCAGCGCCTTGAGGCGGGCGGCGCGGAAGCCGGGGGCGTAGAAGCTGCCGTAATAGAAGGCGTCGTCGAGCGGGTCGTTGTCGGCGGTGTGGCCCCAGGGGTCGTTGTTGGCGCTGTAGAGGTAGGGCACGTCGCCGTTGGAGGCGGGGAGCAGGTCGCGGGGGAGCTCGCCGCGGGTCCAGAGCGTGGTGGGATCGGCGGCGTCCATGACCTGGTTGGCGGGCGCGCGGGCGCCGAGGGGGCCGCGGTCGGGGATGCGGCCGGAGGTCTGGTAGCGCATGCCGTCGCGGCTGGCGGCCATCCAGTTCTGCATGCCGGTCTCTTGCTGGCGGACGGCGGCGACCCAGGCGTCGAGGTCGGGGGCGCGGGCCATGTCGAGGTAGGCGAAGAGCTCGGTGCTCGCTTCGAAGCCGGGCCAGCCGAGCATGAGCTCGCCGTCGACGACGAGGCCGAGCGGGATGCCGGCGAGCATCTCGGGCGGGACGATGACGCCGTGGCCGGGGACGCGGCGCACGGTGAGGGTGCGCTCGTCGACGGTGCCGTCCTCGCGGCGGACGCGGATGGTCTCGGGATGGCTGTCGAGGGGGACGCGGGTGTCGCCGATGAGGGCGCCGGTGGCGTCGACGTCGACGTCCCACAGGTCGAGCATGTCGCCGAAGTGGGTGGTGGCGCCCCAGACGAGGTCGCGGTTGTGGCCGACCTGCACGCCGGGCACGCCGGTGAAGGCGGTGCCGATCGCGTCCCAGCGGCCGCCGGCGTCGGCGGAGTTGAGGTGGACGGGCCACATGATGCCGGGGTCGAGCAGGGTGGCGTGGCTGTCGTTGGCGAAGATCGGGCGGCCGTTGTGGGTGTGGGCGCCGCCGATGACCCAGCAGTTGGAGCCGTCGCCCATGTCGAAGACGCGGCGGAGCTCGCGGAGGCCGTCGGTGAGGCGGCGGGCGTCGGCGGGGTCGATGTGGCGGGGCGCGGCGAGCGGGATGTTGCTGCGGGGCTCGGGGGGGGCGTCGCCCATGATGAAGGCGTCGCCGACGGGCATGAAGACGGGGAGCTCGGCGGCGCCGGGCGCGAGGCGGCGGAGCACGCTGTAGAGGAGCTCGTACTCGAGGGTCGAGGAGAAGCCGAAGGTGATGCGCTGGCCGATGGCGAGCAGCTCGGCGGGGGTGACGGGCTCGGGGGTGAAGCCGTAGGTGGCGTATTCGGGCGGGGCGGGGGCGTCGCCGGCGGCGATCTCGGCGATGCGGCGGTTGACGCCGCCGGCGAAGGCGACGACGAGCGCGTGGTCGTCGGGGCGGCGCTCGCCGACGAGGCGCAGGGTCTCTTCGCCGAGGCGGGCGAAGCCGAGGGTGCGGGCGGCGATGTCGCCGGTGAGGCGGCCTTCGCCGAGGACCTCGGCGGCGCGGCCGGTGGCGGCGCGGCGGCCCATGTCGATGGCGAAGAGGCGGTCTTGGGCCTGGCGATAGCCGGCGGCGAAGAAGAGGTCGAGGTCGTCCTGGGCGTAGATGTGGGCGATGCCGTGGGGGTCGACGCGGATCTCGACGGGGGCTCGGAGGCTGTCGTAGCGGTCGAGCAGCGGCGTGGCGTCGGGGGCGGCGTCGGCGGGCGCGGCGTCGGCGGGCGGGGCGGCTGCGTCGGCGGGCGCGGCGTCGGCGGGCGGGTTGGCGTCGGTGTCGTCGTCGCAGCCGATGAGCGCGAGGGCGGCGACGGCGAGGCCGATGAGGACGGGGTGGCGCACGGGGGTCTCCCTCGGGGTCGTTCGCGGCGCGAGGGTGCCGGGTGACGGCGGCGGTGGCAAGAGCGGCGGCGGTGAATCACGTGATGATGGCAGGAGAGCCATCGAATGCGGGGGGCGAGGGCCGGCGCGGTGGCAGCATCCCATGATGCTTGGCAGCGGCCGCGGGCGGTGGTAGACCGCGCGTCGCGCTGGCGGTCATGCGGATCGGCCGGCGAGCGGCGCGCGTCGCGCCGCGTGCAACACGGAGGGAGGGAACACCGTGCTCAAGAAGGTCCTCATCATCCTGGCCGTGATCATCGGCCTGATCCTCGTCGTCGGCTTGCTGCTGCCGACCACCTACCACGTCGAGCGCAGCCGGGTCGTCGCGGCGCCGCCCGAGGCGCTCTACGCGGTCGTCAACGACTTCAAGCAGTGGCCGAAGTGGGATCCGTGGGCGGGCAAGGACGCCACGATGAAGTACACCTACGAGGGCAGCCCGACGGGCGTGGGCTCGGTGCAGCACTTCACCAGCGAGTCCGGCGAGGGCACGATCCGGATCATCGAGAGCGAGCCGGGGCGCAAGGTCAAGATGGAGATGGACTTCAAGATGGGCGAGGACAAGCTGCCCACCGCGACCTATACCTTCGAGCCGATCGGCGATGGCAAGACGAAGGTGACCTGGAGCATGGATGGCGAAGGGTCGAAGCCGTTCGGCGGGTACTTCGGGCTCATGATGGATGGCATGATCGGGCCGGACTTCGAGCGGGGGCTCGAGAACCTCGACAAGGCGGTGACGAGCGCGCCGGCGGCGGCAGCTCCGGCGGCGGCCCCGGCGGCGGTGGAGCCCGCGGTCGAGCCGGCGGCGGTGGAGCCCGCGGCGGCGCCGGCCGAGGACGCGCCGGCCGAGGCGGCCCCGGCCGAGGCGGCCCCGGCCGAGGCGGAGTGATCGTTCAGCGCCTGCCCTTCCCGCCGCCCTCGCCGCGGGGCTTCTCGAGCGCGACGTAGAGCGTGCCGGGGCCGCGGCGCACGAGCAACAGCACCTGATCGTCGGCGCGGTCGACGCGGCGCTCGAAGTCGCGCACCGAGCCGACCGCGCGCTGCTCGACCTCGGCGATGACGTCGCCGGGGCGCAGCCCGGCGCGATCGGCCGGGCTGCCGGGGTCGACGCCGGCGATCATCACCCCTTGCACGTCGTCGGCGACGCCGAGGCGCTCGCGGAGGCCGCGGTCGAGCGGGCGCAGCGCGAGGCCGAGGCGGGTGTTTTCGGCGGCCTCGCCGCCGGCGGGCTTCGCGGCGGTGACGCCGTCTTCGGTGAGGGTGCCGAGGGTGACGGCGACGCTGCGCTCGCGGCCGTCGCGGAGCACGGTGAGCTCGACGTCGACGGCGCCTTTGAGCGCGATGGTGTTGCGGAGCTGGCCGGCGTTGCGCATCGGGGTGCCGTCGATGGCGATGACGACGTCGCCGCGGGCGAGGCCGGCGCGGGCGGCGGGGGTGCCGGGCTGCACGCCGGTGACGAGGACGCCGTCGGTGCCGGCGGGGAGGCGGAGCGCGCGGGCGAGCGGGGGTTCGAGGTCCTGGATGCCGACGCCGAGCCAGCCGCGGCTGACGGTGCCGGTCTCGACGAGGCTGTGCATGACGGTGCGGGCCATGCGGGTCGGGATCGCGAAGCCGACGCCCTGGTAGCCGCCGGTGCGGCTGAGGATGGCGGTGTTGATGCCGACGAGCTCGCCGCGCATGTTGACGAGCGCGCCGCCGGAGTTGCCGGGGTTGATGGCGGCGTCGGTCTGGATGAAGTCTTCGTAGTCGACGATGCCCATGCCGGCGCGGCTCTTGGCGGAGACGATGCCGAGGGTGACGGTGTGGCCGAGGCCGAAGGGGTTGCCGATGGCGAGGACGGACTCGCCGAGGCGCAGGGCGTCGGAGTCGCCGAGCGGCATCGGGGTGAGGCCGGTGAGGTCGCCGGTGATGCGGATCACCGCGAGGTCGGTCTTGGGATCGGTGCCGACGAGCTCGGCGGGGAGGTCGCGGCCGTCGGAGAGGGTGACTTCGATCTGCTCGCCGTGCTCGACGACGTGGTTGTTGGTGAGGACGAGGCCGTCGTCGCTGACGATGACACCCGATCCCATGCTGCCGCCGGGGGATGGCATGGGGCCGGGCATGCGGAAGAAGCGGCGGAGGGTGGGATCCATCATGGCGTCGCGGGCGCGGCCGGACTGGCGGGTCGAGATGTTGACGACGCTCTGTACGGCGCGCTCGGCGATGTCGGGCAGGCTGACGTCGCCGGGGATCGCGGCGAGCGCGGCGGGGACGGCGTAGCCGGCGGGGGTGGCTTTGGGCGCGGGCGGCGCGGCGAGGGCGGGCGCGGCGGCGGCGCTGGCGAGCGCGAGCGCGAGGCCGGCGCGCGTGAGGGAGCGGCGAGTGATGGGCATCGGGTTGCCTCCGGTGTGCATGCCTTCGATGGGACGCAACGTGTTCACGGGCGCGTCGGCGTCAACCGGGGGCGGCGGCGGGTTCTTCCCGCGAAGTGATGGGTGATGACTGTGGGCCCGGGGCTCGGCCGGCGACGGCCACGGCGGCGGCAGTGGTCGGGGCGCGGGCGGCGGTGGCAGCGGAGCAGCGCGGGCGGGGCCTCAGCCGGCGACGGCTCGGGCGGCGGCGGTGATCCGGTCGCGGGCGGCGGTGAGCGGCTTCGACGCGGGCGACGAGGCCGGCGGCGGTGCCGTCGGCGAGCGCGCGGCCTCGGCGGCGGCGGCGGCGGCGATGTCGGCGGCGCCGCGGGCCTCGCGGGCGGCGGTCTCGGCGCGCTCGGCGAGGGCGCTGATCTCGGCGCGGCGCTCGGGCACGACGGCGACGGCGGCGATGACCTGTTGCTGGTCGGCTTCGAGGCGGGCGGCGGCGTCGCGGTGGGCGTCGGCCTCGGCGCGGGCGCGGTGGGCGACGAAGCGGTCCTGCTCGTCGGCGGCGTGGCGGAGGTCGACGTCGCAGAGGCCGGCGGCGGTGGCGGCGGCGATCTGGGCGCGGTGTACGGCGGCGCCGGCCTCGGTGACCGCCGTGCCGAGCTGGTCGATGGCGCGGCGGGCGCGGGCGTGGGCGTCGCGGCCGCGTCTGGCGGCGCCGGCGGCGATCTGGACGTGGCGGTCGCACTTGCCGGCGTGGGCGGCGGCGGCGTCGGCGCGGCGGCGGGCGGCGGGTGGAGCGCCTGGGCGCGGGCGGCGACGGCGGCGGCGTCGATGGGGCGGCGGCGGCGCGGCGGTGGCGCTCGATGGCGGTCGCAGCGGCGGCGCGGCGGGCGGGTCGGCGGGCGCGGGGTCGAGCGCGCGGCCGGCGGCGTCTTCGGCGGCGCGGGCGGCGGCGAGCGGGCGGCGGCGAGGGCCTCGACGGCGTCGGCGAGGCCGGCGAGCAGGCTGTCGCGCTCGGCGACGGCGGCGTGGCGGAGCTCGACGACGATCGCGGCGGCGGCGGTGGCGGTGGCGTGGGCCTCGAGGGCGCCCTTGCGCGCGGCGCGCACGGCGGCGGCGTGGCGCTTCCAGCGGGCGCAGAGGGTGTCGGCCATCTCGACGGCGACCTGGGCGCGGCGGAGCGCGTCGCGGGCGTCGACGGGGGCCTCGGGCTGCGCGGGGCGGCGGCGGATCCGGGTGGCGCGGGCGGCGGGGCTACGGGGGGGCTCCGGCTCGCCCTCGGCGCGGCGGCGCTTGATCTCGGCGTAGGCCTCGTTGATGCGCTTGGCGGCGGCCTCGGCGGCCTCGACCGCGGCGTCGCCGTCCTGCCAGGCGCGGTCGGGGTGGTGGGTCTGGAGGCGGGCGCGCCACGCGGCCTTGAGCTCGGCGTCGCTGGCCTCGGGCTCGATCCCGAGCACGGCGTAGGGGTCGCGGGTCATCGGTGGGGATGGATGTCGGCGCGCGGCTCGCGGTCGCCGCGGTTAGCGATCGGCGGGGCAGGCGCCGGGGGTGGCTTCGAGGCGCCAGGTGCCGTGCACGCCGGCGGGCCAGGCGGCGACGAAGACGTGGTAGGGGGCGCCGGCGGTGAGCTCGACGGTGAGCTCGGAGGTGAGGCGGCCGTCGAGGAAGTCGATGTCGTCGGCGCAGGCGAGCTGCGGGCCTTCGCAGTCGGCGCCGGTGAGGTAGAGGAGCGTGTCGAAGTCGGAGCCGCGGGTGCTGAGGCAGACGGGGCCGTCGGCGTCGACGACGAGGCGGCGCGCGATCTCGACGCCGTCGGCGGCGCCGCTCGCGCAGTCGGCGACGGTGCGGTCGGCGGCGTCGGCGGTGGTGCCTTCGAGGGCCTCGCCGAGCGCGATCGGGGGCGGGGCGGCGCAGGCGTCGATCGGGGCGGCGACGGCGTCGAGGGCGTGGATGACGCCGTTGGCGGCGGGGATGTCGACGGCGATGATCCGGGCGCCGCCGACGCGGATCCCGTCGGCGCCGAGCACGACCGAGGCGAGCAGGCCGCCGAAGGTGACGAGCCCGCCGTCGGCGGCGGCGTCCATGACCGCGCGGCTGCCGAGGCGGGCGGCGACGAGGTGGAAGCCGAGGCGCTCGGCGAGGGCGGCGGGGTCGTCGAGCAGCGCCTGCACCGCGTCGGGGCCGAGCGCGGCGAAGGCGTCGTCGGTGGGGGCGAAGAGGGTCCACGGGCCGGGCGCGGCGAGCACGTCGGCGAGGCCGGCGGCGGCGAGCGCGGCGAGCAGGGTGGCGAAGCGGCCGTCGGCGGCGAGCACGGCGGGGATCGGCGGCGGGAGGGGCGCGGGCAGGCAGATCCCCTCCCCCGCCGCGCAGGCGAAGCCGGGCTCGCAGTCGCCGTCGGCGCCGCAGCGCTCGGGCGGGAGGAGCACGGCGTCGATGGCGTGGTAGCGGCCGTTGGCGGCGGCGCGTTCGTCGGCGACGCGCGCGCTCTGGTTGAGCCACACCCGCTCGCCCTCGGCCTCGGCGCGGATCGGGCGGCCTTCAAGGGTGTCGAGGCGCGCGTCGGTGAGCGTGTCGCGGGGGCGGTCACCGGGCACGACGTGGTAGGCGAGCACGGCGGCGAGGGTGGCGGGGTCGGCGAGGAGCGCGGGGAGGAGCGCGGGGTCTTCGGCGGCGAGCGCGGCGAAGGCGTCGTCGGTGGGGGCGAAGACGGTGAACGGGCCGTCGCCGCGCAGCGCGCCGTCGAGGTCGGCGGCGGCGAGCGCGTCGACGAGGGTGGTGAAGCGGCCGTCTTCGGTGAGGGCGTCGACGAGGTCGGGGGGCGGGTCGCAGAGGCCGGGGCGCACCTCGAGGATGTAGGCGCCGGCGGCGATCGCGCCGGTGTCGGGGTCGCTGTGGCCGTCGACGAAGACGTAGACGGTCTCGCCGGGCGCGAGCGCGAGGTCGAGCGCGGCGAGGCCGTCGTCGGCGCGGGTGCCGTCGCTGCACGCGATCTCGGACGCGCGGTCGTTGCAGGCGCCGCGGCGGGCGTGCAGCACGAGCGGCCACTCGGCCCCGCGGGGGGTGACGCAGACCGGGCCGCCGTCGGCGAAGGTGAGCGCGAAGGTGGTGTCGGGGCCCTCGGCCGAGCCGCCGCAGCTCGCCTGCGCCTGGTCTTCGCCGGGGGTGGTGTCGCCGGGGTAGAAGCCGGGGGCGTCGATGGGGACGGGCGCCGAGCAGTCGATGTTGGGGGCGCGCGCGGGCGGGGTGAGCACGGCGCCGACGACGTGCACGACGCCGTTGCTGGCGATGAGCGGGGGCGGCTCGACCGGCGCGCCGCCGAGGGTCGCGCCGCCGTCGCCGATCGCGATCGGGAGCGCCTCGCGGCTGATGAGGAGGTCGGTCGCGGCGAGCGCGGGGTGGGTGCCGTCGACGAGGTGGTGGCGCAGCAAGCGCAGGCGGGTGTCGGGGTCGTCGCGGACCGCGGCGAAGGCGCCGGGGTCGGCGGCGGCGAAGTCGGCGAAGGCGTCGTCGGTGGGCGCGATGACGGTGAGGAGCCGGCGGCCGCGGAGCGTCGGGGCGAGGCCGGCGGCGTCGATGAGGCCGAGGAGGGCGCCGAAGCGGCCGTCGCGGCGGAGGGTCTCGACGAGGTCGACGGGGAGCGGCGGGGGCAGGCAGAGGCCCTCGGCGCCGCAGGCGAGGCCGGCGGCGCAGGCCTCGCCGGGGAAGCAGGGCGCGGGGGGCACGAGGACGCGGTCGAGCGGGTGGGCGCGGCCGTTGCGGGCGACGAGCGCGGGGCCGGGGCGGGCGACGCCGTTGAAGACGACGACCTCGCGGGCCTCGACGCGGATCGGGCGGCCGTCGCGGGTCTCGATCCGGGCGGCGGCGCGGAGCGCGGCGTCGTCGAGGTCGCCGTCGGCGAGGTGGTAGTCGAGCAGGATCGCGATCGCGCCGGGGTCGCCGAGGAGGGCGGGGAGCGCGAGCGGGTCGGTGGCGGCGAGCGCGTCGAAGGCGGCGTCGGTGGGCGCGAAGAGGGTGATCGGGCCGGGGTCGCGGAGCACGTCGCGGGCGTCGAGGGCGTCGATGGCGGCGAGGAGGGTGGTGAAGCGGCCGTCGGCTTCGAGGCGCTCGATGAGGTCGGGCGGGGGCGGGCCGAGGTCGGCGGGGCCGAGGTCGGCGGGGTCGAGGTCGGCGGGGTCGAGGTCGGCGGGGTCGAGGTCGGGCGCGGCGTCGGGATCGAGCTCGGCGTCGGCGCTGGCGTCGGTCATGGCATCGGTCATGGCATCGGGCGTGGCATCGGGCGTGGCATCGAGGCTGGCATCGAGCGAGGCGTCGACAATGGCATCGGCCATGGCATCGGCGCTGGCATCCGCGCTGGCATCGGCGGTGGCATCGAGGCTGGCATCGGTCGCGGCGTCGAGCATGGCATCGGCTACGCGCCCCCGGTCGAGCGCGCCGTCGACGGCGCCGGTGTCAGCAGCCTCGCCGCCGCCGGTGTCGCCGAGCGCGGCGTCGCGCGGGTCGTCGGCGTCGTCGCAGCCGACGAGCGCGAGCGTGGCGAGCGTGGCGAGCGTGAGCAGGAGGGCGATGAGGAGCGGTCGGCGAGGCGGCATCGGGTCTCCGGGCGTCGGACCCGCCGGTTGTAACACCGGCGGGCGGCCATGCAGAAGACGAATCCCGATCCTGTCAGGAGGTTACGCCCGCGCCCGAGCGAAGGGGTGAGGAGAGTCAGTCGCCGTCGTCGACGAGGCCGGGCAGGAGGCCTTCTTCGGCGTAGCGCTCGAGCTTGCGATACAGCGTCTTGCGGTCGATCCCGAGCGCGTCGGCGGTCGCGGTCTTGTTGCCGCCGATGACTTCGAGCGCGCGCAGGATGTAGCGGCGCTCGAGCTCGGCGATCGGGATGAGGTCGTCGGGGCTCTCGGCGTCGAAGACACCCGTCGACTGCCGCACCTCGCGCATCCGCGCGGGCAGGTCGTCGACGCCGATGTGATCGAAGCGAGCGAGCGCGACGGCGCGCTCGATGCAGTTCTGCAGCTCGCGCACGTTGCCCGGCCAGTGCCAGGTGGTGAGCTTCTCGGCGGCCTCGCGGCCGATGCCACGCACCGGGGCGTTGTAGCGGGCGGCGTAGGTCTCGAGGAAGTGCTGCGCGAGGAGCAGGATGTCACTGCCGCGGCTGCGCAGGGGCGGCAGCTCGATCTGCACGACGTTGATGCGATAGTAGAGGTCTTCGCGGAAGCGGCCGGCGGAGACCTCGCTCTCGAGGTCGCGGTTGGTCGCGCAGACGAGGCGGGCGTCGAACTTGACCTCCTTGTCGCCGCCGACCGGGCGCACCTTCTGCTCTTGCAGCGCGCGCAAGAGCTTGGCCTGCATGCCGGCGGGCATCTCGCCGATCTCGTCGAGGAAGAGGGTGCCGCCGTCGGCGCGGATGAAGAGGCCGTCGCGGTCGTCGCGGGCGCCGGTGAAGGCGCCGCGGGCGTGGCCGAAGAGCTCGCTCTCGAGGAGGTTCTCGGGCATCGCGGCGCAGTTGATCGCGACGAACTGGCCGTCGCGGCGGGCGCTCATGTCGTGCAGCGCCTTGGCGATGAGCTCCTTGCCGGTGCCGCTCTCGCCGGTGACGAGCACGGTGGCGGTCGTGTGGGCGAGGCGCTCGACGAGGTCGTAGACCTGCCGCATCGCGCGGCTGCGGCCGACCATCGGGCCGAAGTGTTCGGTCTCACGCACGACGCGGCGCAGGCGGATGACCTCGTCGGTGAGCCGGCGGTGGCGCACGGCGCGCTCGATGGTCAGCGCGAGCTGGTCGGGTTCGAATGGCTTGGTGATGTAGTCGTAGGCGCCCGCCCGGATGGCTTCGATGGCGGTGTCCATGCTCCCAAACGCGGTGATGAGGACGACCGGGAGGTCGTCCCGGTTGGCCACGATGCGCTCACACAGCTCGATGCCGCTCATGCCACCGAGGCTCAGATCGGTCACGACGACGTCGAAGTCTTCCGTCTGCAATGCCTGCCAGGCATCGCTCCCCGTCTGACGGGTGACGGCGACGAAGTCGCGCGACTTGAGGTCGGCGGCGATCATGTCACACATCGCCCGGTCGTCGTCGACGACCAGGATTCGGCCGTTCATTGATCCTCCATCCACGGAAGGGAGGGCGGCGTCGTCGCCGCGCGTCTCTTGGATGCGTCACCGACCGGGGGCGTCACCGCGCGCGGGCCCTCGACGAGGCGCTCGATGAGCTCGAGCAGGTCGTCGACTTCGAAGGGTTTGTCGAGCACCGCGGCCCCGAGGGCGCGGGCCTCGGCGTGGGTGTGGTTGCTGCCGAAGCCGGTGACGACGACGACGGGGACGTCGGGCGCCACGGTGCGGATCCGGCGGAGCGCGTCGAGGCCGCTCATGCCGGGCATGCGCACGTCGGTGACGATGACGTCGGGCCGTTCGCCCTCTCCTTCGACGCAGGCGCGCTGCATCTGTCGCCAGAGCGCGCGGCCGTCGCTCGCCTCCTGCACGTCGATCCCTTCGAGCCGAAGCTGGGTGACGAGCAGGCGGCGCATCTCGGCGTCGTCTTCTGCGACGAGGACCCGTCGGGGTTGCCTCATCCCCGACGTCATGTCCTGCGCCAATGCCGTGTCCTCCCTCATGCCGTTCTCTCTTCGCCGGGCCGCGCGCCCTCACACGCGGCGGGTGTTCTGCCGTCGGGCCCCCTTCCGGCGCCCGTGCTATCGCGGCGACCGCTCGCCGAGCTCTCGCAGGGCGTCGTGCACCAGCGAGAGCCGATCGTGGCGGCCACCCATCATGTTCTCTCCGGTCGATTCGAGCAAACGCTGCTCGTCGAGCTCCCAGTCTCGCAGGATGCGCTCTCGCGCCGCGTCGTCGAGCGCGGGGTCGCGGAGGACGTCGTGCGGGGTGGCGTAGCGGGCCGAGGGGTCGCGCCAGGCGCGCTCGGCCGGTTGGTTCGCATGGGGGTGAGAGTTCAACGGTGCCTCCGGGGTCGCGAGCCGGGCCGCTCGTTCAGCGCAGCTCGTTCAGCGCAGCGGGTTGTCGATGGAGGCCTCGGTGCGGATGACCTCGACCTGCCGGGGGGTGAAGACGACGTCGACGCGGCGGTTGATGACCTGGCCGCCGGGGATGTCGGCGTCGGCGATCGCTTCGCCTTCGCCGGCGCCGGTGCTGGTGACGCGGTTGGCGTCGACGCCGCGCTCGGTCAGCGCCTCGCGCACCTGGAGCGCGCGGGCCTGGCTGAGCAGCAGGTTGTCGGTCGGGTGGCCTTCGGGCGTGGTGTGGCCCTCGACGCGGATCGAGTACTCGGGGAACGCCTTGATGACCTCGGCGAGCGCGTCGAGCGTGCCGCGGCGGTCGGGGCGCAGCTCGCTCTCCTTCTCGTCGAAGTAGCCGACGAGCGCGATGCTGACGAGGCCGTCGTCGGTGACGATGGGGGTGGCGACGCCGAGGAGGCTGGCGAGGAGCTGCTCGCGGCGCTCTTCGAGGCGCTGCTTGACGGCGTCGGCCTGCCAGCCGGGGAGCGCCTGCTCGTAGGCCTGGCGGGCGGTGCGGGTCGCCGTGCTCGCCTGGGCGGTGGCCTGCTCGTAGTGGCCGGCGGTGTAGCTCTGCGCGGCGGCGTCGTAGGCGAGGCGGGCCTGGGTGTAGAGCGCGGGGGCGCGCAGCTCGGCGTTGACCTCGTCGGCGCGGGCGAGGTCGACGATGGCGGTGTCGAGCACGTACTCGGCCTGCTCGCGCGGGGTGACGGGCATCTCGCGCTGGCCGGTGCTCACCTCGGAGCCGCGGCGGGCGGCGATGGCGGCGCGCATCTGGTGCACGGTGCCTTCGACGCGGGAGAGCTCGGCGCGGGCGGCGGCGAGCTGGCCCTGGGTGTCGCGGAGGCCGTCGCGGACCTGGGCCTCGCGGTAGCGGGTCTCGGCCGTCTGCCACAGGGTCTCGGCGAGGCGGAGGTGATGGCTGCGCTCGGCCGAGTCGTCGTCTTCGTGGGCCTCGCGGGCGAGGTCGTACTGGCGATCGGCGGCGGCGACGAGCGCGGGCTCGGCGCGGGCGATCTGGTCGGCGTCGGCGCCGCGGCGCTCGCCGTGGAAGGCCTGCATGTCGGCGGTGGGCGGCGGCGGGGCGCTCGCGCAGCCGGCGGCGGCGAGTGATCCGGCGATGAGCGTGGCGGCGAGGGCGGTGGCACGCCCGAGGGCGCGGGTGCGATGTGTCAGGGTGTTCATGTCATCCCTCCTGGCGCTCGAGGCGGGCGCGGTGGGCTTCGAGCCGCTCGACGGTGCGCTCGGCGCGTTCGATCTGGTTGCGGGTGCGGGCGAGCTCGACCTCGGCGCGGCGCCGTTCGTCCTCGGCGCGGGCGAGCGCGAGGCGGGCTTCGATGAGACCGACCTGGGCGTCGAGCTGCTCGAGGGTGCGCTCGGCGTCGTCGTCCTGGTCGCGGTCGACGTAGCCTTCGGCGGCGGCGATGGTGGCGTTGAGGGTCGCGAGCTCGAGGTCGAGGCCCTGGCCGAGCGGGTCGGCGCGGTAGGTCTCGAGCATTTGTCTGTAGCGTTGCACGTCGGTGCGCTCGACCGCGTAGGCGGTCCCCGCGACGCCGGTCGCGAGGGCGGCGGCGAGGCAGAGCGCACCGGGCTTGGGCAGGCGGATCATGGGGTGACTCCTGGCAGGCGTTGCGATGGGGTGGACCGTCCGCTGGGGGGCGGCCGGGTCTCGGTGTCATTCAGCTTTGCAGCGACCATGCCAGCGAGAGTCGAGCGGCGCCGCCATCGCGCGGCGCGGAGCGTGTGGCAGGATGCCCCGAGGCCGGTGGGACGTGGCCTTTGTCGCCCCGCGACGCCCCCGTCCGGGGGGCGCGGAGGGGGCGCTGCGGCATTGGACAGGGGTTGCACGCCGATTGCAGACGGCCGGGACGACGACGCCCCGCGCGCGGCGACGTGGCACCGTTGCGCCCGGGATCGATGCCCGCGAGATGGACGCAGGAGAGAAGGCCGATGGAAGAGAAGTTCAGCGAGGCGACCACCATGCTGCTCGACAAGCTGCAAGGGTGGTTCGAAGGGTTCGTGCGCATCCTGCCCAACCTCGTCGTCGCCCTGATCGTGCTCGTGCTCGGGTGGCTGCTCGCCCGGGTCGTCTCGCGCGCGGCCACCCGCGGGCTCAAGCGGGTGATGGCTCATCGGGAGATCGCGGAGCTTCTCGGGATCGCGCTGCGGATCGCGCTGATGACCGCGGTGCTCTTCGTCGCGCTCGGGCTGCTCAAGCTCGACAAGACGGTGACTTCGCTGCTCGCCGGGGTCGGGATCCTCGGCTTCGCGCTGTCGTTCGCGTTTCAGGACATGGCTTCGAACTTCATGTCGGGGATCGTGCTCGCGGTGCGAAAGCCGTTCGAGGTGGGTGATGTCATCGAGACCAACGGGGTCTTCGGGGTCATCTCGGCGATCAACCTGCGCGAGGTGCTGATCCGTCAGTTCGATGGCAAGGAAGTCATCATCCCCAATCGCATCGTGTTTCAGGATCCGGTGACCAATTACACCCGCACGCCGGAGCGACGCATTGACATCAAGTGCGGGGTGGCTTACGGGGACGATCTGCCGACGGCGTTGCAGGTGGTCAAGGAAGCGTGCGAAGGCGTGCCCCATCGCATCGGCGATCGGCCGATCGAGGCGTTCTTCACCGAGTTCGGGGAGAGCTCGATCGACTTCGTGGTGCGGATCTGGATCAACAACGACAAGGGCAGCAACCGCCAGTACATGGAGACGCGCTCGGAGGCGGTGATGCGGATGAAGGCGGCGCTCGACGAGGCGGGGTTGACGATCCCGTTCCCGATCCGCACGCTCGACTTCGGCGTCGTGGGCGGCGAGCGGCTCGACGAGGTGCTGCCGCAGCGGTTCTATCAGGGCAACGGCGAGGGGCGGGCCTCGTCGGCGCCGTCGGCGCAGTGAGGCAGTCACCTCGATGAAGAAGCCGCTCGATCGCTTGCGACCGCGCTCGATCTCGACGCTGCTGGCGCTGATCGTGACGCTGGGGATCTGCGCGGTGGTCGGGTTGTACTCGCTGTGGAGCATCACGAGCCTCGTCGATCGGATCGAGCAGGAGGCGCTCGACGAGCTGGCGAGCCGGGGGCGGGCGATCGCGGCGGGCGCGTCGGAGATGGCGGTCGAGCACGGGCCGATGGCGGCGCGGCGGCTGATCGAGGCGATGGACGCGGGCAGCCCGCAGTTCACGGCGACGTTCATCGCGTGGCAGCCGAGCCCGCCGCCGGCGTTCGGGGTCGACTCGGCGAGCTGGGCGGCGTTTGCGCAGGGGCGCACGCTGGCGCTCAAGGCGGGGCGCGACCTCGTGCATTACGCGCCGATCGTGCGCGACCGGGAGGTCGCCGGCGTGCTCCGACTCTCGAAGACCCGAGGCGGGCTCGACGCGAGCGTCGCCGCGGTGGTTCAGCAGCGCGTTGCGGTGGCGGTGTTGCTGATGGTGGTGTGCGCGGGGCTGGTGCTCGCGAGCGTGCGGGTGCTCGTCGCCCGGCCGCTGACTCAGCTCGTCGAGCACGCCCGCCGCGTCGCCGGTGGCGACCTGACCGCGCGGATCACCCCGGAGCGCTTCGACGAGATCGGCCACCTCGCCAGCGAGATGAACCAGATGACCGAGAGCCTGCACGCCGCCCGCCAGACCATCCTCGACGAAGCCGATGAGCGCACTCGGGTTCAGGCGCAGCTCCGGCACGCCGAGCGCCTCAAGACCGTCGGCCAGCTCGCCTCGGGCTTCGCGCACGAGCTCGGGACGCCGCTCAACGTGATCCTCGGCCGGGCGCGCATGATCGCGCGGGGGCAGGTGAGCGGGGACGCGCTCGTCGAGAGCGCCGAGATCATCGGGCAGCAGGCGAAGCGGGTGGCCGAGCTGATGCGGCACCTCTTGACCTTCGCGCGGCGGCGACCGTCGCCGACCGGGCCGGTGGATCTGCGGGCGGTGCTGCGCAACATCGAGCAGCTCGTCGCGCCGGTGACCCACAAGCGGCGGGTGGCGGTGACGGTGACGACGCCCGAGGCGGGGGGCGTGGCGCGCGGTGACACCGGGCAGATCGAGCAGGTGGTCGCCAACCTCGTGATGAACGCGGTGGACGCGATGCCCGATGGCGGCCCGGTCGAGCTGCGGCTCGAACGGCAGCACGCCAAGCACCCGCAGAACGGGGTCGAGGGGCCATGGTACGCGCTCGCCGTGATCGACGCGGGGCCGGGGGTGCCGGCGGAGCTGCGGGATCGGATCTTCGAGCCGTTCTTCACGACCAAGGAGGTCGGCGCGGGGACGGGGCTCGGGCTGAGCGTGGCTTATGGGATCGTGCGCGACCACGAAGGCTGGATCGCGGTGGGCGAGGGCGAGGGCGGCCGGGGCGCGCGGTTCACGATGTATCTGCCGATCCCCGACGAGACGCCGCCGCAGCCGGCGACGACCGATCGGCTGCCGGCGGTCGAGGGCGAAGGCGAGGGCGAGGGCTGATCACTCCCGGGTGGCGAGCGCGTGGCCGACGCCGAGGCGGCGGCGGGCGCTGACCTCGAGCGCGGTCCCGAGCCGCGGCCCGCGCATCCGCATCGCCCGGAGCGCCGCGACGAGCCGCTCGTCGGCGGGATCGGGGGCATGGGCCTCGGCGCGCTTCAACCAGATCTCGAGCCGGCCATCGTCGCCGTCGCGGGCGGCGCGCGCGGCGTTCGCGAGCTCCTCGGCGAAGGCGACGCCCTGCGCGTTCTGCCGCACCTGCGCCTGCACCGGCCCCGGCTCGCGGGGGAGCGCGCCGAGCTCGACGTGGGCCGCGGCGCGGCCGTTGGCGAGGCGCACCATGTCCTTGTAGCGCACGGTGACGTCGGCGATGGGACCGGCCCGCTCGACCCACAGCTCGATCAGGATGACGTGGGTGTCTTCGCCGAGGAAGTACGGGATCACGGTCTGCAAGCCGTCGTCGTCGTCGCCGCGATCGGCGCTGACCCCGAGGGTGCGGCTGAGGCGGGCGTCGACGGCCTTCTCGCGGGCCTTGACCTGCCGCACCTCGTCGCTGCGCAACAACCGGCTGCCGAGCACGCGCACCGCGCGCACGCCGGGCGCGAGGCGGATGTTGACCCGCACCAGCCGGGCGACGATGCGGGAGAGGCGGTCGAGCTCGTCTTCGATCGCGCCGTCGGGGCGCTCGCCGCGGGCGACGCGGTGGTGGCCGCCGTGGCCGGCGTGGGCGACGGCCCACCACGCGCCGGGCGGGGCGAGCGGGCCGTCGACGTGTTCGAGCACGCTGACGGTGACGCCCTCGGTGGTGAGCCGGTGCGCGGCCGCCTGCGCCGCCGCCGCGCGGGCCGGATCCTCGCCCTCGACGATGAGCAGCACCACGCCGGTGCCGGGGATGCGGGCGCTGTCGGCGGTCGCGTCGAGCTCGGCGCCGGCCGCGGCGAGCGCGGCGGTGATGTCGCCGCTCGGCGGGTCGTCGAGGAGCGCGCGGGGGTCGCGCAGCAGCACGCGGCGGGCGTTCTCGGGCGGGTTGAGCGGCACGAGCGGCGCGGCGTCTCCGATCCGGCGCACGGCGAGGCGGTCGGCGGGGCCGAGGTGGGCGATCAGCGCGCCGAGGCTGCGCACGACGTGGGCCGGCGAGGTGAGCGCCGCCGGGTCGATGACGGCGACGACGTCGAGCGGCGGGCGGCGCCAGCCGGCGCGGGCGCTGCCTTGCAGGCCGATCTGGAGCAATGCGCGCGAGGGCTGGCCGATCCAGGCGCGGTCGATGGCGGCGGAGACCGAGAGGCCGGCGCTGCCCGGCCCGTCGAAGGGCTGCGGGGGGAGCGCGGCGCGGCGCCAGGGGGCGTTAGTGCGCTGGATCGCGGCGTCGAGGCGGCGGAGCTGCTCGCGGTAGGCGGCGTTGCCGCCGAGGTAGGTGTTTTCGAAGTAGGCCATCGGCGGGAGCGTGGTCGCGGGCTCGCCGGCGTCGGGGTCGTAGCCCTCGACCGGGGGGATGCGGCGCGAGAGGTGGTCGAAATCGTCGGTGCGGCCGGCGGGCTTCTGGGCGGCGGCGCGCTCCCCGGTCGCGGCGCGGGTGCCCTCGCGGGGCATCTCGGCGAAGCGGGCGGCGTCGCGGGTGGTCGGCGCGGGCGGCTCGGCGAGCTCGGGCTCGACGGTCGCTTCGGCGGCCTGCAAGCCGCCGTCGCCGCCGTCGCCGCCGAGGTCGCCGCCGAAGAGGCGGCCGATGGCGCGGCCGCCGCCGGTGTCGAGGGCGTCGAGCTCGCTGACGGGGATCTTGGTGGCCGCGGGATCCGCCGGCGCGTTGGCCGCGGCGCCGGGGCGGCTGTCTTCGCCCTGGTAGCCCGCCGGCTCGACGCGCCGCGGGAGAGCCATGGCCTGCGACGGGGGCTCGGCTTCGCCTTCTTCCCGGAGGCTGGACGTGTACTCGTCGTCCTTGAGGTCACCGAAGAGGTCTTCGGGCCGAGTCTTGCCCGCGGTGCCGCGCGTCGCGTCGGGCGCCCGCCCCGCGGTCGCGAAGACGAGCATCAGCAGCGCGAGCAGCAGCCCCCCGCCGACGAGCCCGAGCAGCAGCCACTTCTTCATCGCTCCCCTCCCCCGCCGGTGATGCCTCGATCGGTGACGAGATCCCCCCGCCGCGGCCGGCGGGTGCGGGCCCAGAACTCGGTGGTGCTGCCGGGCCAGAGCGTCACGTTACGGCCCTCGGCGTCGAGATACCAGCTCCGGCAGCCGCTCGCCCACACCCGCCCGTCGAGCCGCGGGCGCAGCGCCTCGTTGTAGCGCGCCTGCGCCGCCGCGCTCACCTCGACCCGGCGCGCGTCGCCGGCGCGGTCGAGCACCGCGAGCACGAGGTCGACCTGCGCCTCGATCATGAACACCATCGAGCTGTGCCCGAGGCCGGCGTTGGGGCCGACGAGGAAGTACAGGTTGGGGAAGCCATGGGTCATCGTGCCGAGCCATGCCTCGGGGCGCGCCTGCCATGCCTCGGCGAGCGATCGACCGCCGGGGCCGCGCAGCGGGAGGCGGTCGAGGAGGTCGAAGGGATCGAAGCCGGTGGCGAGCACGATGACATCGGCCGGGCGGAAGGTGCCATCGGCGGCGCGGATGCCATCGGGCTCGATGGCTTCGATGGCATCGGTGACGAGCGCGACGTTGTCGCGGGCGAGCGCGGGGTAGTAGTCGTCGGAGATGAGGACCCGTTTGCAGCCGGGCACATAGCTCGGGGTCACCGCGGCGCGCAGCGCGGGGTCGGAGAGCTGGCGGCGGATGTGACGGCGGCCGATGCGAGCGACGATCGGCATGATGCGCGGCGCGGTGGTGAAGCCGAGGCCGCGGAGCTCGAGGTGCAGGTAGATGAGCCAGCGGTAGAGGCGGTGCAGCGGGGGCACGGCGGCGAAGAGGCGGCGGCGCCAGCGCGTGAAGGGGCGGTCGTTGCGGGGCACGATCCACGGCGGGGTGCGCTGGTAGAGGTCGAGCTGGCCGACGAGCGGCGCGATCGCGGGCACGACCTGGATGGCGCTCGCGCCGGTGCCGATGACGGCGACGCGCTTGCCTTCGAGCGAGACGCCGTGATCCCACTCCGCGGTGTGGAAGCGAGGGCCGCGGAAGTCTTCGAGACCGGGCAGCGGCGGCACGGCGGGGGTGTGCAGGCCGCCGGCGCCGAGGATGAGGTGGCGGGCGGTGATCTCACCGTCGGCGAGGCGCAACCGCCAGCGATCGGCGGCGTCGTCCCAGTCGGCGGCGAGCACGCGCGCGCCGTAGCGCAGGTGCGGGCGCAGGCCGAGCGCGTCGGCGCAGCGCTCCATGTAGGCGAGGATCTCGGGCTGCGGCGCGTAGGTGCGGCTCCAGTCGGGGTTGGGCACGGCCGAGAGCGAGTAGAGGTGCGCGGGCACGTCGCAGGCGGCGCCGGGATAGGTGTTGTCGCGCCAGGTGCCACCGAGGGTGGCGGCCTTCTCCAGGATGACGAAGTCACGGCGGCCGCGGCGGAGGAGGCCTTCGCCCATGGCGAGCCCGGCGAAGCCGGCGCCGACGATGACATGCTCGTGGTGGGTGGTCACGCCGCCTGCTTCCGCATCACTGCCTCCTCGCGCGGGTCGGGTGGGGTCAGCGTAGAGGCGGTTGACGCGGCGCGGCAAGGGCGGTGTGCGCGGGCGGCGTGATCAGCGGCGCCAGTAGTTGGCGGCGAAGGCGGCGAGCTCCTCGCGGTTGAGCTCGCCGTCGCCGTTGGCGTCCCAGAGCCGGCCGAGCGCGGCGGCGAGCTCGGGGGCGTCGAGCAGTTCGTCGCCGTCGAGGTCCCAGCGGGCGTCGAGGCGGCGGATGATGGC
>JACKDM010000045.1 GCA_020633515.1 Myxococcales bacterium
GCACCGGGGCGTGGTCGGGTCTTGCGCTCGCCGGGCGGGTTGCGGCGAGATCCGGGGCAACTCGGACGCGGGGGGAGCTGGATGCGATTCGTGGTGGCGGCGCTCGTGGTGGTCGGCGCGCTGGGGTGCTCGGAGGACGCGCCCGTCGAGCGGCCCGATCCGCCGGTGGACGCGGGTTTGATGGGCGATGAGGGGTGCCGGTCGGACTTCGAGTGCGGCGAGGGTGAGGTCTGCGTCGATCTGGCCTGTCGGGCGGGTGAGTGCAACCTGGAGCGGACCTGCGCGGCGGGTGAGGTGTGCGACGAGGCGACGTTCACCTGTGCGCCGGTGCCCGACATGGGCGGTGACATGGGTCCGGGGCCGTGCCGCGGCGACGAGGCGTGCGACGAGGGCTTCTGCGTCGAGGGCGCGTGTGTGGTCGCCGAGTGCATCGAGGACGATCACTGCGGGCCCGACGAGGTGTGCAACGCGCAGCGGCGGTGCGTGCCGCGGGTGGCGGCGTGCATCGACGGCGACGGCGATGGGTATGGGATCGGGATGGCGTGCCTCGGCTTCGACTGCGACGACGGCGACCCGGGCGTCAACCCGGGCGTGGTCGAGGGCGACGCGCTCTGCGACAACGAGGTCGACGAGGACTGTAGCGGCACCCCGGCGGTGTGCGGGGAGCTGGATCGCGACGGCGATGGCTTCACCGATCGGGGCGGTGACTGCGATGACATGAACCCGGCGGTGAACCCGGGCACGGCCGAGGTGCCGTACAACGGGGTCGACGACGACTGCGACGCGGCGACGCGCGACGAGGACGTCGACGGTGATGGCTACCGGGCGCTGGCGGTGGGCGGCGATGACTGCGACGACATGGCGGCGACGATCCACCCCGACGCGCGGGACATCGCGGGCAATGGGATCGACGAGGACTGCGATGGCATGGATCGGGTGCCGTCGGGCGACGACGTCGACGGTGATGGCTTCAGCGAGATCGACGGTGACTGCGACGACGAGGAGCCGGCGGTCAACCCGGATGCCTTCGAGGTGCCGTACAACGGGCGCGACGATGACTGCGACGCGGCGACGCGCGACAACGATCTGGACGGCGATGGCTTCCCCTCCCCCGCCGACTGCGACGACGCCGACGCGCGGGTGAGCCCGGGCGCGGTGGAGACCTACTACAACGGGCAGGACGACGACTGCGACCCGGCGACGGTCGATGGCGACGCCGACGGGGATGGCTACCGGGCGCTGGCGGTGGGCGGCGATGACTGCAACGACGAGTCGGCGGCGGTCAACCCGGGGCGGCCGGAGGAGAACTACAACGGCAACGACGACGACTGCGACCCGGCGACACCCGATGACGACCTCGACGGCGATGGCTTCGCGCGGCGGGAGGACTGCGACGACAGCGATCCGCGGCGCAACCCGGGGCAGGTGGAGAACGCGGCGGTCAACTGCGACAACGGGCTCGACGAGGACTGCCGGGCGGGCGACGCGGTCTGCAACGCCGACGACGTGGATCTCGATCAGGACGGGGTGCCCAACGACGAGGACTGCGCGCCGGTCGATCCGGCGATCCCGGGCGCGGTGGAGATCGAGGGCAACGGGCTCGACGACGACTGCGATCCGGCGACGCCCGACGTGCCGCTGCCGTGTGCGGACGATCCCTTCGACGTGATGGGTCCCAACGAGACGCCGGAGGACGCGACGGGGGTGGAGGATGGCAACCGGACCGGGGTGCAGTACGGCGGGCTGGTGATCTGTCGCGGGGACGATGACTGGTATCGGGTGGAGCTGGCGGCGGGGGACGGGCTCGAGGTGGATCTGGGCTTCGAGCACGCGGCGGGGGATCTCGACATGGGGCTGTATCGGGTCGAGGGGGAGGCGCTGACCTTCATCGATGGCAGCGTCTCGACGTCGGACCGGGAGACGGTGTACCTGCGGCGCGCGGCGGCGGCGGGGACCTATCTGGTGCGGGTGTATGGCTACGATGGCGCGGCGGGGAGCTATGACATGACGGTCAATGTCTTCGCGCAGTGCCGGGACGACGCCGAGGAGCCGGGCGGGGAGCACAACGACAGCATGGATGAGGCGGGGGTGTTTCCGCCAGTGGACGAGCGGCGGCAGATCTGTGACTTCGACGATGACTGGTATGCCTTCACGCTGCGGCAGGGGACGAACGCGCGGCTGGATCTGTACTTCACCCACGCCGACGGCGACCTCGATCTGGAGCTCTACAACGAGGCGGGGGTTCGGGTGGCGAGCTCGACGGGCACGAGCGACACCGAGCTGATCGAGGGGGAGATGGCCGCCGGCACGTATCGGGTGCGGGTCTTCGGCTATCGGGGGGCGACGGGCGCGTACTCGCTGTTCCGCACGACGGGCGAGACGGCGACGGTGCGGGTGGCGGACGGGGACGATCACCCGATCCCGGACTCGATGGGGGGCGTGCCGGGCGTGGTGGAGGTCGATCTGGCGGTGGCGGCGCCGGCGGGGGCGCTGGTGAGCCGGGTGACGGTCCGCGATCTGGTGGTGAGCCATGACTGGCTGCCCGATCTGGTGGTGACGGCCTTGTGGGATGGCGAGCCGGTGGTGGTGCTGTGGAACCGGCAGGGGGACGCGAACGGGGGGGATGGCGGGCTCGATGATGACTTCCTGCCGTTCACCGGGGATGACATCAACTTCGATTCGCGGGTCTATCGCGAGTTCGCCGGGCGGCCGGCGAACGGGGTGTTCACGTTGCGGGTCGAGGACTTCGCGGCGGAGGACACCGGGCGGGTGGAGAACCTGGAGATCGAGGTGGAGTATCTGGTGCCGTTCGAGTGATCGGGTGAGACGATGGGTTCAGAGCAGCGAGAGCTGCTGTGCCTTCGAGGTGGGGCCGTAGCTCGGTTCGGGCGCGGGCGCGGGCGGCGGCGGGGGCGGGTCGGCGGCGGGGTGGCGGGGCGCGCGCTCGGCCGTCTCGCCGAGGACGTGGCGGCGCCACGCGAGCAGACCGCTGGCGCGGCGGCGGGCGGTGTCGGGGGCGAGCTTGCTCTGGTGGAAGAGGCGGTCGGTGAGCTCTTCGATGAGGGGCGGGTTCTGGCCGAGGAGGTCGGGGGCGACGATCTGGATGACGGGGCAGGCGTTGATGGCGCGGGCGTAGAGCTCGCGCTCGCGCTGGCTGCCTTTTTCGGCGTCGAGGATGCGTTCGCCGAGGGTGGTGAGGATGGCTTCGTCGCCTTCGAGGTGGAGGAGCGCGAGGATGCGGGCGGCGTGCACGCGGTACTGGGTGTGGCGATGGGAGTAGCCGGTGAAGTCGGCGATGGCTTCGAGCGACTTCGCCCCGCGTGAGACGGCGTAGAGCACCCGGCGCACCGTGTCGAGGTCGTTGGCCTGCGGGATGTCGAGCGTCTGCATCGGGGTCTCCTCGGGTTCAGGCGCCGGCGAGGCCGGCGCGCACGAAGAGGGCTTCGGGGTCGGGGGCGCGACCCATGAAGGCGGCGTAGAGCGCGGCGGGGTCGCGGCTGTCGCCGCGTTCGAGCACGTCGCGGCGGAACGCGAGGCCGACCTCGCGGCTGAAGAGGCCCTCGGCTTCGAAGCGGGTGAAGGCGTCGGCGTCGAGGACCTCGGCCCACTTGTAGCTGTAGTAGCCGGCGGCGTAGCCGACCGGGCTCGCGAAGAGATGGCTGAAGCCGGTGATCATGGCATAGTCGTCGGGCAGCGGGATGGGTTCGAATCGCTGCGCGACGGCGCGGGCGTAGTCGATGGGATCACCGTCGGCGTCGGGGTCGTAGCGGCGGTGGAGCGCGAGGTCGACGGTGGCATAACCGAGCTGGCGCATCATGGCATATCCGCCGCGGAAGGTGCGGGCGGCGACCATCTTGTCGAAGAGGTCGTCGGGGATGGCTTCGCCGGTCTCGTGGTGGCGGGCGAAGAGGTCGAGCGCCTCGCGGGCCCAGCACCAGTTCTCCATGATCTGGCTCGGCAGCTCGACGAAGTCCCAGGCGACGTTGGTGCCGGCGAGGCCGCGGATGGGGACGCGGGTGAGGAGGTGATGCAGCAGGTGGCCGAACTCGTGGAAGATCGTCTCGACCTCGAGGTGGCGCAGGAGCGCGGGGCGGTCCTTGCGGGCGGGGGTGAGGTTGGCGGAGATGGCGCCGATGTGGGGCAGGCCGCGGTCGGGGTCGCCGACGCGGAGCGGGCGCATCCAGGCGCCGCCGCGTTTGCCGGGGCGGGGCTCGAGGTCGACGTAGAAGACGCCGAGGCGGGTGCCATCGTCGTCGTCGAGCGCGAAGACCTGGACCGATGGGTGCCAGACCGGCCAGTCGGCGAGCGGGGTGATGGTGACGCCGTAGAGCTTGCCGACGAGGGCGTAGAGGCCGCGCTGCACGCGCTCGGCCTCGAAGTAGGGGCGGACCTCTTCTTCGTCGAGCGCGAAGCGGGCGCGGCGGAGCTTCTCGGCGTAGTACGCGAGGTCCCAGGGCGCGAGCGGGGGGGCGGCGTCGCCTTCGAGCTCGCGGCGGAAGGCTTCGAGCTCCTGGTGCTCGCGCTCGAACGCGGGGCGGGTGCGCTCGTCGAGGGCGCGCACGAAGGCGTCGGCGGCGTCGCCGCTCTTGACCATGCGGCTCTCGAGGAGCAGGTCGGCGATGTCGCGGTAGCCGAGGAGGCGGGCCTTCTCGGTGCGGAGCGCGACGACGCGGCGCACGAGCGGGCGGTTGTCGTGGGGGTCTTCGGCGGCGCGGGTGTTGAAGGCGCGGTAGAAGCGCTCGCGGGTGGCGGCGTCGTCGAGGTAGGTCATCAGCGGGGTGTAGCTCGGGCCGTGCAGCGTGAAGCGCCAGCCGGCGAGGCCCTTGGCTTCGGCGTCGGCGCGGGCGGCGGCGCGCACGCTGTCGGGGAGACCGGCGAGCATGGCTTCGTCGGTGGTGACCCATTCGAAGGCATCGGTGGCGTCGACGACGTTCTGCGAGAAGCGGTTGGTCAGCTCGGCGAGCTCGATCTCGATGGCTTGCAGCCGCGCCTTGTCGGTGTCTTCGAGGTCGGCGCCGTGGCGGCGGAACTCGTCGACGGTGCGGTCGAGGAAGCGGGCGCGGGTCTCGTCGAGGGCGCGGGCGGCGTCGCTCTCGGCGAAGGCCTTGAGCGCGGCCCAGAGCGCGGCGTCGTGGGGGATGGCGGCGTAGAACGCGCTGACGCGGGGGTAGACGACGTTGTAGGCGGCGCGCAGGTCGGCGTCGCCGAGGAGGCCTTCGAGGTGCTCGACGAGGCCGAAGGCGAGCTCGAGCTCGGCGGTGGCGTCGTCGAGGGCGCCGAAGGTGGTCTCGTAGGTGAGCGGGCCGGCGCGTCTGCCGATGGTCTCGAGGCGGGATCGGGCGAGCGCGACGAGCGCGTCGACGGCGGGCTCGACGTGCTCGGGGCGGATGCGGTCGAAGGGGGGGCGCTCGCCGAGGGTGAGCAGCGGGTTGTCGGTGGGGGATGCGTTCATGGTCGGGGAGGATAGCCGGTGTCGCGGGCGAGATCACCCGTTGTGGCTGGTTGTCATGGGCGAGGGCGGTGTCACGCCTCGCGGGGGGACCACTCGACGGCGTCGAAGGCGAGGCGGAGCTGGCCGACGCCGGCGCGGCGCTCGATGAGGTCGTGTACGCCGTGGGCGCCGAGGCGGTGGCGGAGGCGGTGCACGTAGACGTCGACGGTGCGGGGGTCGATGCCGAGGGCGCGGGCGACGAGGTCGACGTGGGTGAGGCCGCGGTCGGGGTCGTGGGCGGGGCGGGTGTCGTCGTCTTCGCGTTCGTGGGTGAGGAGCCACAAGAGGCGGTCGCAGCTCGCGGCGCGCAGGGTCTGCCAGCCGTCGGCGCGCTGCACGTCGACGCGGGGGCGCTCGAAGCTGCCGGTGACGAGGACGCGGACGCCGGAGCCGTCGAAGCCGAGCGCGGCGGTGCCGTCGAGCGCGGCGGGGAGCGCGAGGCGCCAGGGGGTGTCGGCGACGACGACGACGGCGCGGTCGTGGGTGGGGCGGGTGCCATCGGTGTCTTCGATGAGCCAGCCGCGGTCGCCGGCGTAGACGATGACTCGGGGGTCGTCGTTGGATGGCAGCCCGAGGACGCCGTCGATGGCGTCGACGCGGACGGGGCGGGCGAGGCTCTCGGCGAAGATGGCGGGCGGGTCGGCCGACATGAGCCACCAGCGGCGGCGGGGGTCGCCGAACGCGACGCTGTGGCCGAGCGCGAGCGGGATGTCTTCGCCGGGGTCGATGCGCTGCTCCTGCACCCAGGTGCCGTTGCGGCTCGCGAGGTCGCGCACGGTCCATTGCCCGTCGCTCCATTGCATGACGGCGTGCTGCGCGGAGGCTCGGGGCTCGTCGAGGGCGACGTCGTTTCCCGTGTCGCGGCCGAAGGTGGTGCGCGCGCGGAGCGCGACCTCGCGGCCGGTCTTGGGCTGGGTGAGCATGGGGCGAGTGTGGCGGCTCGGGGCCGTGGGATCAACCGGGGCGGGCGGCGGCGGCGTCGAGTCGGGCGGCGACGGCGCGGAGCGCGGGGGCGAGCGCGGGCGGGTCGAGGAGGGTGAAGTCGACGCCGAGGAAGACGAGGTGGCCGATGAGGGTGGCTTCGTCGGGGGCGCCGACGGTGAGGGCGCAGCGGGTGTCGTCGATGGCTTCGATGACACCGAGCCAGCCGGGCACCCGGGCGCTGTTGTCTTCGGCGGAGCCGCTGAGTTCGACGCGGGCGCGGCAGGCATAGGGCGCGACCTGCACCGCGCGGCCGATGTGCTCGGCGACGTCGCCGGGCAAGGCGCGGGGGTCGAAGCGGGGGCCGGCGGAGGCGTCGATGGCATAGCCGAGCGCGCGGAGGCGGTCGACGTCGCGGTGCACGGTGCGGGGGTCGACGTCGAGGCGGTCGGCGAGCTCGGCGCCGCTCCAGTCACGGCGGGTCTGGAGCAGCGCGAGGAGGCGGAGCAGGGGTGGCCGCGCCGCGGCTCGGCGGGGCGTGGGGAGGAGTTTAGTCGGGGGTCGCGGACAGGTTCGGTCCGCGATCGAGCGGGAGCGCCCGAAGGGGTGGGCTCAGCGATGGGTGCGCGCGCGGAGGTCTTCGAGGGCGGCGGCGGGGTCGCGGCCGGCGAGGCGGCCGTGGGCGAGGGCGGCGAGCGCGAGGTCGAGCCACCAGGCGCCGCCGGAGGCGAGCGAGAGGGGGAAGCGCTCGACGACGGCGGCCCAGGCGGTCGCGGGGGCTTCGCCGCCTTCGGCGAGGCGGCGGGCGAAGGCGAAGTAGGCCATGCCGCTCTCTTCTTCGGGCGCGCGGGGGGCGCCGAGCGGGCCCATGCGGTCGAGGGCGGGCAGGTGCGCGGGGTGGTCGAGCGCGACGGCGGCGAGCGCGGCGGTGCGGCGGTGGCGCTCGTCGAGCACGGCGAGCTTGCCGGTGACGAAGGTGAACCAGCGGTCGATGAGCCCGGCGGGCGCTTCGGGCGCGAGGTCGGCGGCGCGGGCGAGCGCGAGGAGGCCGAGGGCGCCGATGACGCTGATCGCGCCGGCGCCGCCAGGCATGCCGGGGTGGGCGACGAGGGGGGCGAGGCCGCGGTCGACGAGGGGGGCGAGCGCGGGGGCGAGGGCCTTGGGGCCGGCGGTGGCGACGAGGCGGGCGGCGATCTCGGCGGCGCGGTCGACGACGCCGGCGAGGCGGGCGGGGGTGTTCTTGGGGACCTTGTCGCAGCGATCGGCGAGCGCGGTGAGGTTGCGGGCGTCGGCGTCGGGATCGTTCGCGGCGCGGAGCGCGGTCCAGTCGGTGGGGGTGGCGGTCATGGGTCCTCCGGGGGGCGCGGGACCGGCGTGGGCGGCGGGCGCGGCGCGGTGGACGGGCTCGGCGGGGGTCGTAGGGTCGGCGTCTGCGGCGGCGGGCGTGGGGTCGAGGGCGTCGAGCACCGCGCGGTGGATCGGCGCGGCGGGGTCGAGGCGGGCGCGGAGGCGGTCGCGGAGCGCTTCGAGCCGGTCGGTGGCGAGCGCGAGCTGCGCGGCGGCGTCGCGGGCGGCGGGGTAGGGGCCGTCGAGGGCGGCGGCGAGGGCCTCGGTCCAGGCGGGCTCGGGCAGGTAGGGGGTGGCGGCGCCGCGGTCGGGGACGCGGAGCGGGGCCCAGCCGGCGAAGAGCGCGGCGAGGCGGGCGTGTTCGTCGGCGGCGATGAGGGCGCGAACGCGCGCGGCGCGGGCGGGGGGGTCGAGGAGGCTGAGCGCGAAGGCGAGCACGAAGCCGGCGTCGGGGGCGCGGGGGTCGGCGCGGTCGAAGATGGCGGCGCCGATCTCTTCGAGCGGGGTGCCGGCGGCGGCGAGGCGCTGCACGGCGGGCACGGCGGCGCTGGGGCCGCGGGCGATCTCGGCGATGAGCGCGTCGAGGGGGTCTGCGGGCGCGCGGAGCGCGGCGGCGCCGGTGGCGGTGGCGGCCCAGGTCTCGCTTTCGCCGGCGGGGAGGCGCACGACGAGGCCGCGTTGTTGGAGGGCGGCGAGCACGTCCATGAGGCCGGGGCTGCGGGGCACATCGCGGCTGGAGAGGCGGGTGGCGATGGCGTGCCAGCCGTGGCGGCCGCGGCCGGCGGCGACGATGTCGAGCACGGCGTGTTCGAGGGGGGTGAGGGGGATCTGGCTCATGGGGCGCAGTCTGGCGAGCGGGGATGCTGGCGGCAAGCGGGCGGGCGGGGGTTCATCAGCCGGTCACCATGCCGGGCGGCGCCTCACCCGCGCGGCAGGCGTCGATGAAGGCGACCGCGAGCGTGTTGAGCGGCGCGAGCGAGGGCGGGGGGTCGTCGATCTCGAACCACATCCACTCGCTGTCATCGGGGGTGATGAGATCGAGCGAGACGACGGTCGCGGGCTCGGGGTGGTCGGGCTCGGCGGGGTCGTTGAAGTCGGCGGCATCGATCGCGGCCCGCCAGCGCGCGGTGGCGGCGGGGTCGAGGCGGCCGGTGAGGCGGCGCGGGCCGATGTAGTCGAAGGCGCCGTCGTCGTGCAGCGCGATGGCGTGGGGCTCGCCGCCGTAGACGTGGCTCCAGATGATGAGGCGGCCCCATTCGAGCGGCTCGCGGGGCGGGTGGGGCTCGCCGGTCGGATTGGCGCCGAAGACGGCGTCGAGCAGCGCGGGGTCGTCGGTGTCGCCGAGCGGGCGGCCATCGCCCTCGATCTGCCAGCGGCGCTCGGCGGCGAGCGCGTCGATCAGCGGACGCAGGCGGGCGCGGGCGGCGGTCGCGCCGCCGGTGTCGTGTTCGAGGTCGACGATGAGCAGGGCGTCGGCGCCGAAGGTGAGGCGGAGCCCTCGGCCGGGGTGGCGGCCGTGGTGCTCGCTGCCGTCGACGAGGTACTCGAGGTCGAGCCGGTCGGCGGCGACGTGCCACGTCTCGCCGATCTGCCCGGCGCAGCGCAGCGCGGCGAGGCGGGCGGTGATCGCGTCGGGGTCGACGGCGCCGTCTTCGGGGCGGAGGGTGAGGATCGCGTTGGGCACGGTCAGGGCTCCTCGGGGGGCCGGTGGCCCGCGTTCATGACGGGCTGCGGGTCGCGCTCGGAGTGTACATCGTGGGTGGCGGGGCCATCGAAGTCACCGGAGCGACGCGGTCGATGCCGCCGCGGATCCGGGGCGCCCGCGGGCGTTGGTCGGGCAAGCGCCTGATCTGCAAAGGGCTTGCATCGATCCGATCGCGTCCGTAGGGTGCGCGCGCTTTGTCGCCTGGGAGTTGTGTGATGCACAGCGAGCACGCTGGAGTGCCGGTGGTCGAGTTCGGGCGGGTCGACGCGGAGACGGTCGCCGCGGTGGGGGACGCGATCGGGCGGTTCGGGTTCGTGAGCCTGGTGGGGCATGGGGTCGAGCCGGCGTTGATCGAGCGGGCGTACGCGGCGGCGGCAGAGGTGTTTGCGTTGCCGGCGGCGACGCTGGCGCCGTACGAGCGGCCGGCGGCGGCGCGGCAGCGGGGCTATACGCCGTTCCGGCGGGAGCGGGCGGTCGGGGGGGTGGCGCCGGATCTCAAGGCGTTCTGGCATGTGGGGCGCGATCTGCCGGTGGGGCATCCGCATCTGGTGAGCGGGAAGATGATCGGGAACGTGTGGCCCGCGGAGGTGCCGGCGTTTCGGGGGGCGATGCAGGCGCTGTTCGATGCGCTCGAAGGGGTGGCGCTGCGGGTGCTCGATGCGTTGGCGGTGTGGCTCGACAGTGATCCCGATCACTTCCGGGCGCTGGTGCGGGATGGCAACAGCGTGCTGCGGGTGATCGATTATCCCGCGGTGGCGGGCGCGGAGCCGGGGGCGGTGCGGGCGGCGGCGCACGAAGACATCAACCTGTTGACGGTGCTGCCGGCGGCGACGCGGCCGGGGTTGCAGCTGCGGACGCGGGAGGGGCGGTGGCTGCCGATCGAGACGCCGCCGGATGCCTTGGTGGTCGATACGGGTGACATGATGCAGTTGTTGAGCGGGGGGCGGCTGCCGTCGGTGACGCATCGGGTGGTCAACCCGGAGGGGTGCGATGGGGGGCGGCTGTCGATGCCGTTCTTCCTGCATCCGCGGCCGGATGCGGAGCTGAAGATGCCGGGGGCGCCGGAGCCGGGGTTGCTGGCGCACGACTTCTTGATGCAGCGGCTGGTGGCGATCGACGTGGCTTGATGGCTCTGGCTCTGGCGAGGTGTGATGTCCAGCTATACGATCAAGCTCGATCCCATCGAGGCGCCGAAGACGCGGCGCTTCTTCGAGGAGCATGGCTTCGAGCTGCGGGAGGCGCCGCATGCGTTCTGGCAGGCGCGGGGGCCGGATTGCATCGCGACGTTCTATACGTCGGGCAAGCTGCTGTTGCAGGGCAAGGAGGCGGATGTCTATCGGGGGCTGATGGGGGACGAGACGCCCGAGGCGCGGCCGTACTGGCGGGCGTTGCAGAAGCACCCGAAGCCGGGGCCGGTGGCGTGGATCGGGACGGATGAGGCGGGCAAGGGTGATTACTTCGGGCCGCTGACGGTGGCCGGGGTGATCGTGCGGCCGGATGACCTGGAGATCCTGGCGACGCTGGGGGTCGATGACAGCAAGGCGGTGGCCGATGGCAAGGTCGCCGAGCTGGACAAGCAGATCCAGGGGTTGTGCGCGAGCGAGGTGCTGTATATCTCGCCGGCGACCTACAACCGGATGCATTCACAGATGCGGACGGTGAACGCGGTGATGGCATGGGCGCACGCGAAGGTGATCCATGCGTTGCTGGCGCGGACGGAGGGGACGCGGCCGGATTGGATCCTGACCGATCGCTTCGCGGATGACCGGGTGATGGTGCGGGCGCTGGGCGAGCTGCCGGCGGGGGTGCGGTTTGCGCAGTGGCCGAAGGCGGAGGAGGATCCCGCCGTGGCGGCGGCTTCGGTGCTGGCGCGGGCGGCGTATCTGCGGGGGCTGGCGTCGCTTTCGAAGCGGTTCGGGGTGGCGCTGCACGGGGGCGCGGGGGCGCCGGCGTTGGCGGCGGGGCGGAGGTTTCTGGCGACGGTGGGGCGGGAGCAGCTGGGGGAGGTGGCGAAGCTGCACTTCGACACGACGCGGCAGATCGGGGGCTGAGCGGGGGTGGTGGGGGTGGAAGATCACGGGTCGGGTGTTTTTTTCGAACGGGTCGGGCGGGCTCGGTGCAATCGGCGGTGAACCTGGCGGCGCGGGGCGCCGCTTTCTCCCGAGGAGGGACCCGATGCGATTGCTTCACGCTACGATGATCCTCGCCGCCGGTATCGCCGCGGCTGCTTGTCAGGCCGAGCCGGAGACCGCGGCGCCCGCGACGACGCGGGCGGTGACCGGTCAGCTCCACGCCGAGCTGCGGACGCCGGGGCAGCGGGTGCGGGCGGTGGGGATCGAGGGCGACGTGGTGGATTCGGCGGTGGACTCGGATGGGCGCTTCGCGGCGGAGCTGGAGCTGGGGCGGACGTATGCGTTCTTCCTGCTCGATGAGGCGGGCGAGGTGAGCCACGAGATGATGTTCGCCGGTGATCGGGCGGGGGGCCGGACGCGGCTGCTGCCGATCAGCGCGTCGCCGGGCGGGGACGCGGATGAGGCGGTGGAGATGGGTGAGGTCGAGGAGGGTGAGGCGGGCGAGGCGGTGCCGGAGCGAGAGCCGCTGGCGCAGGTGGATCGGGACGGGGACGGGGTGGCGGATCTGGACGACGATGACGACGACGGGGATGGGGTGGGCGACGACGAGGACGATGACCACGACGGGGATGGGGTGGAGGACGACGCGGCGGAGGCGGAGGTCGAGCGGCATCGCGGGCGGCACGATGGCGAGGGGCGCGAGGGCGAGGGGGAGGGCGACGACGACGGCGACGACGACGGCGACGGTGAGGGTGACGACGACGGCGACGGCGACGACGACGGCGACGGTGAGGGTGACGACGACGGCGACGGCGACGGTGAGGGTGACGACGACGGCGACGGTGAGGGTGACGACGACGGCGACGGTGACGGGGACGGCGAGGACGACGGCGACGGCGAGGGCGACGACGGTGACGCCGAGGGCGATGACGGCGACGCCGAGGGCGATGACGGTGACGCCGAGGGCGACGGCGACGCCGAGGGCGGTGACGCCGAGGGCGCGACGGCGGGCGAGGCGAGGGCGACGGCGACGCCGAGGGCGAGGGCGGCGCGGCCGAGGGTGAGGACGGCGCGGCCGAGGGTGAGGACGGCGCGGCCGAGGGTGAGGACGGCGCGGCCGAGGGCGAAGGCGACGCGCCGCCCGAGGGCGAAGGCGACGCGCCGGCCGAGGGCGAGGGCGGCCGCGCCGGGTGATCCGGCGGCTCGCTGAGCACGTTCCGGCGAGTCGGTTTGCCTGCCTCCCGATTCCGCATACCCTGTCGCGGATGCGGATCCCCCCCGAGCGCCCCCCGCGGCGGCGCATCTCCCTCGTGATCTCGACGCTGTCGATCGTCGCGCTGCTGCTGGCGGCGGCGCCCGGGTGGGCGGCGCCGTCGGTGGCGCTCGACGTCGGGCCGCCGCCGGCCGGTGCGGGGTGCCCCGATGCGGGGGCGCTGCGTGCCGATCTGCGGGGGCTGCTCGGGCGCGATCCGTTCGATTCGATGGCGCCGCGGCGCTTCGTCGTGCGGTGGATGACGACGGAGCGCGGGCTGGCGGTGGAGCTGGCGGTGGTCGAGGGCGGGGCGGTGCGGGGCGCTCGGCGGCTGGAGAGCGGGGCGGGCGAGTGCGCGGCGCTGCATCGGGCGGTGGGGTTGATGCTGGCGCTGGCGCTGGATCCGCTGCGGCTGGCGGCGCCGCTGCCCGCGGGGGTGAGCGAGGCGGGGGTGAGCGAGGCGTTTGGCGGCGAGGCGCCGGGTGGCGGGCGAGGGGGTGGTGGCGGCGAGGCGCCGAGGTGGCAGCGAGGCGCCGGGTGGCGGCGAGGGGCGGTGGCGTCGCGACCGGATGGCACCGAAGCGCCGGATGGCACCGAAACGCCGGATGGCACCGAAGCATCGGGTGGCACCGAAGCATCGGGCGGCACCGAAGCATCGGGCGGCACCGAAGCATCGGATGGCACCGAAGCATCGGGCGGCACCGAAGCATCGGATGGCACCGAGACGCCGGGTGGCACCGAGACGCCGGGTGGCACCGAGACGCCGGATGACGCCGAGCGGATGGCACCGAGCCGCCGGATGGCACCGAGCCGCCGGATGGCATCGTCGAACGCCGGATGGCACCGAAGCGCCGGATGGCACCGAAGCGCCGGGTGTGGCGCCGAAGCGCCGGATGGCATCGAAGCGCGCGGGGGCGATGTCGGCGCGGAGGGCGCGTCGCCGCGCGGCCGGGGTCGGCGGGGAGCGCGCTGGCGGTCGAGCCGATGGTGGGGGTGCTCGCGACGGCGGGCTCGACGCCGGGGGTGAGCGGCGGCGCGGGGTGGGGGTCGACGTGCGCGGGCGGTGGTTCGGGGCGGGGGCGGAGCTGCGCGGGGTGTGGCCGTCGTCGGCGGCGTTCGGCGGGGGCGAGGTGCGCGCGGGGCTGCTGGGGATGGGGCTGCGCGGGTGCGGGTACGGGGGGCGGTTCGGCGGGTGCGCGGTGGCGCTGGGGGGGTGGCAGCGGTCGAGCGGGGCGGGGTTCGCGCGCAATGCGGCGCTCGATGCGCCCTATCTGGCGGTCGGGGGGCGGGTGATGGTGGCGTTCGCGGTGGGTGATGGGTGGTGGCTGCGGCCGGTGGTGGAGGTGGTCGCGCCGCTGACGGCGACGCGGTTGACGGTGGGCGGGGCGACGGCGTGGGAGACGCCGGCGGTCAATGGGGCGCTCGGGCTGGAGGTGGGGTGGCGGTGAGCGGTGGCGGGGCGACGATTTGGAGACGGATCGCGGGCGGCCGGTGCAATCGTCGTCGATGAGCCCCGCGATCTGCGCCGAGCCGGTGGTCTTCGAGGCGGTCTATGCCCGCTGGTTCGACTATGTCTGGCTGCTGCTGCGCCGGCTCGGGGTGCCCGCGGCCGATCTGGAAGACGCGGCGCAGGAGGTCTTCATCGTGGTGCATCGGCGACTCGGGGAGTACGACGCGGCGCGGCCGATCCGGCCCTGGCTGTCGGGGATCGCGCATCGGGTGGCGATGCGGGAGCATCGGCGGCCGCGGAATCGGCGGCGGGCGGAGGTGGAGCCGGAGGTCTTCGATGCGCTGCTGCGGGATGAGGCGGATCCGGAGCGGCTGCTGGCGGATGCGCAGCGGCGGGCGCGGGTGCAGGCGGGGCTGGAGGCGCTCGATGACGAGCGGCGGGCGGTGTTCGTGATGCATGAGCTGCACGGGATGCCGTGTCCGGAGGTGGCGGAGGCGCTGGGGGTGCCGGTGAACACGGTGTACACCCGGCTGCGGGCGGCGCGGGCGCGGTTTCGCGCGGTGATGGAGCGGCTGCGGCTGACGGGAGGCGCGGCATGAGCGGTGACGAGGGGCCGTGGTGGGGGGATGACGCGGAGCTGGAGCGGGAGCTCGACGCGGAGCGGGGCGCGCGGGGGCGGATGCGGCGCGCGCGGGCGCGCGTGCTGGCGGGGGTGATGGCGCGGGTGGGGCCGCCGCCGGGGTCGGGGGCGGGGGTTCGGGGCGGCGCCGGCGAGCGCGCGGGGAGCGCGCGGCGCGCGGCGGGGGGGCTGGCGGCGAAGGTGGTGGCGGCGGCGCGCTGGCGGTGGCGGTGGGCGCGGGGGTGTGGTGGGCGCAGGGGGCGCGGGCGTGGGCGGCGGGCGCGGGCGGCGCGGCGGTGGTGGTGGGTGAAGCGGGTGGGCGAAGGGCGAGGCGGCGGTCGGCAGCTGGCGGCGGTCGGTCCGGCGGCGCGGCGGCGGTGCCCAGTGAAGCCGAGGTCGCGGCGGCGGGCGACGCGGCGGTCGGCGGCGCGGCGGCGCGCCGGCGGCGGGCGAGATGGGCGCAGCCGGCGCGGTCGGCGGCGCGGCGTGGCGCGGTCGGCGAAGCGGCGATGGCGGTGCGGCGGCGCGGCGGCCGGCGGCGGCGCCGCGGCGGACGGCGCGGCGGCGAAGCGGCGACGGGCGACGCGGCGACGCGCGTGGACGAGCGCGGTCAGCGCCGGCGGCGGCGCGCGCGGCGGCGGCGGGCGCGGGTCGGGGGGCATGGCGAGGGCGCGGGCGGCCGGCGCGTCGGCGCGGCGGCGGCGCGCGCGGGTGGTGAGCGCGCCGGGGCGCGCGGGGCGCGGGGCGCGGGGCGACGACGACGCGCTCGCGGCCGAGCAGGTGTTGCTCGGGCGGCGCGCGCGCTGCGCTCGCGAGGGGCAGGTCGAGGTGGCGGAGGCGGCGGTGGCGCGGCACGCGCGGCGGTTCGCGGCGGGGCAGCTCGTCGAGGCGCGGGAGCTGTTGCGGATCCAGATCCTGGTGCGGCGCGGGCGGCTCGATGACGCGCGGGCGGCGGCGCTGCGGTTCCGGGAGCGGTTCCCGGGAGCCTGCTGGGGCCGGCGCTCGACGACGCGCTGGTGACGCCGGCGGCGGGGGGAGACCATGAGGGGCGCGATGGGGCGCGATGGGATGCTGCGCGCGGGAGGGTGCACGATGCCGTCGATGCGGGTGCTGGCGGTGGCGCTGGCGATGGTGGTGACGAGCGGGTGCCGCTGGGTGGTGGAGGGTGAGGTGGGTGAGGCGGCCGATGGGGGGCGGGGATGGGGCGGTCGCCGTGGGGCGGGCGGACGCGGGTGGAGGGGATGGCAGCGGCGAGGGGATGGCAGCAGCGAGGGGGGGCAGCAGCGAGGGGGGATGGCAGCGGCGAGGGGATGGCAGCGGCGGGGGGATGCAGCGGCGAGGGCGAGGAGGGGGATGGGGGATGGCGGGCGGGAGAGGGCGAGGGGCAGGTGGGGAAGGAGAGGGCGGGCGAGGGGTGAGGGCAGGCGAGGACGGTGAGGAGTGAGGGGCGGCGGCGAGGGCGGCGAGCGGCGGAGGGCGAGGACAGTGGCGGTGAGGGGGCGGGGTGGGAGGGCGGTGGTGAGGGCGGGTCGGGGTGAGGGCGGGGCGGCGTGAGGGCGAGGGGGAGGGCGAGGGCGAGGGGGAGGACAGCCAGGGCGGCGAGGGCGAGGGTGAGGGCGAGGGCGAGGGTGAGGGCGAGGGCGAGGGCGACGACGGAGAGGGCGCGCCGCGGGGGCCGGCGGACGATGACGCGGACGCTGGCGTCGACGCGGAGCCTCTGGACGAGGACGAGCGGGGGGAGCGGGCGGGGTGACCGGGCGGCGGGCGATCACTGCATCGCGATGTCGCCTTCGCCGCCCTTGATGGTGACCGAGAGCGGGGCGACCGCGCCGGCGCCGCCGTTGCCTTCGGGGTAGGTGACGGTGAAGCGGCAGGTGCCGATGACCTTGCCGACGACGCGGATCCAGTTGGCTTCGTTGGCGCCGACGGTGGGAGGGGCCTGGGCGGGGGCGTCGTCGCCGCCGCTGGTGGTCTCTTCGTCGGTGTTGGGGTTGGGGGCGCGCTCGACGGCGCAGACGTCGGGGGTGTCGACGGTGAGTTCGAAGGCGAGGTCGGCCTGGCAGACGGGCTCGTCGTCGGCGACGAGGGGCTGGAGGTAGAAGCCGGTGCCGAGCTCGTTGCCGGCGAAGGCGCAGAGGTCGCGTTCGCCGTCGCCGACGCAGCCGTCGGTGAACTTGATGAGGCGGGCGCTCTGCACGGCGGCGGGGTCGACGAAGTTCAGGGTGACCGCGTCGCCGCCGGCGTCGCCGCGCACGGTGACGGTGGTGGGGGTGTCGGGGTAGCCGGTGAAGTGGAACCATTGCTGGTCCTTGCTGGCCTCGTCGAGGGTGAGGCTGCCGGCGGGCTCGATGGTGATGGGATGGTGGCCGTAGCCGATGACGGGCTCGGCGTTGCCGAGGGCGTTGTCGGCGAAGAAGTCATAGGTGAGCCAGAGGTCACCGCGGGTGTTGGTGAGGTAGTGGCCGGCGCGGTCGAGGGTGCAGGTGTGGAAGAGCTTGACGTCGTCGACGACGGCGGCGCGGAAGGTGACGCTGTCTTCGACGCTCTTGCCTTTGTTGCCGCTGCTCTGGAGGGTCGCGGTGACGGTGAGCTTCGTGGTGCCGGCGCCGATGCCTTCGAAGGTGACGACGTTGCGGGTGAAGGCGGCGGCGCGGATGACGGCCTCGTCTTCGGTGGTGGCCGCGGTGACGGTGGGGTCGGGGCGCAGGCCGGTGAAGAGGCCGCCGGCTTCTTCGATGCGCATGTCGAGGCGGGCGCCGACGGCGACGGGCTTGTTGAAGTTGGCGGGGTTGTCGTCGGTGACATAGGAGAAGCGCAGGAGGCCTTGTTCGCCGGTCTGTTCGGACTGGCAGGCGAGCGCGGGGAGGGTGAGGGCGGCGAGGGCGAGCGGGCGCAGGCGGTCGAGGTGGGGCATGGCTTCCTCCGTCGATGGGTGGCGCGGCGGCAGGGCCGGGCGGCGCGGGGGATATTCATCGATCCGGGCGCGGTCGAGCATGGGACAGACCGGCGCGGGGGGCAAGGGGGCGGGTGGGATCAGCGGGTGGCGATCGCGTCGGCGGCGGCGAGCATGGCGTCGGTGCGCTTGCGGATCTCGGCGGCGGTGAAGGGGTGGGTGAAGATCCAGAAGCGGCGGGCTTCGACGGCGTCGAGCACGATCGCGGCGGCGGCGGCGGGGTGCATGCCGGTGGCGACGGCCTGCGCGACGTAGGCGGTGACGGCGTCGCGGAGGCGGTCGGGGGCGCGGGTGTCGTGGGCTGCACAAGCGCGGGTGTTGGTGGCGAGCGCGGTCTGGATGTAGCCGGGGCAGAACGCGGAGACGCCGAGGCGGGGGGCGTGGCCGGCCATGGTGAGCTCTTGGGCGAGGGTCTCGCTGACGAGGACGACGCCGTGTTTGGCGAGGGTGTAGGGGCCGAAGCCGGGGTTGGTGGTGACGCCGGCGAGGGAGGCGACGTTGACGATGTGGCCGGGTTGGCCGCCGTCGATCATGGCGGGGACGATGGCGCGGAGGCCGTGGAGGACGCCGTAGAGGTTGACGTCGAGGCTGTGGCGCCAGTCGTCGAGGTGGCCGGCGAGGATGGAGCCGGCGGCGCCGACGCCGGCGTTGTTGACGAGGAGGTGGATGGCGCCGAAGGCGGTGAGCGCGGCGTCGCGGAGGGCTTCGTGGTCGGCGGGGAGGCGGACGTCGGCGCGGCGGGCGACGACGCGGGCGCCGGCGGCGCGGAGGGCGTCGGCGGTGGCGGTGAGGGCGGTCTCGTCGATGTCGCCGAGGGCGAGGGCCATGCCGCGGGCGGCGGCGGCTTCGGCGAGGGCGCGGCCGATGCCGCCAGCGGCGCCGGTGATGAGCGCGACGCGGTCGCGGAGGTCGAAGGCGGGCACGTCAGACGCCCGCTTCGTCGAGGAGGGCGTCGGCGGCGCCGGGGAGGAGGCCGAGGTCGAAGCCGAGGTCGAGCACGGTGAGGCGGTCGCGGATGTCGCGGGCGAGGCGGAGGACGCGGGCGGCGCCGGGGCGGGGTTCGTCGAGCGCTTCGAGGGTGGTGGGGGCGTGGGCGGCGTCGAGGATGGCGCGGAGCGCGGCGGGCGGGGGGAGCTTGCGGGCGAGGAGGCCGGCCCGGAGCGCGGGCCAGCGCTGCTTCAGCGTGGCGAGGCGACCTTGGGCGCGGTTGTGTTTCTTCTTGGCCTGGGGGAGCACGACGTCGGCGAGGGGGCCGAAGTCGTGGCGGATGCGGGCCTCTTCGACAGGCCAGGGCGGGGGCGGGGTGAAGGTGGGGGCTTCGAGCGCGAGCAGGCGCTGGTAGAGCGCGGCGCTGATGAGGGTGCAGACGCCGACCTGGGCGCCGTGGAGGCGGATCTCCTTGCCCGCCGCGTGGCGCTCCATGTCCCAGAGGTGGCTGAGGAGGTGCTCGCCGCCGCTGGCGGGGGCGCTGCTGCCGGCGACGACCATGGCGACGCCGCTGAGGGTGAGCGCTTCGCCGAGCGCGCCGTGGGCGTCGGGGTCGCGGGCGGCGATGCCGGCGGCGGCGGCGGCGGCGCGGTCGACGGCGGCGTCGACGATGCGGGAGGGCAGGGTCTCGTAGGTGCCGCCTTCGATGGCGGCGGCGAGCCAGTAGTCGCTGTCGCTGACGGGCTTGCTCATGAGGTCGCCGAGGCCGGCGCGGGCGAGCGCGGGGGGGGCTTGGGCGAGGATGTCGGTGTCGAGCACGATGGCGCGGGCGGGCGAGGCGGGCACGGTGGTCTTGAGGCCGCCGCTGAGGATGGCGGCGATGCCGCTGGCGTAGCCGTTCATGCTGGCCGCGGTGCCGAGCACGACGAAGGGCACGCCGGCGAGGGTCGCGGCGCGCTTGCAGAGGTCGTTGATGGTGCCGCTGCCGATGGCGATGAGGCCGGTGTGGGCGCCGATGGCGGCGCGGACGCGCTCGACGGTGGCGTCGTCGGCGTGGGGGTGGGGGCCGAGGTCGAGGGTGGGGGCGGCGAGGTCGAGGGGGCCGGCGGCGCGGGCGGTGTCGGGGTCGCAGACGACGAGAGGGCGGGGGCCGGCGTGGCGGGCGGCGAGGGCGGGGAGCTCGGCGCGGGCGCCGCGGCCGATGACGACGTCGTGGGGGAGGTCGGCGTCGGGGAGGGGCACGGGGGTGAGGTCGGCGAGCTTCACGGCGTCTCCTGGCGCGGGCGGCGCGGGTCGGGCGCGGGTCGGGGCGCGGGTCGGGGCGCGGTCGGGCGGTCGCATGGTGCAGCGGCGGGGTGGGGTTCGACAAGCCCCGTGGGGTGACTTGTGCCGGCGGCGCGGGCGGGTGAGAATCGCCGCCGTCATGCCGACCGCCTTCGAAGATCTGCTGCGCGGCGCGTTCGAGCGCCGGTTGCCGAGCGAGCTCGTGGAGCGGGTCGAGGCGCTGCAAGAGGCGCTCGGGGGGCGGGAGACCGATGACTTCGGCTTCGCGCCGGAGCAGCTCAAGTACGTGCTGCCGGTCGTGGGGCTGGTCTATCACCATTGGTTCCGGGTGGAGCCGATCGGGCTCGAGCACATCCCGGCGGGGCGGGTGCTGCTCGTCGCCAATCACAGCGGGCAGTTGCCGCTCGACGCGATGATGGTGGCGACGTCGCTGTTGCTCGACGCGCAGCCGCCGCGGGCGGTGCGGTCGATGATCGAGCGGTGGGTGCCGTCGCTGCCGTTCGTGAGCACGTGGTTCAGCCGGTGGGGGCAGGTGCTCGGGACGCCGGAGAACTGCCGGGCGCTGCTGGACGCGGGGCACGCGGTGCTGGTGTTCCCCGAGGGGGTGCGGGGGATCAACAAGACGTGGCGGCAGCGCTATACGCTGCAGGCATTCGGGCATGGCTTCATGCGGCTGGCGCTCGAGACGGGGACGCCGATCGTGCCGGTGGCGGTGGTGGGGGCCGAGGAGCAGTACCCGACGCCGTTCAACCTGGTGCGGGTGGGGCGGGCGCTGGGGCTGCCGTCGCTGCCGGTGCCGATGAGCCCGCTCGGGCCGCTGCCGTTGCCGGTGAAGTATCGGATCTACTTCGGGCGGCCGATCTCGGTGATCGGCGATCCCAACGACGACGAGGCGGAGATCGCGAGCCGGGTGGGGGTGGTGCGCGACGCGATCGCGGCGCTGATCTCGCGGGGGCTCGGCGAGCGGAGGGGTTGGTTCGAGTGAAGGTCGCCATCACCGGCATCAGCGGGCGCTTCGGGGCGCTGCTCGCGCGGCGGCTGCATCGGCGGCACGCGGTCACCGGGATCGATCGGCGGCCGTTCGCGGGCGCGCCGAAGGATGTCGAGGTGCATCGCATGGACATCCGCCGCAAGCGCTGCGAGTCGATCTTTCGGGCGGGGCGCTTCGACGCGGTGGTGCATCTCAACCTGATGCACGATCCGCGGGCGTCGAGCCGCGATCACTTCTCGTTCAACATCCATGGCACCGCGCGGGTGGTGGAGTATTGCGCGCGGCATGGGATCGGGAAGCTGGTGCTGTTGTCGAGCGCAAATGTCTATGGGCCGCGGGCGGACAATACGCAGTTTCTGACCGAGGACGCGCCGTTGATGGGCGGCGAGCGGTTCAGTGACATCCGGGATCTGATCGCGGTGGACATGCTGGGGCAGAGCTTCTTCTGGAAGTATCCCGAGCTGGAGACGGTGATCCTGCGGCCGGTTCACATCCTGGGCGCGGTGCACAACGCGCCGTCGAACTATCTGCGGCTGCGGCGGCCGTGGACGCTGGCGGGCTTCGATCCGATGGTGCAGGTGATCCACGAGGACGACGTGGCGCAGGCGATCGAGGCGGCGCTCACGCCGGGGGTGCGGGGGGTGTTCAACCTGCCGGGGTGCGCGCCGGCGCCGCTGTCGAGCTTGATCGAGCGGGCGGGGGGGCGGCCGTTGCCGTTGCCGCATCCGGTGGCGGAGGCGGCGCTGGGGCAGGCGTGGCGGCTGCGGTTGACGGGGTTTCCGCCGCCGGAGCTGGATCACCTGCGTTATGTCTGCATGGTGGATGGGAGCGGGGCGCGGGAGGTGCTGGGGTTCAGCGCGGCGCATGATCTGGACGCGACGATGGCGCACCTGCGGCGGACGCGGCTGTTGGTGTGATGGGTCGAGCGCGGATGCCATCGACGATGGCATCGAATGGTTTGAATATAGTTTCGGATGGCATGATGGCATCGCGCGTCTCGATGGCATCGTCGTGAGTGATGGAGAGGGATGGCGACCTACGCGATCGGTGACATCCAGGGGTGCGGGGCGACGCTGGACGCGCTGCTCGGGCAC
Organism: Myxococcales bacterium; assembly: GCA_020633515.1. The sequence continues at coordinate 22,107 of JACKDM010000045.1, forward strand.
ATCGGCTTCGACCCGGCGCGCGACCGGCTGTGGTGCGCGGGTGATGTGGTGAATCGGGGGCCGGATTCGCTGGGGGTGGTGCGGCGGCTGATGGGGCTCGGGTCGCGGGTGACGGTGACGCTCGGGAATCACGATCTGCATCTGCTCGGCCGGGTGGCGGGCGCGCGGGGGGCGAAGCGGGGCGATACGCTCGACGCGGTGCTGGCGGCGCCGGATCGGGGGGCGATCGTGGACTGGCTGCGGCGGCAGCCGGTGATGCACGTCGAGGGGGGGTGGGTGATGTTCCATGCGGGGCTGCTGCCGGCGTGGAAGCTGGCGACGGCGCGGCGGTGGGCGGAGCAGGTGGAGGGCGCGCTGGGGGCGGCTGATTGGGCGGGGTTCCTGGTGGAGGCGGAGGGGGCGCTGCCGGGTTCGTGGGACGGGGCCGATCGGGGGGAGCGGCTGCGGTTGACGTTGGCGGCGTTGACGCGGCTGCGGATGGTGGACGCGGCGGGGTGGCCGGCGTGGGATTACAAGGGGCCGCCGGCGGGGGCGCCGGCGGGGCTGTCGCCGTGGTACGCGGGGCGGCGGCATGGGGCGGGGGCGCCGAAGCTGCTTTTCGGGCATTGGGCGGCGCATGGGTTCGCGCGGCTCGAGGTGGGTTATGCGCTGGACTCGGGGTGCGTGTGGGGGCAGGCGTTGACGGCGCTGCGGCTCGATGACGAGGCGGTGTTCACGGTGCCGACGGCGGCGGTCGATCGGCGGGCGGTGTACGGGTGAGCGGCGGGGGGTCGGTGGCGGGTCGTCCGATACGGCGCGGCGGGGACCCCTCACGAGGGCTCGACTTCACGGCGAGGCGCGCGTATGCTGCCGGTCCGCCGCGGCGCCCCGCGCGCAGGCGACCATCCCGATATCCTCCGTTTCCTCCGACCGGAGCACGATGAAGGCCACCGACATCCCCCAGGCCGACAGCTTGAGCCGGGTGCGCGAGCTGGTCCAGGCGGTGCAGTTCGGCGCCGCCGACGCTCAGCGGCTGCAGAAGGTCATGACCCTGCATCCGCGCCACGTGGGCTATCACCTGCACGCGGCGCGCATCTTGAACTGGCTCGATCGTCAGGAAGAGTCGATCGCGATCACCGAGGACGGCGAGGCGTTGCTCGCGACCGAGGTGGGTGGCGACGCCGAGCGGGCGATCTTCCGCTCGTCGATCGAGCAGAGCCCTTCGATTCAGGCGGTGGCGGCCGATCTGCTGGCGGATGAGCCGCCGGAGCAGGCGGTGCTCTGTCAGCGGATCGAGGAGGTCGCGGGCATCGCGCCGGCGACGGCGCGGCGGCGGGCGTCGACGCTGTTGCGGTGGCGGACGCAGGCGCTGCCGTCGGAGCGGCCACGGCCGGCGCCGGCGCGGCCGAAGGAGCCGAGCCGGGCGTCGATCGTGAGCGATACGTTGCGGTTGGCGCGGGTCGAGGTGGAGCGGTACGGGCTCTTGCGCTCGGTGAAGGTCGATCTGGACGAGAGCGCGGTGTTGATCGGGCCGAACGCGAGCGGGAAGAGCACGCTGTTCGACGCGGTGGCGTTCGTGGGTGACGCGCTGCGCGAGGGCGTGGCGGCGGCGATCTCGCGGCGGGGCGATTCGCTGGCCGATCTGCTGTGGTTCGGCGAGGGGAGCTTCTTCGCGATCGCGGTGGAGCTGTTGCTGCCGCCGAGCTTGCGGGGCGAGTTCACCCGGGCGCGGTACGAGGTGGAGATCGGGGCGCTCGAGGATGCGCCGGGGCAGACGGGGGTGCGGCGGGAGTCGCTGTTCCTGATGCCGGAGCGGGAGCCGGCGCCGACGGTGATCCAGGGGGCGGTGCCGCGGCGGTGGCGGAAGGTGCTGGGGCTGACGGGGCAGTCGGGGCAGGCGCGGTACGGGGGCGAGGGCGGGAATCGGAAGACGACGACGGCTTCGATCGGGGCGGATGCGCTGGCGTTGGCGCATCTGCCGGATGATATCGAGCGGTTCCCGGTGGCGGAGCGGGTGGCGGGGTTCTTCGCGCATGGGCTGCGGCGGATCGCTCTGGAGCCGTCGGCGATGGCGCGGCCGTGTCCGAAGGATGCGCCGGATTATCTGCTGGCCGATGGCGGGAACCTGCCGATGGTGGTGCGGATGCTGGCGGCGGGGGATATCGGGCGGTGTGAGGAGTGGCTGGCGCACGTTCGGGAGGCGCTGCCGACGATCGAGCTGGTGAAGGTGGAGGATCTGGGCGACTACCTGGAGCTGGTGGTGGGCTTCCGGGGCGGGCACGAGGTGCCGGCGCGGCGGCTGGGGCGGGGGGTGCTGCGGATCCTGGGGGTGACGCTGGTGCCGTATGTGGCGGAGCCCGATACCGTTTACTTGATCGAGGAGCCGGAGAACGGGGTCCATCCGAGCGCGGTGGAGGCGATCGCGCAGGCGTTGTCGTGGAGCCCGGAGAATCAGATCCTCGTCGCGACGCATTCGCCGGTGTGGCTGGGGTTGTGCCCGCTGGACCGGTTGTTGTGCGTGACCCGTGAGGCGGGCGCCGCGCGTATCGTGCCGGCGACCGCGCTCTTGCACCTCGAAGGCTGGTCCGGAGAGGTCGATCTGCCCACCTTGTTCGCTGCCGGGTTGTTGAGCTGATGGACGATCTCTGCGTGATCTGCCCGGGAGGGCACCACAAGGCGGTGATGGAGTCGCTGATCGAGCGGCATGTGCACCTCGGGATCCGTGAGATCGCGAGCGAGGTGTTCGCCGCGCCGCTGGGGCGGGATCGGCTGCTGCGGGAGCATGGGCCGGCGCTGGCGTTGCGGCGGCGGCAGCGGTTCAACCACTGTCTGTTGATCCTCGATCACGATCGGTGCGGGGACGATCGGTCGGTGGAGGAGATCGAGGATGGGTTGAATCGGCGGTTGGCGGTGGATTGGGGGACGGACGCGCGGGCGTTGGTGGTGTCGCCGTCGATCGAGGGGTGGTTGCTGGAGGGGCATCGGGTGTTCAGCCGGGTGCGGGGGCTGCGGGGGGTGGATGTGCGGGAGTGGATGGATCGGGGGGGGCTGTGGCCGGCGAAGGCGGCGCAGCCGGAGAATCCGCGGGCGGTGGTGGAGCAGGTGTTTCTGGCGCATGGGGCGCGGCCGTCGGCGGCGAACTATCGGTTGATCGCGGATGAGGCGCCGATTCGGCTGGATCGGTGCGAGGCGGCGTCGTTCCGGCGGATGGTGCTGGTGTTGCGGGAGTGGTTCCTGCCTTGAGGCTGCGCGTCGCGGCGTCGCGGTGGGTTCGCGGCGGCGTGGGGGCTGGTCGGTTGGTGGGCGGAGAGGCGCTCCGCTTCGGGCTCTGCTGACATCGATGGCTTGGGTGGGGCGCGCGGTGGGTGCGCGGGGGCGGCGTTCGGGCTAGTCTCGGGGCATGGCTGTGGAGCGGCTCGTGTTGGGTGCCTTCGATCTGCTCGCGCCGGTGGCGGCGCAGGAGCGGTCGCGGGTGTGGCGGGCGGTTCATCGGGCGAGCGGGCGGGCGGCGGCGGTGGAGCTGTTGGGGGCTCGGGCGGGCGAGGCGTTCACGCATGCGGTTCAAGGAGCGGCGGCGTTGGATCATCCGCGGATCCAGCGGCTGTATGCGTACGGGTCGTTGCCGCCGGAGGTGGCGGCGCGGGCGGGGGTGGCGGCGGGGACGCCGTTTCTGGTGCGGGCGTGGGTGGAGGCGCCGACGTTGGCGGCGGTGCTGGCGGGGGAGCGGGATCCGCCGGGAGGGGCGGCGGCGCGGGGGGCGCCGGTGGGGTGGGCGGCGGTGCGGTCGCTTGTGTTGGCGGTGCTGGATGCGTTGGCGCATGCGCACGCGCGGGGGGTGGCGCATGGGGCGGTCGAGGCGCGGCATCTGTTGTGGGCGCGGGGGGGGCCGGTGGTGGTCGGGTTTCCGGCGAGCGGGGCGGTGGGGGGTGAGGCGAGCGCGGGGGGGGATCTGGTGGCGGTGGGGGTGTTGGCGGGGGCGTTGTTGGCGGGGGAGGTGATGCCGGCGGGGGGCGCGGCGTGGGTGGAGCGGTTGGCGGGCGGGGGGTTTGCGTTCGCGGCGGATGCGGCGGTGGCGCTGCGGGCGTTGCCGGGGGAGGAGGCGTTCGGGTTGTTCACGTTGCCGCCGGCGGGGGACGCGGGCTGGGCTACGGGCGCGGGCCCTGGGGGGCGGGCGCCGTTGCCGGTGGATACGCGGGAGCGGTTCGAGGAGGTGTTGTTCCCTCTGGTGGATACGGGGGCGGCGCTGTTGAAGCTGCGGCCGGCGCGGACGGCGGGGCGGGAGACGGAGCGGGCGTGGATGTGGAGCGCGTTGTCGCAGGTGGTGCGGGGTGAGGGGCTGCGGGCGGTGGCGTTGTCGGGGGCGGCGGGCATGGGGAAGTCGCATCTGGCGGGGTGGCTGGGGGTGCGGGCGCATGAGCTGGGGCTGGCGGTGCCGTTGCGGGCGAATCACGCGGCGGGGGGCGGGGCGTCGATGGGGGTGGGGCCGATGCTGGCGCGGTTTCTGGATCGGCGGGCGCGGGCGGCGGGGGTGATGGGGCGGTCGGGGGGTGAGCGGGTGGAGGCGGAGTCGGGGTTCGGGGCGGCGCGGCTGGCGGGGTTCGAGGATCGGGCGGGGCTGGCGGCGGCGTTGGCGTCGGGGGGGTCGGGGCGGGGCGAGGGGGAGGCGGAGCCGGTGGTGTTCGATCGGCCGGATGAGCGGTACGCGGTGTTGGCGGCGGCGCTGGCGCGGTTGGCGGCGGATCGGCCGCTGGTGCTGCATCTGGATGATGTGCATTGGGGGGAGGACGCGCTGCGGTTCGCGCTGTATCTGCTGCGGCGGCGGCCGTCGTTGGCGGTGTTGATCGTGGCGACGGCGCGGGTGGATGCGTTGCCGCATGGGTCGACGGTGGCGGCGTTGTGGCGGCAGTTCGTGCACACCGAGGGGGTGGATCCGATCCGGTTGGGGCCGCTGTCGCCGATGGGGCAGGCGGCGCAGGTGCGGTCGATGGTGCGGTGCGCGCCGGCGTTGGTGGAGCTGTTGGTGCGGTCGACGGCGGGGAGTCCGTTGCTGGCGGAGGAGACGCTGCGGTTGTGGTTGGCGTCGGGGGCGTTGGTGGAGTCGGCGGAGGGGGCGGTGCTGCGGGAGGCGGCGTCGGCGGGGCTTACGGGGGAGGGTGAGGCGGCGGCGTTGTCGGGGTTGGAGGCGGTGTGGCTGTCGCGGGTGGATAACGCGCTGGCGGCGGCGGAGCCGGGGGCGAGCGAGGCGCTGGAGCTGGCGGCGGCGTTGGGGTCGGAGGTGGATCGGGAGACGTGGGCGGCGGCGTGCGCGCGGGCGGGGCTGGTCTGGCCGGAGCGGGGGATCACGCGGCTGCACGCGGAGCGGTTGTTGTCGAGCGAGCCGGGGGGGCGGTGGCGGTTCGTTCATCCGGCGCTGTGTGATGCGGTGGCGCGGCGGGCGCGGGCGGGGGGGCGTTGGGTGGCGTGGCATGGGGTGGCGGCGGACGCGGTGGCGGGGCGGGGGGATGCGGATCTGCATCGGCTGGCGGCGTATCAGGCGGCGGCGGGGCGGTTCGCGGCGGCGGCGGAGACGTTGGTGGGGGCGTTCGAGGCGGCGTCGGCGCGGGCGGATCAGGCGGGGGCGCGGCAGGCGTTGGTTCAGCGGGCGCAGATGTTGGGGGCGCTGGAGGTGCCGCTGGATGCGGGGCCGTGGGTGCAGAATCGGGTGCTGCGGGCGCGGCTGGCGCGGCGGTTCGGGCGGATGGAGGTGGCGCTGCGGTCGGCGCGGCGGGCGGAGCCGCAGGCGCGGGCGGTGGGGGATCGGGCGCTGCACGCGGAGGCGTTGATCGAGCTGGGGTCGGCGACGCGGTTGATCGAGGGGGACGCGGCGGGGTGGCCGATCCTGGCGGCGGCGGTGGAGGAGGCGGTGGCGGCGGGGGATCTGGCGATCGAGGGGCGGGCGCGGTTCGCGGCGGCGTCGTGCCTGAATCTGCTGGGGCGGTTCGATGAGGCGGAGGCGGCGCTGCGGGCGGCGCTGGGGGCGGCGGAGGCGGTGGGGGACGATCGGACGCAGGGGGACGCGCTGGTGGGGCTGGCGGATATCGCGCGGCGGCGGGGGGATCTGGCGGGGGCGGCGGCGGCGGTGAGCGCGGCGGCGCCGCGGTATCGGCGGGCGGGGCATCGGACGGGGCGGGCGGTGGTGAGCTCGCTGTTGGGTGATCTGGCGCGGTATGGGGGGGATCTGGAGGGGGCGTGGCAGCACTACACGGAGAGTCGGGATCTGTATGCGGCGGTGGATGCGCCGGATCTGCCGACGGCGGAGTGCAACCTGGCGCTGGTGGAGCTGGCGCGGGGGGCGGACGCGGCGGCGCGGGCGCGGTTGGTGGAGGCGCAGAAGCGGGTGTGGGGGGGGCATGAGCTGCGGGTGATCATCCACGCGGTGCTGTTGCCGTGTGTGGCGGCGTTGGGGGATTGGGGGGCGTGGGACGCGCATATGGCGGCGGTGGGGCCGCTGTTGGATGGGCGGTTGGCGGAGCCGGATGTGGCGGCGGTCGCGGCGTTGGCGGCGGAGCGGGCGGCGGCGGCGGGCGAGGGGGCGCGGGCGGCGGAGGCGCGGCGGCTGGCGGTGGCGCAGTATCGGGCGTTGGGGCGGGCGGCGGAGGCGGCGGCGGTGGCGGCGCGTGGTTGAGCGGGGGGCGGTCGAGGGGCGGGGCGCGGGGGCGCGCTGCGGGCGGCGGGGCTGTTCGGGGGGGCTAGCGGAGGAGGCTGCCGTCGAGGGGGAAGAGGGGGTCGACGTCGCAGTCGCCGTCGTCGAGGCTGAGCTCCCACACCCAGCCGTCGTGGTCGAAGTCGTTGAATTCGCAGCAGTATCGGCTGCTGGCGATGATGGCGACGACGTGGTCGCCGATGACCTCGAGGTCGTTGACGGTGGCGGCGACGGAGCGGAGGAGGCGGCGCGACCAGGCGGTCTCGTCGCCGCGGGTGCGGTGGATCCAGGCTTCGCACCAGCTTCGGCCGCGGCCGCAGGCGCTGCCGCCGAGGAGCCAGCCGTCGTCGAGGTCGACGGCGGCGAGGAGGGCGCCGTGTTGGGTGCCTTCGGGGAGGGGGATGTCGACGCGGTCGGCGAGGTGGGCGTCGCGGTCGATGCGGGCGATGTAGGGCTGGCCGTTCTGGTAACGGTCGCCGCTGTGGCCTTCGAGCGCGAGGAGGAAGGGTTCGCCGCTGCGGTCGAGCACGATGCGCATGGGCTCGAGCTCGCGCTGGGTGAAGAACTGGCGGGCGAACGACCGGCCGGTGGTGCCGTCGAGCCACTCGATGTAGGCGATGCGCTCGCCGTCGAAGGCGTCGACGCTGAGGCCGGTGGTGACGATGTCACCGCCGGGGGTGAGCGCGATGCCGCGGAGCTCGCCGGGGAAGAGCGGCTGGTCGCTGTCGTCGCGGAGTCCGCCGGTCCAGCGGAGGGCGTCGCCGGGGCCGACGCGGGCGAGCTGGGTGCCGATCTTCGGGTAGGGGTATTCGAAGGCGAAGATGACGTCGCCGTTGCGGGTGAAGAAGAGGTCGCGCACGGTGCCGTAGGCGGCGGTGGGGCGGAAGTTGATGACGAGCTCGTCGGTGCCGTCGGGGGCGAGGCGGGTGATGTTCGGCTCGCGGCCGGCGGTGAACCAGGCGCCTTGGTGGCGGTGGAGGGTGTTGATGGGGAAGTCGATCCACAGCTCGGTGGGGGCGGCGCTGCGGTCGATGGGGGCGGTGAGGATGCGGCCGTTGTACTGGCGGCCGGTGTCGTCATAACCCCAGATGGCGAGGCGGTCGCCGTCGATGCGGTCGACGCGCATGGGGCGGCCCATGGAGAGGATCTCGGCGGCGGTGCAGCGGGGGTCGGCTTCGATGGGCTGCGGGGGGTCGAGGGTCTGGACCGGGTCTTCGCAGCCGGCGAGGAGGAGGAGGGCGAGGAGGGCGCGTCGCATGGGCGGCACTATAGCGCGGGCGGCGGGTTGGAGGTGAGGGCGTGCTGAGCGTGTTTGCGATGGTGGGGGCGCTGGTGGCGGGGGTGGTGGCGGCGATGGCGCGGGGGCGGTGGCGGCTGGCGGCGGCGGCGGGGGCGGCGGGGCTGTGGGCGCTGACGGCGGCGGCGTTGCCGCATCCGGCGATGGTGGAGAAGCTGGCGACGCGGCTGGTGCTGCCGGCGGGGTCGTTGTGGGTGGTGGGTTATGGGGTGGCGCTGATGCTGGCGGCGCGGGGGCGGCGGCGGGCGGCGGCGGGGGTGCTGGTGGCGTGGCTGGGGTATGCGGTGGCGGGGAGCGGGCAGCTCGGGGGGGCGCTGGTGGCGGGGCTGGAGGCGGGGTTCGTGCCGCCGGGGGCGGAGTTGCGCTTCGACGCGGTGATGGTGCTGGGTGGGGGGACCGACGCGGGGCCGCTGGGGCCGCAGCTCTCGCTGGCGGGTGATCGGCTGCGGGTGGCGGCGGGGCTGTGGCATCGGGGGCAGGCGCCGGTGCTGGTGGCGAGCGGGACGTCGCTGGCGGGGCTGGATCAGGGCGCGGCGCGGGACCTGGGCGCGGAGGCGCGGGCGGTGCTGGGCGAGCTGGGGGTGCCGGCGGCGGCGGTGGTGACGCTGCCGGGGCCGCACAACACGGCGACCGAGGTGGCGGCGCTGGCGGCGCACGCGACGGCGGCGGGCTGGCGGCGGGTGGGGCTGGTGACGAGCGCGTGGCACCTGCGGCGGGCGATGCGGCTGGCCGAGCGGGCGGGGCTGCCGGCGGTGGCGATCCCGGCGGACGCGCGGGGCGGGCTGTCGCCGTGGACGGCGGTGGCGCTGGTGCCGACGGGCAATGGCTTCTATCAGGTGGGGTTCGCGGCCAAGGAGTGGCTCGGCGCGGCGCTGGGCCGATGACGGGAGGCGTGCCATGCAGCGGGAGCGCATGCAGCGGGAGCGCAGTTTTTGGGGGTGGGGGTGGGCCGATCGGCTGCCCGCGCGGGCCGAGCGGGCGGGGCTCGGGCAGCAGGTGGGGGCGTTGCTGGGGTTCACGCCGGCGCCGGCCGATCCGGTGCCGATGGAGGCGGTGACGCTGGCGCCGGCGCGGGTGGCGCCGCCGGCGCGGCTCGGGGGGCTGGTCCGCGACGATCGGGAGGGGCGGATCCGGCAGTGTTACGGCAAGGCGTACCGCGACCAGGTGCGGGCGTTTCGGGGTGACTTCGCGGCGGCGCCCGATCTGGTGGCGCGGCCGACGAGCGAGGCCGAGGTCGAGGCGGTGCTCGACTGGGCGGCGGGGGCGCGGGTCGCGGTGGTGCCGTTCGGGGGCGGGACGAGCGTGGTCGGCGGCGTGGAGTGCGCGGGCGAGGGCTTCGCCGGGGTGCTCTCGCTCGACGTGCGCGGGCTCGACCGGGTGCGGGCGATCGACGAGGTCTCGGGGCTCGCGCTGCTGCAGGCGGGCATGGAGGGGCCGGCGATCGAGGCGGCGCTGTCGCCGCATGGGCTGACGCTGCGGCACTACCCGCAGTCGTTCGAGTTCTCGACGCTCGGGGGCTGGATCGCGACGCGGGCGGGCGGGCACTTCGCGACGCTGTACACCCACATCGACGAGCTGGTCGCGGGGACGCGGATGCTGACGCCGGCGGGGGTCTTCGAGACGCGGCCGCTGCCGGGCTCGGGGGCGGGGCCGAGCCCCGATCGGCTGGTGCTGGGCTCGGAGGGCGCGCTCGGGGTGATCACCGAGGCGTGGATGCGGGTGCGGCGGCGGCCGCGGTGGCGGGCGCAGGTGGCGGCGCACTTCGCCGACTTCGACGCGGGGGTGGCGGCGGCGCGGGCGCTGGCGCAGTCGGGGCTGTATCCGAGCAACTGCCGGCTGCTCGATGGGCGCGAGGCGATGCTGTCGGGGGTGGCGAGCGACGGGCGGGCGGTGCTGCTGGTGGCGTTCGAGTCGGCCGATCACCCGCTCGACGCCTGGATGGCGCGGGCGATGGAGGTGGTGACCGATCACGGCGGGGTGTCGCCGAAGGGGCCGCGCTTCCGCGAGGAGGCGGCGGGGCGGGGCGCGGAGGCGGGCGGGGACGCGGTGGGCGCGTGGCGGGGCGCGTTCTTGGAGGCGCCGTACCTGCAATCGACGCTGGTCTCGCTGGGCGTGGTCGCCGACACCTTCGAGACGGCGTGCTCGTGGGCGGCGTTCGGCGCGCTGCACGCGGCCGTGAAGCAGGCGGTGCGGGGCGCGATGAAGGCGGCGTGCGGCGGCGGCTACCTCGGCTGCCGCTTCACCCACGTCTACCCGGACGGGCCGGCGCCCTACTACACCTTCGTCGCGCCGGGCAGAGCGGGCGCCGAGCTCGATCAGTGGGCGGCGATCAAGGCGGCGGCGAGCGAGGCGATCCTGGCGCACGGGGGCACGATCACGCACCACCACGCGGTCGGGCGGGTGCATCGCCCGTGGGCCGATCGGCAGCGGCCGGCGCTGCACTCCGCGGCGCTGCGGGCGGTGAAGGGCGCGCTCGATCCGGCGGGGATCCTCAACCCGGGGGTGCTGCTCGGGTAGCGGCGGGCAGCCGGGATCGGCGAGCAGTCGGGATCGGCGGGCGGTCCAGGAGCGGCGGGCGGTCAGGAGCGGCAGGCGGTCCAGGAGCGGCGGGCGGTCAGGAGCGGCAGGCGTTCACTCCGCCTCGTCGTCTCCCCTGCCCTCTCCGGCCTCGCCGCTGCGGAGCTCGACGGCGAGCCGGTACGCCTCGTCGCGGCTGCCGCCGGTGCGCTTCGCGGCCTCGCGCGCGGCCTTGGCCGGGGCGAAGCCCTCGTCGAGCAGCCGGGCGACGACCGCGCGCAGGTCGTCGGTCTCGGGCGCGTCTTCGGGCGGCGCGCCGCCGATCAGCACCACGATCTCACCGCGCACGACGCCCGGATCGGCGACCAGCTCGCCGAGCGGCGCGCGGCGGAACTCTTCGAACGCCTTGGTCAGCTCGCGCGCGATCACCGCCGGCCGATCGGGTCCGAACGCCTCGGCGGCGGCGGCGAGGAAGCGGTCGAGGCCGTGCGGGCTGACGTAGAAGACGAGCGTCTCCGGGGCGCCGTGCAGGCTCGCGAGCGCGCCGGCGAGCGCGCTGCCCTTGGCGGGCGGGAAGCCCACGAAGCGGAACCGATCGGTCGGCAATCCGGCGGCGGAGAGCGCGGTGGTGACCGCGCTGACGCCGGGGATCGGGACGACGCGGACGCCGGCTTCGATCGCGGCGCGCACGACCTTGAAGCCGGGGTCGCTGATGGTGGGGGTGCCGGCGTCGCTGACGAGCGCGATCCGCTCGCCGCGTTCGAGCGCGTTGATGATCGCGGGGGTGCGGCGCTGCTCGTTGTGGTCGTAGAGCGAGACGAGCGGGCGGCGAGGGAGCCCGATCAGCTCGAGGAGCTTGCCGGTGCGGCGGGTGTCCTCGCAGGCGATCCGGTCGACCTCGGCGAGGACGCGGCGGGCGCGGAGGGTGATGTCTTCGAGGTTGCCGATGGGGACGGCGACGACGTAGAGGACGCCGCCGTCCGCCTCGGTGTTATCGGGCTCGGTGCTCGTGGCGGCCTCAGCGGCTCTGGTTGATCGAGAGCCCGAGGGCCTCGCGCAGCTTGAAGTAGTTCTCCGAGAGCCCGAAGAGCACGAGCTCGCGGATGCGGTCCTGCACCGGCGCGCGGCTGAACGAGCCGGCCTCGTTCTTGATGACCTGCACCGCGGCGCCGAGGTCGTTGCTCAGCACGAGGCCGAGCCGGTTGCCGGTGTGCTCGACCGCTTCGAGCCACTTGCTGACGTTGAGGTGCACCTGCGGGTTGGTGCTCGCCTTCTGGATGATCTTCTCCATCTCGGCCCGCGCCGGGATGGGGATCGTGCGGTTCCACTGCTCGCGCAGGTTGGGGTCGTACTGCACCTTGGCGTTCGGGTTGAGCAGGTGCGTGAGCGTGTAGACGATGGTCGTCAGCCACATCTTGCGCTGCTCGTAGGTGTCGCCGAGGCTCGCGAGGAACGTCGCCTGCCCGCAGAGGAAGAGCTCCTTGGCGCCGGCGAACGCGAGCTCCTGCGGCTTGCGACCCGAGAGCACGTCGGGCCCGACCAGCATCGCCGGCGGGTTGAGCGGCACGAGCCGCAGCCCCGGGCGGTTCTGCGGGTCGCGGTGGCTCTCGGGCTGCGGCAGCCGCGTCGTGTGCGAGACGTACTTCATCACCGAGTTGAAGGGCGTCTGCTCCTCGGGGTTGATGAGCGTCTTGCGCTTGTGCAGCGCCAGATCCTTGTGGGTGCGCGCGACCACCGGCAGCGTGAACTGGTAGAGCTGCTGGAAGAGGTGGTCGAGCAGCGGGCTCTTCTCCGGGTGGAAGATGAGCCCCCAGTGGCGCTGGTCGAGCTGGCGCTGCGCCTGCTTGAGCGTGCGCGAGCGGTAGCGCTCGAAGAAGACGCGCTCGTCCTGGCTGGCCTGACCGAGGAAGACGAGCACCTGGCAGACACACCACGCCTCGTCGTACTTGCCGCTCTCCATGAACAGCCGCCGGAGCTGCTGGTAGCTCTCGACCGCCCGCGGGTTCAAGTCGAGCAGCTTGTAGTGCTGCGCGATCGCCTTGTCGACCTGGTCTTCGAGCTCGTAGAGCTCGGCGAGGATCTGGTTGGTCGACTGGTCGTCGGGCTTCTTGCTCAGCGCGATCTTGTAGGCCTTGATCGCCTCGTCGTAGCGCTGGAGCCGGCTGCGGTTGATCTCGCCGAGGTTCTTGGCGAGCGAGAAGACGAGCCCCTCTTCGAGGTTCGCCTCGGTCGCGCGCTTGAGCATCTTGCGGTAGTAGCGGTCCTGCCGCTCGTAGTCGCGCTCCTCGGTGAGGATCTGGTCGATCGCCTGGAAGGCGCGCAGGTTCGCCGGGTCCGCTTCGAGGCCCTTGTCGAACGAGCGCACGGCGACGTAGCTGTCCTTGAGCTTCTCCTTCTGGATGGTCGCCACCCCGCACCAGTACTTCGACTTGCGCTGCGGGTTGGTCTCCTGCTCGGCGAGCTGGCTGAGCACCGCGACCATCTGCTCCCAGTTCTCGGCGGCCTCGTGCAGCGCGAGGAGCTTGCCGAGCACGAGCCGGCTGCCGGGCTGCACCGCGAGCGCGTCGTTGTAGGCGTCCACCGCGAGGCGGGTGTTGTTCATCCGCTCGTGCAGGATGTCGCCGATCCCCACGAGCGCCTGGAAGCGCTCGGTGTCGTCCGCGATCGCCGCCGCGATCTGGCGGCGATAGTGGATGACGTCTTCCCAGTCGTTGCGCGCCTCGTGCAGCTCGATGAGCGCCTTGAGGATCTCGGCGTTCTGCGGGTCGATGTCGAGCGCCTTCTTGAAGAAGTCGAGCGCCTTGCGCCGCTCGTTCTGGCGCAGCTTGATCTGACCCTGCTGGTGGAAGATCTCGACGACCTGCTTGTCATCGAGGCTCTCTCGATGATGCACGAGGATCGTCTGGTAGATCTTGAAGGCGCGATCCCAATCCTCGTGGCGGAACAGCAGGTTGCCCATGCCGCGCAGCGTGGCGAGGTCGGTGCTGTCGAGCTCGTAGGCCTGCCGGTAGTGGGTCAGCGCCTTGTCGTCCTTGTGGAGCTGCTCGGCGCAGTACGCGATGCGGTAGTGGAGCTGCTGCAGCTCGCGGTTGTCGGCGTCCTGCTTGCCGGCGAGCATCAGGTCGAGCAGCGGCTCGGCGCGCGGCCAGTTGCGATCGGACCAGTACACGTCGACGAGCGGCTCGGCGGCGGCCGCGTTGTCGGGCGACATGTCCATCGCCTGCTCGTAGTAGTCGATCGCCATCGTCTTGTCGCCGATGTGCTTGTCGTACACCCGCCCGATGCGGAACAGGTACCGACTCTTGTCGGCGAACGCCCGGCTCGCCGCCTCCATCATCTGGAGGCTGCGCACCGCCTCGGCCCACTCCCCGCGCGCCTCGCTGACCTCGACGAGCGCTTCGAGCGCGGGCAGGAAGTTGCGGTCGTGCTCGAGCGCGGCGCGGAACCAGCGCTCGGCCTGATCGAGGTCGCCGAGCTTCTCCTGGTAGATGCGCCCGACCCGGTACTGCCGGTCGAGCAGCGCCTCGCGGTCGTCGAGCTGGTGCGACTCGCGGCTGATGACGTCGATCGCGTTGTGCCAGTCCTCGACGTCGGCATACAGCCCCGAGAGGGTCCGCAGCGTGTCGAGGTGGTCGGGCACGAGCTCGAGGATCGGGGTCAGCGCCTCGATCGCCTTCTCGGGCATCGAGAGCGGCCCGCGGTAGATCTCGGCGAGCGCGGTGCGGATGAGGACCCGCGTCTCGACGTCGTCGATGTGGCGCAGGTGGGTCTCGTAGACCTCGGCGAGCTCGTCCCACTGCTCGCTCTCGCGATACAGCCGGTCGAGCGACTGCACCGCGTGCGGGTCGCGCGGGTCGATGACCATCATCTGGCGGTAGGCCTCGATGGTCGCGTAGCGGTCGCGGACCTCCGCCTCCTGCAGCTCGGCGATGCTGCGGTAGATGCGGAGCTGCTCGGCCGGCTCGGTGCGCACCTGGAGCATCAGGTGGTAGACGTCGAGCAGATCGGTCCAGCGGTCCTGCAGCCGGTAGAGCCGTTCGAGCGCGTCGAGCGCCTCGATGCAGCGGTCGTCGACCGAGAGCGCCTGGCGGTACGACTCCATCGCGCGCTCGGGCGAGTCGAGCCGCGTCTCCCACAGCTCGCCGACCTGCAGGTACTTCTCGACGATCTGCTCGGGGTCTTCGAGCACCGCCGCCTGCTGCACGAGCACGTCGATGAGCTCCTGCCACCGCATGCGCACGGTGTAGAGCCCTTCGAGCGCGACGAGGCTCGGCAGATCGGCGCCGTCGATGAGGAGCACCTGACGGTAGGCGTCGATCGCCTCGTCGGGCTGGTCGAGGTAGCGCTCGAGGATGCGCGCGAGCTTCTCGTAGCTCTGCTTGCTCTCCTCGGGGGTCTGCACCAGATCGACCTTGCGGCGCAGGATCGCGGCGACCTCGGCCCAGTTCTCGTAGCGTTCGAGCAAGAGCTCGAGCGCGGTGAGCGCGTCGACGTTGTCGGGCTCGATCGCGAGCGCGTGCTGGTAGTGGGTGCCGGCGTACTGCGCCTCGCCGAGCTTCTCGTCCCACCAGCGCGCGACGCGGAGGCGCAGCGGCACCGACTGCGGGACCGCGCCCATCGCCTCGATCACCCGCTGGTAGGTCTCGATCAGCGCGCTCCAGTACGCGCCCGCCTCGGCGAGCCGCGCGAGCTCGGCGCCGAAGCGCTCGTCGTCGAGGCTCGCCTCGAACGCCATGCTGAGCACGGCGAACGCCTTCTCGGTGTCGCCGAGGCGCTGCTCGAAGGTGCGGGCGGTGCGCTCGAAGATGTCGAGGCGCTCGAAGAGCTCGGTGGTGACCTCCAGCCGCGCGAGCAGCAGGTCGACGAGCGCCTCCCACTGCTCACCCGCCTCGTACAGCCGCTCGAGCTGGTCGTAGGCGTCCTGGTTGTCGGGCTGGATCTCGATGACCTTCTGGTAGGCCGCCTGCGCGCCGCCCGCGTCCTGCAGCCGCTCCTCGTACATCTCCGCGGCGCGGAAGAGGATGCTGACCTTGTCGTAGACGTCCTCGGTGATCTCGACCTTGCGCTCGAGGATCACCACGCAGGCGTCCCACGCCTCCGCCTGGGTGTAGAGGTCTTCGAGGCAGCCGATCGCCTCGGGGTCGTAGGGCTCCATCGCGAGGAGGCGGGTCCACGCCTGGATCGACTCCGGCGTGTTCTCGAGGACCTGCTGGTAGAGCCGACCGAGCTGGCGATACAGCTCGACGCGGCGCACGTCGTCGGGCGGCAGCAGGTCGAGGAGGCGGTGGTCGAACTCGGCGACCTTGTCGAACTCGGAGATCCGGTCGTAGAGCTCGCGCACCGCCCACAGCGCGTCCTCGTCGGCGGCGTCGATCTCGAGGACCTTGTGCCAGTTCTCGAGCGCGTTGCGCTCGCGCTCGAGGTAGTCGCCCCACACCCGGCCGAGCTTGGCGTAGAGCTGCTTCTCACGGGCGCGGTCGTTGTCGAGCAGGTTGACCTGCCGCTCGCAGACGTCGACGAGCTCGCGCCAGCTCTCCTGGCCCTGATAGAGCCCTTCGAGCGCCATCAGCGCCTCGGCGTCCTCCCCGCGCAGGTCGAGCACCTGGTTCCACAGGTCGATCGCGTCGAGCGGCCGGTCGAGGTAGAGCCCGGCGAGGTTCGCCTGCGCGGCGAGGATCTTCGCCCGCTCGACGTCCTGCTCGGCGTTCTCCGCCTGCCGCGCATACACCTCGAACAGCGGCGCCCAGTCCTCGCGCGCGAGGTAGATCTGCCAGAGCCGCTCCAGCGCCTTCTCGTGGTTGGGCTGGCGGGCGAGGATGCCGTTGTACTCGTCGACGGCGAGGTCGGGCTCCGCCTGCCGCTCGTAGAGCTGGCCGAGGCGGAACATCAGGACGATGAGCTCGGGCTCCTCGTAGGTGACCTCGACCTCGCGCCGCAGCACCTCGATCAGCTCCGGCCAGCGCCCCTGCTCCTCGAAGAGCACGTCGAGGCCCTTGAGCGCCTTCGGATCGGCCGGATCGATCTGCGTGAGCGTGTACTGATACATCTGCTCCGCCATCTCGTCATTGGCGAGACGGTGGCGGTAGATGTCGGCCATCTCGTGGCTCAGCGTGCGGATGAGCTCGAGGTCCTGCGTGTTCTGGAGCCCGTCGGTGTAGATCGCGACGAGGGTCTCGAAGCCGCCGATCTCCTCGGCGAGCCGGGCCACCTCGCGGCGGCTGCTCTCGTCGTCGGGGACCTCCTTGAACGCCTCGCCGTACCAGAGGAACGCGCGCTCCTTGTCGCCGAGCCGCTCGATGCTCATCTCGGCGAGCCGGTGCATCGACCGCATGCGGTCCTCGCCCGGCAGCTGGTGCGCGAGCAGCGCCTGCAACAGATCGTGCAGCTTCGCCCACGCCTCGCGCTCGAGGTAGATCGGCTCGAGCACCTCGCCGATCGTCGGCTGCTCGTGGCCCGCCGCGAAGAGGCGCTCGAGCGCGGCGACCGCCTCGGGCTCCTGCGCGGTGATGTCGAGCACGTCCTTGTAGGCGGTGATCGACGCCGGCACATCTTCGAGCGCGCTCTCGTAGAGCGCCCCGAGCCGCAGCAGCAGCGGCACCCGCGCGGTGTCCTCGGCCCGCTCGACGCGGATCTGGAGGATCTCGGCGAGCTCCGGCCAGCGGCCGACCTGCTGGTAGAGCCGGTCGAGCGCGAGGATCGCGCCCTCGTGGTCGGGGTCGATCTCCATCACCCGGCGGTAGCGCTCGATCGCGGCCGCCGGATCCTTGATCTCCTCGTCGAAGACCCGCGCGACGCGCAGGAACAGGTCGCGGGCGACGTACTCGCTCGGGATGTTGAGGAGCTGCCCCTCGACGAGCTCGACGTAGGGCGCCCACAGCTCGGCGTGCTTCGCGACGCGCTCGAGCGCGACGAGCGCCTCTTCGTGGGTCGGGTCCTCGCGGAAGGCGTTGCCGTAGGCGTCGAAGGCGTTCGCCGCGTCGGCGAGCATGTCCTCGTAGGCCTGCCCGATCCGCATCCGGAGCTGGGTGCGGACCTCGAGATCCATCGTGACCTCGAGCAGGTCACGCCAGACCGCGATCATGCGCTCCCAGTTGCCGGCGCGGGTGAGCACCGGCTCGATGACCTCGGCCGCCCGCCGCGCCTCGCGGTCCTGGCGGATGAGGTTCTCGAGCGCGTCGAGCGCCATCTCGTGGTCGGGCCGATCGGCGAGGATGCCCTTGTAGCCCTCGATCGCCGTCTCGACGTCGCCGAGGTGCACCTCGTGGAGCTGCGCGACCCGGAAGCGGAGCGCGAGCTTCGCGCCCTCGTCGCCGACGATCTCGATCTGGCGCGCGAGCACCCGCTGGAGGTCGTCCCAGTGTTCGAGGCGGGTGTAGAGCCGGGCGAGGCTCTCGAGCGACTCGACGTCGCGGTCGTCCCATTCGAGGACGGTGTTGTAGGTCTCGACCGCGCGCAGCAGGTCGTCGAGCTGCATCTCGTACGAGGCGCCGATCGCGTAGTAGATGCGCTTGCGGCTGTCGAGATCGGCCGTCAGCTCGGCCTTGCGGTGGAGGACCTCCATCAGGTCCTCCCACTGCTCCATCGCGGTGAAGAGCCGCTCGAGCTCGTCGAGCGCCGCGCCGTCCTTCGGGTCGAGCTCGCGCACCGTGCGCAGCGCCTCGACCGCGCGGAAGGCGTCGTCGAGCATCTCCTCGTTGAGCCCGGCGATCTGGAAGTACAGCGCCTTCTTCGCCGCGGTCTCCTCGGTCAGCTCGGCCTTGCGGTAGAGCACCGCGACGAGCTCGTTCCACTGCTCGGTGTGGGCGTAGATCTCCTGGAGGGCCTCGATGACCTCCATGTCGGCGTCGTCGGCCTGATAGGCGGCCTCGTAGTGCGCGCGGGCGCCCTCGACGTCGCCGATCTGGCGGAGCTGAACCGCCGCGACCCGCTTGTGCACCATCGTCGCCGTCGCGACGTCGGGGATCTCGACGACCTGGTCCTCATAGACCGCGACGAGGTCGAGCCAGACGTCGAGCGCCGCCGCGATGCGGTGCAGCTCGGCGAGGGTCTTCTCGTTGGCCGGCTCGACCTGGAACGCCCGCGCATAGCTGCGGAACGCCTCGGCCGCGTCGCCGCCCCGATCCTGGTGCAGCGAAGCGATGCGGTGGAGGAGCTCGACCTTGCGCCCCTCGTCCGCCGCGAA
>JACKDM010000046.1 GCA_020633515.1 Myxococcales bacterium
GCGATCGCGTCGGCCCGCGCCTGCGCCGCCGCGAAGCGCGCCGCCTCGTCGGGTCCGCCCCCGTCCGGCGCCGGCGGGGCTGCGTCCACCCGGATCGCGCGCCCGGCGTAGACCGCGCCCTTGCGGATGCCGGTCACCTGCGCCACATGGAACCCGTCGCGCCCCTCGATCACCGGGCTGATCTCACCCACCGCGAGCGCCGCGATCGCGTCGTCGTACTTCTGCCCGAAGCGCCCCGACCACAGCGTGCCCAGATCACCGCCCGCCGCCGCGCCCGGCGCGTCGGAGCGCGCCTTCGCCAGCGCCGCGAAGTCGTCGCCCGCCGCGAGCTTCGACCGGAGCTCGGCCGCGGTGTACCGCGCGTCGGCGACGATCGCGTCCTTCTCCTGCTGGTACTCGGCGCGCCCGTAGAACCGCGACGCCGCCGGGTTGGTGCTGATGAGGATGTCGCTCACCCGCCGCTCGACGCCGCCCTCGCCGAAGCGCAGCTCGAAGAGCTTGCGCACCTGCGCCTCGTCGACCTCGGCCGCGAGGAGCTGCTCGACGAGCCGCCGCACCCGGAAGCGCGCGCCGACGCCCTGCCGCCAGTCGTCGATCGTCAGCCCGTAGCCCGCGAGCTGCTCCGCGAACGCCGCCGCGTCGCCGCGGAACCGACCCTGCACCACCCGCCGCTCCTCCTCTTCGATCGCCGCCTCGACCGCGGCGGGGTCGACCGTGATCCCCCGCGCCGCCGCCCGCTTCTCGACCAGCCGGCGCTCGACGAAGCGGGGGAAGAAGGCGTCGCCCTGCGCCTCGATCAGCGCGTCGACATAGACCGACCGCGGCACCGCCTCGCCGTCGACGACCGCCACCACCGGATCGGGCGGGGCCGCGTCGCGGCAGGCGGACAGGGTGAGGAGGGCGGTCAGGGCACAGAGGCGAGCGGACAAGCGCGACATCGAATGACTCCCGGGTCCTGGGCGCGGCGATGGTGAGCGCCGACCGGCCCCCTGTCAACGGGCCGCGCCCCACGTCGGCGCCCGGTACGGCGAGCGGCGCCGATAAAATCGGAGAGTGCACAAAAAAGCGTTTGACTCCCGCCAGGGCCGCCCATATATTCGCCGCCGCTCTCGCAAGCAATCCCGTGGGGCAGTAGCTCAGCTGGGAGAGCACTTGACTGGCAGTCAAGAGGTCAGGGGTTCGATCCCCCTCTGCTCCACCAAGAGGCCGACACGACATCGTGTCGGCCTCTTTTCGTTTCGAAGCCCGCGCGCCGATCCCGGCGACGCCGCGTCCGCCCGGCGCTCCATCCGCACGGTGCCGTATCCGCCCGGGTGCACCTTCTTTCCCTGGATCTCCGCCGCGCCTCCCGACATCATCCCGTCGAGCTCGCGTCACCCGGTTTTGCGGAAACGATCCCCCGACTTCCGCTAAGGTCCCGGGCGTCGACGCGGTGACGGGATGCGTGACCCCCCGAAGAAGCGCACGCTCCCGACACGCACAGCACATTCCGGGGTTGGATCGCGCCGGCCCGGCGCGCGCGATCCGACCGACGCCGACCCTGATCGGCAGCGACCGCGAGCGGCGGTCCGACCCGGCGAGAACAGCACGAGCGGCGAGTCGCGCCCGGGGCGCGGGCACGCCGAGGAGCGCCGCGCACGGCGGCGCGCGCCCGATTGGTTCACGACAAACGAGCGGAGTCGATTTCCATGACTCGATGGCGGTGCCGGTTCCTCCTCGTCGCGCTCGGCGCGGTGGGGATGTTGGCGATGGGGTGCGACGACGCGGACCCCTCGGAGCGCGGATCGGATGCGTTCGTGCGCACCGACATGGCGGGCGGCGCGGGCGGCGAGGGCGGGATCGGCGGCGAGGGCGGGATCGGCGGTGAGGGTGGGATCGGCGGCGAGGGCGGGATCGGCGGTGAGGGCGGGATCGGCGGGGAGGGGGGCGAGGGCGGCGTCGGTGGGGAAGGCGGCGAGGGCGGCGTCGGCGGGATCGGCGGGGAAGGGGGCGAGGGCGGCGTCGGCGGCGAGGGCGGCGTCGGCGGCGAGGGCGGCTTCGGCGGTGAGGGCGGCGCGGGCGGCGAGATCCCCTGCGGCCCCGAGCCCGAGATCGAGAGCTGCGAGGGCGTCGCGTTTCGGCCCTGCGAGCCGGTCGTCGGTCAGAACGGCGCGGCGCTCATCCGCGGCACCATCGTCACCGACAGCCGGCTGATCTGCGACGGCGAGGTCCTCGTCGACCGCGACAGCCGCCGCATCATCTGCGTCGGCGAAGATTGCAGCGGCGAGGCGCTCGCCGCGCGCGCCTCGGTCGTGTGCGCCGACATCGTGATGCCGGGCATCATCGACCCCCACAACCACATGAGCTACAACACGCTGCCCCGCTGGCAGCACGACCGCCTCTTCGACAACCGCGACGCGTGGCGCAGCCCGCTCGGCGGCGAGATGTACGACGCGCTCCCCGAGCCGACCGATCCGGTCGCGGCGCGCTACAACGAGATCCGCCTCCTCCTCGCCGGCACCACCTCGGTCCACAAGGCGCAGGACACCCCGTCGAGCCACGACTTCGCGCGCAACCTCGACCGCGCCGACGACGCCCACGGGCTCGGCTACGACGACTTCGCGTTCTACGAGTGCGTCTTCCCGCTCGCCGACTCCTGCCCCACCCCGCCCGACTACCGCACCGGTCAGCGCATACCCGAGCGGATCTACGCCGCCCACCTCGCCGAAGGCATCGATCCCGGCACCCGCGCCGAGTTCGGCGAGTTCGCCGACGACGGCCAGCTCGGACCGCGGACCACGCTCATCCACTGCACCGCCTGCGAGGGCCCCGAGTTCACCCGGATGCGCGCCGTCGGCGCGAAGCTCGTGTGGTCGCCGCAGTCGAACCTCGAGCTCTACGGCCAGACCACCGACGTCGCGACCGCGCTCAACATGGGGCTGACCGTCGCGCTCGGCACCGACTGGACGCCCTCGGGCGCGATGAACCAGCTCGGCGAGATGAAGTGCGCGCAGCACGTCAGCCAGACCTGGCTCGGCGGCCGCGTCGACGACCGCCGCATCGTGCGGATGGTGACCGATCAGGCCGCGCGCGCGATGGGCGTCGGCGACCTCATCGGGCGGCTGCGGCCCGGCATGTTCGCCGACGTGCTCGCGCTCGGCGACGGTGACCCCGCCACCCCCGACGTCGACCGCGCTCGGCCCTACGCCGCGATCGTCGCCGCCGAGGCCCCCGACGTGCGCGCCGTCTTCATCGGCGGCGTCGCCTACTACGGCGACGCCGACGCGCTCGACCCGATGGTGCGCTGGAACGACCTCTGCGACACGATCGACATCTGCGGCGTCGAGAAGCAGGTCTGCATCCGCACCCAGGCCGGCGCGGGCAACCCCAACAACGCCGGCGACTGGCCCCGCTTCGGGCTCGGCGAGATGGTCGCCTACCTCGAGCGCGTCATCCGCGGGCTCGCCCCGGCCAACCTCGACCCCGATCTCGCCTACATCTACGAGCTCTACCCGGCCTACGAGTGCGCCTCGACCTTCCGCTGCGAGATCGGCAACGACCACGTCAGCGGCGCCATCGGCGCCTCGGACGCCGACGGCGACGACGTCGCCGACGACGTCGACAACTGCCCGGCGGTGTTCAACCCCAACCAGGGCGACCTCGACGCCGACGGCGCGGGGGACGCCTGCGACACCTGCCCGTGGGCCGTCGAGGAGTGCCCCTGCGCGGTGCCGGCGGCCGACGACCTCGACGCCGACGGCGTGGGCGCCGAGGCCGACAACTGCCCCGAGACCAACAACCCCGGCCAGGAGGACGCCGACGGCGACGGCAAGGGCGACGTCTGCGACTACTGCCCCGAGTCGCCCGACGGCGGCGACCAGGGCTGCCCGGCGACGATCCCGGCGCTCAAGCGGCTCGAGATCCCGATCGGCGTCACCGTCGAGGTGCGCGGCGTGGTCACCGCGGTCGTGCCCGCGAGCGCGCCCGGCCAGCAGCCGGGGAGCTTCTTCATGGAGAGCGCGCCCGGCGAGGGCGTCGACCCCGCGGCGGGCTGGCACGGGCTCTATGTCTACATGGGCGCCCGCGCCGACGGCGTCGCGGTGCCCGCGGTCGGCGACCACGTCGAGGTCGTCGGCGTGCAGAATGTCTACTTCGGGCAGGTGCAGGTCTTCGAGGTCGGCCGGGTCGAGGTCCTCGACGCCGCCGAGCCGCTCGCGCCGCCGGTCGAGGTGACGCCCACCGGACTGCTCGCGCGCGGCGCCGAGCTCGAGGCGCAGCGGGTCTGCACCGGGCCGGTCGTCGTCACCGACATCGCGCCCGCGCCCGGCGGCGGCGATCGCCCGCCGACCAACGAGTTCGTCGTCACCGCCGCCGACGAAGAGAGCGGCGTCCGCGTCGACGATCTGCTCTACCTCGCCGAAGACATCGCGCCCGGCGACCGCTTCTCGGCGGTCTGTGGCGTGCTCCGGCTCGCCAACGACAACTACAAGATCGAGCCCCGCGACGCCGACGACCTCGTGCCCGGCCCGCCGGTCGTCGAGTCGATCACCCCCGCGGTGAGCTTCATCCGCGTCGGCGACGAGGGCGTGCCCGCCGGCCTCGACGGCGCGCCGCTCGAGGTCGTGCTCAGCCGGCCCGCGCCGGCGGGCGGGATCGAGGTCGCGGTGCTCGTCGACGACCCGGCGCTGCTCGCGCTCGTCGAGCCGCTCGTCATCCCCGAGGGCGCCGATCGCGCGTTCCTCGGCTTCACCGCGCTCGCCGAGGGCGAGGCCCGGATCAGCGCCGTGACCGCCGACCAGGAGGCGCCGGCCGAGGCGACGGTGCGGGTGCTCGCGCTCGACGCCGCCCCGAGCGCGCTCGTGATCGAGCCCGCCGAGCTGACGCTCCAGCTCGGTGAGGTCGCGCTGATGCGGCTGAGCTTCGACCTGCCGCTCGCCGAGCTCACCACGGTGACGATCGCGGCCTCGGCCGACGGGGTCGTCTTCGCGCCGGTCGAGCTCGAGCTCGACGCGGGCGCCGCCTCGGCCGAGTTCGAGGTCGAGGCCATCGCCGCTGGCGAGGTCACCCTGACCGCGACCGCCGGCGAGCTCGTCGCCGAGGCCACCATCACCGTCGTCGACCTCCCGTCGGATCCGATCCTGACCGAGGTCAACTACGACATGGCCGGCAACGAGAACCTCGAGTTCGTCGAGATCCACAACCCCGGCGGCGCGCCCGCCGCGCTCGCCGGGGTGCGGATCGAGCTCGTCAACGGCAGCAACAACCAGGTCTACAAGCGGGTCGAGCTCGACGGCCTCATCCCGGCGGGCGGCTACCTCGTCGTCGGCGACGCGGCGGTCGAGGCGCGCATGGCGGCGGGCGGGCGCTTCGTCGCCTGGGCGTCGGCCAACGACCAGCACGACATCCAGAACGGCGACCCGGACGGCGTGCGGCTGATGCGGGGCGACACCCGCCTCGACGGCGTCGTCTACGCCCGCGGCTCGATCCCGAGCGTCACCGACGAGCCGGCCGCGCCCGACGACCCGAACGACGGCGCCGATCAAGCGATCGGGCGCTGCCCGAGCGCCGCCGGCGCGCCGTGGCTGCTGCTGCCGATGTCGCCCGGGGCCCGCAACACCTGTCCTTGACCGCGCGCCGCGGGCGCTGGCCCACGACCACGAGGAGGACCCGTGCCGACACGAAGCGAGCGGAGCAGCGGGTCCGGGCGCGCCCTCCTCGGGTGCGTCCTCGCCGCGTGGGTCGTCGGCTGCACCGGCGAGCCGCCGCCCGATGACACCCGGCGGCTCTTGCCGGTCGACGCCGGGCGCGACGTCGCCGCCGAGCCAGAGCCCGACGCCGGCGGCGACGCCGGACCCGGAGCCAGCGACGCCGGCCGCCCCGACGCCGCGCCCGACGCCGACCGCGGCCTCGACGGATCGGTCGACGGCGACCTCGGCCCCGACCCGGATCCCGAGCCCGACGCCGGCGCCGACCTCGGCCCCGAACCCGAGCCCTGCGGCCCCCCGCCGCCGCCCGCCGACTGCGCCGGCGTCGCCTTCCGCCCCTGCGCCCCCCGCGCCGGCCAGAACGGCGCCGCGATCATCCGCGGCACCCTCGTCACCGGCGACCGCGTCATCTGCGACGGCGAGGTGCTCGTCGACCGCGACACCCGCCGCATCGCCTGCGTCGGCGAAGACTGCGCCGACCACCCCCGCGCCGCCGGCGCCGCCGTCATCTGCGCCGACGTCGTGCTGCCCGGCCTCATCGACCCCCACAACCACCTCAGCTACAACACGCTCCCCCGCTGGCGCCACGACCGGCTCTACCAGCACCGCGACGACTGGCGCGGCCCGCTCGGCGACCAGATGTACGACGCCCAGCCCTCCCGCCGCGGCGTCGCCGCCCGCTACGCCGAGCTGCGCCTGCTCCTCGCCGGCACCACCGCGGTGCACAAGGCCGAAGACAACACCGCCAGCCACGACCTCGTGCGCAACCTCGACCGCGCCGAAGACGCCCACGGGCTGCCCTACGACGACGACGCCTTCACCGAGTGCGTCTTCCCCCTCGCCGGGAGCTGCCGCGACCACCCCGGCGTGCGCGCGCCCGCCCGCCGCTACGTCGCCCACGTCGCCGAAGGCGTCAACGACCGCGCCCGCAACGAGTTCGACGCCTTCGCCGCCGACGGCCAGCTCGGCCCGCAGAGCACCATCGTGCACTGCACCGCCTGCGGCCCCGACGAGTTCGCCCGCATGCGCGCCGCCGGCGCCGCGCTCGTCTGGTCGCCGCAGTCCAACCTCGACCTCTACGGCCGCACCACCGACGTCGCCACCGCGCTCAACATGGGCGTCACCGTCGCGCTCGGCCCCGACTGGACGCCATCGGGCACCATGAGCCCGCTCGCCGAGCTCAAGTGCGCGCAGGCCTACAGCGACGAATACCTCGGCGGCCGCCTCGACGACCGCACGCTGGTGCGCATGGCGACCGACCGCGCCGCCGCCGCGATGGGCGTCGGCGACCTCATCGGCCAGCTCCGGGTCGGCATGTACGCCGACGTGCTCGCGCTCGGCGGCGTCGACCGCACCGAGCCCCACCGCGCGATCGTCGCCGCCGAGGCCACCGCGGTGCGCGCCGTCTTCATCGACGGCGTCGCGTGGTACGGCGACGCCGACGCGCTCGACCGCTCCATCGAGCGCAACGGCCTCTGCGAAGACCTCGACATCTGCGGCGCACCCAAGCGCCTCTGCCTGCGCAACACCGCCGGCGCGCCCACCATCGGCGACGACGGCGACTGGGCCCGCTTCGGCCTCACCGAGATGGTCGCCCACCTCGGCGCCGACATCGCCGCCCGCCGCCCCGCCGGCCTCGACCCCGCGCTCGACTACATCTACAGCCTCTACCCCGCCTACGAGTGCGCCTCGACCTACGCCTGCGCGGTCACCGGCGGCGCCGGCGAGACCACCGCCGACGACGCCGACGGCGACGGCCACCCCGACCGCGCCGACAACTGCCCGGCGGTCTTCAACCCCGGCCAGCCCGACACTGACGGCGACGGCGCCGGCGACGCCTGCGACGACTGCCCGTGGGCCGAAGAGACCTGCCCCTGCCCGGTCCCGCTCGTCGACGACGCCGACGGCGACGGCGTCAACGCCGGCCAGGACAACTGCCCGCTCGTCCAGAACCCCGACCAGGCCGACGCCGACCGCGACGGCCGCGGCGACGCCTGCGACCTCTGCCCCGACAGCGCCGGCATCGGCGGCGAACCCTGCCGCGCCACCATCCCCCGCATCAAGGGCCTGCGCCCGATCGCGCTCGGCGAGCCGGTCCGCGTCGAGGGCATCGTCACCGCCGTCGCGCCCCCCGGCCCCGGCGTCTTCATCGAGAGCCCGCCCGGCGACGGCGTCGACCTCGCCGCCGGCGGCCACGGCCTCTACGTCTACCTCGGCGGCGACCCCCAGGCGCTCCCCGCCCGCGGCAGCCACGTCGAGATCACCGGCGCCGTCGGCGTCTACTTCGACCAGATCCAGCTCACCGCCGTCCGCCGCGTCGAGCGCCTCGCCCCCATGGCCGCCCTGCCGCCGCCCGTCGAGGCCACCCCCGCCGCGCTCACCGACCGCGCCGCCGCGCTCGAAGGCCAGCGCGTCTGCGTGCGCCGCGTCGAGGTCGTCGCCGTCGAGCTCGCCCCCGGCCCCGGCGAAGAGGCCCCCACCCACGAGTTCACCGTCGCCGCCGCGGGCGACCCCGCCGCGATCCGCGTCGACGACTTCCTCCACCGCCTCGCGCCCCCCGCCCCCGGCGACCGCTACGCCCAGATCTGCGGCGTCTGGCGCCACGCCAACGGCCACGACCAGATCGAACCCCGCGACGCCGACGACGTCATCGCCGGCCCGCCCGAGGTCGCAGCGCTCGCCCCCGCCCGCGCCTTCATCCGCATCGGCGACATCGCCGTCCCCCGCGGCCTCGACGGCGCCCCGCTCGACGTCGTGCTCACCCGCGCCGTCACCGCCGACGACGGACCCCACCCCGTCGAGATCACCGCCGGCCGCGGCCTCGTCCTCGCCGCGCCCGTCGTCGTGCCCGTCGGCGCCGCCCGCGCCCGCGTCGCCTTCGAAGCCCGCAGCGTCGGCGAGGTCGAGATCGGCGCCCGCGCCGGCGATCAGGCCGCCCCCGTCACCGCCACCATCCGCGTCCTCGCCGCCGACGAACCCCCCGCCGCGCTCCGCGCCGAGCCCGAAGCGCTCCGCCTCGTCCGCGGCGAACCCGGCCCCCTCACCCTCGCGCTCGACCTCCCGCCCGCCGCCGCGATCCCCGTCGAGCTCACCATCGACCCCCCCATCGCCGCCGTCGCCGCGCCCATCGCCTTCGCCGCCGGCGACGGCCGCGTCACCGTCGAGCTCACCCCGCTCGCGCCCGGCGAAGCCACCGTCGTCGCCCGCGCCGCCGGCCTCGAGGTGCAGGTCCCGCTCGTCGTCGCCGACCCCGACCCGATCCTCACCGAGCTCGACTACGACATGCCCAACCCCGAAGACCTCGAGTTCATCGAGCTGCACAACCCCGGCGCCGTGCCCGCCCCGCTCGCCGGCGTCGTGCTCGAGCTCGTCAACGGCGGCAACGGCGAGCCCTACTACAGCCTCCCGCTCGACACCGTCGCCGCCGCGATCCCGGCCGGCGGCTACCTCGTCGTCGGCGATCCCGGCGTCGCCGCGCTCGTGCCGCCCGAGGGCGTGATCTTCTTCGGCTGGGCCCGGGGCGGCACCGTCGGCAGCGGCATCCAGAACGGCAGCCCCGACGCCGTGCGCCTCCGCACCGCCGACCGCGTCCTCGACGGCGTCGTCTACCCGGCGGGCGCCGACCCGCTCCCCACCGTCACCGACGAGCCCAACGCCCCCGCCGACAGCGACATCGCCGGCGAAGCCATCGGCCGCTGCCCCACCGCCGGCGGCCCGTGGGCGCTCCTGCCCGCCACCCCCGGCGCCCCCAACGCCTGCCGCTGAGCCTCACGACTCGGGATCGAACCCGAACACCCGCAGCTCCTGGTCACAGCGGCACGCCTTCGCGAACCGCGCCGCCCAGGCGATCGCCTCCGCCCGCGAAGGCACCTCGAGCACGGTGAAACCGCCATCGAGCGGCCGCGCCCCGGGATAGCCGCCCTCCGTCACCGAGCCATCGGCCGCGACCCGCACCGATGGCACCGTCTCATCGATGCCACCGCCGAAGACATAGACACCCGCAGCCTTCGCCGCCCGCATCACGGCGTGCGCGTCGTGACCCACCGCCTCCAGCTCACTGGCGGGGACCTTCATCGCGCCGCTGGGGAATGAGACGAGATACTTTGCCATGACCATCTCTCCGAGGATCTTCGGTGGGTGACCGGCGAACGCTAACGGGGCCGCGCCCGCTGATGCCAGGGAGAAGTGTCGGGCACCGGCCGAAGCCGGTGGCACCTGAAGAGATGGATCGGCGCGGCGCAGCGCGGCGGGGGAGGGGAGGGGCGCCGCGGGCGCCAGACTCGACGCCCGCGCCCGAAGCCCGATCAGCGCCGCCGGCGCCGCAGCCCGAGGCCGAGCACGCCCAGCCCGAAGAGCACCGTCCCGAACGGCGCGCCCGAGCCGCCGCCCGCGTCGCACTCACAGCTGCTCGTGCCATCGTCGCCGCCCGCGCCGCTGTCCACGCCGAAGTCGGTCGGCCCGGTGTTGCCGGCCCCACCGCCAGCGCCCTCCATGTCGAGCGCGCCGCCCGCGCCGCCTTCGCCGCCCGCGCCGCCCTCGCCGCCCATGCCCGCCTCACCGCCCACTCCACCCTCACCGCCCATGCCACCCTCGCCGCCCGCGCCCATGTCGGGCTCCTCGACCGGCTCGTTGATCGGCCAGTCCGCCACGCACTGCGCCGTGCCATAAACCACCGCGCACCGCTGATAGCGCGGGCAGGTGATGCCCTGGCACGGATCGGCCACGCACTCGCCCCGCTCGCAGACCGCCGCCGGCCCGCACTCCACGCCCGCGCACGGATCATCCACGCAGACGTTGTCCACGCACGCCTGCCCCGCGTCGCAGCCCACCGGCCCGCAGCCCGTCGCCTGACACAGCCCGTCGAAGCACGCCGAGGCCGCCGGGCAGCTCACGTCGGCGCACGAGAAGATGCACTCGCCGTCGCGGCAGAAGCTGTCCTGACCGCAGTCGACGCCCGCGCACGGATCGAGCTCGCAGCCGTCGATCCCGCACCGCTCGCCCGCCGGGCAGGCCACGTAGGTGCAGTTCGCCGGGCCGCATTCGCCGTCGACACACGCCTCGCCCTCGCCGCACTGCACGCCCGCGCACGGATCCACGCAGCGCCCGTCCGGCATGCACCGCTGCGCGCCCTGGCACAGATCGGCGTTGATCCGGCACCACGGCACGCACACCCCGTCGGCGCAGAACGCCAGCTCCTCGTCGGGGCAGGTGTTGCCCGCCTCGCAGCGCGGCAGACAGGTCCCCTCGTAGCAGCCCTGCCCGGCGCCGCAGAGGTTGCCCTCGTCGAGCCGCCCGTCGCAGTCATCGTCCTCGAGGTTGCACGTCTCGACCGGCAGCGCGCCGCAGGTCCCGCACGCGTTGCGCACCCGCTCGTCGATCACGCCGTCGCAGTCGTCGTCGTCGAGATCACACACCTCCACCCCCGGCGAGACGTCGGGCACGCACCGCGTCTGCCCGCCGAGGCACTGCCAGGTCCCCACGCCGCACGCCCCGGCCAGCGCCGTCGCGCAGCGCCCCGGCACCACCACCGGCCGCCCATCGGGCAACAGGTCGACGAGCCCGTCGCAGTCGTTGTCGCGCCCGTCGCACACCTCGGGGTTGCCATCGGGCGTGCAGAACGCGCGGTCGCAGGCATCCCCCTGCCCGTCGCGATCGCGATCGGCCTGATCGGGGTTCTGGAACTTCGGGCAGTTGTCGCAGGCGTCGCCCACGCCGTCGTCGTCCTCGTCGAGCTGATCGGGGTTGGGCACCGTCGGGCAGTTGTCGACCGGCAGACAGACCTCGTCGTTGTCTTCATCGGAGCACGGCAGCCCCACGCCCCACTGCGTCGCGAAGCAGAACTCCGGCGCGCTCTGCCCCGGTCCGAGCGGGCCGAAGTCGTAGCGCAGCGCCAGGGTCACGTCGAAGCCGTTGTCGGTGATGAGATCACCGTCGAGATCGGCCGGCTGCCCGGCGCCGCGGTTGATGTCGTTGCCGAGCGGGGTGCAGCCGACGCCGTTGTTGACCGTCTCGATGCGGTTGCGCTGGTCGCTGAAGCGCCCGACCTCCCACGAGTGCAGGAACTGGTCGCCGCCATCGAGCGCGTAGAGGCCGACGAAGGTCGTCGGCTCCTCGGGGTTGTCGCCCTCGTCGAACTCCCACAGCGTCTTCGGCGCGCCCACGCTCGTCGCGCCATAGTCGTTGCCGAGGCCGCCCTGGCCGAAGAAGAGGTCGCCGTCCATGTACTGGGTCAACGCGACCGTCGGCATCGCCTCGTTGCTGACGTTGGTCAGCACGTAGCACCGCTCGAGCACCGTGCAGTTGAGCCGGAAGCGCTGCTCGACCTGGATCCCGTTGACGGTGAAGGTGCTGACGACGTCCTCGCCGTCGCGCCGCGAGTTGACCGGCACCCCCGCGCGCCCGCTGTCGAACCACACCTCGGCGGTGTTGCCGCCCGCCGTGGTGCGGCAGAGGTTGGCCATCAGCTCGAAGATCGTGGAGACGTCGCCCTGATCGGGCATGTCGTCGGCCGGGTCGAAGGTCGCCGAGCCGCCGCCGCTCGCCGAGCCGGTCGAGCCGAAGGCGTCGATGGTCATGCTGACCACCCCGAGCTCGTCGGGGCAGGCGGGATCGGTCGTCAGCACGTAATCCTGCGCGAGGGCGGGCAGGCTGAAGAGACCCGCGGCGAGGGCGCACAGGGTTCCGAGTCGAGGGGCGGTGCGTGTCACGGGCACTCTCCGTTCAGGCGCTCGTCGGGCGTCCGGCACCGAGGCCGGGGAAGACGTCGAATTACACTACAGATGGACGGAACGAGGCCAGAAGTGTAATCCATTGCCCCGTAGAAGCCCCACGGCGAGCGGGCGCGGGCCTCTACGGGGCGCGGCGAAGTGGCGGGAGCGGCGTCAGTAGGCCAACAGCGCGTCGAGGCTCGCCTTGACGTCGTCCTCGCTCGGCAGGGTCGCGCGCTCGAGGATCCGGGAGAAGCCGACGGGGATGTCGAGCGCCCCGATCCGCTTGACCGGCGCGTCGAGCCACTCGAAGCAGTGCTCCGCGATCCACGCCGCGATCTCGGCCCCGAAGCCATTGGTGAGGTGGTCTTCGTGCACCACCACCACCTTGCCGGTCTTCTTGACCGACGCGGCGACGGTCTCCTTGTCCCACGGACGGATCGAGCGCAGATCGATGACCTCGACCTCACCGGCGCCTTCCTTCGCGATCTTGTTGGCCGCACGCAGGCTCCAATGTACCGGCGTGCCCCACGCGATCACGGTCGCGTCACCGCCCGCGCGCCGCACCCGCGCCTTGCCGAACGGCACCGCGTGCTCCGCGCCGCAGCGCGGCGTCGCCGCGAACTGCTGGTTGTAGAGGAACTTCGGCTCGAGGAAGAAGCTCGGCCCCCGGCTGCGGATGCAGGTGCGAAGCAGCCCCGCCGCGTCGTCGGCGAACGCCGGCACCACCACCCGCAGCCCCGGTAGATGTCCGAAGATGGCTTCGGTGTTCTGCGAGTGATACAGCCCGCCGCCGATGTAGCCACCGCTCGACAGCCGCATCGTCACGTTCGGCGAGAACTGGCCGCGGGTCCGCCAGAACTCGTGCCCCATCTCGACGATCTGCTCCATCGCCGGCCAGATGTAGTCGGCGAACTGCGCCGCCTCGATCACCACCCGGATGTCATCGCGATAGCGCGACATGCCATTGGCGGTCCCGACGATGAAGTCCTCGGCGATCGGCGCATTGAAGACGCGGCCCTTGCCGAACGCGCCCTGCATGTCCTTGGTGACGAGGAAGACACCGCCCTTGTCCTTGCTCGCGACGTCCTGCCCCCACAGGAAGGTGTGCTCGTTGCGCGCGAACTCCGCGTGCAGCGTCTCGTTGATCGCCTCGCGGATCTTCCACTTCTCGCCGTCCTCCGGGGTCGCGGTCTCCTCGGGCTGCCACGGCTCGGGGATCGCGAAGTCGACGACGGTCTTGGGATCGGGATCGGCCGCCGCCTCGGCGCGCTCGGCGGCCTCTTCGAGCGCGTCCTTGTTCTCCGCCTCGATCGCCTCGAGCTTCGCCTCGTCGGCGATCCCCGCCTCGACGATCAGGTGCCGCAGCCGCCGCAGCGGATCCTTGCCCTCGGCGGTCTCGATCTCGTCCTCGGTGCGGTAGAGCTCCTGCCGGTCGCTGTTGGAGTGCGCGCCGATCCGCTCGCACTGCGCGTGCACCATCGCCGCGCCCTCGCCGCTGTGCACGTACTCGAGCGCCTTCTGCATGCCGCGGTGGCAGTCGACGAAGTCGGTGCCGTCGACGTTGACGATGAGGAAGTTCTTGAGCCCGCGGTAGTTGTCGGAGACGCGCGGGTTGGCGGTCTGCTCGGTGACCGGCACCGAGATCCCGAAGCGGTTGTTCTGGATGACGAAGACGACCGGGAGCTTCTCGCGGCTGGCGCCGTTGTAGGCCTCGTAGCAGTAGCCCTCGCTCGTGCTCGCCTCGCCCTGGCTGGAGAAGGCGACCCCGTCGCCGCCGTAGTGTTTGATCGCGCGCGCGACGCCGACCGCGTGCAGGGTGTGGTTGCCGGTGCACGACGAGACGTTCTGGATGCCGATCGCGGGCTTGGCGAGGTGGTTGGACATGTGCCGCCCGCCGCCGGCGGGGTCGGTGTCCTTCGAGAGCCCGTTGAGGATGATCTCCTCGGGGGTCAGCCCGGCGGCGAGGGTGGTCAAGAGGTCGCGGTAGTAGGGGAAGAGGAAGTCCTTGCCGGCGCGGAACGCCTGCCCGAGCGCGAGCTGGATGCCGTCGTGACCGGCGAAGGGGGCGTGGTAGCCCCAGCCCTTGGCCTTGCGGATGTAGCCGACGGCCTTGGCCTCGATGAGCCGGCCGAGGTTCACGATGCGAAACCACTCGAGCACCGTCTCGGGTGCGATCCCCTCGAAGTGGTCGGGGGTCTTCTTCTTGGACACGGGTCCTCCGGGCGACGCGGGTCGGGCAAGGTGGATGAACAGGCGTCGGTGCGCGTTGCGGACGATCGGCCGGTGAGCGCGCGGCGTCAAGTCCGACCGGCCGGGGCGCGCAGTTGTCGCGCGCGCAGTTGTCGCGATCGGCCGCCGGGCGGGTGTAGGCTGCTCGGGCTGGACCCGGAAGGAGAGACCCATGGACGTCGCGATGCGATTGCAGACGATCGCCAGTCGGCAAGGCTGGGCGATGGTGCGCGGCCACGACGGCAGCGCCCGGATCGAGGTGCGCACCGAGTACGGCCGCACCCAGGTCGTCAACATCACCCTCGGGCACGACCCCGACCGCCGCCCGCTCGCCTGGATCTGGAGCGTCGTCTGTCAGACGAGCGCGATCGGCGACCCCTACTACCTCTTGCGGCTCAACGCCGACCTGCCCTACGGGGCGCTCGCCGTGCGCGACCCCAACGTCATCCTCGTCGAGTCGCAGCTCGTGCAGACGGCCGACGACGAGGAGCTGATGCGGGCGGTCTACTACGTGGGCAAGTACGCCGACGACCTCGAGAAGCAGGTCCACGGCAACGTCGACAAGAACTGACGGCCACCGGCCGGGGAGATGGGATCATGACTCAGTCGAAGTGGAGCGTCGGGGTGCTCGGATGCCTCGCGCTGTTGTGGGTCGCGCTCGTGTCGGGGTGCAGCACCACCGTCGAGGCGCAGCAGAGCCGCTTCGCCCGCAACAAGGACACCATGGAGGCGCTCGCCGCGAAGAACCCGGCGATGCGCGACGCGGTGATGTTGAAGATGCAGGGCTTCGAGGCCGAGCGCGACAAGCTCGTCGCCGCGGGCGGCGAGAGCGCGCCGACCGAGCTCGCGCGGCTCAACTCGCGGATCGAGGAGTACGTGCGCAAGCTCGATCCCTCGATGGCGCCCCAGAAGACGACGACCTCGACGACCGGCAAGCTGAACCAGCCGGCGACGAACGCGCCGCCGGGCGCGCCGGGCACGGGCACGGCGCCGGGGGCCGCGCCGGGCGCGGTGCCGGGCGGCAAGCTCGGTGGCACCGCGCCGGGTGCTATGGGCGCGCCAGGGGCTGGTCAGCTGGGGGCGCCGGGCGCGATGGGTGCGCCGGGCGCGATGGGCGCGCCTGGTCAGCCGGGCACCCTCGGCGGCGGCGCGCCGGTGGCATGGCGGCGCCGGGCAGGGCACGCTCGGCGGCGGCGCGCCCGGTGGCACCGCGCCCGGTGCGGGCGCCGGGGCAGGGCACGCTCGGCGGCGCGCGCCGGGTGGCACCGCGCCGGGTGGCATGGGCGCGCCCGGCACCGCGCCCGCGCCGGGTGGCAAGCTCGGTCAGTGATCGCGGCCCGGTGACTCCATCGATGGCATGAATGGCACAAATGGCATGGATGGCATCGATGCCATCCATGCCATGCGCATCACTCGCCCAGCGCGTTCTTCAGCGCCACGAGCATCTCGCTCGTCTTCGCCGTCCCGCCCAGATCGGCCGTCAGCGTGCGCCCCTCGACGAGCACCGCCTCGACCGCGTGCGCGAGCCGATCGGCCGGCGCGCTCTGCCCGATGTGGCGCAGCAGGTGGATCGCCGGCATCAGCATCGGCAGCGGGTTGGCCGCGTCGCGCCCGATGAGCTGCGGCACCCGGCCGTGGATCGCCTCGTAGACGAAGATGTCATCGCCCCGATCGAGCCCCCACACCGCGCTGATCCCACCCACGAGGCCGGCGCCGAGGTCGCTGATGATGTCACCGTAGAGGTTGCCGCACACCAGCACGTCGAACTGCTCGGGGCGCTGCACGAGCTGCATGCAGGTGTTGTCGACGATCAGGCCGCGGGTCTCGATGTCGGGGTTCTGCGCCGCGACCTCCTCGCCCACCCGCAGAAACAGCCCGTCCGACTGCTTCATGATGTTGGCCTTGTGGATGATGGCGACCTTCTTGCGGCCGTTGTCGCGGGCGTAGCGGTAGGCGAGCTCGAAGATCCGCTTCGACGCGGCGCGGGTGACGACCTTGATCGACTCGACGACGCCGGGGTGCACCTCGTGCTCGAGGCCGGCGTAGACGTCCTCGGTGTTCTCGCGGATGACGACGAGGTCGAGCGCCGGGTAGCGGCTCCGCAGCCCGCGCAGCGAGCGGACGTGGCGGATGCCGGCGTAGAGGTCGAGCGCCTTGCGCAGCGCGACCGACGGGCTCATGCGCCCGGCGGCCGCGGGCGTCGCGAACGGCGCCTTGAGCGCGACCTTGTTCTTGCGGATCGACGCGAGGCAGGCGGCGGTGACCGGGGTCTCGTCGCCGGTGACGTCCTCGATCCACTCCCACTCGACCTCGGCGCCGGCGGCGGCGCACAGCTCGGTGATGGGGCCGGCGAGGTCGCGGCCGATGAGGTCGCCGGGCAGCAGCGTCACGGTGGGCAGGGACTTCATTCGCTCACCTCCTCGGCGGTCGGCAGCGCGGCGATGATCGCGTCGGTGATCTCGGTGGTGCTCGCGCGGCCGCCCATGTCGCCGGTGCGGACGCGGCCTTCGGTGAGCACGCGCTCGATGGCGCGCTCGATGCGGGTCGCGGCGGCGCGCTCGCCGATGTGGCGCAGCATCATCGCCGCCGAGACGGTCAGCGCGATGGGGTTGGCCTTGTTCTGCCCGGCGATGTCGGGCGCCGAGCCGTGCACCGCCTCGAAGACCGCGCAGGTGTCGCCGATGTTGGCGCCGGGCGCGACCCCGAGGCCGCCGGTGAGCCCCGAGCAGAGGTCGCTCATGATGTCGCCGTAGAGGTTCTCCATGAGCAGCACGTCGTAGAGGTGCGGGTCGAGCACGACCTGCATCGCGACGCGGTCGATCGGCTGCTCGTCGACCTCGATGAACGGGTAGTCGCGCGCGACCTCGCGGCAGCAGTCGAGGAAGAGCCCGTCGCTGAGCTTCATGACCGCGGCCTTGTGCACCACCGTGATCTTGCGGCGGCCGGTCCAGCGCGCGTACTCGAAGGCGTAGCGGGCGATGCGGCGGCTCGCGTCGGCGGTGATGATCTTGAGCGCCTCGACGACGCCGGGCACGACCTCGTGCTCGCGGCCGGCGTAGAGGCCCTCGGTGTTCTCGCGGAAGACGACGAGGTCGACGTCGTCGTGCCGCGTCTTCAGACCCTTCCACGAGCGCACCGGGCGCAGGCTGACGTAGGTGTCGAGCGCCTTGCGGAGCCCGACGTTGACGCTGCGGAAGCCCTTGCCGACCGGGGTCGTGATCGGGCCCTTGAGCGCGACGCGGTTCTGCTTGATCGAGGCGAGCGTCGCGTCGGGGAGCGTGCCGAGGCCCGCCTCGACCGCGTCGACGCCGGCGAGGTGGCGGTCCCATTCGATGGCGACGCCGGTGGCTTCGACGATGCGCACCGCGGCGTCGCTCACCTCCGGGCCGATGCCGTCACCCGGCAACAGCGTGATGGTGTACTTCATGCGAACTCCCGGTCTGATGGGCTCGGGGTGGACTCACTCGGGATGGGATCGGGCGCCTCGACGAGGTAGCGGAACGGCGCGCCGGCCGCGTAGGGCGCGGCGAGCGGGCGCTCGAGGCAGCGGTAGCGTTCGCCGCTCGGATAGCGGCCGTCGCCGCGGGGGCGGTGGCGGAAGCCGGCGGCGGTGAAGAGCGCGCGCGCCGCCGTGTTGGCGTCGGCGACTTCGAGGCGGATGACATCGGCGGCGCCGAGCAGCGCCGCGTCGAAGCGGGCGACGCCGAGCGCGTGGGTCAACAGCGCGCCGGCGACCCCGCGGCGGCGGGCGGCAGGCGCGACGGCGATCGCGACGAGGTCGGCGACGGGGCGGCGGTCGTCCTCGCCGCGCACGAACGCGAGCATCGAGAAGCCGATCGGGAGGTCGCCGAGGTGCGCGACGGTCGTGCGCACCCCGGGGTGGGCGAACCACCCGGCGAGGATCATGCGGTAGTCACCGAGCCCGGCGAAGCACGTCGCGGCGAGGTCGAGCACGAACGTCGCGTCGACCGCTTCGGCCCGTCTCAGCTCGATCTGGCTCCCCACCACGGTCACGCGGCACACCATACGCGGGCGCCCGGTGAATGCAAGCGCGTCGGCGGCGCGGGTGCATCCGCGGTGACTTGTTGGCTATGATGGCGGCCCGCCCGGCACGGCGAGGTGGCGGAGCAAGGAGGCCGATCGTGCGGATTCTGGAAGGTCAACTGGCGCTGACGGTTCAGGGCGAGCAGTTCCGCTGCCCGATCGCGGGCGTGCGCGACACCCGGGGGCAGGTCGAGGTGGCGGTCGCGACGCCGTTCGGGCTGCGGCGGGTGCACATCACGCTCGACGCGCAGCGCGCGCTCGTCGAGGCGCACACCTTCGCGTTCGACTACGAGTCGGGTGAGGTGACGCGGTTCGAGCAGCTCATCGAGGGCGGGCCGGTGTCGGCCGACCGGCGGCACTACGCGGGCACGATCAGCGGCGGGGGGCTGGAGGGCAAGTGGGCGGTGCGGGAGCTGGGGCCATTCGACGACGACGACGCCGAGGCGGCGCACGCGCTCGCGGTGGGCCACCGGGTCCCCGACGACCTGGCGCCGGCGCCGGTGCGCAAGGACGCCGACGAGCCGGAGGCGGGCGGCGAGCCGGCGCGCTGAGGCGTCAGCGCTTCCCCTTCAGTCGTCGTCCATCGTCGGCGCGTCCATCACCGCGGTGCGGTCTTCTTCGTCGTCGGCGTGCAGCACCGGCATTCGGTGGCCGGCGCGGTTGACGAGGTGCTCGACCTCGTGCTCGCTCGGCTCGAACGGATCGCCCTGTTCGAGCGAGCCCGAGAGCGACAGCGACGAGATCTCGCTCGGCTCGTGCGGCGGCACCGGCGCCGAGTCGACCCGCGTCACCGCGCTGCCGCCGAGGAGCCGGCTCTCGAACGCCGAGAGCGCCTGCCCGACCTCGCGCCCGACCGTGCCGCCGAGCCCTTGCAGGATGCGCTTGATCTCGTGCGCGTTGGCCTGCGCGAGCAGCCGGCGGCCGGCGGTGTCTTCGATGGTGATGCCCTCGCCCTCGGCGACCGCGCGCAAGAGCAGCGCGAGCACGGCGGCCGATGGGATCCGCGCCTCGGGCTTGAGCGCGAGCGCCGTCTCGACGACGGCCGCGACGGTCGGCGGCACGAACGGGTTGCGGCCGAGGATCGGCGGCGGCGGGACCCCGTCGAGGAAGCGGCGGAAGATCTCGGAGGTGTCGGGCGCCTCGAACGGGATCTGCCCGGTCAGCATCTCGTAGATCGTCGCCCCGAGCGAGTAGACGTCGGCGAGCGGGGTCGGCTTCTCGTGGTTGAACTGCTCGGGTGGCATGTACCAGAGCGTGCCGACGTTGGCGCCCGCGACGGTCAGATCGGGGCTGCGTTCGAGCGCCTTGGCGACGCCGAAGTCGGTGATGCGCACCGAGCCCGGGTCGTCGGCGTCGACCATCATCAGGTTGGCCGGCTTGATGTCGCGGTGTACGACGGTGCGCCGGTGCGCATAGGCCATCGCGTCGGCGGAGCGGATCCCGATGTCGATCGCCATCGGGATCGGCAGCGGACCGTCGACGCTGCGCAGCTTGTCTTCGAGCGATCCGCCGGGCAGGTACTCCATCACGATCGCCTGAAACATGGGCGACTCGAGGTAATCGTAGACCCGGGCGACGTGCGGGTGATCGAGCTCGGCTTGCAGGATGGCGCCCTGGCGGAAGCGCTCGGCGAGCAGGTGCTCGTCCTGGTTCTCGCCGCGGTGGCGGATCTTGACGGCGACCTCACGCCCGAGCAGGCGGTGGCGGGCATAGAGCACGATGCCCATGCCGCCGGTGCCGAGCCGGCCCTCGACCGAGTACGGTCCGATGAAGCGGGGCAGCCTCGCCGCCAAAGTCAGCCTCCGAGACGATCCGGGGAGTGTCTCACCGGTGGTCCGCCGGCTCGTCCTCGTCGAGCGCGTCGAGGTCGAAGTCTTCGTCGTCGCCGTCTTCTTCGTCCTCATCGGCCAACGCGCCGTCGGCGCGCGCGAACCGCAGCAGCGACGCGAAGCGCCGGGCCTCGCCGAACATCGTCGGCGCGGTGAAGAAGACATGCCCCGCGCGCCGCTCCTCGGCGAGCGCGAGCAGGGTGTCGATCTCGAAGTCGGTGTAGCGCCCGGTGAGACCCTTGCGACCCATCAGGCGCCAGTAGATGACATCGCCGGCGGGCAGCTCGGTCTCGTCGTCCTCGTCGTCGTGCCCGAGCGGGTCGACCGCCGGGATGAGCCCCGCCGCCGCGCAGACCGCCGCGCGATCCTCGGGCTGGCCCTCCCACAGCCCCTCGGCCCACCACGCGATCGCGAGGCCGTCGGGGCGATGGCTGCCGACGAAGTCGATGAGACGCTCGCGGTTGTCACGGGTGGGACGAAAGCTCGCCGGGGTGTGCAGCAGCACGGTGCGCGCTTCGAGCGCGTCGGCGAGCGCGAGGGCGCGCTTCCAGGCGCCGATCGCGTCGTCGGCGAAGAAGCCGGCGGCGAGCGCGGGCGGCACCGTCGGCACGAAGACCGCGCCCGGCGGCGCGCTCGCCCGCCAGCGCGCCGCGGCCTTGGGCTTCATCCGCTCGACGATCCGCGCCTCGACCTCGAAGGCGTTGAATTGCTTCCAGTATCTGCTCTGCGGCCCGGTCTGGGTCGCGCATCCGACGTGCAGGGTGTTCATCGGCGGCATCATAGATCGCGGCTCTCTGAAGCGTCCATTCGTTCCATCGCCCCCAGGGTGGGGTGGGTCGTCGCGCCCGCCGTCATCGCACGAGCGCCGGCGGGCCGTGGAGGTACATCGCGCGGGGGCCTTGCAAGAGCTCGGCGACGAGCGGTCGCTCGCTCGCGCCGAGGCGGGCGCGGAAGAGGTCGAAGAGACCGGGCTCGCTGCGATAGCGCACCACGGTGAAGGGACCCTCGCCCGCGAGCGCGCCGAGGCGGGCGAGCGCCGCCTTGGGATAGTCGATGCGATCGACGAGCCCGGCCTCGCGCGCCTGCTCGGCGGTCAACAGCCGCCCGTCGGCGATGGGACGCAGCGCCTCGATCTCGATGCCACGTCCCTTGACGATGACATCGAGGAAGCGGGCGTACATCGAGTCGACGATGCCTTGCAACAGCGCGCGCTGCTCGTCGGTGAGCGGCGCGAAGGGGCTCAGCATCTGCTTGTTCTGCCCCGATGTGATCGAGTCGTCGCGCACGCCGAAGCGATCGAGGAGCCCGCCGAGCTCGATGTTGTTGATGATGACCCCGATGCTCCCGGTCACCGTGGTCGGCAGCGCCCAGATCTCGTCGGCGGCGACCGCGAGGTAGTAGCCACCGGACGCGCACAGATCACCCATGTGTACGAGCACCCGGCGCTTCTTCTCGCGCAGGCGGCGGATGGCATGGTGGATGAGATCGGCGTCGGTGACCGAGCCACCGGGGGTGTCGACGGCGAGCAGCACGCCGGCGACCGACTCGTCTTCGCCGGCGCGTTCGAGCATCGCGAGCGTCGCCTCGGTGACCCCGCCCGCCATGCCACCGGCGCGCACGAGCACGCCGCGCACGTCGATGATCACCAGCTTCCTGCTCGCGCCCGGCTCGACCTTCTCGACGATCTCTTCGATCGGGCTCGCCGCCCCGCCGAGCCCGCCGAGGCCCGCGACCGCCATGCCCACGAAGCCGAGGCCGGCGAGCAATGCCATCAGCAGCAGGAGGCACCCGATGCCACGGCGCGGGGGAGGGTCGGTGCGATGCGGCTCCACGCGGACTCCAGTCGACGATCGGCGCACCCTACCACCAAGCGCGGCGGCTCACGCGATTTTCGTTGCGCCCCGCCGACCGACTCTCGACAATTTCGCGCCCCTTCGGCGCCCGCACTGCGAGAGGAGACGCCCATGAGCCTGTCGGACATCCGCGCGATCGACCCCGAGATCGCCGATCTCATCGCCCGCGAGTCGCGCCGTCAGGCCGACACGCTGCGGCTGATCCCGTCCGAGAACTACGCCTCCGCCGCGGTGCTCGCCGCGACGGGGAGCTGCCTGACCAACAAGTACAGCGAAGGCTACCCGCACAAGCGGTACTACCAGGGCCAGCAGTACATCGACGCGATCGAGAGCCTCGCCATCGAGCGCGCCAAGGCGCTCTTCGGCGCCGATCACGCCAACGTGCAGCCCTACTCGGGCTCGCCGGCCAACCTCGCCGTCTACTTCGCGCTGCTCAAGCCCGGTGACACCCTGCTCTCGATGAGCCTGCCCCACGGCGGCCACCTGACCCACGGCCACAACGTCACCATCTCGGGCAAGTACTACAACGCCGTGCAGTACGGCGTGCGCCGCGAGGACGGCCGCATCGACATGGACGAGGTCGCGCGCATGGCGCGCGAGCACAAGCCGAAGCTCATCGTCTGCGGCGCCTCGGCCTACCCCCGGATCATCGACTTCGAAGGCTT
Organism: Myxococcales bacterium; assembly: GCA_020633515.1. Next base: position 23,015 of record JACKDM010000046.1, read on the forward strand.
CGCCGCGATCGCGCGCGAGGTCGGGGCGCTCTTGCTCGCCGACATCGCCCACATCGCCGGGCTCGTCGCCGGCGGCGCGCACCCCTCGCCGGTCCCGCACGCCGACGTGGTCTCGAGCACCACCCACAAGACGCTGCGCGGGCCGCGGAGCGGGCTCATCCTCTGCCGGGAGAAGCTCGCGTCGAAGATCGACCGCGCGGTCTTCCCCGGGCTGCAAGGCGGGCCGCACTGCCACGCGACCGGCGCGCTCGCCGTCGCGCTCGCCGAGGCGGCGCAGCCATCGTTCAAGGCGTACGCCCACGCGGTCGTCGACAACGCCCGCACCCTCGCCGAGCGGCTGCTGCACCACGGCTTCGACCTCGTCTCGGGCGGCACCGACAACCACCTGCTCCTCATCGACCTCGGCAACAAGCAGGTGCCGGGCAAGGTCGCCGCGGTCGCGCTCGAGCGCGCCGGCATCGTCTGCAACGCCAACAGCGTGCCCTTCGACCCGCGCAAGCCCTTCGACCCGAGCGGGATCCGCATCGGGACGCCGTCGATCACGACGCGGGGCATGGGGCGCGACGAGATGGTTCGGCTCGGGGACTGGATCGCGCAGGTGGTCGCCGCGCCCGACGACGAGGCGGGGCAGGCGAAGATCGCCGAAGACGTGCGCGCGATGTGCGCCGACTTCCCGGCGCCCGGGGTGGGTGAGCTGATTTGAGTTTGCCGTGCTCGCTGCGGCGCCCTCCGCGGCTGCGCCGCTGCGGGCGGGTCTGCGCAGCGTCGTCGTGTGCTCGCCCTGCGGGCTGCGCGCCTCCTCCTCGGGAGGACCCGTGCGGACTCTGGCCGCACGCCTGGATGCGCTCGGCGATCGGTTCCGGGGCTTCGCCCCTTCACTCTGGTTTGCCGTGCCTGCCGGGCTCGAGCCGGCGCAGCGGCTGATCGGCGGTCAGCCGCCGCGTCGGCCGCCGCGCTCGCGGCCGCCGCTGCCGCCGCTGCCGCCGCCGCCGCCGCCGCCGCCGCGGCCGCTCTTCTGCCGCCGCGGCTGGTCACCGCCGCCGCCGCCGCCGCCGCCGTCGCCCTTCTTGCGCCGCCGCTGCTTGCCGCCGCCGCCGCCCGAGGCGCCGCTCACCTTGCCGCGGCGGTTGCCGACGCGGCCGTTGCCCATGGCGTTGGCGACCTCGCGCATCTCGCGGATGGCTTCGAGGTCCTCGGGGCTCATGTCGGGCAGGCCCTCGTAGCGGCCCTTCAGCTCGGCCTTGCGCTGCTTGCGAAAGTCCTGCGCGATCGAGCGCTCCTCGCCGACGAGCAGCCCGCCGACGGCCGCCTTGCAGCTCTCGCAGCGCACCTCGTGGCGATCCTTGGGCCAGCGCTCGAGCATCACCCACTCGCCGCAGACGGCGCAGGGGAACTCGACGGGGGGGCGGGTCTTGCCGTTCTTGTCGCCGTCCTTGCCGAAGTAGGCGGCGTCCATCCCGAGGCGGGCGTTGCTGCGCGACCAGAAGGTCTGCGAGTCTTCGAAGAGGCTGTCCTGAACGCTGGCCTGGTGGATGGCGGCCTCGCTCATGCCGCTCTGGCCGTCTCGGCTCCGGCCGCGTCGCTTGCGGCTCCCTTGACTCTGGCTCAACTTCGTCTCCGCATGGGCCTGGAAACCGGGCGCGCTCGGGGCGCCGCGTGGGCGGGGAGCGCGGTGGGTAGGTGGAACGACTGACACGGTCCCGACCGTGACGCGCGACCCTAGCACGCCAGGCGGTCGCGCTCAACCATCGAGGGGCGCGCGATCTATTTCGCGCGGCGGCGGGCCGGTGTTAAATGGTCGCCATGAAATCCTGCCCGAGCTGTGGCGCGCAGTCCGACGACGCCGCCCGTTTCTGTCTCGAATGCGGTTATGCCTACGAGGCCGCGGCCAGCGAGGTCGCCGACCCCTGGCAGGGCCGCATGGTCGCCCACCGGTTCCGCATCGTGCGCAAGCTCGGCGATGGCGGCATGGGCGAGGTCTTCTGCGCCGAGCAGGTCCCGATGGGCCGGCAGGTCGCGCTCAAGGTCCTCCGCCAGAGCCTCTCCGACGATCCCGAACAGGTCGCGCGCTTCAAGCGCGAGGCGCAGGCGGCGAGCCTCTTGCGCCACCCCAACACCATCATCGTGCACGACTTCGGGCAGGACGACGACGGCACGCTCTTCCTCGCGATGGAGCTCTTGGAAGGCGAGCCGCTCGCCGACGTGCTCGAGCGCGAGGCCACGCTCGAACCCGAGCGGGCGGCCCGCATCATGGCCCAGGTCTGCGCCTCGTTGCAGGAGGCCCACCAGCGCGGGCTCGTGCACCGCGACCTCAAGCCGGAGAACATCTTCCTCGTCGACCGCGGCGCGCCCGACTTCGTCAAGGTCCTCGACTTCGGCATCGCCAAGGTCACCCAGGGCAGCAAGGGCGAGAAGCTCGAGTCGATCACCCGCGCCGGCGCGGTCTTCGGCACCCCGCACTACATGGCGCCCGAGCAGATCAAGGGCGAGGAGCTCGACGCGCGCGCCGACGTCTACGCGCTCGGGGTCATCCTCTACCGCATGATCGCCGGGCACCTGCCGTTCGACGCGAGCACGGTGATGGAGATGCTGACCAAGCATCTGACCGCCGAGCCGGCGCCGATCGAGCGCGCGGGCAAGGGTGATCCGGCCGCGCGCGCCCGCCTCGAAGCGGTGGCGCTGCGCGCGCTCTCGAAGCAGCCCGACCAGCGGCAGAGCTCGGCGCTCGCGTTCGCCGAAGACCTGATGGCCGCCATGCCCGGGATCACGCTCGCCGGCATCACCGGGCTGACCCCGGTCGTCTCGGCGCAGACCCCGGCGCTGCCCGTCGCCGAGGTCGCGACCCCGCGCGCGGTCACCGCGGCCAAGCCCTTCGCCAAGCCCGCCGCGGCGACGCCGGTCGGCAAGCCGGCGGTCGCGGCCGCCGTCGCCCGGCCCGCGACGCCCGTGGCGCCCGCGATCGCGGAGGTGACGGCGTCCGAGCCGGCGACCGGCGGCAAGGGCGCGCTCGTCGCGCTGATCCTCGTCGTGCTGCTGCTCGGCGGCGGCGCGGTCTGGTTCTTCGTGTTCGGCGGCAAGGCGCTGCTCTTCGGGCCGGGTGAGCCCGAGGTGACCACCGCCGACGCCGGCGCCGCCGACGCGCGGATCGCGATCGGCCAGCGCCCCGACGCCGCGACCGTCGCGGTGCCGCCGCCGATCCCCGACGCCGCGCCGCCGCCCGCGCCTGACGCCGCGCCTGAGCCCGAGCCGGTGGCCGACGCCGCGCGCCGCCCGCGCCCGACGCCGCGCCGCCTGCGCCCGACGCCGCGCCGCGGCGCCGCCGCCCGACGACGCCGCCGCCCGCCTCGCCGCCGAGAAGGCCGCCCGCGACGCCGCCCGCCTCGCCGCCGAGCAGGCCGCCCGCGACGCCGCCGCCCGCGCCGCCGCCGAGAAGGCCGCCCGCGACGCCGCCGCCAAGGCCCGCCCGGCCGGCTTCGGCCGCGTCTTCGTCACCACCAACAGCCCCGGCGTGCAGATCTTCATCGACGGCGAGGCCCGCGGCCGCACCCCGATCCGCACCGGCATCCGGCTCCCCGCCGGGCCGCACCGGATCGAGGCGGTCAAGGGCAACAAGCGCCAGCAGAAGGCGGTCGAGCTCGCCAAGGACGAGGTCGAGCGCGTCAGCTTCGGGTTGTGAGCCGCCCTTGACGGAGGCGCCCTCCATGCGCACCGCCGCGATCATCTTGATCGGCAACGAGCTCTTGAGCGGCAAGGTCGTCGACACCAACGCCGTCTGGCTCACCGGTCGCCTGCGCGCGCTCGGCGTCGACCTGCGCCGCGTCGTGGTCGTGCCCGACGTCGAGGCCGAGATCGTCGACGAGCTGCGCCGGTGCAGCGCCGCCGTCGACCACGTCTTCACCAGCGGCGGCGTCGGCCCGACCCACGACGACATCACCCTGCCCGGCGTCGCCGCCGCGTTCGGCGTCCCCATCGTGCGCAACGAGCGCCTCGCCGCGCTGATGAAGGGCCACTTCGGCGCCCGCCTCACCGAAGACCACCTGCGCATGGCCGACCTGCCCGCCGGCACCGAGCTCATCGACGGCGGCGAGATCCGCTGGCCGGTGATGAAGTGCCGCAACGTCTACGTGCTGCCCGGCGTGCCCGAGATCTTCCGCGCCAAGTTCGACGCCATCGCCGAGCGCTTCCGCGACGGCGCCTTCTACCTGCGCTCGGTCTACCTCGACGCCGACGAGGGCACCATCGCCGCCCGCCTCCGCGCGCTCGAAGGCGACCACGGCGTCGCGATCGGCAGCTACCCGCGGATCGACGACGCCGACCACCGCCTCCGCGTCACCTTCGAAGCCCGCAGCCCCGCCCCGGTCGACGCCGCCGTCGCCGCCTTCGTCGCCGCGCTGCCCCCCGAGTGGATCGTGCGCGTCGAGCCGCCCCGCGAGCCGCCGTCCGCCGGATAAGGACGCCGCGTAGATCGCGTCACCGGCTTGAGATCCCGCGGCTCTGCGGCCTATGATGGCCGCGTCGAACGCGCCGAGGACCGCGCGTCAGGGGGTCGTCATGAGCATCCAGTTCTCGTCGCTCGCCAGCCGGGCCGAGACCATCATCCAGGCCCGCCCCGATCCCGCCACCGTCGCCCGCCCCGAGGGGCCCGACCTCCCCGCCAGCCGCCCCATCGAGCCGACCACCCGCACCGTCACCGCCCGCGGCATCAACGAAGGCGCCGCCGTCGAGACCCGCGGCGAGTTCACCCGCGGCGAGCGCGCCGACCGCCGCACCACCGGCCAGGCGCTCCAGGCCGCCACCGCCCGCGCCGGTCTCGCCCAGGCCGCCGCCGAGACGCTGCGCCGCGGCCGCGACGACCTCGCCACCCTCGACACCCTCGCCCGCGACGCCGAGACCCGTCAGGTCGAACAGCGAGACGCCGACGCCCTCCGCGACCGCCTCCGCCGCGCCGACGCCGACCCCTCGCTCCAGCAGCTCCGCCGCGAGGCCGAGGGCGCCGCGCTCGACCGCGAGGCCCAGGCCGCCGAAGCCGAAGCCCGCCGCGCCGCCCGCGCCGTGCTCGAGCGCCCCGCGATCCCCGACCAGACCACGCTCACCCTCGTGCCCCAGGGCATCGGCGCCCGCGAACGCGCCGAAGACGCCGCCGACGCCGCCGAGCTCGCCCGCGACCGCGCCACCCGCGCCGACGTACAGCGCGCCACCCTCGGCCGCGAACAGCGCCCCGTCCTCGAACCCGAGCGCGCCGAGGTCGACACCCCCGAGGCCGCCCGCGAGACCCGCGCCGCCGTCGCCGACGCCGACGCCCGCAGCCGCCGCCTCGAAGAACAGGTCCGCGCCGTCGAAGGCCGCGCCGCCGACGAGGCCCGCGCCCTCACCCGCGACCTCGCCGAGCGCGCCGGCTCGCCCCGCCTCGACAGCGCCCGCGACGCCGAGCGCACCGCCCGCCAGCTCGCCCGCAGCACCCTCGACGCCCCCGCCCGCGCGCTCTCGACCCAGCCCTACCTCGCCGTCGAAGCCGCGCTCCGCGTCCTCGCCTGACCCGCCCGCGTCACCCCCGCGCCCCCCGCTTCCGCTCCGCGATCACCGCCACCAGCACCGCCCGCACCCCCCGCTCGTCGAGCCCGAGCAGGACGTCACCCCCCGCCGCGACCTCGTTGAACCCCATCGCCAGCAGCGACGCCTTGCTCAGCGGCAGCGACAGCTCGCCCCGCACCAGCCGCCGGAACAGCCGCTCCAGGTGATCGGTCGGCACGCCGGTCAGGCCGAACGGATAGTCATAGTGGGTGCGCATCATCGGCTCCTGCCATCTCGCGATCGGCGACCGCCACCGGCCGCCGGGCCGATTGGACGCCCCACCCCGCGCCCCGGTCGCCCCCGTTGACGCCCGCCGCGCCCCACCGCATCCTCACCCCACCACCCCGAGGTGACATGCGCGACGACCCCGAGACCCGCCCCCAGGCAGCCTGGCTCCTCGCCATCGCCACGCTCCTCCTCGTCTCCCCGCTCCGCGCCCTCTGGGCCCGCCCCGACGCCCCCTGGTGGGCCCCCTTCGTGCCCTGGGCCCTCCTCGTCACCGCCGGCCTCGCCCTCGCCCGCCGCGAGCGCCCCCGATGAAGCCGATCGCCCGATGACCGGCGGCCTCCTCCCCCTCGCGCTCACCGCCGGCTACCTCGCGCTCCTCAGCGCCATCGCCCTCCTCGTCGAGCGCCGCCCCCGCCTCGGCGCCCTCGCCCGCCACCCCATCACCGTCGCCCTCGCGCTCGGCGTCTACGCCACCTCCTGGACCTTCTACGGCGGCGTCGGCTTCGCCCACACCCACGGCTACGTCTTCCTCGCCATCAGCATCGGCGCCGCGCTCTCCTGCCTCGCCATCCCCATCCTCTGGCGCCCCCTCGCCCGCCTCGTCCGCCGCCGCGGCCTCCAGAGCCCCGCCGACCTCCTCGCCTACCGCTACCAATCCCGCCTCGTCGGCGCCGCCGTCACCCTCTTCCTCGTCGCCGGCATCCTCCCCTACCTCTCCCTCCAGATGCGCGCCGTCACCGAAGCCGCCGACGACCTCACCCCGCTCCCCACCCACGCCCTCGTCGGCCCCGCCTACGCCATCCTCCTCAGCCTCTTCGCCGTCGCCCTCGGCGTCCGCTACGCCGAACCCCGCCCCGACCGCCCCGGCCTCGTCGCCACCCTCGCCGTCGAATCGCTCATCAAGACCCTCGCCATCACCCTCGTCGGCCTCGCCGCCCTCTACGGCTTCTTCGGCGGCCTCGACGCCTTCGACGCCTGGCTCGCCGCCCGCCCCGACGCCCTCGCCGCCCTCTACCGCCCCGTCCTCGACGGCCCCTGGGCCGCCCTCATCACCGTCGCCTTCGTCGCCGCCTTCCTCCTCCCCCGCCAGTTCCACGTCGCCTTCGTCGAACGCGGCGACGACGCCACCCTCCGCCACGCCATGTGGGTGCTCCCCCTCCTCCTCCTCGCGCTCAACCTCCCGCTCCCCATCCTCTACTTCGCCGGCCGCGCCCTCGCCGGCCCCGACACCCCCCCCGACGTCTACGTGCTCGCCGCCGTCGAACACCCCCTCCTCAAAGGCATCGCCTTCCTCGGCGGCATCTCCGCATCCAGCGCCATGATCCTCGTCACCTCCATCGCCCTCGGCGGCATGATCGTCAACCACCTCGTCCTCCCCCTCACCGCCACCGCCCGCCTCACCGTCCGCCGCCTCACCACGCTGCGCCGCGCCGTCATGGTCACCCTCATCTTCGCCGGCCTCGCGCTGCACCTCGCGCTCCCCCCCGACGGCCCCCTCGCCGACCTCGGCCTCGTCAGCTTCACCGCCGTCCTCCAGCTCCTCCCCGGCGTCCTCGGCGCCCTCTTCTGGCCCCGCGCCACCCGCCGCGGCCTCCTCGCCGGCCTCGCCGGCGGCGCCACCATCTGGACCCTCCACGTCATCGCCATCATCACCGGCGACCCCGGCCTCGCCCGCCTCGCCGGCCACGGCCTCGGCGACGACCCCCGCGAGATCGCCATCTGGGCCAGCCTCACCCTCAACGCCCTCCTCTACATCGCCGCGAGCCTCACCGCCCCCCCGCGCCCCGTCGAAGCCGCCGCCGCCGCCGCCTGCGCCGACGACGACCTCCCCCACACCGCCCGCCACCACACCCCCGACGCCCTCACCCGCCGCCTCGCCCTCCTCCTCGGCCCCGACGCCGCCCGCAGCGCCATCGACGCCCTCCTCCGCGACCTCGGCCTCCCCCCCACCGAACGCCGCCCCCTCGAGCTCGCCCGCCTCGCCGACCGCGCCGAACGCGCCCTCTCCGCCCTCGTCGGCCCCCTCGCCGCCCGCGCCCTCGTCGGCCGCGACGACGACGCCCCCGCCGCCCTCGCCGCCGAGCTCCGCTTCGTCCAGGCCGACACATCGCCCCGCCGCGGCGGCCTCGAAGCCGCCCTCGACCGCGTGCAACGCTACCTCGGCGCCGTCCTCGACGAGATCCCCGAAGGCATCTGCGCCCTCGACGAACGCGACGAGATCGCCGTCTGGAACCCCGCCCTCGCCCGCCGAACCGCCATCCCCATCGACACCGCCCGCGGCGCCCGCCTCGACGACCTCCCGCCCCCCTACGGCCCCATCCTCCGCGACGCCCGCGCCTGCCCCGGCCAGGCCATCGAACGCACCCTCGGCGACGGCCACCCCCGCATCCTCCGCCTCCGCTGCGCCCTCATCACCGAACCCGGCCGCGACCCCCTCGGCGCCGTCATCCTCGTCGAAGACCTCACCCGCCGCCGCCAGCTCCGCGCCCAGGCCGCCCACCAGGACCGCCTCGCCTCCGTCGGCCGCCTCGCCGCCGGCGTCGCCCACGAGATCCGAAACCCCCTCACCGGCATGCTCATGGTCGCCCAGAACCTCCGCGCCGAGCCCGCCGCCGACGACCTCGAAGACCGCCTCGACCTCATCATCGGCGAAGGCCGCCGCATCGACGCCATCGTCCGCACCCTCCTCGGCTTCAGCCGCGCCGACGACGACCCCACCCGCGCCCTCGCCCCCGAACCCGTCGACCTCCGCGCCCTCGCCCACGAAGCCATCAACCTCGTCCGCCTCGGCCCCCACGCCCGCCGCCTCCACTTCACCACCGACATCCCCGACGCCACCGCCACCCTCGACCGCCAACGCATCACCCAGGTCCTCATCAACCTCCTCGCCAACGCCCGCGACGCCGCCGCCACCCGCGTCGACCTCACCGCCCGCCTCACCGACCGCACCCTCACCCTCGACATCACCGACGACGGCCCCGGCGTCCCCGCACCCCTCCGCGAACGCATCTTCGAACCCTTCTTCACCACCAAGCCCCCCGGCGAAGGCACCGGCCTCGGCCTCGCCGTCAGCCACCGCATCATCGAAGAACACGGCGGCCGCCTCGAACTCCTCGACGCCCCCCCCACCACCTTCCGCGTCACCCTCCCCGCTTGATTCCACGCCCGCCAGCCGCCAGTCTGGGCTCCTGACATCACCTCTTGGATCAACGATGAGCCGCATCCTCGTCGTCGAAGACGAACCCGTCATCCGCGCCGAGATCGCCCGCACCCTCAAGCGCGCCGGCCACCACGTCGACGCCGCCCCCGACGTCCCCGCCGCCGAAGCCCTCGACCTCCAAGCCTACGACCTCATCCTCACCGACCTCCGCCTCCCCGGCCCCCCCGGCGACGTCCTCATCGACCACGCCCCCGGCGTCCCCGTCGTCGTCATGACCGCCTACGGCAGCGTCCGCCAGGCCGTCGACGCCATGAAACGCGGCGCCGCCGACTACCTCCAGAAGCCCTTCGACCCCGACGAGCTCGTCGTCACCCTCGACCGCGTCCTCGGCAACACCCGCCTCGCCCGCAGCCACGCGCTCCTCCAGACCGAGATCGACCGCCAGTGGGCCATCGACGGCATGGTCGGCGCCTGCGCCCCCATGCGCGCCGCCTTCGACCGCATCCACAAAGCCGGCCCCACCCCCGCCACCGTGCTCGTCCTCGGCGAGAGCGGCACCGGCAAGGAGCTCGTCGCCCGCGCCATCCACAAAAAGAGCCCCCGCCACGACGCCGCCTTCGTCGCCGTCAACTGCGCCTCCATCCCCGAGACCCTCATCGAATCCCAGCTCTTCGGCCACGAACGCGGCGCCTTCACCGGCGCCCACGCCCGCCAGCCCGGCCTCTTCGAAGTCGCCTCCGGCGGCACCCTCTTCCTCGACGAGATCGGCGAGCTCCCACCCCCCGCGCAAGCCCGCCTCCTCCGCGTCCTCCAGGAAGGCGAGATCCGCCCCGTCGGCGCCGCCCGCCCCCGCCCCGTCGACACCCGCATCATCGCCGCCACCCACCGCGACCTCGCCGCCATGGTCGACGCCGGCAACTTCCGCCGCGACCTCTACTTCCGCCTCCGCGTCATCGAGATCACGCTCCCCCCCCTCCGCGACCGCGGCGACGACATCGACGCCCTCGCCGACATGCTCCTCCAAAAGACCCTGCGCCGCCTCGGCCGCCCCCCCGCCACCTTCGACCCCGACGCCCGCCGCGCGCTCCGCCGCCACCCCTGGCCCGGCAACGTGCGCGAGCTCGAGAACGCCGTCGAACGCGCCGTCATCCTCTCCGCCGGCGGCCCCATCACCCCCGCCGACCTCGGCCTCGGCCCCACGACCACCACCGCGCCCCCCCTCGCCCTGCCCGCGCTCGACGCCGACGACGTCTCCCTCGAAGCCTACTTCCGCGCCTACGTCCTCACCCACCAGGACCACCAGAGCGAGACCGAGATCGCCCGCCGCCTCGGCATCAGCCGCAAGTCGCTCTGGGAGCGCCGCCAACGCCTCGGCCTCCCGCGCCCCAAGTGACCCCCTGCGCTCACTGTTCCCAAACCACCCACCCCACCGCGCCCCCCATGTCACCGCCGGTAACATGCTGCGTCGCACCATCGTGACACCATCAACCCCGCCCCCACCGGCACGCATATTGCCATCCCACGCCCCCACCCGGTGAGAAGAACCCCGGCGGGACCCACCCGCCCAAAGCGCACGGTGAGCGACCCATGGCAGACCCGAAGCCGCCCGCCCCCCCGGACGACCACCGCGCCTACTGGCGAACGAACCTGCGCTACCTCGCCATCCTCCTCACCATCTGGTTCGCCGTCTCCTACGGCGCCGGCATCCTCCTCGCCGAGCCCCTCAACGCCATCCGCATCCCCGGCACCGGCTTCCCGCTCGGCTTCTGGTTCGCCCAGCAAGGCAGCATCTATGTCTTCGTCGCGCTCATCTTCGCCTACGTCTGGCTGATGAACCGCCTCGACCACGCCCACGCCGTCGACGAGATCGGCGAAGACAGCGAGGCCGGCAAGTGACCACCCAAGGCTGGACCTTCCTCATCGTCGGCGCCACCTTCGCGCTCTACATCGGCATCGCCATCTGGTCCCGCGCCGCCTCCACCAAAGACTTCTACGTCGCCGGCGGCGGCGTCTCACCCATCGCCAACGGCATGGCAACCGGCGCCGACTGGATGTCCGCCGCCAGCTTCCTCTCCATGGCCGGACTCATCGCCTTCATGGGATACGACGGCTCCGTCTACCTCATGGGATGGACCGGCGGCTACGTGCTCCTCGCGCTCCTCCTCGCCCCCTACCTCCGCAAGTTCGGCCAGTTCACCGTCCCCGACTTCGTCGGCGACCGCTACTACAGCCAGGCCGCCCGCCTCGTCGCCGTCATCTGTGCCATCTTCATCTCATTCACCTACGTCGCCGGCCAGATGCGAGGCGTCGGCGTCGTCTTCAGCCGCTTCCTCGAGGTCGACATCACCATCGGCGTCCTCATCGGCATGGCCGTCGTCTTCTTCTACGCCGTGCTCGGAGGCATGAAAGGCATCACCTACACCCAGGTCGCCCAGTACGTCGTCCTCATCTTCGCCTACATGGTCCCCGCCATCTTCATCTCGCTCCTCGTCACCGACAACCCCATCCCCCAGCTCGGCCTCGGCGGCGAGGTCCAAGGCGGCGGCTACCTCCTCGACAAGCTCGACGGCCTGCACGCGGAGCTCGGCTTCGCCGCCTACACCGACGGCAGCAAGTCGCTCATCGACGTCTTCTGCATCACCATGGCGTTGATGGTCGGCACCGCCGGCCTCCCCCATGTCATCATCCGCTTCTACACCGTGCCCCGCGTCCGCGACGCCCGCCTCTCCGCCGGCTACGCGCTCCTCTTCATCGCCATCCTCTACACCACCGCCCCCGCCGTCGCCGCCTTCGCCCGCCAGAACCTCATCTCCACCGTCGAAGGCGCCAGCTATGCCATGCCCGAAGCCGAGGGTGGCATCCCCGACTGGTTCAAGAAGTACGAGGCATCCGGCCTCATCGCATGGCTCGACAAAGACGGCGACGGCAGGATCCGCTACCGCGCCGGCGACGCCTTCCAAGGCGCCCCCCAGTTCGCCGAAGACCGCGGCCCAAGCGGCGAGCGCCGCGTCACCAACCCCCCCGCCGCCAACGAGAACGAGCTCTACGTCGACCGCGACATCATGGTCCTCGCCAACCCCGAGATCGCCCACCTCCCCGACTGGGTCATCGCGCTCGTCGCCGCCGGCGCCCTCGCCGCCGCGCTCTCCACCGCCGCCGGCCTCCTCCTCGTCGTCTCCACCGCCGTCAGCCACGACCTCCTCAAGCGCACCTTCACCCCCGGCATCAGCGAAAAGAACGAGCTCCGCGCCGCCCGCGTCGCCGCCGCCGTCGCCGTCTGCATCGCCGGCTGGTTCGGCATCCACCCGCCCGGCTTCGTCGCGCAGGTCGTCGCCTTCGCCTTCGGCCTCGCCGCCGCCACCTTCTTCCCCGCCATCATCCTCGGCATCTTCGTCAAGCGCGCCAACCGCGAAGGCGTCGTCGCCGGCATGATCGCCGGCCTGCTCTTCACCGGCGGCTACATCGTCTGGTTCAAGTTCCTCGGCGGCACCGCCGACGGCTGGTGGCTCGGCATCTCCCCCGAAGGCATCGGCACCCTCGGCATGTGCCTCAACTTCGCCGTCTCCCTCGGCCTCGGCCGCTTCTTCCCCCCGCCCCCCGCCGACGTGCAGCAGCTCGTCGAAGACATCCGCGTCCCTCGCGGCGCCGGCCAGGCCAGCGCCCACTGACGCCATCGCCCCCGCTCCCGGAGCCCTTCATGCGCCACGCCCTCGCCGCCCTCCTCGCGCTCACCGCCACCGCCGCTCACGCCGAGTACCGACCCATGAAGGTCGACCTCGACCCCGACGGCAAGTCATTCGTCCGCATCAACACCTGGCATCAGGTCTGGCTGCGCTACGCCGAGCAGAACCCCGGCACCGCCGTCAACGGCGTCGAAGAGACCGACGACGCCTTCGACATCGGCATGCGCCGCAGCCGCGTCCTCATCCACGGCCAGCTCACCCCCCGGCTGACCATGGTCACCCACTTCGGCTTCGACAATCAGACCTTCGACAGCGGCAAGAAGCCCGCCCTCTTCATGCACGACGCCTTCGTGCAATACGATGTCGTCCCCGACATCCTCACCCTCGGCGGCGGCCTCCACTACTTCAACGGCGTCTCCCGCATGACATCGGCGAGCACCCAGAGCTTCCTCGCCATCGACGCCCCCACCTTCAACTGGCCCACCATCGAACGCAGCGACCAGTTCGGCCGCATGTATGGCATCTATGCCAAGGGCCGCCTCGCATCCCTCGACTACCGCCTCTCCGTCAACCAGCCCTTCAAGAACGACGACAAGGAACCCACCGAGCGCGGCGACTACAACAGCCGCCGCCACGGCCTCTCCTACGCCGCCTACCTCAGCTATGCCTTCGCCGACCTCGAACCCAACACCCTGCCCTACACGACCGGCACCTGGCTCGGCAAGAAGCGCGTCTTCAACATCGGCGCCGGCGGCTACTACGAGCCCGACGGCGTCGCCTGGCTCGAAGACGGCGACCGCCAGACCGACGCGCTCGCCGCGCTCGGCGTCGACCTCTTCTTCGACCAGCCCATCGGCGACGCCGGCGCGCTGACCGCCTACCTCGTCTGGTACCGCTACGACTTCGGCCCCGACAACCTCCGCATGGCCGGCACCATGAACACCGGCGAGCCCGCCACCACCGGCCCCGACGGCGACGGCGCCCCCGCCGCGCTCTCGCTCAACGGCCCCGGCAACAGCTACCCCGTCCTCGGCACCGGCGACCAGCTCTACGCCCTCGCCGGCTGGCTCCTCCCCGTCGCGCTCGGCGACACCCGCTTCCAACCCTACGCCGCCATCAGCGCCGGCCTCTTCGACGCCCTCGACGAGCCCTCCCTCGTCTTCGAAGGCGGCCTCAACATCCTCCTCTACGGCCATCAGGCCAAGCTCACCGCCCACCTCCGAAACCGCCCCATCTTCACCCTCCAGGACGGCGAGGCGCTCGTCGACAGCCGCGCCAACGAAGTGATCCTGCAAACGCAGATGGCATTCTGATACACCTGTCAGGAGACCCACGCCGCGCGCACGCGGCCCGGAGCCGAGGAGCGAGCCCGTGAGCGACGTCAAGACCTACCAAGTGCCCGATCGCGTCCGCGACGGCGGCGAGCAAGGCATCCGCACCTTCGACGACTACCTCCGCGCCTGCCACCACGCCCGCATCGACCCCGACCGCTTCTGGCTCGACCGCACCCGCGCGCTCCTCACCTGGCGCCAGCCCCCCACCGTCGGCCTGCAAGGCGGCTACCACGACGTCGCCCACAAGCCCTTCACCTGGTTCGCCGACGGCCGCCTCAACGTCACCGAGAGCTGCCTCGACGCCCACCTCGAAGCCCGCGGCGACAAGACCGCCATCATCTGGGAGGGCGACGAACCCGGCGACGTGCGCCGCCTCAGCTACCGCGAGCTGCACGCCGCCGTCGGCCGCGCCGCCAACGCGCTCCGCGCCCTCGGCGTCGACCGCGGCGACCGCGTCATCATCTACATGGGCATGGTCCCCGAGGCCGCCATCGCCATGCTCGCCTGCGCCCGCCTCGGCGCCATCCACAGCGTCGTCTTCGGCGGCTTCTCCGCCCACGCGCTCCAGAGCCGCATCGAAGACTGCCGCGCCGAGGTCATCATCACTCAAGACCAGGGCATGCGCGGCGGCAAACCCATCCCCCTCAAGAGCGTCGTCGACGCCGCCCTCACCGACGACACCCCCGTCCGGCGCGTCCTCGTCTACCGCCGCACCGGCGCCCCGGTCGACATGAAAGCCGACCGCGACCACTGGTGGCACGACACCGTCGACACCCAGTCCCCCGACTGCCCCCCCGTCGTCGTCGACGCCGAACACCCGCTCTTCATCCTCTACACCAGCGGATCCACCGGCAGACCCAAGGGCCTGCAACACACCTGCGCCGGCTACCTCACCTACGTCGCCTACACCCACCGCACCGTCTTCGACCTCCGCGAAGACGACGTCTACGCCTGCGTCGCCGACGTCGGCTGGATCACCGGCCACAGCTACATCGTCTACGGCCCCCTCGCCAACGGCGCGACCACCCTCATGTTCGAGTCGACGCCGATGTACCCCGGCCCCGACCGCTACTGGGAGCTCGTCGCCCGCCACCGGATCACCATCTTCTACACCGCCCCCACCGCGCTCCGCGCGCTCGCCGCCCACGGCGAAGGGCCCGTACACAAGCACGATCGCAGCTCGCTCCGCGTCCTCGGCACCGTCGGCGAACCCATCAACCCCGACGCCTGGGAGTGGTACTGGCACATCGTCGGCGACGGCCGCTGCAACATCGTCGACACCTGGTGGCAGACCGAGACCGGCGGCATGATGATCTCCCCCATCGCGCCCGCCACCCCCACCAAACCCGGCTCCGCCACCTTCCCGCTCCCCGGCATCTGGCCCGCGCTCCTCGACCCCGAACACGGCCGCCCCCTCCGCGGACCCGGCGAAGGCCACCTCGTCATCACCGAACCCTGGCCCGGCCAGGCCCGCACCATCTACGGCGACCACCGCCGCTACGTCGACACCTACTTCGCCCACTACCCCGGCCGCTACTTCACCGGCGACGGCTGCCGCCGCGACGCCGACGGCTGCTACTGGATCACCGGCCGCATCGACGACGTCATCAACGTCAGCGGCCACCGCATGGGCACCGCCGAATTCGAAGCCGCGCTCGTCTGCCACGACGCCGTCGCCGAAGCCGCCGTCGTCGGCTACCCCCATCCCATCAAGGGACAAGGCGTCTATGCCTACGTCGTGCTCCAGCCCGGCAAAAAAGCCACCGACGCCCTCGAAGCCGCCCTGCAAGCCACCGTCCGCGAAGAGATCGGCGCCGTCGCCCGCGTCGACCTCTTCCAGATCGTGCCCGGTCTGCCCAAGACCCGCAGCGGCAAGGTCATGCGCCGCATCCTCCGCAAGATCGCCGAAGGCCGCGGCGACGAGCTCGGCGACATCACCACCCTCGCCGACCCCGAGGTCGTCGAAGTGATCCGCAGCGGGGCGAAGAGCGATCACTGAGCGCTCGGCAGACAATCACTCGATCGACAGCTCGGATCGGCCTGCGCCGCCGCCGCGGCGCGCTCTGGCCGGTTGGCCACCATCGTTCAGTCCCCCACGACCGGCGCAGGATGCAGATCCCGGTCGGGCTCTCGTAGATGCCGCGTGCGACCTCGCCGCCGGGCTGCTCGGTGAAAAAGTTCTCCTCGATGCATCCCCTTCGAGCTCACCGGTCCAGACCGCCGACCCGTTGCAGGCGTCGCGGTACGGGTATGCCATGATCTACCACAGCTCCGTGCCATCCCAGCCCCAAGCGACGATGGCATCGCAGACGTTGATCACCAGCTCGGCGTCACCGTCGCCGTCGAGATCGCCGAACGCGGTGATGCCTTGGTTGGTCGGGATGCTGTCGCGACCGACATAGTCGACGCGCGCGAGCCGCACATAGGCCTCATCGGCCACGCCGGTCCAGACCTCGAAGCGCATGCAGTCGTTGGGTGAGCCACCGATGAGAAACTCGGGGCGGCCGTCACCGTCGAGATCGCCCGTGTCGCGAACTGCGCATTGCTGATCCTGCCACAGACCGACATCGGCTTCTCCGCCGAGGGCGACGAGGTGCTCGTCGTGCCGGCGGGGCGCTACGAGTTGCGGCAGAGTGTCCAGATGGGGACGATCGAGGTGGGGGAGACGACCGCGCAGTTGATGCTGCTGACCGTCGGTGGCGGCGGGCCGGCGGCGACCCAGGCGGTGAGACTGTCGGCGCACTCCGGGTAGTACTTTAGGCGACCTGGGTGGGCTCGAACGCCCGGCACAAGCGGTTCGTTCACCTGGTAGATAGTGGGGTACGCTGCCGGTTGGGACGCCGGCGTTCGAGCATCGGTGAGGTGGGGCCTCATTTGGCCACCTGAGGTGCGTGCACCATTTCGAACACCTTACCATTGCCCCCAACCGGGGCGGCGGGGCAGGATGCCCGCCGAGGAGGACCGCATGACCGCGACGGCCACCGATCGCCAGGGCCCTGAAGGAATGATGGCGCCGAGCGTGAAACTCATTGTGCGCTGGGATGGTGACATACCCGGTCTGCCGGATCATCGGCTGGACCTGGACACCTTCTGGCAGCCTATCGAGCTGCTCAACCGCGCGCTCAAATGGGTCGCTTCTTCCATCTATAGCGACGCCGAGAGCGTCGATTATGGTGTCCGCGGTGGCCGCACGAAGAAGCAAGCGAGGCTTCTTCGCGTGCAGTGGTCTCGGCTCGAGAGCGGCTGCGTGACGAGCGAGTTTGAGCTGGGGATGTGGGGGCAGCTCAATGCTTTCGAGGACCTACCCCAAGAAACGGTAACGC
>JACKDM010000047.1 GCA_020633515.1 Myxococcales bacterium
CGATCGGCTGCGCGCCGTGCACCCGCCCCGCGGTCGACGCCGCCGACGAGCGCTCGGGCCGCTGGGTGGGGCAGGCAAAGACCGAGTGCGGCCTTCACACGGTGTTGTGAGCAGGGGGCGCGCTCCGGCTGACCGGGCGGACGGCTACTGATTGGTGACGCAGAGCCCGATCCCGCGCGCGACGCCCGAGGTGAACTGCAAGCGCTCCTCGCAGCTCTGCGTGCCCGGGCACTCGGTCACGTACTGACCCGTGTCGCACAGCGTCCGACAGATCGACGGCCGGCCCGGCGGGCGGGTGCAGTAGAGGCCCTGGCCGCAGTTGTCGCCGCCGCCCGGCTGCGGCTGGCAGAGGGCGCCATCGGCGTTGCCCTGCCCGTCGAGCATGTTGCAGGTGCCCACCAACACGCCGTCGTTGCGGATCACGAGGCTGCACTTTCGCCCCGCGTCGCAGCCTTCGCCGGTGAACCAGTTGCACACGCGCGGACCGCAGAGGCCGCCGGGGACGCCGAGGCGGGCGCTGATGTCGTAGCAGAGGCCGTCGTCGGGGCACGCCGGGTCTTCGGCGGCCGGGTCGCAGGGCTGCTGACAGACGCTGTTGTTGCACACCAGCCCGGCCGCGCACGGCTGCGGGATGCCCCACGCGTCGACGCAGTCCTCGCCCGCTTCCCGGTCGCCCGGCGCGGTGCAGACCGTCGAGGCGCCCTTCAGATGGCAGTAGGGGCGGTCTTCGGGGCAGCCGTTCTCCGGGGCGTCGACGCCGATCGAGCAGCCCTCGCCGGTCTGGCAGCGCCCGTCGCTCTCGCGCCGCTCGGGGTCCCGCACGCAGAACTCGCCGGGCTCGCAGCAGAACTCCTCGCAGCCCGTCCGCGCCCGCAGCCGCGGGTCGCACATGCTGCCATCGAGCGGGCCCACATCGGGCGGCGGGCCCATGTCGGGCTCGATCCGCATGTCGCGCTCGATCCGCATGTCCGGGTCGCGCGCCATGTCGAGCTCGATCTCCATGTCGAGCACCGCCCGATCCGGCATCGCCCGGTCCGGCATCATGTCGACCGGCGCCGCGTCGACCGCCGCGTCGACCACCGCCTCTTCGTCGTCGCACGCGGCCAGCCCCGCCGCGCCGAGCGCCAACAACCACACCGCCGCACGCTTCATCGCGTCTCCTCGCCGATCGGAGCCGGCATTCTGGACCGACCCCCGACGCCGGATCAACGCCGCCGACGGCGGTGGACGGCCGTCGGGGCCGCCGCTACACTCGCGCCGCTCTGTCAGGAGCCAGCCGCAAAACGACCCCGCCCAGGAGCCATGATGTCGCGCACCGGCCTCCCCTCGCTCGCCGCGGACTTCGGCGTCACCCTCACCCAGCACGTCCTTCAGAATCAGGCGCAGCACCCCGGCGCCCGCGGGCAGTTCTCGGCGCTGCTGACCCAGATCGGCGTCGCCAGCAAGCTCATCTCGGCGCAGGTCCGCCGCGCCGGGCTCATCGAGATCTGGGGCGCGACCGGCGAGACCAACGTGCAGGGCGAGAAGGTGCAGAAGCTCGACCGCATCGCCAACGACACCTTCGTCGAGGTGCTGCGCCGCTCGGGCTGCGTCGCGGTGATGGCCTCCGAAGAGGAGGACGAGCACATCGTCGTCGAGCCCGAGCTCGCCGGTGACTACGTCGTCGCCTTCGACCCGCTCGACGGGTCGAGCAACATCGACGTCTCGGTCTCGATCGGCACCATCTTCGCCATCTACCCCCGCCTCGACGCCCGCGAAGCCAGCGTCGCCGACATCCTCCGCCCCGGCCGCGAGATGGTCGGCGCCGGCTACGTCATCTATGGATCGGCGACCACCCTCGTCTACAGCGCCGGCGAGACCGTCGACAGCTTCACCCTCGACCCGTCCTCGGGTGAGTTCTTCCTCACCCGCCGCGCGATCCAGATGCCCGATCGCACGAAGTACCTCTCGATCAACGAGTGCAACGAGTCGTACTGGCCCGCCTGGGTGACCCCGACCCTCGCCGCGATCAAGGGCCGCAACGACCACGAGAAGCGCCGCGTCTCGTCGCGGCACATCGGCTCGCTCGTCGCCGACTTCCACCGCAACCTGCTCACCGGCGGCCTCTACCTCTACCCGGTCGACTCGCGCACCGGCAAAGGCAAGCTGCGGCTGCTCTACGAGTGCAACCCGCTCGCCTTCCTCGCCGAGGTCGCCGGCGGCGCGGCCTCGTCGGGGCGCGAAGCCATCCTCGACCTCGCGCCGACGACCCTGCACGAGCGCACCGGGCTCATCATCGGACCCACCGCCGACGTCGCGCTCGCCGAAGAGATGGTCCGGGTGCACGGCGACGCGCTGGGCTGAAATCGGTACGGGGTGGTCGTATATTTTCCGATCCGTACGGGTGGCTTCTGTATGTGAGAACTGTGAGTGGCTGAGATACACTCGCCCCCGTTCAAGGCTCGGGGGGATCTCGCATGAGCCAGCCGTTGACCGCCTTCTTCCGCCGCGTCGAGCTCTTCCGGTCGCTCGACGACGCCGAGCTCGGCGAGCTCTTGCGGGCGATCACGCCCGTCGACGTCGCCGCCGGGCAGTGTGTCTTCCGCGAAGGTGACGCCTCCGACGCGGCCTATGCCATCGAGCAGGGCCGGGTCGAGATCGTCACCGCTGGTAAGGCCGGCGAGGTCTTCGTCGCCGAGCTCGGCCCCGGCGACGTGCTCGGTGAGCTCGCGCTGCTCGACGGCGCGCCCCGCAGCGCGACCGCGCGCGCCAAGACCCGGGTGACGCTGTTTCGCATCGACCAGCGCGAGTTCGACTTCCTCCGCCGCAACCTGCGCCCCGCCGCCTACAAGGTCATCCGCACCATCTCGCTGACGCTCTGCGAGCGGCTGCGCGAGACCAACAACCGCCTGCGCTCGATGATGAGCGACCCGCCCGCCGCCATCCCGCCGCCGCTCGCCGACGAGCCGCCACCCACCACGCGCCCCATCGAGGTCAAGAGCGCCGCCCGCCGCCCCGAGCGCGAGGAGCGCGCCGGCCTGCTCGGTCGGCTCAATTTCTGGAGCAACCGATGATCGCCAACCTCGCCGCGCTGCGCCGGTTGCCGCTGTTCCGCGACCTCACCCCCAAGGAGCTCGCCGGGCTGCGTGACTACCTGACATGGTGTCGCTTCGACCCGGGTGACACCCTGTTCCGCGAGGGCGACCCGGCGCCGAGCTGCTACGTGCTCGCCTCGGGCGACGTCGAGGTCTTCACCCGCCTCGACGACGGCCGCAAGCAGAAGCTCGCGACCCTCGGCCCCGGCGCGCTCGTCGGCCACCTCGCGCTCATCGACCACAAGCCCCGCTCGGCGACCTGCCAGGTCGGCATGCGCCCCGCGCGGCTCATCGAGCTCAAGCGCGCCGACTTCGACCGGCTGCTCTATGCGCGCAGCCCGTTCGCCTACAAGATCCTCGACCGGGTCGCGCTCGACCTCGTCGAGCGGGTGCGCGGCGCGACCGCGCGCCTGACCGATCGCGCCGAGGGCGGCGACCGCGCGCGCAGCGCGGCGGAGGCGTTGATGGGGCAGGGGAGCAACCGGGTGAGCGACGGCGACGAGCTCGACTCGATCGAGGTGCAGGTCGTCGAGACCGCCGTCGACCAGCGTTACCGCCGGCGCTGACGGCGGTCGCGCTGGTCAGGCGGACAGGCGGTCAGGCGGCGGGCTCGACAAACGCCTTGGCCCGGGTGCGGATCGTCTGCAGCACCTGCGCGCGGAAGGTCTCGAACGGCATCGTGAGCTGCTTCTGGATGCCATAGCGCCGCAGCGTCACCGTGCCGTCGGCCGCCTCCTGCTCGCCGACCACGACGACGTTGGGGATCTTGCGGGTCACCGCGGTGCGGATCTTCTTGCCCATCGTCTCGCTGCCGTCGTCCATCTCGGCGCGCACCATCTCACCGCGCAGCGCGTCGACGAGCGACTGGCCGTATTCGGCGAACTTGTCCGAGACCGTCACCACCTGCACCTGCACCGGCGCGAGCCACGTCGGGAACGCGCCGCCGAAGTGCTCGATGAGGAACGCGACGAAGCGCTCGTGGGTGCCGAGCGGCGCCCGGTGGATGATGTAGGGGTGCTTCTCGCTGCCGTCGGAGTCGACGTAGGTCAGGTCGAGCCGCTTCGCGACGCCGAAGTCGAGCTGGTTGGTGCTCGCCGTCTCTTCACGGCCGGTGACGGTGCGGAACTGCACGTCGATCTTCGGCCCGTAGAACGCCGCCTCGCCCTTGCCGATGACATAGGGCAGCCCGCTCTCCTCCATCGCCTCGACCACGAGCCGCTGCGCCGTCTCCCAGCCCTCGGGGTCGTCGATGTACTTCGCCTTGCCCTTCGGATCCTCGGGATCCCAGGTCGACAACCGCATGTGATAGTCGGCGAGGCCGAGGATCTCGTAGACCTCGCGGTGCAGGTGCATGACCTTGACGAACTCGGCCTTCGCCTGCGCTTCGGTGCAGTAGATGTGGGCGTCGTTCATCGTCATGCCGCGCACGCGGAGCAGCCCGGAGAGCGCGCCCGAGTCTTCGAAGCGATAGCAGGTGCCGTACTCGGCGAGCCGCAGCGGCAGGTCGCGGTAGCTGCGCATGCGCGATGCGTAGATGCGATGGTGGTGGGGGCAGTTCATCGGCTTGAGCGCATAGCTCTCCTTGACCACCTCCTCGGTGTGCCCGTCGGGCGCCGTGCGCGACTCGCGCAGCTCCATCACCGGGTACATGCCGTCGGCGTAGTAGGGCAGGTGACCGGTCTGGTAGTAGAGCTCGGTCCGGCTCAGGTGCGGCGTCGCGACCCGCTGGTAGCCACCCTTGAACTCCAGCTCGCGGGCGAGCTTCTCGAGCTCGTCGCGGATGGCGGTGCCCGCCGGCAGCCACAGCGGCAGGCCCTTGCCGATCACCTCGTCGATGACGAAGAGGTCGAGCTCGCGGCCGAGCTTCTTGTGGTCGCGCGCCTGCGCCTCGTGGAACGCCTTGACGTGGGCGTCGAGCGCCTCCTTGGTGGGGAAGGCCCAGGCGTAGATGCGGGTCATCATCACGTTGCGCGAGTCACCCCGCCAGTAGGCGCCCGCGACGCTCTTGAGCTTGAAGCCCGCCTGCCGCAGGTCCTTGGTCGAGTCGACGTGCGGCCCGTCGCACATGTCGAGGAAGCCGCCGTTGCGATAGAACGACAGCGTCTCGAGGTCCTTCTTCGCGAAGAGCTCCTCGGCGTACTCGCGCTTGTAGGGCTCGCCCATCTCGTCGATGCGCCCGAGCGCCGCGTCGCGCGGCAGCTCCTCGCGCTCGAAGGGCTGATTCTGCTTGATGATGTGCTTCATCCGCTTCTCGATCTCGGGGAAGTCCTCCTCGGTGATCGGCTGTGGCAGGATGAAGTCGTAATAGAAGCCGTCGGCGATGGGGGGCCCGAACCCGAGTCGGGCCCCGGGTCTGATCTGTTGCACCGCCTGCGCGAGCACGTGCGAGAGGCTGTGGCGGACGCGGTGGAGCTGCTCTTCTGCGGCGTCGTGAGCCGTTTCGGACTTGTTGGTCGACATCGTACGCCTCCGGTGGACGGCGGGGTGAAACGTGTTACCCTCGCACTTACGGGATCGTCAGTGGGAAAGCAACTGACCCGGAGCCGAACGCGATCCTGGCGGGGACTGAAAATTTCGTATAGAGGCGTATAGTGGCAGGGGGACACCACGACGCGCGGGACCACGCGTCGTGTACGGCAGACGAAGGCGGAGATGATAGAGCCGACGATCTACGTTGTGGATGATGACGAGACGGTGCGCGCCGCGCTGACTCGGACTCTCGAGTCAGCCGCGTACTCGACCCGCGGGTTCGCCTCGGCGGAGGCGTTCCTCGACGCCTTCCGACCCGACACGCACGGGTGCCTCCTGCTCGACGTCCAGATGCCGGGCATGAGCGGCCTCGACCTGTTGCGGCACCACACGCCTTCCCCCGTGGGCTGCCCGGTGATCATGATCACCGCGCACGGCGACGTGCCGCTCGCGGTCGAGGCGATCAAGGCGGGCGCGCACGACATGGTCGAGAAGCCGGTCAAGGCCGAGGAGCTGATCCGCAAGGTCGGCGCTGCGGTCGCGCTCGACGCGGAGCACTACCGCGAGCGGCGCATGGCCGAAGACTTCATCACGCGCTACAACAAGCTCACCCCACGCCAGCGCGAGGTGCTCGAGCAGCTCGCGCGCGGCCTCACCAACAAGGAGGTCGGCGTCGTGCTCGGGATCAGCCCGCGCACGGTCGAGGTCCACCGCGGCCGCATCATGCAGCAGATGATGGCTGACTCGATGGTCGACCTCGTGCGCCAGCTCACCTCCTACGGGCTCGCCGGCACCCGCGGCTGAGCCTCCGCCCCGCGCCGCGGGGCCGCGTGGTGCCTCTCGTCGCTGCCTTCGGGCGCGATCGCAGAGTTGCACCTGAATCCTTTTGGGCAGTAAGGTTCTCTCACCTCCAGCGACCCCGCTCCGCTGAAACGCCACGTCTGCCCCCGGATGGAGGAGGCTCCCATCTCTGCTCGCGCCCCGCTTCGACTCGTCCCGCCCGCCCTGCCGAGCCCGCTGCTCGGCTCGATCATCACCGTCGCCCTCGCGCTGTTCGCGCTCGCCCCGCCGGCCGCCGCGGCGCCCGTCCGTCCGCCGCCGGTCGAGCTGACGCCGGTCGGGCCCGACGGGGCGCCGCCGATCGAGGAGGACGAGCCGGCCGACGATGAGGAGAGCGGCGACGAGGACGAGCCGGCCGACGGCGACGCGATCGGTGGCGACGGCGAAGCAGCCGACGCCGACGACGCGGTGTCGCTCGACGACGGCGACGCAAACGGCGACGAAGGCGAGGAGAGCGACGCCGGCGACCCCGCGGAGGCGCGCGCCCCTGGCGGCGACCCGGCGCATGTGACCGCCGAGGAGCGCGACCCCGGGGGCCTGACCGCCGGTGACGACGACGCCCACCACGACGGACTCGACGACGCCCACCACGACGGACTCGACGACGCCCACCGCGACGGACTCGACGACGCCCACCGCGATGGACTCGACGACGCCGAGGCGCCCGCGCTCGCCGTCGACGTGATCCGACCCGCGCGTGCCTGCGCCCGCCTCTTCGGCGACCGCGCCGATCGCCGTTGGCACCGCGAGCTGCGCGAGGCCGAGATGGTCAGCGTCGAGCGCCGCGGCCGCGTCGTCGAGATCACCCATGGCACCCGCTGGCGCCGCCCGTTCTACCTCGAGCTCGCCGGCGTGGAGCTCGTCGAGACCGAGCCCGCGGGCCGCGGCGCGTGGTCGGCCGTGCTCGAAGTCGACAATGACGCGATCGACGCCATCGACTGCCCGAGCGGCCTTTATCGCGTCGACGCCGACGCCGCGCTCGGCAAGCAGGCGCGGGTCATCGCGGTCCTCGACGGCGCGCTGCTCATCGAGTTCGAGGGCGAGCTCGCCTACCTGCTCACCGCCGAGGCCGAGGCGCCGGTCTGGCAGATGGTCTGGCGCTCGGGCTGGTACTTCGTGCGCAAGAGCGAGGTCGAGAGCTTCACCGGAAACAACCGCAGCCGGGTGCGCCGCGCGACCAACCGCAACCGCAGCCGCGCCCGCGCGCGCCGCAACACGCGCCGCAGCCGGCGCTGAGCTCGGCGCCGCCGGCGACCTTCGCGCCCGCCCTGCGCGCGTGACTTCTGTCACCGCGCCGTCCCGCCATTCGACCATTGCACTGCTCCGCCGCCGATCCGTACCCTGCGGCCCATGCTGACACCCCCCGGTCATCGTCCGCGCGCCCGCTTCGGGCGAGGCGCGTGGGTCCACCTGCTCGCGCTCGCCCTCGCTGCCGCCGTCGTCGGCTGTGATGACGCCGCCGACGACCTCGATCCGCGTCGGCCGCCGGTCGACGCGGCGGTCGTCGACGGCGCGGTCGATCCGCCCGATCGCGATCCGATGCCCGACGCCGATCCCGACGTCGCGCTGCCGATCCTCGACGCCGAGCCGCCCGACGCCGCGCCCGATGCCGCGCCCGACGCGGAGGCCGACGCCCGGCTGCTCGACGCCGAGCCGGCGGACGCCGAACCCGCCGACGCCGCGCTCGACGCCACGCTCGCCGACGCCACGCTCGCCGACGCCGGCCTCGACCGCTGCGCCGCGTGGGACCACCTCGCCGGCGCCGCGCTCGTCGACGCGCTGCACGCCGAGCTCCACGCCACCTACCGCCCGATCGCCGTCGAGCTCGACCGCGGCGGCAACCCCAACCGCTACACCACCGCCCGCCACCTCATGTTCACCGTCGCCGATCTCACCTGGGACCGCGACGACCGCCCCGGCAACGTCTGCCTCTACACCGGCCGCTTCGTCGCCTCGCCGCCCGACGAGGAGCCCGACGACGAGATCATGAACTGCGAGCACACCTGGCCGCGCGCCCGCATGTCACCCGAGGGCACGCTGCGCTACTCGCACGAGCAGAGCGACATCCACCACCTCCGCCCGACGATCTCCGGCGCCAACAGCCTGCGCGGCAGCTTCCCGTTCGGCGACGTCGTGCAGAACCGCAACCTCGACCACCTGCCCGCGATCCTCGGCGTCGACGCCTGGGGCGACACCGTCTTCCAGACCCGCGCCGAGACCCGCGGCGACGTCGCGCGCATCGTCTTCTACTTCTCGGTGCGCTGGGGCAAGCCGATCGGCGACCACGAAGAGGCCGCGCTGCGCGGCTGGATGCGCGCGGATCCGGTCGACGACGAAGAGCGCGCCCGCAACGACCGCGTCGAGGGCATCCAGGGCAACCGCAACCCGTTCATCGACTGCCCCGCGCTCGTCGAGCGGATCGACGACTTCGCCGCGTTCGACGCGCTCGACACCGAAGCCAACCTGCCCGCGCCCTGAACCTTCTCCCGCCGCGGCCCTTGAGAAGCGCCGGCCGCCCACCTATCGTGCAGAGAACACCGCACGAGACGGAGGGAGCCATGCGCCGGGGACTTCGATGGACCGTGATCGCGCTCGCCGGGGCCATCGGCCTCGCCGGCTGCGCGCCGAGTGGGGGCGGCGGCGACGACGAGCCGCCGCCGGGTGGCGAGGGCGAGGGCGAGGTCGAGGTGCCCGCCGAGATCAGCGAAGGGCTCACCTCGATCCGGGTCACGATGCGCCCCGCCTATGACCTCGTCGTCGGCCTCACCCGCGAGTTCCGCGCCGAGGGCCGCTACGAAGACGACAGCACCCGCGACGTCAGCGCCTATGCCACCTGGCAGAGCTCCGACCCTGCGATCCTCTCCTTCGACGACGCCGCGCAGCCCAACATCGCCATGGTCCATGCCGCCCGCACCGGCGCGCTCACCGTCACCGCCCGCCTCGGCGAGATCAGCGGCGAGATGACCATCGGCGGCGGCTGCGAATACCCCCGCACCACCGGCACCATCGGCGTCGGCTCGACCATGCCCCCGCTCGAATGGGACCTCGCCGTCCGCCCCGATGGCAGCCGCGGCACCTTCAGCCTCCGCGACGCCTGGTGCGGCGAGGCCGAGGCGCCCGAGATCTACGTCTTCGTCCTCGGCGCGCTGTGGTGCGGCGCCTGCGTGCACGAGATGGCGCTGCTCGCCGAAGAGGCCGAGGCGCTGCGCGCGGCCGGCGGGCAGTTCGTCTTCGTCGCCGTCGAAGACCAGAGCTACGCCCCCGCGACCACCGATCAGGCGATGGCGCAGATCGGCCGCCTCGCCGGGCCCTACCCGGTCTATGTCGGCGGCGACGCCGACGTCGGCGCCGCGTTCGGCGCGAGCGGCGCGTTCTCGGCGCTGCCCTCGCTCGTCGTCGTGCGCGCCCGCGACATGAAGGTCATCGCCGACACCCGCAGCGGCGCCGCCGGGCTCGACTTCGAAGAGGTCGCCCGCGACCCCGACGCCGGCTGGGAGAACCCGCCGCCCCCGCAGATCCAGAGCAACTGCGAGCCCGGCCGCGAAGAGGCGTCGGAGCCCAACAACACCCCCGCCGAGGCCGCCCGGATCGGCGCCGGCACCCACGTCGGCGGCGTCTGCGACGCCTTCGCCGACTTCTACCTCATCGACATCGCCGGCCCCTGGCGCGCGACGATCGACTTCGAGCACGCCGTCGGCAACCTCGACCTCTACGCCTGGGACGCGACCGGCGACGCGCCGCTCCGGGTCGACCAGCGCGTCGTCGGCAGCTACGGCGTCGAGGACGGCGAGACCATCGAGCACCACGGCCCCACGATCGTGCGGATCGGCGGCTTCCGCTACGAGTCGGCGCCCTACACGCTGACCGTCGAGGCGCTGTGAGCCCATGAGCCCGGCGCCGCTGCGGCTCGTCACGATCGGCTTCAGCCACTACTGCGAGAAGGCCCGCTGGGCGCTCGAGCGCGCCGGGCTGCCCTTCACCGAAGACCGCCACCCGCCGGTGCTGCACGCCCTCGCGGTCAAGCGCGCTGGCGGCACCCGGCAGACGCCGCTGCTCGTCACCCCCGACGGGCCGCTCGACGAGTCGACCGCGATCCTGCGCTGGATCGACGCGCAGGGCCCCGCCGAGCGCGCGCTGTTCCCGGCCGATCCGGCGCTCGCCGCCGAGGTCGAGGCGCTCGAAGACCGCTTCGACGAGATCCTCGGCCCGGCGACGCGACGCATCATCTACTACCACGGCCTGCCCCGGCCGCTGCTCCTGCTGCGCACCGCGCTCGCGGGCGTCCCGTGGTGGGAGAAGCTCGTCTTCCCGCTCATGGCGCCGGTCGCGATCCCCATCGTGCGCAAGATCACCCGCTCCTACCGCGCCGAGACCCAGCGCGGCTTCGACGAGGTCCGCGAGATCTTCACCGAGGTCGAAGCCCGCCTCGCCGACGGCCGCCGCTACCTCGTCGGCGACCGCTTCACCGCCGCCGATCTCACCTTCGCCGCGCTCGCCGCGCCGGTCATCCTGCCGGTCGGCTACGGCGCCCGCCTCCCGGCCGCGAGCGCGCTGCCCGCGCCCCTCCAGACCTACATGGCCGAGCTCGCCGAGCGCCCGGCGACGGCCTTCGTGCATCGCCTCTACCGCGAGCATCGTTCCAGCCCTGGCGGAGAATGACACCGGGTTGTTACGTTCTCCCCAACAGGAGGACACATGCCCGCACTCGCCCGCTGGAAGGTCACGCCGCTGTTGCTGTCGCTGCTCGTCGGCTGCGACGGCGGGGGCGCTGATCCCACGCCCGATCCCGCCGACGCCGTGGTCGATCGTGGCGCCGTCGACGCCGACGTCGAAGGACGCCTCGACGGGGGAGGGGACTCGACGGTCGACCGGCCCGACCAGCGACCGCCCCCGCCCGACGCCGAGCTCGACGCTGCACCCGACGCCGCACCCGACGCCGCACCCGACGCCGACCTCGACGCCGCGCCCGACGCCGCGCTCCCCGACGCCGCCCCGCCACCGCCGCCCCGGATCCGACTCAACGAGGTCGACTGCCACGGCCGCGACTTCATCGAGCTCATCAACCTCGACGACACCCCCGCCGACCTCCGCGGCTGGCGCGTCACCGACGCCGCCGACGACCCCGAGAGCGGCAACCTCCTCGACGGCCTCGTGCTCCCCCCCGGCGGCATCGACGCCGTGCGCCGCCAGACCCCCGACGAGGACGGCTTCACCTTCGGTGTCGGCTGCGGCAACGACACCATCGCGCTCCTCGACCCGAGCGGCGCCGTCGTCGATGCCGTCGCCATGCCCGCGCTCGCCGCCGCCTACACCTGGGGCCGCCTCCCCGACGGCGACGGCGCCTGGGAGCGCACCGCCTCGACCCGCGCCGCGCCCAACGCCCGCTTCGTCGACCCCGACGGCGACCTCTTCGACCCCGCCCGGGTCTTCACCCTCGACTTCCAGGCCCCGCCCGAGTCGATCGCCGCCCTCGAGGCCGAGCCCCGCGAGTACGTCCCGGCGACGATGTCCTACGACGGCGGCCCGCCGATGCCCGTCGGCTTCCGCCTCAAGGGCCGCGCCGGCAGCTTCCGCACCCTCGACCGCAAGTCCGCCTTCAAGGTGAGCATCGACTGGAGCGACCCCGAGGGCGAGCTGCTCGGCGTGCGCCGCCTCACCCTCAACAACATGGTGCAGGACCGCTCGATGCTGCACGAGTGGACCGCCTACACCCTCTTCCGCGCGATGGGGGTCGCCGCGCCCCGCGTCGGGTATGCCCGGGTGACGCTCAACGGCGAGGACTACGGCCTCTACGCCCACATCGAGACGCCCGAAGACGAGATGCTCGACCGCTGGTTCGGCAGCACCGCCGGGCTCTTCGAAGGCGCGTACGGCGCCGACCTCTTCCCCGACCACGTCGACCGCTTCGACCCCGACGAGGGCAGCGGCGACACCGAGGCGCTCGAGGCGATCATCACCCTGCTGCACTCGGTCGAGCCCGCCGAGTTCTACGCCGCGAGCGCCGAGCTCATCGACTGGCCGCAGGTCCTCGCGATGATGGTCACCGAGATCTACATCGGCCACTGGGACGGCTACGCCCCGACCCGCAACAACTACTTCCTGCACTTCGACGACGACGACGTGCTCCGCCTGCTGCCGTGGGGCACCGACCAGACCTTCGAGCGCCACCTCGGTCTGCGCGACGGGCAGGGCCTGCTCCTCGACCGCTGCCGCGCCGCGCCGGCCTGCATGGACGCCTTCGACGCGACCCTCGCCCGCCTCATCGCCGTCGTCGACGAGCAGGACCTCGCGCCCCGCATCGAGACCCTCGCCCTCGCGCTCCGCCCCGCCGTCGAAGCCGACACGCGCCGCAGCTACGACGTCCCCACCGTCGAGCGGGCCGTGCAGGACACCATTGCCTTCCTCGAACGCCGCCGCGCCGAGCTCGGCGCGCTCGCCGACTGCCTCGCCTCCCCCGACCGCGACCCCGACGGCGACGGCTTCGCCTGCGACCGCGACTGCGACCCCGACGACGGCACCCGCTGGCCCGGCGCGCCCGAGATCTGCGGCGACTTCATCGACCAGGACTGCAACGGCTTCGCCGACGACGCGCCCGAGTGCCCCGACTGCGCCGAGCTCACCCGCGGCGGCCGCCGCTACCTCGTCTGCACCACCCCGCGCAGCTACGCCGCCTCACGCGACCGCTGCCGCGAACACGGCGCCGAGATGTGGATCGCCGACGGCGCCGCCGAGGCCAACTGGGTCTTCGCGCAGGCGATGGCGGTGCGCCGGCAGGAGTACTGGATCGGCCTCGACGACATCGCGACCGAGGGCACCTTCGTGTGGGCCGACGGCGCCCAGCCCGTCTACACCAACTGGAACCAAGGGGAGCCCAACAACGCCGGCAACGAAGACTGCGCCCAGATCCGCGCCGACACCGGACGCTGGAACGATCTACCCTGCGACCGCCGCCTCGGCGTGATCTGCGAGGAGCCCTGCGACCGGGCGACCGACGCCGATCGGGACGGCGCCAGCGGCTGCGGCGTCGACTGCGACGACAGCG
This sequence comes from Myxococcales bacterium, assembly GCA_020633515.1. The sequence goes on from JACKDM010000047.1 coordinate 13,426, forward strand.
ACCCGCAGCTCCGCCCCGGGCTGGCGGACATCTGCAACGACGGCATCGACCAGGACTGCAACGGCGAGGTCGACGACGGCCCCGGCTGCGTGCAGTGCGACCCCGTCGCGTACGGGCCGCACCGCTACCTCGTCTGCGAGACCCGCCTCGCCTACACCGACGCGCGCGACGCCTGCCGCGCCATGGGCGCCGATCTCGCCATCCTCGCCGATCCCGCCGAAGCCGGCCGCGTCGCCGCCGCCGCCCGCGCGATCGGCCAGCGCGAGTACTGGATCGGCCTCGACGATCGCCAGCGCGAAGGCACCTTCCGCTGGGTCGACGGCCGCGAAGCCGGCCCCGACACCCCGTGGGCAGGCGGCGAGCCCAACGACTACAACAACGCGGAAGACTGCGCCCACCTGCTCGCCGACCACCTCGGGCTCAACGACCTCGGCTGCGGCAGCACGCGGGCGTTCATCTGCGAGGCGACCTGCCCGCCCGGCCAGGACGGCGACCGCGACGGCGTGCCGCGCTGCGACGGCGACTGCGACGACGGCGACCCCGCCATCGGCCGCTGCCCCTGAGCCTCACCGCGCGAAGCACGGCCCCCACTGCGACGGCGACTGCGACGACCCCGCCATCGGCCGCTGCCCCTGAGCCGCCGCCTCACCGCGCGAAGCACGGCCCCCGCGCCTCGAGGCACACCCCGCCCACACACGCCCCGCTGACGCACGCCGCCCCGCTCGCGCACGCCGCGCCGCCCGGCAGCGGCGCCGCGCAGATCCCGCCGTCGCACCAGCCGGTCGCGCACGGCTGCGCCGCGCCGCACGCCGCACCGATCAGCGCGCCCTCGACGCAGATCCCGCCCACGCACTCGCTCTTGTAGCGGCAGCGCGCCGCCTGCCCGCAGGCCTCGCCCGGCCCGGCCCACGGCCGGATCGCGCAGACGCCGCCCTGGCAGCTCGACCCGATCGCGCACCGCGGCCCGTCGGCGGCGCAGGGCTGACCGGCGGTCGGGCGCCGCGCGCAGACGCCCTCGCGGCACTCGCCGTCGTCGTCGCAGCGCGCCTCCTCGCCGCACGCCCCGCCGGGCGCGACCGAAGGCTCGCAGGTGCCGCAGAAGGTCTGGATGTCGATCCGGCAGGTGGTCCCCGCCGCGCAGACGAAGCTGCCGATCCCCGGCCCGCAGACGCCGCCCGCGCCGACCTGCCCCGGCCAGACCGCGCCACAGGGGCCGTCGAGATCGAAGTCGTGCGCCGCGCAGTCGACCGCCGCGAGGTGCGCGCCGCAGGCGGCGAGGCCGTCGCGCGAGAGCACGAGCTCACCGGCGGCGGCGTGGGCGGCGTAGATCGGCTCGTACTTGGCGTTGCAGCTCTGGATGAAGACCTCGCGACAGCCCTCGAGATCGGCGACGGCCATGCGGCCGCAGCGCACGTAGTAGGGGCAGAAGACGTCGACGGCGCGCTCGCAGTAGCTGTCGGCGGGCAGCGTCGGCGAGCCCGCGTCAAGCGGGGTGGCGTCGGGAGGCGCGGCGTCGGGCGGCGCGGCGTCGGACGGGGTCGCGTCGGGCGAGACGGCGTCAGGAGGCGTCGTATCGGGCGGGCCGGCGTCGCGCGCGGCGTCCGGCCGGCGCGCGTCGACGGCGCGCGCGGCGTCGGGTGATTCGGCGTCGTCGGCCTCGCAAGCGAGCAGCAGCGCGGCGACGAGGGCGAGGGCGGACGTTGTCAGCAGGTGTCGCATCGGCCCGGTCTGCCCGATCGGCGCCGCGAAAGCAAAGCCCTTCGTCGCCCGCCGCCGTCACCCTCACCGGGCAGGCGTGGAGAACGCTCCTCGCCCCACTGTCACGATCTACGCAGCGCATCAATTGACGCGCGTCAGACAAAAATGTCGAAACGCGACGTTCCTGTCCGACAAAATGCGGTGAAACCTGCCTTCCGCGGCCATTTGACGCGCTGCGTCGCGTGGCACGGCGGTTGCTCATGGGTCCAAGCGTCCGCGTGATGGCGTCAGCAGTCAATCACGCGAGAGCGACGGCGCTGGCCGGTGTACGGCCCCCGTCGCCGACCTTCTTCTTCGCGACCGAGGTCGGGGTTAGCACGTCGTCGAGCCGATTTCCGGGGGTGCTCGACGTCGACCTCACCGTGCGCAACCCGCTGCCTCGGCCTCGGTCGCGTCGAACCTCTCTCCTCGATTTGCCCGCTCGCTCGCGACCGGGATCGGAGTGGCGCGTCGTCGAGCCGTTTTCCGGGGGTGCTCGACGTCGACCTCACCGTGCGCAACCTGCCGCTCCGGTCCCGGTCGCGAACCTTCTCCCGCCTGCCCCGCCGCGCTCAGACGCGGCCGCGATACCACGCGATGGTGCGCTCGAGCCCGTCGACGAGGTCCACCTTCGGGTCATAGCCCAGCAGCCGCCGCGCCTTGTCGATGTCGGGGATCCGCAGGTCGACGTCGGCGCGATCCATCGGCTGGAACCGCAGCTCGCTCTTGCCGCCGACGAGCTGCGCGATCTGCTGCGCGAGGTTGTAGATCGTCAGCGTGCTGCGCGGATTGCCGATGTTGAACGCGTGCCCGAGCGCCTCTTCGCGGGTGAGCGTCGCGACGACGCCGTCGACGATGTCGTCGATGTAGCACCACGACCGGATCTGCGAGCCGTCGCCGTGGATGTAGAGCGGCTCGCCGCGCAGCGCGCGGGTGATGAAGTGGTGCACCGCGCCCTCGCCGACCTGGCGGGGGCCGTAGATGTTGAACGGGCGCACGCTGACGGTCGGGAGGTCGCTCTGCTTGTGGTAGCTGAGCGCGAGGTGCTCGGTGGCGAGCTTGCTGACCGCGTAGGTCCAGCGGGCCTCGCCGACCGCGCCGAGGCTGGTGGCGTCGCCCTCGGTGACCTTGTAGGCGTAGCGGCCGAAGACCTCGCTGGTGCTGAAGTCGACGAAGCGCCGGCAGCGGCCGCCGGCGAGCGCGGCTTCGAGCGCGTGCATGGTGCCGAGCAGCGCGACCCGCATGGTGAGCACAGGGTTGCGCATCACCGTGTCGACGCCGGCGATCGAGGCCATGTGCACGACGACATCGGCCGGCTCGACGACCGCGCGGAGGGCGGCGGCGTCGAGCACGTCGCCGCGCACGAGCTCGACGTTCGGGTGTTCGAGCAGCGCGGTGCCGACGACGGCGTCGCGGTGCAGGTTGTCGAAGAGCACCACCCGGTTGTGGTCGGCGAGGCGGGCGGCGAGGCTGGAGCCGATGAAGCCGGCCCCGCCGGTGATGACGATGTGGGCGTCGTGGATCACTCGTTGTCCTCTCGGGCGCTGTCGAGGGCGACGTCGGGCAGGAGGCGGCGCCAGTCGACGTCGCGCGGCGCGCTGCCGTCGGGCTCGCCCATCAGCGCGAAGACGGTCGGTGGTACATAGGGATAGCTCTGCTTCCACGCCGCTTCGAAGCGGGTGGCGGCCTCGGCGAGCTCGGCGCCGGCGCCCTCGGTGCGCAGCTCCTCGATGCGGGCGCGCAGCTCGGCCTTGCGCTCGGGGTCGTCGGTCTGGATGTAGAGGTCGACGAGGTACTGCAACGCGAGCTGCTGTTTGCCGAGGCGGTTGGAGATCGAGGCGACGAGCTGGCGCATGCGCTCGGGCGCGCCGGGGATGTTGGCGGCGCGCTCGAGGTACTCGAGCCCGATCTCGCGCTCACGGGCCTGCGCGGCCTTGTCGGCGCCTTCACGGATCAGCGCGCCGGGCATCTCGATGTAGTGGTTGAGGCCGATGCGGTAGGCGGCCTCGTAGTCGTCGGGGTCGGCCGCGAGCGCGAGCTGGTAGAAGCGGTTGGAGAGCGCGATGTTGTCGGTGGTGAACCGCCGCCCGTAGAGCACCGAGGCGCCGGCCCAGTGGTAGACCTTGTGGAACTTGGGGTCGAGCTCGATGATCTGGTCGAGGAAGTACTCGAGCCAGCGGTAGTTCCGGTCGGTCACGAAGTGGCGGGCGAAGTATTCGAGGGTGCGCACCCACATCAGATCGGCCGCCGCCTGCTCATAGCCGAGCGTCATCAGCCGGAGGAGCCGGGTGTCGGGCACGTAGAGCACCTCGGCGGTCTCGGCGATGCTGCTCGCGTCGCGGGCCTTGCGGGCGTCGACGAGCATCCAGCGGTTGAGCGCGACGCAGGTCAGCGCGAGGGCGAGGAGGAGCGCCACCCGCGCCGGCCGCGGGAGGTGGGCGAGGCGGGTGACGAGGCGGTGCGCGGTCGACATGGGCCCATCACAAACGAAAAAGGCCGCGCTCGCAATGAGCGCGGCCCTCCGATCCGCTGGCCGGAGCCGGCGGGTCTTACTCGAGTTCCTTCGCCTGGAACAGACCGGCGCCGCCGGTCACGTTGTTCTCGGCGTCGACGGTGCCGATGCGCTCGAAGGTCGAGAGGACCTGGTCGCAGTTGAGGTCGCCGTTGGCGCGGGCGGTGAACGCCGAGTCGGCGCCTTCACCCTCCGACACGTAGGTGTAGCGGTAGTAGAAGGGATCGTCGACCGCGAAGTTGAGGCCCTGCCACACCGGGTCTTCCCAGGTGTTGGGCTGGGGGGTGAACTTCTGGCTGCTGCCGCCTTCGCAGGTCTCGCCTTCCCACCCGTCGGGCGCGACGGTCTCGGCGCCGCTGCCGGGGAACTGGCGGGCGAGCTTCTCGCCGTTCCGGGCCGAGTACTCGTTGTTGTAGTAGGACACCGAGCTGTCGAACAGCTTGCGGATGTTCATGGTCGCTTCCGAGGTCTTCGACCGCCGGATGTACTTCATGAACGCCGGGATCGCGACCGCGGCGAGGATGCCGATGATGGCGACGACGATCATGAGCTCGATGAGGGTGAAGCCCTTCGCGCTCTTCTTGTGCAGCTTGCGCATGCGCCTCTCCGTTGTGGACGGGGAGTTTCAATTCAGCGAGCGGTCGGCCTCTCCCCCTGCCGGCCAGCCACTCCGTGTCGCCTCGACGGCGCCTCTGCTCTCGGTGCCACCGCCACCCGGCGGGGCTACTCGTTCTCGTTCTCGATGTAGACGTCGGCCTTCTCGGAGGTGACCTCGAAGGTGGACGTGGTGCCATCGGCGTTGAAGTCGCCGTTGGCCTGCGCCCAGAACCAGTGCTTCCGGTTGTCCCGGATCGCGCGACCCCCGTTCTCACCCGGCTCGCCGGCGGCGAGGCTGTACTGGAACCAGACCCGACCCGGCGAGCGGATGCCGAGCTGGTACCAGGCGTTGTCTTCGGGCAGCGGGTTGTCCGGGCTGTCCCAGTTGATCTTGCCGGTCTCGCCGTTGGGCATCTCGGCGGGCCAGAGATCGGGGTTGACCTCGCCGCAGTAGCGGCCGAAGGCCTCGAAGTACATCTGCTGCGCCGCCCGCACCGCCCCGAGGAACTGCTGCGCCTCGGCGTTGCGCGCGGCGTACGTGTACTTGCGATACCCGGTGATGGCGAGGACGGCGAGCACCCCGATGATCACCACGACGATCATCAGCTCCACCAGCGTGAAGCCTCGGGTGCGGTTGCCGATCCGGGTCATGTCGTCGCCTCCGGGTTCGCGGAGGGAGATTAGCAGGGGGCGTGCCATCCTCCCAATTCTCCCTGGCGACGGTGGGGCGCGTGATCCGGGGGGCGCCGGGGCCGCTGAGCGGCGTCCGGGGCTGACGTTTTGCGGCAGCGGTGCCGTTTTTCGTCACCGCCGGCTGCCGCGGGTCGTCACCGGGCTCAATCGTCGCCGTCGGCCTTCATGTTGAGCTTCTCGAGGCGGTAGCGCAGCGAGCGGAAGCTGATCCCGAGGAGGCGGGCGGCCTCCTTCTTGCGCCCGTTGGTCGCGGCGAGCGCCTGCTCGATGAGGCGGCGCTCGACGTTGCCGACGACGTCTTCGAGGTCGATGCCGCTCGGGGGCAGGGTCACCGCCTCGGGCGGGCGGGCCTCGGGGTCGGTGGTGGTGGTGCGCAGCCCGTGGGGCAGGCTGCGCGGGGTGATGCGGTTGCCGTCTTCGAGCGCGACGGCGCGCTCGATGAGGTTCTCGAGCTCGCGCACGTTGCCGCTGAACGGGTGGGCGAGCAGGATCTGCATGGCCTCGGGGTCGATGTCGCGGACCGGTTTGTCGAACTCGACCGCGTACTTGCGCAGGAAGTGGTGGGCGAGGAGCGGGATGTCGCTCGGGCGGTCGCGCAGGCTCGGCAGCTCGATCGAGATGACGTTGAGGCGGTAGTAGAGGTCCTCGCGGAAGCGGCCGGCGCGGACCTCGGCGGCGAGGTCGCGGTTGGTCGCGGCGATGACGCGCACGTCGACGGGCACCTCGCGCAGGTCGCCGACCGCCTTGACCTTGCGCTCCTGGAGGACGCGGAGGAGCTTGACCTGCATCCCGAGCGGCATCTCGCCGATCTCGTCGAGGAGGAGCGTGCCGCCGTCGGCGGCCTGGAAGAGCCCTTCGCGGTCGCTGGTCGCGCCGGTGAAGGTGCCGCGGCGGTGGCCGAAGAGCTCGGATTCGAGGAGGTTCTCGGGGATCGCGGCGCAGTTGATGACGAGGAAGGGCTTGCCGGCGCGCTCGCTCTGGGTGTGGATCGCGCGGGCGACGAGCTCCTTGCCGGTGCCGCTCTCGCCGAGGATGAGGACGTTGGTGCGGGTGCGGGCGACGCGTTTGATGAGGTTGAAGACGTCGCGCATCGGCTGGCTGCGGCCGATGATGCCCTGGAAGCGGTCGCGGGCGTCGAGCGCCTGGCGGAGCTTGCGGTTCTCCTGCACGAGCGCGCGGCGTTCGAGGGCCTTCTCGATGACGACCTTGACCTCGTCGAGCTTGAAGGGCTTGGTGAAGTAGTCGTAGGCGCCGATCTTCATCGCCTTGATGGCGGTGTCGGTCGAGGCGTAGGCGGTCATGACGATGACGGGCGTGTCGGGCTGGAGCTCGATGGCGCGCTCGAGCACGATCATGCCGTGGGTGCCGGGCATGCGCAGGTCGGTGATGACGAGGTCGTACTCCTCTTCGATCAGGCGCTGCACGCCGGTCGCGCCGTCGGCGGCGGTGTCGACGTCATGGCCTTCCTTGAGGAAGAAGATCTCGAGCAGCTCGCGCATGCTGAGTTCGTCGTCGACGACGAGGACGCGGCTCATGGGCCTCTCTCCGAAGATGCGGGCGGGGCGGGGCGGTGGGCGACGGGGAACTCGACGGTGAAGGTGCTGCCGGCGCCGACGACGCTCTGGACGTCGATGCGGCCGCCGTGCTCTTCGACGATGCGCAGCACCTGCGCGAGCCCGAGGCCGGTGCCCTGCTCCTTGGTCGAGTAGAACGGGTCGAAGATGCGGTCGAGCGCCTCGCTGGGGATGCCGGCGCCGGTGTCGATGACCGCGACGGTGACGCGGTCGCCGCGGCGGCGGGCGACGAGGCGGACCTCGCCGTCGTCGCCGAGCGCCTGGGTGGCGTTGTTGAGCAGGTTCCAGAAGACCTGCTTGAGCTGGCGCGGATCGGCGTCGAGGCGCAGCTCGGCCGGCGCGTCGAGCTGGACCTCGGAGCCGCGCGGGGCCTCGCCTTCGGTGGGGTGGCGGAGGTAGCCGAAGACCTGGATGAGCTCTTCGAGGAGCGCGCGCAGGTCGATGCTCTCGATCTGCGGCGGGTTGGGGCGGGCGAACTGCAGGAAGTCGGTGATGAGCGCGTTGAGGCGGTCGGTCTCGCGGAGCACGATGTTCATCAGGCGCTCGCCCATCGGGTCGAGGGCGATGGTGTCGCGCAGCATCTGGATGCTGCCGCTCATGCTGGCGAGGGGGTTGCGGATCTCGTGGGCGATGCCGGCGGCCATCTTGCCGATCGCGGCGAGGCGCTCGCTGCGGCGCACGCTCTGCTGCATCTCGCGGAGCGGGGTGAGGTCCTGGAAGGCGAGGATCCAGCCGCGCTGGCGACCGGCGCCGTCGAGGAGGGGCGAGCGGCTGTAGCCGAGGACGCGGCGCTGGCCGTCGGGGCGGGTGAAGTCGGCCTCCCAGCGGGCGAGCGGGTCTTCGCCGGCGGGGAGCTTCTGGAAGACGGCGTGCACCGGGGTGTAGAGCACGGCGGCGGCGTCGAAGCCGGTGATGCGGGCGGCGGCGGGGTTGAAGAAGATGATGTCGTCTTCTTCGAGGGTGTAGGCGACGAGGCCGCTCTGGATGCTCTGGATGATGCGCTCGTTGATCGCGCGGGCCGATTCGAGGTCGCGGCTGGCGACCTTGAGGCGGCGGCCGGCGTCGCGGAGCTGTTCGCTGAGGTAGCCGGCGAGGAGCGCGACGAGGAAGACGGCGCTGACGTTGGTGACGCCGCTCAAGAAGACGGCGAGGAGCGCGCTGTCGGAGACCGGGCCGCCGGGCAGCCACCAGCCGAGCGCCTCGCGGGCGACCTGGAAGACGACGAGCGCGGTCGCGAGCGCCATCATGTACATCGCGCCGCGGCGGTAGAGCAGGATCGAGGCGTTGAGGATCGTCAGCGCATAGAGGATGAGAAACAGGCTCTCGGTGCCGCCGGTGATCGAGACGAGGACCGCGCTGATGAGCTGGTCGATGACGAGCTGGAGGTAGGCGAAGCGCTCGTAGCCGCCGCGCAGGGCGCGCAGGACGAGCGCGTAGATGATCGTCAGCGCATAGGTGACGATGATCACGCCGAGGAGGATGAGCTGGGTCGGGTTGGCGGCGAAGTCGGCGCCGATGATGCGGAAGAGGAGGCTCGAGCCGAGCAGCAGGGTGATGATGACGACCCGGAAGAACATCAGCCACTGGAGCTTGGCGACGATCTCGGGCGGCGGCGGCGGCGAGCGGCGGGCGGACTTGACGGCGGGCTCCACGTTCGCGCGGTCCACGGCAGGGGAGGGGGCGCGCGGGCTCAGGTCTTGACGTTGCCCGCGATCGAGAAGATGGGCAGGTACATCGCGATGAGCACCGTGCCGACGATGCCGCCGATGAAGACCATCATGAGGGGCTCGAGGAGCTTGGTGATGCCTTCGACGGCGACCTCGACCTCGTCCTCGTAGAAGTCGGCGATCTTCTGGAGCATCGTGTCCATCGCGCCGGTGCTCTCGCCGACCGCGATCATCTGCACGACCATCGACGGGAAGACGCCGGTCTTGGCGAGCGGGTCGGCCATGTTGCTGCCCTCGGAGATCTTGTCGCGCACGAAGTAGATGGCGCGCTCGATCACCTTGTTGTTGGCGGCCTTGGCGACGATCTCGAGCGCGTCGAGGATCGGCACGCCCGAGGCGATCATGGTGCCGAGGGTGCGGGTGAACTTGGCGACGGCGACCTTGCGCAGGAGCGGGCCGAAGACCGGCATCTTGAGCATGGTGGTGTCGAAGATCGTGCGGCCCTTGTCGGTGGCGAGGACCTGCTTGAAGGCATAGAGGAAGGCGCCGATCCCGATGAGCACCGCCCACCACCAGGTGCCGAACCAGTGCGAGGCGCCGATGACCATCTGGGTGAGCGCGGGGAGCTGCGCGTCGCCCATGTCGCTGAACATCTTCTCGAAGGTCGGGATGACCCACTTGAGCAGCGCGAAGACCACGCCGCCGGCGACGATGAGGATGCCGATGGGGTAGACCATCGCGCCCTTCACCTGCCGGACGAGCTTGACGTTCTTCTCGATGTAGGTGGCGAGGCGGTTGAGGATGGTGTCGAGGATGCCGCCGATCTCGCCGGCGGCGACGAGGTTGACGAAGAGGGTGTCGAAGACGGTCGGGTGCTTCTTGAGCGAGTCGGCGAAGGTGGCGCCGCTCTCGACGTTCTGCTTGACCTCGGTCAGCACCTTCTTGAAGAAGCGGTTGGGCTCCTGGGTGGCGAGGATGTCGAGGCACTGCACGAGGGGCAGGCCGGCGTCGATCATCGTCGCGAACTGGCGGACGAAGACGACGAGCTCCGCCGCGGAGACCCGGCCGCCGAGCGCGGGGAGCGCGAAGCCCTGCCGCTTCTGGCGCACCTTCTCCGGCATGATGTTCTTCTGCCGGAGCTGGAGGTGGGCTTCTTTCTCGGAGTCGGCCTTGATGACCCCCTTGCGCAGCTCGCCGCCGCGCGTGCGGCCTTCCCAAACCCACTCGGCCATTGGTCCTCCGCGAGCTCGTCGTCCGGGTCGTTCCCCCCGTCCGCCGATGATAGCGGCTTGTCGGCGTCGCCGAAAGTCGCGTGGCTTCGAGATTTAACGCCCGGCGTTCACCGCTTGGCGGGGCCGCCGGCCTGGATCATGGCCCGCAACTCTTCGATGTCGTTGGAATGCGCGAGCGCGTCGTCGAGCGCGATGCTGCCGGCGCTGAGGTGGGCGTAGAGCGACTGGTTCATCGTCTGCATCCCGTAGCGCTGCTGGCCGACCTGCATCTGGCTGTAGATCTGGTGCACCTTGTCTTCGCGGATGAGGTTGCGGATCGCGGGCGTGAGGATGAGCACCTCGCAGGCGAGGACCCGGCCGATGCCATTGCTGCGCATGATGAGCTGCTGGCTGACGATGCCCTCGAGCACGAAGCTGAGCTGCGCGCGGACCTGGCCCTGCTGGTGCGGCGGGTAGAGGTCGATGATGCGGTTGATCGACTGCACCGCCGAGTTGGTGTGCAGCGTCGCCATGCAGAGGTGGCCGGTCTCGCTGATGGTCATCGCGGCCGCGGTGGTCTCGAGGTCGCGCAGCTCGCCGATGAGCACCACGTCGGGATCCTGCCGCAGCACGTAGCGCAGCGCGGTCGCGAAGCCGCCGGTGTCGGCGCCGACCTCGCGCTGGTTGACGATGCTGTTCTTGTGCGGGTGCAGGTACTCGATCGGATCCTCGATGGTGAGGATGTGGTGGTGCCGCTCGCGGTTGATCTTGTCGACCATCGCCGCGAGCGTCGTCGACTTGCCCGATCCGGTGGGCCCGGTGACGAGGATGAGCCCGCGGGCGCGGCCGGTGAGCTGCCCGACCACATCGGGGAGCCCGAGCTCGTCGAAGTTGTGGATCTGCGACGGGATCACCCGGAACGCGCCGGCGACCGCGCCGCGCTGGAGGAAGATGTTGGCGCGGAAGCGGCACAAGCCCTTGACGCCAAAGCTCAAATCGAGCTCGTGCTCCTGCTCGAAGCGGTGCTTTTGCGACTCGGTGAGGAACGAGTAGCACAGCGCCTGGGTGTCTTCGCGGGTGAGCGGGGCCGACTTGAGCGGGATGAGGTGGCCGTCGATGCGGAGCTGGGGCGGCGTCCCGCTGGTGATGTGCAGGTCGCTCGCGCCCTTCTCGACCATCAGCTTGAGCAGCGCGTGAAGGCTCGCCATGGTGACCGCCGCTCAGTCCGCCGCCGAGCAGCGCACGACCTCTTTGGGGGTCGTGATGCCTTCGGCGAGCTTGGAGAGCGCCGACTGGCGCAGGGTCTTCATGCCGAGGTTGATCGCCTCGCGCTTGAGCTCGACCGAGGAGACGCCCTGGAGCACGAGGTCCTTGAGCTCGTCGGTCATCGGCATGATCTCGTAGAGCGCCACGCGGCTCTTCATGCCGGTGTCGTTGCAGGTGCGGCAGCCGGCCCCGCGCATGACCTGGCAGTTCTTGGCGTCCTCGGGCTTCATGCCGAGGTCGATGAGCTGCTGCACGGTCACCGTCGGATCGGGCTCCTTGCAGTCGTTGCACACCCGGCGCGCGAGGCGCTGGGCGAGGATCGCGTTGACCGACGCGGTGACGAGGAACGGCTCGACGCCCATGTTGAGCATGCGGTGCACCGTCGAGGGCGCGTCGTTGGTGTGCAGCGTCGAGAGCACGAGGTGGCCGGTGAGCGCCGCCTTGACGGCGATCTCGGCGGTCTCGAAGTCGCGGATCTCGCCGACCATGATGATGTCGGGGTCCTGCCGGAGGAACGAGCGCAGCGCGGCGGCGAAGTTGAGCCCGATCGCGTCGTTCATCTGCACCTGGTTGATCCCGGCGAGGTTGAACTCGACGGGGTCTTCGGCGGTGGAGATGTTCTCGGTGGTCTTGTTGAGGTCGGAGAGCGCCGAGTAGAGCGTCGTCGTCTTGCCCGAGCCGGTCGGGCCGGTGACGAGCACCATGCCGTAGGGCTTGTAGATCGCGTTCTTGAAGACGTCGATCTGCGAGGGCTCGAAGCCGAGCTTGGTCATGTCGAGCTGCAGGTTGCCCTTGTCGAGCAGCCGCATGACGATCTTCTCGCCGAAGAGGGTCGGCAGCACGCTGACGCGGAAGTCCATCTCGCGCCCGCCGGCGATGCGGATCTTGATGCGGCCGTCCTGCGGGAGCCGCCGCTCGGCGATGTCGAGGTTCGACATGATCTTGATGCGGCTCGTGATCGCGTTCTTGAGCTTCAGCGGCGGGTTCATGATCTCGTACAGCATCCCGTCGATGCGGTAGCGGACCCGGAAGCTCTTCTCGTAGGGCTCGATGTGGATGTCGGACGCGTTCTTCTTGATCGCGTCGACGAGGATGAGGTTGACGAGGCGCACGACCGGCGCCTCTTCGCTGGAGCGCTCGAGGTCGACGACGTCCTGCTCGGCCTCGCTCTCGACGACGTCGACGTCGGCCTCCTGGAAGTCCTCGAGGATCTCTTCGTACTTGGCCGACTGGTCGTAGTAGCGCTCGATCGCGTTGCGGATCGCCTCGTCGCTGGCGACGACGACCTCGATGTTGTAGCCGGTGTTGAACTTGACCTCGTCCTGCGCGGTGAGGTTGGACGGGTCGCTCATCGCGAGGATGAGCGTCGAGCCGGCCCGGCTGATCGGCAGGAGCTGGTGCTTCTGGGCGAGCTCGCGGGGGATGAGCTTGAGCACCTCGTCATCGACCTCGAACTCGTCGAGGTTGATCGACGGCACCCGGTAGTAGCGGCTCATGAACTGGGTCATGTCGCGTTCGCCGACGAGACCCATCTTGCTCAGCGTGTAGGCGAGGCGCTGTCCGGTCTTGCGCTGCTCGGCCTGCGCCTGCTTGAGCTGGGTGAGGTTGATGAGGTTCTCCCGAACCAGCAGTTCGCCGAGTCGATCCGCCATGCGTCCTCTCACGTGCAGGTGCCGCCCAGGCGCGGCGTCGCGCCGCGAGGGAGCGGCGCGCGGCTATTGAACTGTACCGACGCGCAGGGTGTCAATGCGGCCCGGCCGCTGCCACCCGCAACGCCGCGAGCACCGCCTCGGGCGCGGGGATCCGGCCGGTCCAGCGGGTGAACGCGGCGATCCCCTGCCATCCGAGCATCGCGAGGCCGTCGTCGAAGGGGCGGCGGTCACCCACCGCCCGGCGCAGCGGCTCGGCGGTCGAGCCGTAGCGGAGGGTGACGATCCGGGCGTCGGCGGCGAGGCGGCCGAAGGGCAGCGCGGTGAGCGCGGCGGGGGCGGGGAGGCAGTCGACGAGGAGGTCGGCGCCGTCGAGCGCGGCGCGGGGATCACCGGGCGCGACCGCGATCCGGCGATCGGCGAAGGCATCCCGCAGCGACTCGGCCCGCGCGACCGAGCGGTTGGCGACGACGACCTGCTCGATCCCATCGTCGAGCAGCGCCCGCACGACGGCCCGCGCCGCGCCGCCGGCGCCGAAGACGACTGCTCGCGGGCCGGGGAGGGGACCGAGCGCGCGGGCGAAGCCCTCGACGTCGGTGTTGTCGCCGACGACGGCCTCACCGAAGACCAGCGTGTTGCAGACGCCGACGGCGCGGGCGGCCGGGGTGAGCACCTCGGCGAAGCGCGCGGCGGCGAGCTTGTGCGGCGCGGTGACGTTGACCCCGGCGAGCCCGGCCTCGCGCAGCGCCGCGAGCCGCGCCTCGACCGCGCTCGGCGGCACGTCGAAGAGCCCGTAGTCGACCTCGACCCCGCAGCTTTGCCCCGCGGCCCGGTGCAGCACCGGCGAGAGGCTGTGCGCGACCGGCGAGCCGATCAAGCCGGCGCGCAGCCGCGCGGTCACGGCCGATCGGGCGGCGGGCGCCCGGCCAGCCAGTCCCGCGCCGCGTCGCGGTCGCGCCCGATCGCGGCGACGAGCGCGTCGAGATCGGCGAAGGTCTGCTCGTCGCGCAGCCGCGTCCCGAGCCAGAGCCGGCAGTGACGGCCATAGAGGTCGAGCCCGGAGGCGTCGATGACGTGCGCCTCGACGGTGCGCGGCGCGCCCGCGCCGAAGCTCGGGTTGTGCCCGACGCTCACCACCGCCGGCCGCCGCCCCGCGCCCCAGTCGAGCCAGCCGGCGTAGATGCCGACCGCCGGCTCGAGCTCGGTCTCGGGCGCGATGTTCGCCGTCGGGAAGCCGAGGTCGTGCCCGCGCCGGAAGCCATGCACCACCGGGCCGCTGACGTGGAACGGCCGCCCGAGCACCGCCGCCGCCGCCTCCATCTCGCCCGCGGCGACGTGCTCGCGCACCCGGCTCGACGACGCGACCTCGTCGCCCCCGCCGGTCTGCGGCGCGATCACCGCCACCGCGAACCCGAGCCGCTCGCCGAGCGCCCGCAGCGTCTCGGTGTCGCCCGCGCGCTTTGCGCCGAAGCAGAAGTCGTAGCCCACCACCACCGCCCGCGCCCGCAGCCCCGCGACGAGGACCCGCTCGGCGAACTCGACCGGCGAGAGCGCCGCGAACGTCCGGTCGAAGCGCTGCGCGAGCAGCACCTCGACGCCCGCCGCCGCGAGCAGCGCCTCCTTGTCGGCCGGGGTGGTGATCAGCGGCGGCGCCTTCGTGGGCGCCAGCAGCCGCACCGGGTGGGGATCGAAGGTCAGCACCGCCGGCGCCGCGCCGCTCGCCCGCGCCCGTCGCCGCGCCTCGTCGAGCAGCGCGAGGTGACCGAGGTGGACGCCGTCGAAGTTGCCGATCGCGACCGCGGTCGCGGCCACGCCAGCGACCTCTTCGTGGTGGGAGAACCGCAACATCGTGCCCCTGATAGGCCAGTCGCCGCCCGCTGTCAACGCGCCCGCCCGGCCACCATTTTCCTTTACAGCCCGGGTCGCCGCGCTATCGTTGGGCGCCGCGCGCCCCCGAACCCGGAGCCACAGCGATGCGACCGACGACCCTCCTCGCGCTCACCCTCGTGATGGCCGCCAGCGCCGCCGAGGCGCGCACCGGCAAGGCGGCCGCCGAGCTGCAAGGCAAGAAGGGCATCGGCTACGCCCGCGCGATCGGCGGCCCCTCGGGGCTCTCGTTCTACTACGGCCTCACCGACGCGCTGATGGTCGAAGGCATCCTCGGCATCCAGTACGTCAGCTACGACGACGAG
Organism: Myxococcales bacterium; assembly: GCA_020633515.1. The sequence continues at coordinate 28,524 of JACKDM010000047.1, forward strand.
GCCCGCCAGTCCCAGTTCTGGCTCGACCTCGCGCTCGGCGCCCATCTCCAGATCCTCCAGGCCGAACAAGCCGCGTTCACCGCCGGCGCCCGCCTCAACCTCTTCACCGGCCCCGCCGGTCAGGACAGCGCGGGCGCGCCCGCCGACGTCACCCAGACCGGCGTCGACATCCCGCTGCGCGCGTGGTGGTGGCCCGACGAGCACATCTCGCTGCACATCGAGACCGGCATCGCCTTCCTCTTCGGCCCCGACAGCGGCGTCATCGCGGGTGAGGGGCAGCTCGAAGCCAACGGCATGGTCATCAACGTCTTCGACAACCTCGACGCCGACCTCTTCGGTCACATCGGGATCACCTTCTGGTGGTGAGCCGGAATCCGAAGGGAATGTTACTTTACTGTATTGATTCATTTTTGCGCCGTGCCAATAATCGTCACCACTGCGCAAACCTTGCGGAGCCCAACGAGCGCTTCGCCGCCCGCCGGAATGGCCGCGGCGAGTTCGCTCGGCGGCGCCGCTTCGTGGTACGCCTCGTGCAAACCTCGATCGGACGTCGCCGCGAGGAGGACGCGCGGCCACTCCGACAGAGAAGGGGAAGAGCAATGAAAAAGGGTGGAACGCGCGGCTTCACGCTCATCGAGCTGATGATCGTGGTCGCGATCCTGGGGATCCTCGCGGCGATCGCGATTCCGGCCTTCGTCAAGTACATCCGGCGGTCGAAGACCACCGAGGCCGTCATGAACCTCCGCAAGCTGTTCGACGGCAGCGTGGCCTACTACGAGCGCGACTACAGCACCCGCTTCGGCGAGACGCTGCCCTCGCAGTTCCCCGGCGTGCAGGACGGCGTCGACCCGACCCCCGGCAACAACCCCTGCTGCGGTCAGGTCGGCGACCAGTGCGACCCGCGCAACAACCCCGACGCCTGGGACCACCCGGTGTGGCAGGGCCTCAACTTCGCCGTCGACGACCCCCACTACTACTGGTACCACTACGGCGCGGCCGGGATCGGCTTCGGCTCGAACTTCACCGCGCGGGCGATGGGCAACCTCAACTGCAACCAGGCGTGGTCGACCTTCGAGCGGGTCGGCGGCGTCACCGAGGACGGACGCGTGATGGGCGGCGCGGGCATCTTCAGCATTCGCGAACTGGAGTAGCCGTGTACACCGCGCGCTGCGCGTGGCTCGTCGGTGACGGCCCCGCGCTCGACACCCTCGGCTCGGCGCTCGCCCGCCATCACTGCATCGTCGAGCGCATCGCGCCCGACGCGGTCGACGGCTGGATGAGCCGCGTGCGCGCGGGTGACGCCGCGGTGGTCCCCAACCTGATCATCCTCACCGACGCCATCGCCTTCAAAGACGGCGGCGCCCCGCTCGAGGTCCTCGCCGCGCGACCGCCCTGGCGGCTGTTGCCGGTCGTCGTCGTCACCACGAGCGACGATCCCACCCACTGCCGGGCCGCCTACGCCGCCGGCGCGTCGAGCTGGGTCGTCGTCGACCCCGCCGACGCCACCGACGAGATCGGCGAAGCCTTCGCGCGCTACTGGCTCGACACCGCGCTCCTCCCCGAAGCCATCCTCCCCGGATGAGCGCACCTCGGCTCCCCGAGCCGACGGGCGAGCAGATCCCCGCCTTGCCCTCGACCCCGCGGTCGCAGTAACACAACGACACGAACGCCCCGCACCCCGGGAGGCCCCGTGCGCCCCATCCCCCGGCTCGCGTGCGTGCTCGCCCTCGCCGCCCTCACCGGCTGCGGCGACGACGACCCCGACCCCGAGCCCGCAGAGACCACCTGGTCGACCGCCTTCGCCCTCGACGACGCCGCCCTGCTCAGCGTCTGGGGCCCCGCCGCCCACGAGATCTACGCCGTCGGCGGCCTGCCCGACCGCGGCCTCGCCCGCCGCTTCGACGGCCGCGCGTGGAGCGACCTCACCGTGCCCGCCGGCCCGCTGCTCAACTGGGTGCACGGCTGCGGCGACACGCTGTGGATGGTCGGCAACGACGGCCGCGCGCTCCGCCGCGTCGGCGACGGCGCCTTCGAGGCCGTCGACACCGGCGAGACGCAAGACCTGTGGGGCGTCTGGTGCGCCGCGCCCGACCGCGCCTGGGCCGTCGGCGGCGACGCCGCCGCGGTCGACGGCGCGCCCGATCCGGTCGTCATCGAGTGGGACGGCGCCGCCTGGCGCCGGATCGTGCTGCCCGCGCTCGATCGCGAGATCCGCGCCTTCTTCAAGGTCTGGGGCACCGGCCCCGACCATGTCTTCGCCGTCGGCGCCAAGGGTGTCATCGTGCGCTGGAATGGCACCGCATGGCAGCAGCAGCTCGCCGGCACCACCCGCGACTTCGTCAGCCTCTGGGGCCGCGCGCCCGATGACATCGTCGCCGTCGGCGGCCGCGCCAATGGCATGGTCGCCCGCTACGACGGCGTCACCTGGACGAGCGTCAGCCTCGACACCGAGCCCGGCATGAACGGGGTGTGGGTCGACGCCGCCGGCACCGCCCACATCGTCGGCCTCCGCGGCCGCATCCTCCGCATGGCGCCCGGCGGCTTCGACTACGAGCGCGAGCGTTACACCGAACCCTGGCTGCTGCATGCCATCTGGGGCACCGACGGCGGCCGCCTCTACGCCGTCGGCGGCACGCTCGACCAGACCCCGCCCTGGCAAGGCATCGCGCTGCGAGGTGACCGATGAACCACCCCCGCCTCTTCGCCCTCCTCCCGCTCCTCGCGCTCACCGCCTGCGACGACGACCCCCCGGCCCCGCTCACCGTCGCCGATGGCATCTACGCCACCCCCGGCGAGATCCGCCCCTCGGCCACCGACGAACAGCGCGCCACCTTCACCCGCGGTGAGGCCGTCGCCACCCGGCGCTTCACCCCCGAGACCGGCCTCGGCCCGCTCTTCAACGTCTCGTTCTGCGCCGCCTGCCACGAGAAGCCCGTCTTCGGCGGCGCCGCCGGCCGCTACCGCGACTTCTTCCTCCACGGCGCCACCCTCGACGGCGGCTTCGTCGAAGGCGGCAGCCGCGGCGGCATCCTCGCCGCCTATGGCATCGGCGACGCCCCGATCCGCCCGTCGCCCGCCGAAGGCAGCGACACCTTCGCGCTGCGCAACCCCATCCCGTTCTTCGGCGTCGGCCTCCTCGCCGAGATCAGCGAAGACGCCATCCTCGCCAACGCCGACCCCGACGACGCCGACGGCGACGGCATCAGCGGCCGCCCCAACTACGACCGCGGCTTCGTCGGCCGCTTCGGCACCAAGGCGCAGACCGTCAGCATCGAAGGCTTCATCCGCGGCCCGTTCAACAACCACCTCGGCGTCACCTCCGACCCGCTCACCGAAGAGATGCGCGCCCGCCTCCCCGTGCCCTCCAACAACACCGACGGCGAAGGCGTCCCGCTGCGCACCGTCAGCGGCGGCCTCGGCGAAGCCCGCTTCCACCAGGCCGCCGCGCCCTCCGAGCCGCTCTTCGACGACGACGCCGCGCCCGACCCCGAGCTCAGCCGCGAAGACCTCTTCGACCTCGTGAGCTGGGCCATGCTCCTCGCCGCGCCGCGCCCCGCCGAGCCCACCGAAGCGACCCGCCGCGGCGAGGCCACCTTCGCCGAGATCGGCTGCGCCGCCTGCCACATCCCCCTGCTGCCCGCCGCGCGCGGCGGCATCCCCGCCTACACCGACCTCCTCCTCCACGACATGGGCCCCGAGCTCGCCGACGGCGTCACCTTCGGCGTCGCGCTCGGCAGCGAGTTCCGCACCGCGCCGCTGTGGGGCGTCGCCGCGATCGGCCCCTACCTGCACGACGGCCGCGCCGACACCCTCGACGAAGCCATCCGCCACCACGGCGGCGAAGGCGCCCGCGCCCGCGACGCCTACGCCGCGCTCGACGAGACCGCCCGCGCCGAGCTCATCGCCTTCCTCGAATCGCTCGGCGCCGCCGAGCTCCGCTCCCCCGGCCTCATCCCCCCCGACGCGCCCCTGCCCCCCGTCGGCGCCCCCGGCGGCCCCGCCCGCCCGCTCACCCCCGACGAAGCACGCCTCTGGCTCGCCGGCCGCGCCGTCTTCGACCGCGACACCGCCATCGCCGCCGGCCTCGGCCCCGTCTTCAACGGCGACAGCTGCCGCGCCTGTCACTTCGACCCCGTGCCCGGCGGCGCCGGCCCGAGCGACGTCAACGCCATGCGCTACGGCTACCTCGACGACGCCGGCGCCTTCCGCTACCCCGAAGACGGCGCCACCGGCCTCTTCAAGCTCGCCATCGCCGGCCACGTCCGCCCCGACCACCCCGACGCCGCCGTCTTCGAACCCCGCCAGACCCCGACCCTGCTCGGCCTCGGCGCGCTCGACGCCATCAGCCCCGAAGCCATCCTCGAACGCGCCGATCCCACCGACCTCGACGGCGACGGGATCAGCGGCGTCGCCCACATCCTCGCCGACGGCCGCCTCGGCCGCTTCGGCTGGAAGGCGCAGCTCCCCGACGTGCGCGAGTTCGTCGCCGACGCGCTCGCCAACGAGCTGCACCTCACCCTCGACCCCGCGCTCGACCTCGGCTTCGCCCGCCTCACCGACGACGACGACGCGCCCGACCCCGAGCTCTCCGACGCCGACTTCGACGCGCTCGCCTTCTTCGTGGGTCAGCTCGCCCCGCCCGCCCCGAGGGCCGCGGCGGGAGAGGGCAGGGTCGTCTTCGAGCGCATCGGCTGCGACCGCTGCCACGTCCCCCGCCTCACCGGCCTCCCCACCGCCGCGCCCGACGCCTACACCGACCTCCTCCTCCACGCCATCGGCCCGCCCGACCGCCTCGGGATCGCCGACGGCGACGCCACCCCCGCCGAGTTCCGCACCCCGCCGCTGTGGGGGCTCTCGAGCACCGCGCCCTACCTGCACGACGGATCGGCGACCACCCTCGCGGCCGCGATCGAGGCCCACGGCGGCGAAGCCGAGGCGGTCAGGATGGATTACGAAGCCCTCGGCCCGAGCGAGAAGGCCGCGCTGCTCGCCTTCCTCGAAGGTCTCTGAATCGTCAGCGATCCGTAAAACAACTTTACGACCGTCGCCGATCGGGACATCATTGTCAGGAGCTGGGGTGATCGCACTCCACCCGCACGATTCCCGGGGAGGGGAGCCGACTTGAGCGACGCGAAGCACTCGAACCGGCGCGTCGATGTCAGCGGGTGGCATACCGGGTGCAATCCAGCGCGATCGTCTCGAACCGAAAGGACGGGTCGATGAGCCGGTCCCACTGCATCGCGATGGTGATCGCCCTCACCCTCGGCGCCGGCACCGCCGCCGCCGAGGAGCAGGCGCGTGAAGACACCTGGTGGCAGGCCGAGGGCCGCGATCGCGACGCCTACCTCGAGGCCGGCTTCGAGATGACCCTCGACGACGGCGACGCCGAAGGCACCATGGGCGACGCCGGTAACGTCGAGCTGACCACGGGTTACTGGTTCTCCTCCTACCTCGCCGCCGAGCTCCAGCTCGCGATCGGCCGCGCCATCAACCCCGGCATATTCTCCGACACCCGCATCGCCAGCACCCATGGCGCGATCGGCGCCGGCCTGCGCCTCGCCGCCCCGATCCGCCTCAGCCCGATCGTCGCCGCCCACCTCGGCTACCGCCAGATCCTCGACCGCCGCGCCGAGCTCACCTGCGGCGACCAGTGCGGCCAGCGCACCGCGGTCGCGTTCGACGTCAACCCCGACGAGCAGGTCTTCGCCGACGCCGAGGCCGGCTTGCAGCTCAACCTCGGCACCCTCTCGCTCACCGCGACCGTCGAGTGGACCCGCCCGATCGTGCTCGGCTCCCACACCGAGGTCATGACCCGCGCCGCCCCCGGCACCGGCGGCATCCACGCCGAGACCACCGCCACCACCGAGCTCGGCGTCAACCTGCAAGCCGGCGTCCGCTTCTAGCCCGTCCTCGCGCCTACGCGCCCCGCTCCCCCGGCAACACGAAGCTGAACCGCGCGCCGCCCTCCGGCCGCGTCGCCGCCTCGATCCGCCCGCCGTGCGCCTCCACGATCCGCCGACACAGCGTCAGCCCCAGCCCCACGCCGCCACCCCGCCGGGACCGGCTCCGCTCGCCGCGGAAGAACGGCTCGAAGAGGTGCGGCAGATCGACCGCGTCGATCCCCGGCCCCCGATCGCTCACCGAGAAGCGCACCCCGCCGCCCTCACCCGCCACCGCCACCTCGATCGGCCCCTCCCCATAGCGCGCCGCGTTCTCCAGCAGGTTGTCGAGCACCCGCCGCACCAGCGCCCCATCCGCCCGCACCGCCGGCAGCCCCGCGCCCACCGCCACCGCCACCGCCCGCCCCGGGTGACGCTCGCCCAGCCGCGCCGCCGCCGCCGCCACCACCGCCGCCGCATCCAACGGCCCGAGATCCAACGAGAACCCCGCCGCGCCCCCCTCGCTGGCCGCCAGCCGCGCGCTCGTCAGCACGTCCGCGACCAGCCCCTCCAGCTCCGCCAGATCGTCCTCCACCCCCACCAGCGACGGCGGCCGCTCGCCCTCGTCCGCCGCCAGCTCCAGCGCCACCCGGATCCGCGCCAGCGGCGTGCGCAGCTCGTGCGACACGTTCGCCAACAGCTCCCGCTCCCGCGCCAGCAGCGCTTGCAGCCGCGCCGCCATCTCATCGAGCGCCCGCGCCAGCTCCCCGATCTCGTCCCGCCGATCGAGCCCGCTCCGCGCCGCCAGATCCCCCGCCCCCAGCGCCCGCGCCGTCGCCGTCAGCCGCTCCAGCGGCCGCACCACCGCCCGCGCCAACGGGATCGACAGCATCGCCAGGAACAACAGCACCCCGCCCACCGCCATCACGAACCGGCCGCCCCAGCCATGCCGCCACGCCACCATCAGGTAGCGCGCGCCCCCATCCACCGGCACCGCGAGCTGCCGCCGCCAGCCCCGGCTCACCGCCACCGCCTCCCCCGTCGGCGCCGCCTCACCCGCCCGCAGCGGCCCCGGCGGCCGCTCGCCCGCCACCGCCACCACCGTCCCGTCGCGCGCGTACAGCGCCAGATCCAGGTGCAACAGCTCCGCGAACGCCCCCAGCCGCGCCGTCGCGTCCTGCGTCCCCCCGCCCTCGATCGCCGGCATCAGCGCCGACACCCGCGCCGGCAGCTCCGCCAGCGGCCCCCGATCGCCATCGCGCAGCACCAGCCCCAGCACCGCCACGCACGCCGCGAAGCCCACCAGCACCAACAGCCCGTGCAGATAGATCCGCCACATCAACCGCCGCGGCCGCCCGATCATCGAAGCCCCCCGCTCATCGCCGATCCACCGCCCGCATCAACTGGTAGCCCACGCCCCGCACCGTCCGGATCCACCGCGAACCCCGCGCCGTGTCGCCGAGCTTCTGCCGCAGCCGCGACACATGCACGTCCACCGACCGATCGAACGCCTCCTCCGCGTTCCCCCGCGCCAGCTCCATCAACCGCTCGCGCGACAGCGCCCGCCCCGCGTTCTCCGCCAGCGCGTACAGCAGATCGAACTCGTAGCTCGTCAGATCCAGCCGCTCCCCATCGAGCCGCGCGCTCCGCGTCCCCGGATCCAGCGCCAGCTCATCCACCACCAGCGCCCGCAGCCGCGGCCCCGCCTGCCCCCGCGCCCGCCGCACCGCCGCCCGGATCCGCGCCAGCAGCTCCCGCGCCGAGAACGGCTTCGCCAGATAGTCATCGGCGCCCAGCTCCAGCCCCAGCACCCGATCGGCCTCCTCGCCCCGCGCCGTCAGCATGATGATCGGCACATCCGACCGCGCCCGCAGCCGCTGACACACCTCGATCCCCGACAGCCCCGGCAGCATCAGGTCGAGCAGCACCACGTCGAACCGCCGCCCGCTCGCCTCGGCGAGCCCGCGCTCGCCATCGGCCGCGACCGACGTGGTCACCCCGTGACGCTCCAGATAGGTGGCGGTGAGAGAGGCGAGGCGCGCGTCGTCCTCGACGAGCAGCGCGCTGATGAGCGGTTCATCCATGGCGGGCAGGATAGCGCGAAGCCGGGCTCAGTGGTGCCGCCCCGCGCGCGAGCGCACGAAGTCGGCGACCGCGTCGCGCTGCTTCGCGTCGAGGACCTTGTGCACCTCGAGCGACGAATCGACCGCCTGATGCGCGAGCGCCCGCAGCACCTCGATCCGCGCCTCGACGAGCGCGTGCGCCGCCGCCGCGTCGGGGCTCGGCTGCTGCCACAGCGAGAGCAGCTCCTCGCGGAACACCTCGCGATCACCGAGCTTCGCGACGCCCTCGTCGAACAGCGCGAAGACGATCTTCTCGACCTGCGCCCGCTGCGCGTCGGTCGCGTCGAGCTCATCGAGCGCGTCGTCGAGCTTCCACTCGACGAACTTCCGCGCCCGCTCGCTCTTGTCGCCACCGCGCGACCACGGCCCGGCGTGCACCACGCCGGCGCCGAGCGCGAACAGACCCACCACGGCGGCGATGATCAGGGGCTTCTTGCGACGCATCACTCCACTCCTCGGTTCGGGGCCGCGTCCATCGCGGCCGACATCGGGTGACTGCCACACTGCGCCCCGTCTCTTGCGCCCATGTTGTCGCGACGTGAACAAACATGAAGCCGGCAACAGCCCGTTTCCGAACGCCGCCGCGACGCCCGCCCCGCCCGATGCTCCCACAAGGCGACACCCGAAGCGCGGAGGCAAGACGATGGGACTGCTCGTCGACGGCAAGTGGAAGACCGACTGGTACGCGACCGGCGACAGCGGCGAGTTCGAGCGCCCCGAGACCGTCTTCCGCGGCCGCCTCACCGCCGAGGGCGGCGATCACCCCGCCGAGTCCGACCGCTACCACCTCTACGTCAGCTACGCCTGCCCCTGGGCCCACCGCACCCTCATCGTCCGCGCGCTCAAGGGCCTCGACGAGCTCGTCTCCGTCTCCGTCGTGCACCCCTACATGGGCGACGACGGCTGGACCTTCGCCGACGACTTCCCCGGCGCCACCGGCGACGCCCTCGGCGACGCGAAGTACCTCCGCGACGTCTACCGCGCCGCTTGTAAGGACTACACCGGCCGCGTCACCGTGCCCGTGCTCTGGGACAAGAAGGCCGGCACCATCGTCAACAACGAGTCGGCCGAGATCATCCGCATGCTCGACCACGCCTTCGACGACCTCGGCGCCCGCCCGATCACCTTCTATCCCGCCGACTTGCGCGCCGAGATCGACGCCGTCAACGCCGACGTCTATGCCCACGTCAACAACGGCGTCTACCGCTGCGGCTTCGCCACCACCCAGCGCGCCTACGAGGCCGCCTACGACGCCCTCTTCGACGCCCTCGACCGCCTCGACACCCGCCTCGCCGACCGCCGCTACCTCTGCGGCGAGCGCCTCACCGAAGCCGACTGGCGCCTCTTCACCACGCTGGTGCGCTTCGATGCCGTCTACCACGGCCACTTCAAGTGCAACCGCCGCCGGATCGTCGACTACCCGAACCTCGCCGGCTACCTGCGCGAGCTCTACCAGGTCCCCGGCGTCGCCGCGACCGTGCGCCTCGACCACATCAAGACCCACTATTACACCAGCCACGAGACCATCAACCCGACCCGCATCGTGCCCAAGGGCCCCGACCTCGACCTCAGCGCCCCCCACCACCGCGACCACCTCCCCGCCGCGTCACTGCTCTGACGCCCCGCGCCGCGCGGGTTCGACGCCCGCCCGCCTCCCACCTATCATCCCGTCCGAGCGCCGTCCTGATTACATGCGGGGCGGTAATATTCCGCTGTTGTGGAAAACGATGGCCGTGGTACAAGCACACACCGGTCGACGAACGTCGACCGGAAATCCGCTCTGCAAGCCGCTGTTCGAGGAGTCGGACGTGATCCGTAGCCCCTTGCCCGTCCTCACCGTCGACCTCAGCGAAGACCGCTTCCGTTTCACCGCGAGCGTCACCCACGGCGCCGCCTCGCTCGAGCGCCTCGCCCGCGCCGATCTCAGCCGCGCCGACCGCCCCGCCCGCCGCGATCCGTTCGCGCAGGTCATCATGGAGCGCGCCCCCCACCTCGCCGAGCAGCCCGGCTCCATCCTCCGCGGCCGCCTCGCCCTCCGCCGCCGCGGCGTCTACCGCGAGCCGATCCGCGTCGCGGTGCGCTGACCGTCGCCACCCGCGCGCCGCGGC
>JACKDM010000048.1 GCA_020633515.1 Myxococcales bacterium
GGGAAGCGGGCGGGGGGGTGACGTTCGGGCGGGCGGGCGACTCTTCGGCGGTGGAGGTGGTCGATGAAGCGTTGCGTCGGAGTGCTGTTGTTGGCGCCGCTGCTCGCCGGGGCGGCGCCGGGGCCGACGTTCGGGGTCGGGGTGGCGGTGGGGCCGGGGCACATCGCGGAGCGGGTGCGGGTCGATCTGCGGTTGCAGGTGCTGGGCTCGATCGGGGCCGTGCGGGTGGGGGGCGAGCTGGTGGGGGCGATGGAGGGGGACGAGGCGGGGATCGATGGCTGCGGGCCACCGGCCGGGGGGGGCGTGGCGCCGGCGATCGCCGAGGCGTGCCTGGAGCCTTCGCTGGCGCTGCATGGGATCGTGGGTCGCGTCTGGGGTGATGTGTGGACGCTGCGGCTCGAAGCGGGCGTGGGGGTGGCGCGGCTTTGGCGGATCCGCGGCGACGACGTGGCGACCGGACAGACGCTCTCGTGGGTGGGGCGCGCGGTCGGCGGGGTGGCGGTGGGGGACGTGCTCGGCGCGATCTGGCGGATCGGGCCGGCGGTGGAGGTGGCGGGCTTCGGCGCGGTGCCGCGGTGGGGTGGGGGGCTGGTGCTGGAGGCGACGTCGTATGACTGACAGCGGTGAGCGAGTCCGATGAGCCCCCTACTCGGCACGCCGGACGCAGCCAGCGGGGCCGCGGACGCGTGCGGCGGGTCCAGCGGACTCGATCACCGCTGTGAGCCGATGGCTCAGCGGCAGCCCGAGCGGCGGCTGCACCGGTTGCTGCAACACTGGGCGTTGCTGCCGCAGGCGGTGCCGCGGGGCAGGCAGGCGGGCACGGGGTCGGGCACGCAGGCGCCCGCGACGCACGAGGCGCCGGCGCCGCAGGCGAGGGTGGCGCTGTGGCAGCCGGTCGCGGGGTCGCAGCTGTCGACGGTGCAGGGGTCGCCGTCGTCGCACTCGGCGGCGCCGTCGCAGAGCGGCTCGCCGAGCACCGGCACCGCGGCGGCGAAGCGGCTGACACGGGTGATGCCTTCGAAGCCGGGGCAGCCGCCGTCGGCGCAGCGGTTGCTGACATAACAGCGGCGGGCGCTGTCATAGACGAAGTCGGTGTTGCCGCGCACGAGGATGCCTTCGACGGTGCCATCGCTGGCGACGACGGGCGAGCCGCTGTTGCCGCCGTAGGTGTCGACGTTGGCGCCGAAGTAGTAGGCGTGGCTGTTGGCGCGCACGGTGGCGCCGCCGGCGATCTTGAGCGGGATGCCGGCGGGGTGACCGGCGACGGTGACGGGGGCGCCGAGCGCGATGGTGCCGCTGCGGCGGATGGCGAGCGGGGCGCGGCCGGCGACGGGGCGGTCGAGGCGGACGACGGCGTAGTCGTCGGTGCTCGTCTCGGCGCGGGTGACGACGGCGGCGCAGGCGTAGACGTCGCCCGCGGGCACGGTCGAGGTGACGGTGCTGGCGTCGCGCATGTGGAAGCCGAAGACGAAGCGGGTGTCGCGGCACGAGGTGCTGTCGACGCAGTGGCCGGCGGTCGCCATGAGGTCGGGGCCGACGAGGAAGCCGGTGCAGAACGCCGACGAGGGCTGGTTGCGGTAGGGCTCGTCGGCGCAGAGGCGGTAGGCGGTGCCGAAGCTGGTGGCGACGTCGAGCGCGTAGCCGGCGCCGCTGGCGACGACCTGGCTGCGGTCGAAGACGGCGGCGGTGGCGGTGGCGAGGTGGGCGGAGACGGCGTCGCCGAGCTGGTAGGGTTCGCGGCGGTCGTCGGCGCCGTAGATGAGCGGCGCGTCGTCGGTGGCGACGACGCCGGGCGCGGGCGCGGGATCGGCGGGGGCGCAGGCGGCGAGGGTGAGGGCGAGGAGGGCGGCGGCGGGCGTGCGGCGCATGTGCGGTCTCCGGGTGGTTGATGCCCCGCGGGGCGGCGCAAGAGACGACGAGCGGGGGCGGCGAGTCACGCGAATTGTGCGGGCTGAGGCGGTCACAGAGCGGTTCTCCGCGTGGCGGCCGGACTTGTTGCCGGCGGGGGCGGGCGGGCGTAGGCTCGGCGGCATGAAGCGACTCCTGATCGTCCTGGGGCTCGTCGTGGGCCTCCCGCTGCTCGCCGTCGGCGGGCTCATCGTCTTCTTGCTGGTCAACGAGTGGGTGCCGGGCGAGCTCGAGCCGGTGACCTTCGAGCCGCCGGGGCCGGAGAACGCGGCGGGGGAGCCGCTGGTGGCGGGGCGGCCGTTCACGCTGGTGTCGTGGAACACGCAGTTCGCGGGTGGGGTGAACGAGGCGTTCTTCTATGGCGGCGGGACGCGGGTGCAGGTGCCGCGGGACGAGGTCGAGGCGAACGTCCGGGGGCAGGCGGCGGTGATCGCGGGGATCGCGCCGGATCTGCTGTTGTTGCAGGAGCTGGATCGGGCGAGCGATCGGACCCATCACATCGACCAGCTCCCGGCCTTCGCCACGGCGGGGCGCTTCGTCTCGGTGGTGTCGACGCCGTACCATCGGGCGCGCTTCGTGCCGAAGCCATGGCTCGATCCCATGGGGGCGGTCGACATGCACCTCGCGGTGCTGTCGAAGGCGCCGATGAAGGACGCGGAGCGGATCGCGCTGGCGATGATGGATGAGCCGCGCTTCGTGCAGGCGGCGAACCTCAAGCGGGCGGTGCTGACGGTGTCGATCCCGGTGGAGGGGCACCCGCAGCCGTTGGCGGTGGCGGTGACGCATCTGTCGGCGTTCAGCATGGGCGATGGCACGCTCGACAAGCAGGTCGATCGGCTGGTGCAGTGGATCGAGGCGCGGCCGGAGGGGCAGCCGTGGATCCTGGCGGGTGACTTCAACCTGCTGCCGCCGGGCGAGGACAAGGGGCGGCTGTCGGCGGAGGCGGCGGCGCACTATGTCGACGCGGTCAACCCGATCGAGAAGATGCTGCCGAAGTACAAGGAAGTGATCAGCGATCAGTTGGCGGTCGAGAGCCGGACCTATGTGCCGTTCGGCGAGAAGGTGGCGGATCGCAAGATCGACTATGTCTTCTACGGGGGGCCGATCGAGGTGCTCGAGGCGAAGGTGCTCGCCGAGCATTACCCGTGGTCGGATCATCTGCCGATCATGGCGCGCTTCCGGATCGGGGCGGCGCCGGTCGAGCCGGCGGTGGATCCGAGCGCGCCGGTCGAGCCCGCCCCGCCGGTCGACGAGCCGCCCGCCCCGTGATCGTGCGGGAGCGGAAGAGTCCGCCCCCCTCGAACCCGCCTCCTGGGTAGACTGGCGCTCATGCCCGTCACCGCCCTCCTCGCGCTCGCCCTGCTGGCCCCGCCCTCGCTGCGGATCGACTGCCCGGAGTACGTGGCGCGCCCGACGTGGAGCGCGCTGAGCGCGGCGCTGCGCGGGTGGGGGCTGCCCGACGTGGCGGTGGAGGTGCGCTGCGGGTCGACGGGGGGGGGCTCGATCGAGACGCGGCTGCGGGGGCAGCGGGCGGTGGCGGAGCTGCCGGCGCACGAGTTCGGGGGGCCGGAGCGGATCGTCGAGGTGGTGGGGTTTCAGGTCGACGCGCTCGCGACGGCGCTGGGCGGGGGGCTGCGGCGGCCGGCGCCGCCGGTGTGGGCGCTGCGGGTGGCGGTGGGGGCGCGGTCGATCGAGACGCAGCTCGTGCAGAGCACGGTGGCGGTCGAGGTGGATCGGCTGCTGGGGCGGTTTGCGTTCGCGCGGCTGGGGATCGAGGCGGGGCTGGGCGGGGCGTTCGACGCGGCGGGGGCGGAGGGGCTGGCGATGACGACGTCGGGGCTGGCGCTGGTGGGGCTGCGGTGGGGGGACGCGGAGGGCGCGCTCGACGCGGGGCTCGGGGCGCGGGCGGGGTGGGCGGTGCTGGCGAACGCGGCGCGCGATGGCGGGCGGCGGCGCGATGTGGTGGGGGCGTGGGCGGGGCCGACGGTGCAGCTCGGGGGCGAGGTCGCGGTGTGGGGGCGGGGGGCGCTGCGGGCGACGGTGGACGGGGGCTTCGGCGCGGTGGGGCCGGTGGCGGCGGTCGAGGGGGTGACGACGGCGCGGCTGGATCGGTGGTGGGCGGGGCTGGCGCTGGCGTTTGCGATGCGGTTCTGAGGGGCGGGGGAGGGCTGGAGGCGTCGAGGCGAGCGGGTGCGTTGGGGTAGAGTGCGCGCGGTCTTGGCGGAGGTGCGTCTGATGCGGCGGTCAGGGTGCGGCGCGGTGCTGGGCGGGTTGATGATGCTGGCGGGCTGCGCGCCGGTCGGGGGCGGGGGCGGTGATCCGGGCGTGGTGGCCGATGGCGGGGGCGGCGGGGCGGACGGCGAGGTCGATGTCATGGCTGATGCCATGCTGGATGCCATGCTGGATGCTATGGGCGGTGGCATGGGCGATGGCATGAGCGATGGCATGGCCGATGGCATGGGCGATGGTATGGTCGGGGGCGATGATGCCACGGCGGATGCCATGGTCGACGCGGGCGCGGGGGACGCGATGGTCGATGGGCCCGATGGCGGCGCGGCGGGGGATTGCCTCGCGGCGGTGACCCGCGGGGTAGGGGAGAGCGGCTACGGGGAGGACGGGCGGGTGACGGCGGTGGAGGTGGGCGGCGAGCGCTGCGCGCGGCGGTTCCGGCTGGTGACGCGCGCCGATGGGGCGCCGGTGGCGTCGCGGGAGGTCGCCGATGATCCGGCGGGGCCGGTGGTGCGGACGGGGAGCCCGCTCTTCGACGCGCTGTATGCGCTGGCGGTGACCGAGGCGCGGGAGAACGCGGTCGAGGCGATCCGGGATGGGGCGTTCCGGGAGGGGGCGCCGGTCGCGTGTCCGCCGGGGGGGTGCTTCGAGACGGGCGCGGAGTGGCATTATGTGTGGACGCGCGATACGGCGTACGCGGTCGAGCTGGGGCTCGCGGCGATCGACGCGATCCGGGCGCGGAACTCGCTGGTGTTCAAGACGTCGGCGCCGCGGGCGGGGGGGGCGCGCACGCTGGTGCAGGACACGGGGACGGGCGGGAGCTGGCCGGTGTCGACCGATCGGGTGGTGTGGGCGCTGGGGGCGCGGGCCTTGATCGGGTGGCTCGATGGGGGGGCGCGGGATGACTTCGTGGCGTTGGCGCGGGAGGCGATGGCGACGGCGGCGGCCGAGGACGACGCGGTGGTCTTCGATGCGGAGACGGGGCTGTATCGGGGGGAGCAGTCGTTCCTCGATTGGCGGGAGCAGAGCTATCCGGCGTGGGTGGCGGGGCAGCCGGCGCATGTCGCGATGTCGCGGTCGCTGGGGACCAACGTGGCGCATCTGGCGCTGCGGCGGACGCTGGGGTTGATGGGGGTCGATGGCATGGACGCGGCGGCGGATGCCTTGCGGGATGCCATTCGGGCGCGGCTGTTGCTGCCGTCGGGGCTGCTGTCGGCGATGCTGCCGACGACGCTCAACCCGGCGCCGGCGGAGCAGTACGAGCTGCTGGGGTTGTCGCTGGCGATCCTCGAAGGGGTGCTCGATGTCGAGGAGGGGCGGGCGGCGCTGGCGCGGTATCCGTTCCTGGTGAAGGGGCCGCCGGTGATCTGGCCGCAGCAGCAGTTCACGGCGATCTATCACAACCGGGCGCAGTGGCCGTTCGTGACGGCCTATGCCTTGCGGGCGGCGGCGCGGGTGCGGCACGACGCGGTGATGGACGCGGCGTGGGCGGCGCTGTGGCGGGGGGCGGCGCTGAATCGCTCGAACATGGAGAACCTGGAGGCGGTGACCGGGCAGCCGTATGTCGAGGATGGGATCTATTCGGGGCCGGTGGTGAACTCGCGGCGGCAGCTCTGGAGCGTGGCGGGGTGGCTGGGCGCGGTTCACGAGGTGGTGTTCGGGGTGCGGGTGGAGTGGGATGGGATCCGGTTCGCGCCGGTGGTGACGCGGGCGCTGCGGCAGGGGGCGCTGGGGACGACGGACGCGGCGGTGTTGAGCGGGCTGCGGTGGCGGGGGCGGGTGCTGGATGTCGTGCTGCATCTGCCGGGGGTGCGGGAGCCGGGGGCGGTGTTCGAGCTGGGGGCGGCGACGGTGGATGGCATGCCGTTGGTGGATGGGTGGCTGCCGGCGGCGGCGGTGCCGGCGGGGGGGCGGTATCGGGTGGAGCTGACGCTGGCGCCGGTGGCTTCGCCGGGGGTGGGGTTGACGGTGGTCGAGGATCCGCTGGACTGGCGCACGGTGTATGCGCCGCGGCCGCCGCGGATCGAGGCGGTGGCGGCGGTGGGGGGTGAGGTGGCGCTGACGCTGGGGACCGATGATGAGCGGGCGGCGTTGACGTTCGATGTGCTGCGGGATGGGGCGGTGGTGGCGCGGGGGCTCGCGGGGGAGACGGCGCGGTGGGTGGATCCGGCGACGGCGCTGGATGGGCACGCGTGTTATGCGCTGCGGGCGCGGTGGCGGGTGAGCGGGTGGGCGTCGCATGACAGCGCGCCGGCGTGCTGGTGGGGCGTGGGGTATGCGCGGGTCGCGGAGGTGGGGGCGCAGGGGTTGGAGGTGGTCGAGGGCGAGCGGGCGGATGAGCACGGGCGGCCGCATGTGCGGGATCCGGGCGGGGCGGGGGTGGCGGTGCCGCGGTTCGTGGCGGGGTACGATGGGCGGCATGAGATCCAGGTGGTGTATGGCAACGGGGCGAATGCCATCGAGACGGGGATCACGGCGGCGGTGCGGCGGGTGGAGGTGACGGAGGTGGAGAGCGGGCGCGTGGTGGGCGGGGGCTTCGTGGTGCTGCCGCAGCTCGGGGCGTGGGATCGGTGGGCCGACTCGGGGTTCGTGTCGGTCGAGCTGCGGGCGGGGGTGGGCTATCGGATCGCGGTGCACGCCGAGGATCCGCTGGCGCGCAACATGTCGTGGCTGTTGCACTTCGCCGATTACACGGCGGGGCCGGGGGGGGAGGCGCCCTACAACCGGGCCAACATCGCGGCGATCAAGGTGCTGGCGCGGGAGTGAGGGCGCTGAGCGCGGTCACTTGATGAGGATGTCGAGGCGGCCTTCGTGCTCGCCGAGGGTGCCCTTGATGACGCAGGCGCCGGGGGCGATGCCTTCGATGGTGAGGCCGGGCAGGTAGAGCTGCTCGGTGTAGGTGGCGGTGCAGGTCTCGGGGGTCTCGCTCTCGATCTGGAGGAGGCCTTCGAGGGCGCCGATCATGTCGCCGGCGGCGTCGAGCGCCTGGATGACGCCGGGCTGGCTGGCGCCGGCGTCGATGTTGGCGTTGTCGAGGTTGGCGGCGAAGTCGAAGGTGGCGATGGCGTCGAGGCCGACGATCTCGCGGCTGAGCTGGCCGTCGCCGATCTCGATGGTCTTGCCGCCTTCGCTGAGGTAGCGGAGGCGGAACTCGGCGGGGTCGTCGCCGGGGACGGGCTCGGCGGCGTCGGGGGTCTTGATCTCGAGGTCGGCGGGGGCGACGCCGACGAGCTTCTGGCCGGTGATGTCGCGGCGCTCGATGATGAGGGTCTCGATGCCGCCGACGAGGACCTTGTCGTGGTTGAGCGGGGCGTTGACGCGGATCTCGGCGGCGCGGGCGACGCGGAGGGTGGTGACGTCTTCGCCGTTGTCGGTCTGGATGGTGAGCTTCGCCTCGCCGCTGGTGAGGCCTTCGATCTCGAGAGTGTTGATCTCGGTGGCGACGATGCGGGCGATCTCGGGCGGGTCGATCTTGGCGCCGCGGACGCGGAGGCCGGCGGTGGCGTCGAGGGCCTGGATGTCGAGGCGGGCGATGGTGCCTTCGGCGATGGCGTGGTCGAGGTCGGCGCCGAGGGGGGCGCTGGGGTCTTCCCACTGGAAGCGGGCGAGGCGGTTCTCGCCTTCGGTGGAGAGGCCGCAGCCGGCGAGGGGGGCGGTGATGGCGGCGGCGGCGAGGAGGGCGGGGAGGGTGTGGCGGTTCATCGGGTGACTCCTTTGGGTTCGGGCGCGTGGCCTACGGGGCGGGGGTTCAGCATGGAGCGTGCCAGCGGGTGATGGAAGCGGTCTGTGCGGGTATCGGGGCGGTTGTGGGTGGCGAGAGGGCAGGAGACCCTGACATGGTCGCCGTCGGGTTGGAGCGTCTGTGCTCCACTTCGCAACCCGCGCGGGGTTCGGCGGTTGGGGGTCGGCATGATGCGGTGGATGCTCCTGCTGTTGTCAGTGCTCGTCGGCTGCGACGAGGCGAGCGCGCCGGTCGCGGTGGCGGACGCCGAGGTCGACGCGGGGTGGACGGGCGTGGTGACGGTGGCGGACGTCGAGCGGTGGGCGCCGGTGGGGGCGGGGGCGGATCCGTTCGCGGATCGGCCGGACGCGGTGAGCTGCCCGGCGCATGGGTATCGCCCCGAAGTGACCCTGTTCGAAGTGCAGACCGATGTGTGTCGCTACGCGACGTTCGCGCAGGCGGTGCCGGTGGCGCTGCGGGCGGGGGACGTGCTGCGGACGACGGTGTGGCACCTCAACCTGTGGGCGGGGGAGCCGGCGGAGGCGCATCTGGCGTTGCGGATCGGTGACGTGGCGCTGTGGGAGGTCTTCGTGGCGATCCCGAGCCGGGAGGCGGCCTATCCGATCGAGGTGGCGCTGCCGGTCGATGTGGCGGCGGGCACGCTGTTGTACTTCCACCTGCACAACCACGGGGCGAACAGCTACCGGCTGCTGGCGGTGGAGGCGGTGCGGTGATCAAGCCGTGGCGGGCGGTGGGGGCGCGGGCGGCGGGGGCGGCGGGGGCGGCGGGGCGTCGGGTGAGGTGACGCGGGCGTGGCCGGCCATGAAGCGGGCGATCGGGCGGGTGAGGTCGAGCGCGCCGAGCAGGATGCTGATCGTCGCGGTGAGCGGGACGGCGAGCAGCATGCCGGGCACGCCCCACAGGGCGCCCCAGAAGGTCAGCGCGGCGAGCACGGTGATCGGGTGCAGCTCGAGCTGTTCGCCCATGAGCTTGGGTTCGATGCCGTTGCCGATGACCATCTGCACCGAGCCGGGCAGCAGGATCGCGAGGATGAGCGTGGTGACGCTGAAGTCGGGGTCGAGCAGCACGACCGGGATCGGGAGCAGCGTGGCGATGATCGAGCCGACGCTGGGGATGAAGTTGAGGACGAAGGCGAGCACGCCGAAGACGAGCGCGAGGTCGACGCCGAGGATGAGCAGGAAGAGCCAGACGAGCGCGCCGGTGGCGGCGGAGAGCGCGACCTTGAGCTGGAGGTAGCGCTCGATGCGGGCCGAGATCTGGCCGCGCATGCCGCCGGCGCGGGTGCTGGCGGCCAGCGCGCTGCCTTGCAGCATGAAGACGGCGAAGATGAGCACGAGCACGGTGTTGGAGACGATGGAGAGCGCGGCGTTGGCGGCCTCGGTCATCCAGGTGGTGACGGGGAGCGCGCTGACCTGCTGGCTGAGCGTCTCGGGGTGCAGGTCGACGCCCCAGTCGCGCAGCAGCTCGCCGGCCTGGGTGGCGAGCGCGGCGACGCGGGCCTCGTAGGCGTCGGCGTTGCGGGCGAGCTTCTGCACCGAGCTGGAGATGAGGGTTCCGAGCACGACGACGATCAGCGCGCCGGCGAGGAGCGCGAGGGTGACGGCGAGGATGCGCGGCATGCGCAGGCGGCGGATGAGCAGCTCGACGAGCGGCGAGAGCATGTAGGAGAGCAGGAGCGCGAGCACGAGCGGGATGAGCACCGGGCGCAGCCAGTAGAGCGCGGCGGCGGTGGCGATGGTCGCGATGACCATGACCCCGATCGTGCGGATGCGATCCTCGGTGGGCTGGGTGCTCAGCGCCATCGGCGGCGGACTCCGGCGAGCGCGAGGAGGGCGAGGGCGGCGAGCGTGGGCGCGGCGGGGGCGCCGTCGCCGGCGTCGCAGGCGCAGCCGCCGTCCGTGCCGCCGGGGCTGCCGCCGCCGCCGGGGACGTCGACGCCGCCGTCGGCGCCGGGCATGGGCGGGGGGTCTTCGCCGTTGCCGCCGATGATCTCGGGCGGGCCGGCTTCGGTGAGGCGGGCGATGACGGCGGCGGCGGGGCGATCGGCGCCGTTGACGGTCTCGCCGCCCGCGCGGCGCACGGCGCTCTGGCCGCTGAGGTCGGCGGGCACGGTCTCGCCGGCGGCGTTGACGAGCTCGGCGCCGTCGCGGTCGGGCTGGCCGCCGTCGCAGGGCACGCGCACCTCGATGGTGCGGGTCGCGGGCTGCTCGGGCAGGTCGGGGTTCTGGCCGAACTCGGGGTCGAGGGTCATCTCGTCGGGGTTGAGGGTGGTGAAGAGGCGGGTGAGGTAGCCGTGGCGGGCGAGGAGCGCGCCGAGGTGCTCGCGGGCGGGGTTGACCTCGGCCTCGATCTCGGCGGCGAGCGCGGCGGCGTCGAGGGGCTGGTCGAGCACGTCGTCGTAGCAGAAGGGGCACTGCCAGAAGTCGGCGGGGGTGATGCCCTCGGGCAGCACGAGCTGGCCGGCGGCGACGCGCTGGATGTCGGCGTCGAGCGGGATGGCGCCCGAGACGAGGTCGCGCACGGTCGCGAGCGCGGCGGCGGCGGCGAGGTCGATCGGGCGCAGCGCGGTGGCGAGGCGGTCGTCGATCGCGCCGGCGAAGTCGGTGGCGAACGCGAGCCCGCCGGCCTCGTCGACGGCGGCGGCGACGACGTCGACGTAGTTGCTGCCGCCGGCGGCGAGGTCGAGCGCGGCCTCGTTGATCTCGACGTGGCGGTAGTTGAGCGGCACCGCGCGGGCGCCGCCGAGGACGTGCACGATGACGCCCATGTCGGCCTCGGCGGCGACGCCGGTGGGCACGATCGGCACGGCGGGGCGGCTGGCGGGGAAGCTGAGGTGCAGCGGGGTGATGTCGCCGGCGTCGGCGCCGGGTAGCAGCTTGATCGCGACGAAGACCTGGCCGCGGTCGATGTAGGGCTGGAGCTTCGCGTCGATCGCGGGCGGGATCTGGAAGCCGTTCTCGTCGAGCCAGGCGCGCAGCACCATCACGTCGTCGGCTTGCAGCACGGCGGAGTCGTAGGGGCCGACCGGCTGGCGGGAGAGCACGTCGACGCCGCCTTCGCCGCCGGCCTCGGGGGCGGGGAAGGGGCCGCCGTCGAAGTCGACCGGGGGCGGCTCGCAGCCGGGGTCGAAGAGCTGGCGCACGATGAAGCGGGGGCCATAGAGCTGGTCGAGCGAGGTGAAGAGCTGCTCGCTCGAGAGCGCGACCTCGACGCCGGGCGCGGCGGGCAGGAGCCAGCCGAAGTCTTGCGGCGGGCCCTGGTAGGCGACCTGGACGTGCATGTGCATCGTCGCGCCGTCGGCGGCGAAGAGGATGCGCTCGGCCGATTGGTTGATGGGCTGCGCGTTGTCGCAGAAGAAGCCGCCGCAGGCGAGCGCGGCGGCGGGCGCGGCGAGCAGGGCGGCGCCGGCGAGGAGCGAGGGGGTCAGCGAGCGCATCGGGGTCTCCGCGGGTCGTTCGGCTGCGGGGTCAGCCTGCCACGAAGCGCCGGCCGTTGCGAGCGGCGCGGAGGGCGCTGCGAGCGGGCGCGGAGCGGCGCCGGGCGGAGCCGATCACCGATCAGCGGTCGTCGTCGTCGGCCCGGGCGATCCGCACGTCGACGCCGCCCATGATCGCCGCGCCGCGGATGCGGATGAGCGGCCCGCCGGGCACGCCGTCGCCGGTGCGGTGCTCGAAGCCACCGAGGATGCCGGCGCCGTCGCACTCGACGCGGGCCTCGGCGGGGACCTTGATCTCGACGCCGCCCATCACCGCGACCGCGGTGATCTCGGTGACCGGGCCGAGGATCGCGTCGCGCAGGTCGAGCTCGACGCCGCCGAGCGCGGCGACCGCGCGGAGCTTCGCCGGCACCCGCCACTTGCCCTTGCGCACCGTGCCGCCGAGGATCGCGAGCGTCCAGCCGCGCTGCGGGCGCTCGCTCGCCGGCACCATCGCGGCGCGGCGCCGGGCCGCGACGGCGGTGATGCTCGCCGGGGCGAGCGCGCCGGCCTCGCCGTCGACCGGTGCCTCGTCGGGCAGATCGGCGATCTGCGCCTCGATCTCGGCGAGCGTCGACGCCCGCTGCACCGCGCGGAGGCGGTCTTCGAGGGTGTCGAGGGTGATGTCCTCGTCTTCGAAGGCCTGCTGCAACCGCGCCTCGGCCCGCGCCCGTGCGCCGGTGCGCCGTCGTTCTTCGCCGGGCTTCGCCTTCTCTTTTTCGAGTGTGCTCATGGCGGCACTGTGCCTCATCTGCCGGCGATTGCCCACCGGCAGACCCGCCCCCGGGCAGCCTCGCCCCCTGGCAGCCTCGCGCCGGCTGTGACATCCTCCGCGCCCATGGTCACCCGCAAGGTCAGCCACCCGTGGCCCACCTACACGGCCACCGGTGTCGCCATCGCGATCACCATCGCGCTGCTCGTCGGCTGGGTGCTCGTCGTCGTCTTCTACACCGACGCGATCTGGCTGCTCGTGCTCGGCATCCTCGGCCTCGTCGGCGTCGCGCTCACCCTCGGCGTCCTGCTCGCCCACCTCGCGGTGCGCACCGGGGAGCTGCGCCGGCAGCGGGTCTTCCTCGACGCGATGACCCACGAGCTCAAGAGCCCGCTCGCCTCGCTCAAGGCCTGCGCCGAGACGCTGCACCGCCCCGACCTGCCGCCGGAGAAGCGCGCGCCGCTGCTCGAGATGATGGGGCAGGACATCGACCGCCTCGGCGGGCTGATCGACGACGTGCTCAGCGCCGGTCGCCTCGCCGACGGGCGCTTCGGGCGGTCGCACGACCGGGTGACGCTCGCCGAGCCGGCGGCGCGCGCGGCCGAGCGGGTCGCGCGGCGGCACGGGGTGCCCGCGGGCGCGATCGTCGTCAGCGTGCATCCGGGCTGCGCGATCAAGGCCGATCCCACCGCGGTCGAGACGGTGCTGCTCAACCTGATCGACAACGCGGTCAAGTACAGCGACCCGCCGGTGTGGGTGCGCGTCGCCGGCACGCTCGACGACGAGACGGTGGTGCTGACGGTCACCGACCACGGCATCGGGATCGCGCCGAGCGACCGCCGCCGCATCCTCGAGCGCTTCACCCGCGGCGACACCGACGCGGTGCGCAGCCGCCACGGCTCGGGGCTCGGGCTCACCGTCGCCGCCGCGCTGATCCGGCGCAGCAAGGGGCGGCTCGTGATCGACTCGCCCGGGCTCGGACATGGCACCACCGTCACCGTGAGATGGCCGCACGCATGAGCGCCCGCATCCTGCTCGTCGAAGACGAAGACCACCTCGCGCGGGTGGTGCAGCTCAACCTCGAGCTCGAAGGCTACCGCGTCACCCACGCCGCGACCGGCGCCGCCGCGCGCGCGGCGCTGCGGGCGGGCGGCTTCGAGGTGATCGTGCTCGACGTGATGCTGCCCGACGCCGACGGCATGGCGCTCTGCCGCGAGCTGCGCGCCGCCCGCGACCGCACGCCGGTGCTGATGCTCACCGCGCTCGGCGGCACCCGCGACCGGGTCGCCGGGCTCGACGCCGGCGCCGATGACTACCTGCCCAAGCCCTTCGTGCTCGCCGAGCTGCTCGCCCGCATCGCCGCGCTGTTGCGCCGCGCCGCCTGGAGCGACGAGCCGGCGCACGACGTCGCCCGCTTCGGCGCGGCGCGGATCGACTTCACCGCCCACGAGGCGAGCGTCGACGGGGCGCCGGTGAGCCTCACCGCGCTCGAGTTCGACCTGCTGCGCCACTTCATCGCCCGCGCCGGGCAGGTGCTCACCCGCGAGGCGCTGCTCGAAGACGTCTGGGGCGTCAGCGGCCAGAACACCACCCGCACCGTCGACAACTTCGTCATGCGCCTGCGCCGCCACTTCGAGCCCGACCCGCAGAGCCCGCGGCACTTCGTCTCGGTGCGTGGCGTCGGCTACAAGTTCGTCGCCGATCCCTGACGGCGCTCAGCCCGCGATCGGCTTCACCGCGCGCACCCAGTCGACGTAGGGGCCGTGTGAGGCCTCGACCTCGACGCCGAGCACCACCACCTCGGGGACCTCGTAGGGGTGCAGCTCGACGAGCGCCGCCCGCAGCGCGTCGAGGCCGCTCGCCGGCGCCTTGATCAAGAGCGTGGCCTCGGTGTCTTCGACGAGATCGCCCTTCCAGCCATAGACGCTCGTCACCGCGGGGATCACGTTGACGCAGGCGGCGAGGCCGCGCTCGACGAGCGCGCGCGCGAGCGGCCGGGCGTCTTCGGGGGGGGTGTTGCAGAGCACCACGCGCATCGGTCACCTCCGTGTCGGTCCGCAAGGGATGTGACTCGGCCTCGCCGGGTCGCGTAGGCTCGCGTCGTGGATCGCCGCAGCTTCATCGCCCGCCTCGTCGGCGCCGGCGGCGCGCTCGCGCTGCTCGGCTGCCAGGACGATCTCACCGCGCTCGACGCCGGGCTACCGCTCGACTGCCCCGATGACTTCGCCGGCGGCGAATACCTCGGCGTCGTGCCGTTCACCGGCGGCGACCCGATCACCTTCCACGAGGTCCGCAGCCAGGGATGGGACGGCCGCCTCTACACCGACCTCTCGCTGATCGAGCGCGACCGGCTCGTCACGCCGACCGACGAGTTCTACATCCGCACCGTCTTCCCCGACCTGCTCGACCTCGACGCGATGAGCCCGTGGCAGATCGAGGTCGCCGGCCTCGTGCGCGCGCCGGGCGCGATCGGCCTCGACGCGCTCTCGCCGCTCGTGCGCCCGATGGGGACGCATGTCCTCGAATGCAGCGGCAATGGTCGCCGCGCGCACTTCGGGCTGCTCAGCGCCGCGAGATGGGATGGCATCCCGATGACCGAGGTCCTCGATCGCATCGAGGCCTTGCCCGACGCCGCGCGGGTGCTCGTGCGCGGCTTCGACCGCCACTCGGTGCCGTCGGTCAACGGTCACTCCACCCCCGGCGCGAGCTGGATCTTCACCCGCGCGCAGCTCGAGGCGCGCGGCGCGTTCCTCGCGACCGGCATGAACCGCGCGCCGCTGCCACCCGACCACGGCGCGCCGGTGCGCCTCGTCGTGCCCGGCTGGTATGGCTGCGCCTGCATCAAGTGGGTCGACCAGATCATGCTCTTGCCCGACGACGCCGAGGCGACGAGCCAGATGCGGGAGTTCGCGAGCCGGACCCATCAGGATGGCATGCCCGAGCTGGCGCGCGACTACGCGCCGGCCGACATGCACCTCGCGGCGATGCCGATCCGGGTCGAGCGTTGGCGGGCCGATGGCGTCGTGCGCTACCGGGTCTTCGGCATCACCTGGGGCGGCGAGCGGCCGACCGATGCCTTGACGATCCGCTTCCACCCCGACGACGCCTTCGCGCCGGTGACGGTGTGCCCGGCGATGACGCAGAACACGACCTGGACGCTGTGGGAGCACATATGGGATCCGCCGGGACCGGGAGAGTATCGCATCCGCTGCGCGGTCGCCGATCCGGCGATCCCGACGCGGCGGCTCGACAGCGGCTTCTACGACCGCTTCGTTCGGCTCGGGTGAGGCGCGCGTGGGCGGCGCAAGTGGCCGCGCTCGGGGCGGCGCTCGCGCTCGCCGCCTGCGCCGAGGACGAGCCCGAACCCGTGCCGACGCCGGCGCCAGCGGCGCTGACCGCGTGTGATCCGCGCGAGGCATCGTGTGTCTCGACGCTCGCCGCTGCGCTCGCCGCGGCGCATGGCATCCCGTGGGATCCGGCCATCCCGGTGACGGTGACGCCGCTGCCTTCGACGAGCCGGCCGCGGCTGCCGGCGCCCGCCTGGGACGCGCACCTCGAAGAGATCCCGACGCTCTTCGACGCGCTCGAGCCGGCCGCGCCCGAGCCCGCCGGTCGAGCGCTGCTGCTCGGCCGCGACGGGCTCGTCTTCCAGTATGACCCCCGCCTCGACGATGACGCCGACGGCGCCGCGCGGCACCGGCTCGGCCTCTTCATGGGCCTCGGCCCCGAGCTGCGCGCCCGCGCGGCGCCCGGTCACCCCGTCGATCTCGGCTCGCCCTGGCCGACGCTGCACCTCGCCCGCGAGGGCCTTCAGCGCGCGATCGCCCGCCGCGTCGAGGCCGCCGCGCAGCGCGCCGACGCCGGCCTCGACCCGTGGGCGCCTGATCCGGCGCTGCTCGCCGCCGCGCGCGTGGCGCGAAGAGACCGCGGCGCCCGAGGCGGTCGCGGCGGTCGCGCTGCTCGACGGCTACGACGGCGACCGCGCGCGCTGCTCGTCGACCGGCCCGCCGCGCTCGCCGACGACTGCCTCCCGCAGCTCGACGGCCTCGACCTGCCCTGCGTCGGCGTCGAGCAGCGGGATGGCATCGACGCCATCGAAGGCTTCGAGCCGCGCGAGGCGCAGGCCGGCGACGCCATCCTGATCGAAGAGGCGCTGCGCGCTGCCGGGCACCGGCGGCGGCGCACGCACATGCCATCGAGCTGCACGTCGGCGCACCTGGCACCGGCTCGCCGACGGCGCGGCGATGCGGCGGGATGTCTTCCAGCTGACACGCCCGAGGCGGCGGAAGCCTTTGGCGGCGCTCGCCGAGCCAGGGATCTCGTCAGCCGCGACCATCGGGTCGTCACCCGCGTCGGCGGCGACGCGACCGATCCGGCGCGGTTCGCCGAGCGGGCCGATCGGTATGTCGCGGTCCCGCTCGACGCGGCGGGCACGGTGCTCTCGGCCGGGGGCGAGGCCGGGGGAGAGTGCCGGGTCGAGCGGCCGTGTGACGTGCGCCTCGACGCGTGCCGGGCCTGCCTGATCGGCGACGTCGAGGCGCTGCTCGGTGGGCTCGGGCCGCGGCCGGCGATCGTCGAGCTCACGCCGGAGGAGGCGGCGCTGGCCTACAACGGGCCGCTGTGGGCGGGCGACCGGCTGCATGCGCGGCTCGACGCGGCGGCGCGCTTCGCGCTCGGGATCGAGCGGGTGCGGCGCAGCACGACCGACGAGGCGGCGGAGACGCAGGTCGCGCAGGTGGCGGCGTGGTACGAGGGCGCGCGGCGGGTGGTGCTGATCGCCGATCCCGATGCGGAGCGCGATCGGGTGTGGGAGAACCGGGTCTTCGTGCACGAGCTGACCCATGCGTGGCAGAGCGATCGCCATGGCATCTCGGCGCGGCGTGCGCTCGTGGCGGGGCCGGGTGATGCGTCCGAGGCATACCGCGTCGCGGTCGAGGGGCACGGGATGCTGGTCGAGGTGCTGTGGCACGCGGCGCTCGATGGCGTCGCGGCGGAGGTCGACTGGCGGGCGGCGGCGACGTTGATGACGAGCGACCTCGCGTGGCGGCTGGGCGGCGAGCCCGAGCCGGCGCTGACGCTGGCGCCGCTGCTGCGCTACTACGGCGGCTACGCGCTGCACGCGCGGGCGTTCGCCGACAGCGGGGATCTCGGCGGCAACGGGTGGCTGACCGAGGCGTGGTCGTCGAGCGCCGAGGTGATCGCGCGGCTGCGGGGCGAGCGGGCGCCGGTCGCGGTGGCGGTCGAGCGGCCGACGAGCGCCGACGATGCGCTGGCCGCGGCGGGGCTGACGACGCTTCTCCGGCGCGAGCTGTACGCGTGGCCGTTTGCGCTGCGGATCGCGCCCGATGGCGAGGGCGGCGACGACGGCCCGGCGGCGAAGGCGCGCGGTGAGGCGGCGCTCGACGCGGTGAGCGGGTGGACCGCGGGGCGGGAGGCGGTCTTCGTGACCCGCGAGGGGCAGACGGCGGTGTGGGTCGAGGGGCGCTGGAGCGACCTGGGCGCGCTGGAGCGGGCGCGCGCGCTCGTCGAGGCGCACGTCGAGGCGCTCGCCGCGCGCACCGGCGGCGTCGCGCGAATCGAGAGGGAGCGGCTCGCGCTGCGCTTCGCGATCGCGCCCGACGAAGAGACGGTCCGCGCGGTGTGGTGGGCGGTCGAGTAGGATCTGTCACCGATGGGTGGACGCGTGATGACTCGATGACACCGCCCGGTGACATCGTGTGACGCTGCGGCGCGTTTGCAGGCGGCCGCGGCGATGGCACGGCGGCTGCTCTCCCGCGGCGGCGAACGCTCGGGAGGTCGCCGCGATGTCTGCCCTGCACCATGTCACCCTGCTCGACGGGCTCCGCCCCGGTCCCATCACCGATGCCATCGGCGCCGCGCTCCACGACGCGGGGCTCGCCGGCCCGGTGCATCACCTCGCCCACGAGCGCTTCGCGCCGTGTCAGGGCTGCTGGCAGTGCTGGATCGAGACGCCGGGCGAGTGCAAGACGCACGACGACGCCAACGAGGTGATGGCCGACACCATCGGCTCCGACGCGGTGCTGTGGACGACGGCGCCCGTCTTCGGCTGCTGGGATCCGTTCACCAAGGCCGCGCTCGATCGCAGCATCGGGCTGCTCTCGCCGTTCTTCCGCCGCGAGGACGGCGAGACCCATCACCGCCGCCGCTACCATCACTACCCGCGCTGGGGCGCGATCGCGGTCGTCGACGTCGCCACGCCGCTGGTCGAGTTCGATCTGTTCCGCCGGCTGATGGCGCGCAACGCGCTCAACTTCCACGGGGGCGCGTCGTGGGTGGGGTTCCTGCCGCGGGACGCCGATCCGGCGACGGTGCGGGCGGTGGTGCGGCGGGGGCTCGACGCGCTGGCGGGCGGTGACGTCGTCGAGGAGCCGGCCGCGGTGCACGTCGAGCGGGCGCCGGTGGGCGTGCCGCCGCGGAGCGACCGGCCGCGTCACGCGGTGCTGTGGGTGGGGAGCGCGAAGCCGGCGGGGGAGAGCACCTCGGAGGCGCTCGGTCGGCACCTGCTCGGGCGGCTCGCGGCGCGGGGCTGGACCGGCGAGGTGGTGCACGTCGCGCGCACGGTGCGCCTCGCGCGTGAGGAGGCCCCGGGGCTGGTCGCGGCGCTGCGGCGGGCCGATCTGGTGGTGCTGGCGACGCCGGTCTACGTCGACGCGCTGCCGTCGCTGGTGCTCGCGGGGCTCGCGCGGCTGATCGGCGTCGACTGGGGCGAGCGGCCGCCGGCGCTGCTGCCGATCGTGCAGTGTGGCTTCCCCGAGCTGGAGCACACCGCGCTCGCCGTCGAGGTCGCGGCGCGGGCGGCCGAGCGGATCGGGCTCGGCTGGGCGGGGCATCTGGCGATGGGCGGCGGTGGGATCATCGACGGCGCGCCGCTCGCGACGCTGGGCGGTCGGGTGGCGCCTCAGGTCGCGGCGCTCGACGACGCGGCGGCGGCGCTCGACGCGGGTGAGCCGGTGCCGGCGGCGGTGACGGCCGCGTTCGGGCAGACGGTGATGCCGGCGAGCATGTATCGGCTGGCGGGCAACCTGGGGTGGATCGGCGCTGCCGTTCAGCAGGGGTCGCTGTGGCGGCTGTGGGATCGGCCGTTCCGGGAGGCGGGGGAGGGGTGATCAGGGCGCGTCGGGGTGGGGGATGAGCGCGATGCCGAAGCCGTCGTCGTCGCCGACGTCCTCAGAGATGGGGAAGTGATGGAAGCGGCCGTCGAACGCCGAGCTGGCACAGCCGATGCCATCACGGGCGATGACACCGTCACCGTCGCGTCCGGGGCAGCCGGGGACCCAGTCGCCGGAGCCATCACCGCCACCGAAGCCATTGCGGTTGGCCCAGCCGAAGGCGATGGCAGCCGATGACTGCATGGCTTCGCCGCGGCTGGGATCCGCGGGGTCGTTGCAGATGAAGGCGACCGCGAAGTCGTCGTTCGCGTCGACGCCGCCGAGGATCCGCATGGGGTGGAAGCGACCGTCGCCGCCGCTCGAGACGCAGGTGGTGTTGCCGATCGGCCCCTCGGCGGCGGGGCAGCGCTCCCACGGGTCTTGGGCGCCGCGGGCGGCGTCGCTGTCGGCCTGACCGAGGTAGGCCCGGCAGTGGGTCTGGGTCCAGCTCGCGACCGGCTCGTCGTCACAGCGCAGCGCGACCGCGAAGTGGTTGTTGCTATCGAGGTCGTCGAAGAGCGTCAGGCCGATTCGGCGGAAGGCGCTGTCGCGGCGGGTGCCGACGCAGCCGCGAGCGTCGAAGGCACCATAGCCATCGGTGTCGGCGCCGGGGCAGGCGCCCCAGGCGTTGGAGGGGTCGAGATCTGCGCGCCAGCCGTCGAGGGTGCCGAGGAAGACCCGGCATCGGGTGGCGATGACCCCGCCGCAGACCGGCGCGTCGTCGACGACGCCGTTCCGGTCGTCGTCGAGGCCGTTGCAGACCTCGGGCGCGACGACGCCGCGGTCGGGGATCGGCAGGTCGAGGTCGGGCAGATCGAGGTCGGGCAGGTCGAGGTCGGGCAGGTCGAGGTCGAGCAGCGCGCGGTCGGGCAGGTCGAGGTCGGGCAGCGCGCGGTCGGGCAGCTCGGCGTCGGGCAGGTCGAAGTCGAGGCCGCCGCCATCGAGGGGGGCGAGGTCGGGCAGGTCGAGGTCGAGCGGGCCGCGGTCGGCGGCGCCGTCGGCGAGGCCGCGGTCGCCGGGCAGGTCGCGGTCGGGGGCGTCGCCGTCGAGGCCGGGGATCGTGGCGTCGAGGGGCGGGGTCTCGGCGTCGGCGGGCGGGCGCGGGCCGGGGTCGACGTCGCTCAGCGCGAGGCGCGGGGGGAAGTCGTCGGCGCAGCCGGCGAGCAGGGCGAGGCAGCAGAGGGCGGCGAGGCGGTGCATGGGGGCAGGATAGAGCAGGCCCCGGTTCGTGTCACGGTGGGGGGCGCGTCCGAATGAGCACGCGCCGTCGAGGGCGGCGTGCGTCTTCGCGCGCTGACGAGCGCGCTCATGCCACCGCCGCGAGATGAGGGTGGCGCGATGCTCGCCGTATGCCGTCGAATGCCTCTCCGCCTCGGCCCATGTCTCATGCCATCCGGCGCAGCCCCGGGCACCCTGCCACCCGGCAGTCGATCCGGCACAACGGCCGCGCCGCGTCCGGGCGGGTCGACCGATCGTAATGGACCGGGGATGTCATCGACGACCAAACCGTGCGCGGTGTCTTCGCCGCGGCGGGCGACGCCGCACCCATCGGCGACGGCGAGGATGCCATCGATGTCATGGGACGGGGCGGCGCCTACTCGTCGCAGACGCCCTCTTCGTCGGTCTCGCCGTCGCAGTCGTCGTCGACGTCGTTGCACGACTCCTCGATCGCCTCGCCGGCGGTGGCGTCGCAGACGGTGCCCATGCCATCGGGCGCGCAGATCTGGAGGCCGAAGGTCTCGCAGGCGCCGGTGCCGACCATGCACTCGACGGCGACGGAGAAGCCCTCGTCGGTGTCGCCATCGCAGTCGTCGTCGACGCCGTTGCAGCGCTCGTCGCCCTGCGCGGGGGCGTCGGGGAGCGCGGCGCAGGTGGTGCCGCTGCCGTCGGCGGCGCAGCCGGTGAGGCCGCAGCGGCCGTCGTCGGTGGTGCAGGGCTGGTTGAGCGCGAAGTCTTCGTCGATTCGGCGGTCGAGGTCTTCGTCGGTGCCGTCGCAGGTCTCGGGCTGCGGGCCGAGGTCGGGCTCGGGCTCGGCCATGTCGGGGCCGGGGCCTTCGTCGGGCTCGGGCTCGGGCTCGGGCTCGGGCTCGGGGCCGCCGTCGTCGCCGGTGCCCATCTCGGGGTTCGGCGGCGGCGCGGGTGGATCGGCGGGGAACTCGGGGAGGCAGCCGGCGGCGGCGGTGAGGGCGAGCGCGCAGCCGAGCGCGAGGAGCGTTCGCAGAGTCGTCATCACCACGCCCCCTGCCAGCCGAGGCCGAAGCCGTCGGGCGTGATGGTGGCGGTGGGGCCGGCGGCGGGCGCTTCTTCGGGGGCGTCGGTGTCGAGGAAGAGCCAGGTCGCGACGCCGCCGAGCACGACGCCGGCGCCGAGCAGGCTGTAGAAGAGCACGCCCTGGGTGTCGTAGTCGGCCTTCAAGTCATCGTAATCGCGGAAGTTCTCGGGACGCTCGGCCTGATCGGCGAGCTGGCCGGCGCGCAGCCAGGTGACGCCGGCGCCGGCGAAGGCGGCGACCGCGACGCCGGCGGTGACCCAGGCCCAGGTGGAGATCTCGCCGCCGCCGCCGCCGCCCTTGAGCTCGACGCTCATGCGGGCGGTGGCGCCGGGGGTGACGGTGGCGATGAACGGGGTGGCGCGGCCGTCGCCGCGGATCTCGCCCTGGTAGGTGCCGGCCTTGATGCCTTCGTAGGTGGCGGGGCACTTGCGGGCTTCGCCGAGGCGCTCGATGTGGATCTCGGCGTCGGCGGGGGTGCAGGTGATGGCGAGGGTGGCCTTCCACGCCTCGTCGCAGGGGCCGCGGGCGGCGTCGAGCCCGGCCTTGCCCTGCGCGGCGAGCGCGGGGTCGCGGCTCTCGGAGACGAGGATGTACTTCTGGACGGCGTCGCAGTAGCGCTTGCCGTCGCTGTCGGCCTCGGCTTGACGGTGCATGGCGGTCGCGAGGCCGAGGGTGAGCTGGTCGCGCTGGGCGCCGCAGGCGGGGTTCTCGAGCGCGATCTCGAAGGCGGTGGCGGCCTCGGCGAAGCGCTTGTCGTCGAGCGCGGCCTGCGCGGCCTGGGCGCAGTCGGCGGCCTGGGCGGCGGGCAGCGCGGCGAGCGCGGCGGCCAGCCCGAGGGTCGGCGAGAGGGGGGTTTTCACCGGCTCTCCTTGACGCTGGATTCGGGTGGGATCGAAGGTCCTACACTCAGGGCGGAAGCGCAAGCGCGGCGTGATCAGCGGCCGCGGGTGCGGCAGTTGCCGGGGATGAAGAGCTGGCAGTCGTCGCGGTGGCGGGCGGTGAGCGGGCGGGCGCGGCTCGTCGCGGCCTGGGAGCGGTCGACGGCCGGGGCGGCGCGCTCGGCGCCGATCGAGCCG
Source organism: Myxococcales bacterium (assembly GCA_020633515.1). The sequence continues at coordinate 22,584 of JACKDM010000048.1, forward strand.
GTGTCACCGCCGGCTCCTGCTCACGGCGCCGGCCGCGGCCGGATGCCGATCGCGAGCTTGTCGCCCGCGTCGACGTCGGCGGTGAACGGCATCGCGTGGAAGCGGCCGTCGCCGCCGGTGGCGACGCAGCCGGTGCGGGCGTCGCCGTCGCCGCCGGGGGCGCAGATCGCCTCCCAGTCGGGTGCGGGCTCGCCGAGGGTGCCGTCGGCCCAGGCGATGAGGACCTCGACGGCGCCGGCCATCGCCTCGGCGCGGCGCGGTTGCAGCCCGTCGGTGCAGCGGAAGGCGGCGCCGAGCACGGCGCCTTCGTCGAGATCGATCGGGAGCGGCATGGGGCGGAAGCGCGCGTCGCCCGAGGTGCAGGCGGCGTCGGCGTCGCCGCCGACGGGCTCGTCGGGGCAGCTCGACCACGTCTCGGCGCCGTCGGGCGGGGCGCTGGCGGCGGCGGCGACGCCGAGGTAGAGCGCGCAGTGGGTGGCGATGTAGTCGACGATCAAGCCGGCGTTGGCGCGGCAGCCGAAGCGCACGCCGAGGCGGTCGTCGGCGGCGTCGAGGTCGCCGAAGAGGTCGAGCTGGCCGAAGGCGTCGGCGGGGCCGGAGCCGTTGCAGCTCAGATCGGCGGCGAGCTCGGGCGCGGCGGGGCAGGCGCCCCAGGTGTCGCCGGGGTTGTCGAGCTCGCGGGTGGTCCAGCCGAGCCAGGCGCGGCACTCGCGGGTGATGAGCCCGGCGCAGGCGGGGCCGTCGTCGACGACGCCGTCGCAGTTGTCGTCGAGGCCGTTGCACTCGGTCTCGGGGCGGGGGTGGCACTCCCGCGAGAGGCCGTCCGCCGAGCAGCGGAAGACACCCTGGCGGGGGCAGATGACACCCCCGAAGAGGAAGGTGCAGGGCTGACCGATGTCGAAGCCATCGTCGGTCGTGCCATCGCAGTCGTTGTCGAGGCCATCACATTGGTCGCTTGCGGCCGGCATGACGACGCTCTCGCAGGCGCTCCATGACTCCATGCCCGACGCCGGCTCGGCGCGGCAGGTGCGCTCGCCGCGGCGACACTCGCCCTGCTGCTCCAGGTCCTGACAGACCTCGGTCAGCGGCCCGGCGACGTCCTCCGCTTCGTCGGTGCTGCCGTCGCAGTCGTTGTCGAGCCCGTCGCAGCGCTCGGGTTCGCTCAGCTCGTCGCGCGGCGAGACGTCGCAGCCGGCCGTGCCATCGCCGCGGCAGACGGTGCGCCCGCTGACCGCGCAGACGCCCTCGCCCGCGCCGCACGCCACGCCGAGGGCGAAGGTCTCGTCGACCTCACCATCGCAGTCGTCGTCGGCGCCGTTGCACCGCTCGGGCATGGGGCCGACCGGGTCGCCGTCGCAGAAGAGCGCGCCGCGGCGGCAGATCTCGATGCCGACGATCGCGCACGGCCCTTCGCCCGAGCGGCACTCGGTCGCCGGGGACGCGCCCTCGTCGATCCGGCCGTCGTCGTCGTCGTCGCGCCCGTTGCAGAGCTCCGCCGGGGGGGGCGGGCCGTCCTCGGGGGGCGGGTCCATGTCGTCGGGCAATGGATCGATGTCGCCCGGCTCGGGCTCCATGTCGCTCGGCTCGGGCTCCATGTCGCTCGGCGGGGCGCCGTCCGCGGCGGGGCCGACGTCGAAGAGGGGCAGCCTCGCCGGGAACTCGCCACAGCCCGCGGCGAGGAGGATGAGCAGGGTCGTCGTGATGGCGTACGCCCGCGCTCGGCGCGATCTCATCGGCACCTCGGTGATCATGGGTTCGCGCGGCGCGGGCGGAGCTTGAGCGCCACCCCGAACGCGCCGATCTGGTCGCCGCGGCCCACCTGCACCGCGTGGAAGCGCCCGTCGCCTCCCGAGGCGGCGCAGAGGGGCGGTCCCGCGGGCGCGTCGGGGCCACAGCCGGGCCAGGTGCGGGCGAGGTCGCGGGCGCCCGGCTGGTCGTGCGGCGCCCAGGCGACGATGGCTTCGAGGTCGGACTGGAGCGAGGCGGCGAGCGCGATGTCTTCGGGGTCGCCCTCGGCGTCGCATCGGAACGCGACGCCGAGCGCGTCCTCGGCGCTGACGATGCGCGGGAACTGCACCGGGCGGTAGCGGAAGTCGCCCGCGGTCGAGTTGCAGCGCGCGTCGGGGTCGCCGAGGTTGCCGCGCACGACGTCGCCCTCACACGGCGGCCAGTCGGCGGCGCCGGCGGGCGTCAGCGCGTCGGCGGGCACCGAGGCGCCGACGGCGTGCGCGAGGTAGACGCGGCAGTGATCGATGATCCAGCGGTCGAGGGGCGCGACCTCGACGAAGCGCACGTCTTCGCCGTTGGCTCGCGCGGCGTCGCGGAGCTCGTAGCCACACTCGAGCGCGACGGCGAGCTTGTCGTTGTCGCCCATGATGTGGATCTGCTCCTCGATGAGCCGCCCGGAGCCGTCGTAGCGGTTGGCGTCGATCGGCAGGTAGCGGAAGAGCCCGCGGCTGTTGTCGTCTTCGATGGTGGTGCAGCGCAGCGAGCCGGTGAGCTGGAACGCCCGGTCGGGGCAGCCGCCCCAGGCGTCATAGGCGCGATCGTAATTGGGGCCGGGGGTCTCGCCGTTGATCCGGTTGGACCACGTCAGCCACAAGCGGCAGTTGTCGAGCGCGTAGGCGCCGCAGACCGGGGTCTCGTCGATGCCATCTTCGTCGAGGGTGGCGTCGTCGGCGCAGTCACAGTCGTTGTCGATGCCATCGCAGCTCTCGGGGCGGCTGCGTGTGGGATCGGCGACCGCGTCGCACTGCCACGCGCCGTCGACGCAGGTGCGGGCGCGCTCGACCCGGCACGGGCCGCAGCCGTCGGCGCAGGTGCCGGCGCCTTCGAGGTCGTCGTCGTCGGCGTCGACGCGACCGTCGCAGTCGTCGTCGCGGCCGTTGCACAGCTCGGGGCGGTCGTTGGGCTCGGCGGGCGGGCCTTCGCAGACGCGCCGACCGGCGCGGCACATCAGCTCGCCTTTGGTATCGCAGGGCTCTACGCCGATGTCGCACTCGCCGCTCGATGGGATGTCTTCGTCGACGCGGCCGTCGCCGTCGTCGTCGGCGTTGTTGCACTGCTCGTCTTCGCCCTGGCCGCCGCTGCCCCCCTGGCCGCCGATGCCACCGATGCCACCCTGACCGCCGCTGCCACCCTGGCCACCCATGCCGCCGCTGCCACCCATGCCGCCCATGCCGCCCTGACCGCCGCTGCCACCCATGCCACCCTGGCCGCCGCTGCCACCCATGCCACCCTGGCCGCCGCTGCCACCCATGCCACCCTGGCCGCCGACGCCACCTTGACCGCCGCCGCCCTCACCGCCGCTGCCGCCCTCGCCGCCCATGCCGCCGGTGTCGGCCTCGGCGTCGGCGTCGCGCTTCTGCGCGGAGTTGTCTTCACACCCGCCGAGGGCGAACGCGAGCACGGCCATCAGGATCGACACTCTCATCGGATCTCACTCCACCGGCGGGACGCCCGGGCGCGCGACAGCAGACCACGCCGGCCAGACGGCTTCAACCATCTCGCGGTCCCGATCGGCGGTCGACATCGTGCGCTCTCCCCTGCGCGGGCTACAACAACCGTGACAGCATACACCACAACCACGACACCGATGGAAGCGCCCCCCGCCGGGGCGATGCCGCCGGAGCACCGGGAACGGGCACCTTGCGCGACGCGGGGCGGGCGGACTACATCTGCGAACCAGAACCCACGGAGGTGCGCGATGCGGTGGCTGGTCCTGATGGCGCTGATCGTCGGCTGCTCGGACGGTCCCTCGGCGCCGACCGACAAGGCGGGCAAGGGCGAGGCGGCGGTGGCCGAGGCGACGAAGGCCGCCGCGAGCGCGAAGACGATCCGGGAGAGCGCCGCCGAAGAGACCTTCGACGTCGCGGGCTACGAGAAGCTCTTGACCGGGCTCGCCGCCTGCGAGGTCGGCGCGAGCGGCATCGCGCGCGACTGCCCGGCGTGGAAGGCGTTCGACGAGATCCGCCGCGATCGGCGCACGCTGATGCGCGACATGACGACCGAGCTGGCGGCGGTCGGGCGGCGCAACCTGAGCCACGAGAGCCCGGCGGTGCGGTTGCAGGCGGCGCGGCTGGCGAGCTCGCTGTTCGGCGGCGACGCCGAGAGCCGCGACGCGCTCGTCGCCGCGGCGCGGACCGAGCAGAACCCGCATGTGCTGCGGGCGATGCTGCGGGCGGTGCGCTCGTCGATCGGGCGCAGCGACGCAGTGCGGGACCTGCTGGTGCAGATGGCCGATCACCCCGACGAGCAGGTGCGGGTGACGGTGCTCGGCGCGCTCTCGGCGGGCTGGGCGGCGGGGACCGAGGGCACGCTGGAGAAGGTGCTCGCGGCGGTCGAGGGCGATCCGTCGCCGCAGGTGCGGGCCTATGCCTGCCGACAGCTCGGCGATCGAGCCGATGAGCGGGCGCTGCCGCTGTTGGAGAAGCTCACCGCGGGTCCGGCGGGCGACGAGGCGCTGTACGAGGCGTGCTTCCGCGGCCTGATCGGGATGTGGGCGGCGCCGGTGCCGCACAAGCAGCCGAGCGAGAAGGCGTACCGGCTGACCCTCAACCGCTTGCGGGCGACGCCGCGCAGCGAGCAGCAGCCGCCGTGGGGCGCGATCGCCAACCTCGAGTGGGCGACGAAGCCGGCGCTCGCGACGGCGGCGCCCTGGTACGACAAGGGCGAGCTGATCGAGGCGCTCGCCGATCTGGCCGGTGATCGGCAGGCGCACTGGCTGGCGCGCAGCGGCGCGGTCAAGATCATGGGCCGCCTCGGCGCGCGCCGGGAGCGGCTCGAGCAGCTCAAGGCGGGCTATGGCGACGTCGCCGAGGTGCCGGGCGTCGACAAGCTCGTCTACGACGCGGTCGTCGAGCAGCTCGCCCGCCGCGACGGCACGCTGGCGCCGCAGGGTGATCCGGCGTCGGTCGGCGAGACGGTCGAGGCGGCGACCGAGGCGGCGGGTGTGCCGGAGCTGCCCGGCGGCGGCGCGCCGGGGCCGGACACGGCGGCGGGCAAGGCGGCGGTCGAGGCGCTGGAGAACGCCGGCGAGGGCCGGGGCAAGGTCGCGGCGAAGAAGGTGGGCGAGGCGGTGGGCGAGGCGGTCGAGGACGCGCAGAAGCCCGATGACAAGGGCGAGAAGCGTTGATGACTCGGTGACTTGCATCTCAGTGAGGAGGGACGATGAAGGCCTTCGTGGTCGACGCGGACGACACCGATCGCTTCCGCGCGGTCGAGCTCGATGATCCCATCGCGAGCGGGCGTGACCTGCTCGTCGAGGTGCGCGCGGTCGGGATCAACCCGATCGATCGCAAGGTGCGCAAGAGCCGGCCGGGGCAGGTGCTCGGCTGGGACGCCGCCGGCGTGGTGCGGGCGGTGGGGCCGGGGGTGAAGTTCTACCGGCCGGGGGACGAGGTCTACTACGCCGGCGATCTGACGCGGGCGGGGTCGAACGCGGCGTTGCAGCTCGTCGACGAGCGCATCGTGGGGCGCAAGCCGAAGTCGCTGTCGTTCGTCGAGGCCGCCGCGATCCCGCTGACGGCGCTGACGGCGTGGGAGGCGCTCTTCGAGCAGCTCGAGGTGCGGCGGGGCACGGCGCTGTTGATGATCAACGGCGCGGGCGGGGTCGGCTCGATCGCGATCCAGCTCGCGCGGCTGCGGGCGGACATGACCGTGATCGCGACCGCCTCGCGCACGGACTCGGTCGAGTGGGTGCGCGCGATGGGCGCGCAGCACGTCGTCGACCACCGCAAGGACCTCGTCGAGCAGGTGCGCGCGCTCGGCTTCGAGCGGGTGCCGTCGATCTTCTGCGCGCACGACACCGCCGGGCACTTCGACGCGATGGCCGAGCTCGTCGCGCCGAGCGGGCGGATCTGCTCGATCGTGGGCGTCGAGGGGCCGCTGGCGGTGGGCAAGCTCTTCGGCAAGCGGGCGGCGCTCGTCTGGGAGCTGATGTTCACCAAGTCGATGTTCGGCACCGATGACATGGGCAGCCAGCGCGAGATCCTGGATCAGGTCGCCGATCTCATCGACGGCGGGTCGCTGCGCTGCACGCTCAACGACAATGGCGGGGTGCTCGACGCCGAGAAGCTCGCCGAGGCCCACGCGGCGAGCGCGCGCGAGTCGATGACCGGCAAGCTCGCGTTCGCGATGGGTTGAGATCGTCGAATCCGGGGGAGATCGTGGCTGCTTCGTCTTCTGTTGCGCTGCCTCGCACGCTGGTGGTCGGCGGGGGCATCGCGGGTCTGACCGTCGCGGTGGCGCTGCACCGCCGGGGGGTCCCGGTCGAGCTCGTGGAGCAGGCGCCGGCGTTCGGCGCGGTCGGGGCCGGTATCACCGTGCAGGCCAACGCGCACGCGGTCCTCGACGCGCTCGGGATCCCGCTGCCGGCCGAGGCGGTCGTGCCGATCGGGCTGGTGCAGATGCTCGATCCCCAGGGTCGCTCGCTGATGTCGGCCGATCCCGAGCAGTTCATGGCGGAGCCGCCCTCGGTCAACATCCACCGCGCCGATCTGCACGCCGCGCTGCTCGCCGCGGCCGCGGGGGTCCCGCTGACGGCGGGCAAGGCGGTCGCGGCGGTGACCGATCGGGGCGACGCGGTCGAGGTGCGCTTCGCCGATGGCAGCTCGGGGAGCTGGGATCTGGTGATCGGCGCCGATGGGCTGCACTCGGCGGTGCGGCGCGCGCTGCGGGGCGAGGCGGGGTGCCGGCTCGACTACGCGGGGCAGACCTGCTGGCGGTTCGCGCTCGAGGCGCCCGATCTCGTGCCGGCGGTGACGACCGAGCAGTGGGCGCCGGGCCGGCGGGCGGGGCTGGTGCCGCTCGCGCGGGGCTTCATCTACGGCTACCTCGTGCAGAGCGCGCCGGCCGGCAGCCCGGGGCCGGGCAGCGCCGATCCGCGGATCCTGCGCGAGCGGTTCGGGGGCATGCACCCCGGGCTCGATCCGGTCCTCGACCGCCTCGGCGAGACGCCGGTGCATCACGGCGACCTCTACCAGCACCACGCGATCGACTTCGGCGCCGGGCGGGTGGTGCTGATCGGCGACGCGGCGCACGCGATGACGCCGAACGTCGGGCAGGGCGCGGGCATGGGGATCGAAGACGCCGGTGAGCTCGCGCTGCTCGTGCCGGCCCACGCCGCCGATCCCGCCGCGATCCCGGCCGCGCTCGACGCCCGCCGCCGCGAGCGGGTGCGCGGCGTCACCCGCACCGCGTGGACGATCGGTCGCGTCGCGCACTGGCAGAACCCGGTCGCCCGCTGGATCCGCGACGCGCTGCTGCGCGCGATCCCCGACCGCAAGGCGCACGCGCAGACGCTCGCGCTGTGGCGGCCGGGGATCGCGCTCGCCGAGCGGATCCGCGCCGCCGACGCTGTCTGATCGCTCAGAACCCGAAGACCCAGCCCGGCCGCGGGTACTCGCCGAGGTCGACGAAGCGCCACTCGGCGCCGTCGCGGTTGAGGTAGAGCCACACCGTCTGCTCGTCGCGCCGGCCCTCCCGCGTCGTCGCCAGCGTCACGATCGCGACCGCGCGGCCGGTCTCGACCCGCGCGTGCACCCGCGGCGGCGAGACGGCGGTCACCTGCGGCAGCGTCTCGCCGAGCCAGCTCCGCGCCCGCGGCTGGCCGATGCCGGGCGTCCGGTCGGGGCGCGGCCCCATCAGCGCGACCGCGGCCGCCACGTCGCGGCGGGCGAGCGCGTCGCGCAGGGTCTTGGCGAGCGCCGCCGCGCCGTCCTCGGGCGGCAGGCGCTCGACGTCGAAGCGCGCCGGGATGATGCCCGCCAGCCACGCGATCACCCGCTCGCGGTCCTCGGTGATCGCCTCGAGCCGCCACCCCGCGCCGCCGTCGCTCGCGAGCAGGTGGATCCGGTCGACCGCCCGCCCGCCGCGCACGACGTCGCCGGTGATCACGCCGCGCCCCTCGGCGCCGCGCGCGTCGACGACCGCGAGCGTCATCTGCTTGGTGGTGAACTGCCCGAAGAAGTCGTCGACGTCGCTCTCGGGCCCCGCCGCGAACGCCGGGCTCGCCGCCGCCTCGATCGGCGCCCGATCGGCCGCCGCGAGCGCCGCCGCGAGCCGATCGCCGAGCGCCCGCAGCGCCGGATCGACCGGCGGCCGCAGGCGCTTGCCGGCGAGGAACGCGACCGCGACGTCGAGATCGGGCGCCCAGTCGTCGATCCGCCAGCCGTCGGCGCCGCGCACCGCGAGCATCACCACCGGGCGCCCGTCGATCCGCCCGGTGAGCGCCGCGCGGTCGCCGACGACGCGCACGCCCTCGACGGTGACGCTCGGCCCCGGCGCGACCTGGGCCAGCCAGCGCCCGGCGCCCTCGGGGCCGGCGGCGTGGAAGTCAGCGGTGAAGAGCGCGGTGATCGCGGCGCGGTCGCCGGCGCGATCGGCCGCTTCGAGCGCGCGGGCGAGCGCGTCGGGCGAGGCCGGCGCGGCGAGGGCGGGGAGGGGAGCGGCGAGCGCCGCGAGCAGGGCGGCGATCCGATGCGCGGCCATGGTCTCAGCCGAGCAGCCGCGCGAGGGTGCGCAGGCAGGGCGCCTCGCCACGCACACGGCCGGCGCGCTCGATACCGACGAAGCCCGGCACCGCGCAGGCGACCATGTCGCGCCCGCTGTCATCGGGGAAGCAGTTGCAGAACCAGTCGGCGGGGATCGGCTGCCAGCTCAACGCGCCCGTCGCGTCGCGCCCGCACATGGCCTCCGGGACGCCGCCGACGCAGCAGCCCTCGTTGTCGACCTCGCAGCGGTCGCCGATCAGATCGGCGCAGCCGACGACGCCGAGGTCGGGCTCGGGCGGCGCCATGTCGGGCTCGGGCGGCGCCATGTCGGGCTCGGGCGGCGCCATGTCGACCGCCAGATCCGGCTCGAACGCCAGGTCGCTCGCCGCGTCGGCGACCGCCACATCGGCCGCCGCGTCGGGCAGCGCCACATCGGCCGCCGCGTCGAGCGGCGCGCCCTCGTCGACGTCGCGATCGGGCAGCGGGCCCTCGTCGGCGACCCGCTGATCGGGCTCGGGGCCCACGTCGATCGCGCCGCCGTCGATCGCCGCGTCGCGCATCTGCGCGTCGGGCCCGGGCGGCGGATCCTCGGGCGTGTCGTCGCACCCGAACGCCGAGAACAGCACGGCGTTGCCGATGATCAGCAGTCGTCTCTCGATCCCCATTCGGTCCTCCAGTCGGCTCGGCGTGACCATAACGCGGAACCGGTATCGGTTTCGACGTCACCGCCCCGCCCGGAGTCGCGATGGAGATCTGGCTGCCGCTCGTCCTCGCCCTGCTCGCCCCGCCGCCCGCCGACGACGCCACCGCGGGCGCCTGCGAGAACGCCGCCGATCACGCGGTGCTCGCCCGCAACGAGGCCCGCATCGACGACGAGATGGAGGACTGCGCCTACCGCTGCCTGACGAGCGACCTCGCCTGCGCCCGGCGCTGCGTGCAGGACAAGCTCCCGCTCACCCGCGCCTGCGCCGGCTGCTTCGGCGGCGTCGTCGACTGCACCACCTCCAACTGCAAGCTCGCGTGCATGTTCTCCGACGCCGGCTGCCGCGCCTGCCGCGCCGAGCACTGCAACCCCGACTTCGTCACCTGCGCCGGCATCCCCGCGCGATAGCGTCATCGCCCGGATTTGGCTCGCGACCCGCCCGCCGTCGCGGCATCCTCAAAGCACTTCGACGCCCCCGCGCCGACCGGCCCCCGATCGACCACGAGCTGCCTTGAGCCATCCCCCCGACGACGTCTTCCTCCTCGCGCGCCGCCGCCTGCGCACCCGCGCCGCGACCCGGCTCCTCATCGGCGGCGTGCTCCTCGCCGGCGTGGTCGCCGGCGTCGCCTTCCCGGTCATCGCCGGCGTCGGCGCCTGGCGGCTCTTGCTGCTGCCCCTCGCCGGCGGCGCCTTCCTCTTCGCCCAAGGCCTGCTCTGGCGCCGCGCCGCCCCCGACGCCGCGATCCGCCTCAGCGACGACGCCGTCTTCTTCCCCCCCGGCGTCGCCACCCTCAGCGCGCAGCGGGTCCCCTTCGACGACATCGAGCTCATCCTCGCGCAGGTCGGCGGCGGCCGCGCCCGCGTCGTCGTCGGCACCCGCTCCCGCGTGCACGTCGTCAACGCCCTCGACATCGGCGGCGCGCTGACCCTCGAGAAGTTCCACGCCACCCTGCAAGCCCGCATCGCCCGCCGCCCCGGCGGCGTCGAGCGCCTCACCCGCATCGCCCACGGCCTCGCGCTCACCCGCAAGCTCTTCGACCGCCGCGCCCGCGTCACCGAGATCATCCTCGGCCTCCTCGTCGCCGCCTACATCGCCGAGATCGCGACCGGCACCGTCGGCCTCTTCGACCTGCTCTCCGACGACATCACCGGCTTCGCCCGCCTCGGCGCGATCGTGCCCGCGCTCGTCGAGGCCGGGCAGTGGCACCGGATCATCACCGGCACCGTGCTGCACGGCGGGCTGGTGCACATCTACCTCAACGGCATGGCGATCCTCGCCGTCGGCGGGCTGCTCGAGCGCCTCATCGGCGGCCACCGGCTGGTCATCATCTACGTCGTCTCGGCGATCGCCGGCTCGCTCGCCTCGATCCACGTCTCGGGCGGCATGCTCTCGCTCGGCGCCTCGGGCGCGCTCTTCGGCCTCGTCGGCGCGCTCGCCGCGATGCAGTGGCGCCACGGCCACCGCCTCCCGCCCGGCATCGCGCAGAGCCGCCGCTGGTGGATCGTCATCCTCGGCCTCAACGCCGCGCTCCCGCTCGCGCTGCCGATGATCGACTTCTGGGCCCACCTCGGCGGCTTCGTCGGCGGCGCCATCGCCGGGCTCGCCGTGCTCTACAGCCCCGCCGCGGTGCGCCCCGACCAGCCGCCGCCCTTCGCCGTCGCCGCGCTCGCGATGGCGCTCGCCGGCGTCTCGATGGCCGCGCTCGCCGTCGGCGTCGACCACGCCCGCGGCGACACCGCCGCGACCATCGCCCGCGGGCTCGACCGCTACCTCGAAGGCGGCGGCGCCGACCCCGACCAGCAGAACTTCCTCGCCTGGATCATCGCCGAGGACCCCGAGGCGAGCGACGCCGCGCTCCAGATCGCGCTCACCGCCGTCGAGCGCGCGCTCGTCGCCGACCCCGACGATCCCGCCCGCCTCGACACCCGCGCGACGCTCGTCTACCGCCTCGGCCGCGCCGCCGACGCGGTGCCCGACGCGGTGCGCGCGCTCGAAGCGGTCCCCGACGCCTTCTTCGCGACCCAGGCGCTGCGCTTCCTGCGCGCGAGCAAGCCGCCGCCGATCACCGACGTGCGCCTCGTGCGCGACGGCGACGACCTGCGCGTCGAGGCCGACGCCGCGACCGCCGCGATCCGGGTGCTCGCCGCGGTGCGGGTCGACGAGACCGACGCCGGCCTCGCCGCGGTCGTCGCCCGCGCCGACGCGCCAGAGACCCGCTTCGAACTCGCCCGGATCGGCCCGCCGCTGCCCGCGGGCGCGACGCTCGTGCCGCTGTGGGTCGACCGCACCGTCGCCGCCGAGGCCGCGACCGGGTGGCGGCACTGGCCGCTCGACCCGCGCGCCGAGGCGCTCCCCCGGCGCTGATCGATCGGCGCTGGCGGCGGCCCGGCCGCGGTTGATAGATCGAGGGCGTTCGGAACGACAGCGGAGTCGGGCATGAGAGGGACGAGGTGCTGGCTCGGGTGCGCGCTGCTCGCGCTGGTCGGCTGCGGTGAGCCCGCCGGGGTCGCCGATCTGCGCCGGTGCGCGGCGCCCGGCGACTGCTACGCGGGCGAGGCATGCAACGCCGGCCGCTGCGTCGCCGCCGACGCCACGACGGGGAGCGACGGCGCGATCCGCGACCGCGTCGACGGCTGGCTGACCGCCGATCCCGAGCCCGAGCCGGAGGCCGCGCCGGCGCCCGACAGTGACGGCCGCGACGCCGACGCGGCGGTCGACCTCGGTGATGCCATGGATGCCATGGATGCCATGGATGCCATGCCGGCTGATGCCATGCCGGCCGATGCCATGCCGGCCGATGCCATGCCGGCCGATGCCACCGATGCCCGACCCGACCGCGATCCGCCCGACCCCGAACCCCCCGACGCGGGCCCTCCCGGCCGCGACTGCGTCCCCGGCACCGAGCGCGGCTGCGGCCACCGCCGCGGCGCCTGCCTGCCCGGCCGCCAGCGCTGCGGCGACGACGGCGCCTGGGGCCCCTGCCGCGGCGAGATCCCGCCCCAACCCGAGCGCTGCAACGCCCGCGACGACGACTGCGACGGCGTCGTCGACGAGGCCCTCGCCGAGCCCTGCGGCCCCGGCGGCGCCTGCCGCCCCGCGCGCCGCGTCTGCCGCGACGGCGCCTGGAGCGCCTGCGACGCCGCGCAGGCCCCGAGCGACGAGCGCTGCGACGGCTTCGACGACGACTGCGACGGCCTCATCGACGAGGGGCTGCTGCGCGCGTGCGGCGTCGCTCGCGGCCTCTGCCGCCCCGGGGTGCAAGCCTGCGAGGCGGGCGCCTGGGGCCGCTGCGTCGGCGCGGTCGCCGCCGCGCCCGAGAGCTGCGACGGCCGCGACGAAGACTGCGACGGCCGCGCCGACGAAGGGCTGGTGCGCCCCTGCGGCGAGCGCTGCGCCGATCCGGTGCGGCTCTGCGTCGACGGCCGCTTCGGCGCCTGCGTCGGCGAGCGCGTCCCGGTCGACGAGGTCTGCGACGGCCGCGACGACGACTGCGACGGCCTCGTCGACGAGCGCCTGACCCGCCCCTGCGGATCGGCGGTCGGCGCCTGCCGCGCCGGCGTCGCCCGCTGCGTCGACGGCGCCTGGGCCGACTGCCGCGGCGGCGTCGAGCCCGCCGACGAGCAGTGCAACGGCCTCGACGACGACTGCGACGGTCACACCGACGAGGCGGTCGCCCCGGCGCCCTGCGGCAGCGACGAGGGCCGCTGCGTCGCCGGGATCCGGCGCTGCGTCGCCGGCGTCTTCGGCGCCTGCGAGGGCGAGGTGCGGCCGCGGCCCGAGCTCTGCGGCGGCGAGGACGACGACTGCGACGGGGTGACCGACGAGGGCTGCCCCGGCTTTCAGTCGCCATGAGCCGGGTCGGTCAGCCGCGTCCGAACCACCCTGACGGCGTGAAGTCACCCAAAGGCCCCGACGACCGCGGAAATGACAGGATCGGCGGACGGCTGCTAGAGTCCGCGCGGTCCCTCCACCGGCGAGGTCTGCCCCCGATGTCCCTCCGCGCGCTCCCCGCCGCGCTCGCGCTCGCCCTCGCCGGCTGCGTCACCGTCTACCAGCCGCTCTCCGGGCTCAACCGCCCGGTCGCGCTCGACCCCGGGCTCGCCAACTTCGCCGACACCGCGCTCGTGCTGCGCTGCCTCCCCGGCGGCGCGCTCACCGCCGAAGAGGCCGAGACGCTGTGCCGCAAGGTCGGGCGCCTCTTCGAGAATCAGGGCGCGCAGGTCACCGTGCGCAGCGCCGGGCGGGTCGAGGACCCGGACACACCGGGCGAGGGCCCGGCGCGGGCGGCGCTCTCCATCGAGCTGCGCGCCGAGATCGTGCACCGCGACGCGAAGTCGCTCATCTTCGGGCCGCTCGCCGACTGGATCTGGGGCTACTCCGCCGAGATCACCGTGCGCCAGGAGGTGCGGATCCGGGGCGCCGACGGCTTTCTGCTCGCGCAGGAGACGCTCACCGGCCGCTTCGTGCAGCGGCTCGGGTTCTTCTCGGACGCCGAGGAGCGCTTCTCGCGCGACTACTATGGCCGGCTGAGCCAGCTCGCGCTCGACGCGCGGATCCGCCAGCAGGTGCTCGCCGAGAACGCCGATCCGGGGCCGGGGTGAGGTCGGATGGAGTTCTGGCTCTACGTGCTGCTCTTCTTCATGCCCTCGCTGATCGAGGAGGCCAACGATCCGATCGGCGCGATCCTGCCGTCGGAGATCGACCCCGCCGATCTGGAGTGCGAGCCGATCTCGACCGAGGCGGCGCGGATCCTCGCGCCCGGGCAGGTCCCCGAGCCCTCGGCGCGCGGCGACTTCATCGAGCGCCGCGCGGTGATCTGCCGCGAGCGCCTGATGGCCCGCGGCGAGCGGCCGCCGCGCGACGACGCGATCCTCTCCACGCTCAACGCGACCGCCGCCGAGCTGACCGGGCTCGTCGCCGCGCTCGACGGGCCGCTCGCCGGGCGCACCTGGCTGGTCGAGGTCTACCACCCCGACCCGCGGGTCTCGCTCAAGGTGTCGTTTGCGATGAAGAACGCGCTCCTCGACCGCGGCCTCGCGGTGAGCGACCGGGCGCCGACGCTCGCCGCCGGCGACGTCGAGGTGATCGGGCGCACCGAGCCGGCGCGGGCGTGGCCGCTGGCGTGCGCGCGCTACGCGGCGACGGGATCGGTCGGGTCGGGCGACGCGCTGATGGGCGTCGCGCTGCGCGACCGGCGGGAGACGCAGCTCCACGTCGGGGTCTGCGCCGACGGGCGCTGGCGGTGGCTGCGGTGAGGGCAGCGGTCGCGATCATCGCGGCGCTCGCGCTCGCCGCGCCGGCGGCCGCGCGCACGCCCGAGGAGGCGCAGCAGGCCGAGCTGCTCGCGCTCCGCCGCGAGGTCGCCGGGCAGGTGCAGCTCAGCGCGGCCGATCTGCTCGACGAGCTCGTCTACCGCTGGACGCAGGCGCCGCCGTTCGCCGAGGCGACGCCGGTGGTGCTCGCCGATCTGAGCGTGCCGGTCGGGCTCGGCACCGGGCTCGCCGGGCTCTTGGAAGACCACCTCGCCGAGCTGTTGCTCGCCAACCCGGCCAGCCGCGTCACCCTGACCGCCTGCCCGGCCTGCACCGCGACGGTCGTGCGCTCGGGGCCCGAGGGCACCGTCGTCTCCCGCGGCTTCGACGACCCGGCGGCGCTCGACAAGCTCGGCGTGCCCGGCGGGCGGCACGCGCTCTACATCGACTTCGCCGCCGAGGGCGCCGCGCTCGTGCTGCGAGCGCGGATCACGCGGCTGACGCCCGAGCTGCCGATCGTCTACAGCCACACCATCTCGTCGGCGGTCGGCGCGCCCTCGCTGCTGCGCCACCCGCAGCGGCTCAAGTCGGCGGCCGAGGCGCGCGACGAGTACCTCGACGCGCTCGAAGACCGCGGCCCGTTCACCATCCCGGTGCGCTTCGCGGTGCGCACCTACGCCGCCGCCGACGAGACCGGGGTCCCGCCCGCGCCGCTGATCTGGCTGCAGACCGGCTTCGAAGCGGCGATGACCCAGACCCGGAGCTGGACGGCGAGCATCGTGCTCGGCTACGCGTGGCTGCCCGAGGCCTACGACGGCTTCATGGTGCAGTCGCGCATGAGCCGCCTGATCAGCGGCGAGACGCGCTCGCTGACCGGGCCCGACGTCTACCTCTTCCTCGGCGGCGCGCTGATGACCGTCGACGGGCAGGCGGTCGCGCTGCTCAGCGACGCGGGCGGGCAGGGGAGGGGGACCTTCGCCGGGCTGCACCTCGGGCTCGAGATGCGCGTCGGCAACCGCATCGGCGCCTCGGTCTTCCTCGAGAACATGCCCGCCTTCAACGACTCGGAGCGGATCGGCAGCTTCGTCGACCTCGGGCTCGACTTTCACAGCTTCGGCGCCGAGGTCTCGTTTTGCTTCTGAGGCCCGCCCACCTCCTGATCGCGTCGCTCGCGCTCCCCGCGGCCGCGCGCGCCGAGCCCGACGCGACCCGCGAGGCGATGGAGCGGCTCGAAGAGACGCTCGCGCTGCGGCAGGAGGACGGGCGCCTCGAGCGGGGCGCGCTGCTGCCGATGATCCTCGTCGCCGCGACGCCGCGCTACGCCGCCTCCGAGGGCTGGTTCGAGACGCGCGCGATCGGGGTGCTGGTGCGGGCGTTCGGCGCCGACGGGGTGCGGCTCTGCGAGGCGTGCAGCGTGATGCGCACGCGGGTCGAGGGCACTCGCATCGAGCAGGCGAGCGGCGCGGTCGGGCTCGACGAGGTCGCCGCGCTCGACGAGCGGTACCGCGGGCAGGCCGAGCGGGCGCGCACCGCGGCCTGGATCACCGAGACCC
>JACKDM010000049.1 GCA_020633515.1 Myxococcales bacterium
GACGACATCGACCTCCCGCTCGATCCGGCGAGGGAGGGGGACTGATGCGGTACGCCGCGCTGGCGGCGATCATCGCCCTCGGGGCGGCGGCGGCGGGGCCGGCGCTGGCGTATTCGACGGCGCTGTGCGTCGGCGAGCCGCTGCGGTGGGAGGAGCCCACCATCGACCTCGAGATCATGCCGTGCTCGGCGCCCCGCGGCTCGAACCGGGCCGCCGACTTCGAGGCCGCGATCGCCGCGTGGAACGCCGTGGGTGGCATGCGCGCGATGTTCCGGGTGGCCTACGGCGCGGCGACGTGCAGCGTCCGCATCAACCTGCGCAACGAGGTCGGCTACGTCGATCCGCGCTACATCGACGGCGCGCGCGGCATGACCCGCACCGTCTATGCCCGCGGCTGCCGACCGCCGGAGGAGGCGGGCGACGTCGCCGAGCGGCGGGTGATCGTCGAGGCCGACGTGCTGCTCTCGGCCGCGGCGTCGATGCAGACCGGGATCCCCGAGAGCTGCGTCGACCTCTACCCCCGCGTCCGCCGACCGGTCGCGCTGCACGAGCTCGGGCATGCGCTCGGGCTGTTGCACTACGACGAGCAGGTCACCCACATGAACACCTCGGCCATGCCGGCCCGCTACTGCGGGCCGCGGGCCTACGAGCCGCACCCCGACGACCGCGCCGGCGGCCGGCACCTCTACCCCGCGCCGGGCCACGCACACCGCGACGTCGCCGCGAGCCCGTTCAAGCTCGACGGCCCCAACAACGTCGTCCGGGTCATGCGCGGCGAAGAGGAGAACTGGGTCTGCCCGGGCCAGGTCATCGACGCCTTCTGGTCGGCGGCCAACCTCGGCACCGAAGACACCGTCACCGACGTCTTCTTCTACATCTCGGACAACGACATCATCTCGTCGCAAGACCGCCTCGCCGGGGCGGTCCGCGACGTCCGGGTGCCGGTGGGGCGCTTCATCACCGAGCGCAAGCCGATCCGGGTGCCGCCCGACCTGCCGCCGGGCGGGCCCTACTACCTCGGCTTCGTCGTCGACGCCACGAGCGACGCGTGGGAGCTGCCGGCGAGCAACAACTCGACCTACACCGACTACACGCTCTTCGTGCGCTCGCCGCGCGCCTGGCAGTGCCGCTGACGCCGCTCAGCGCACGAGCAGCGCCGCCGGGATCGCCTGCACCACCGCCGCGACCACCGCCGCGACCCACGCCCGCCCGCGCCCGAGGCCATGCACCGCGCCGATCGCCTGCACCGTGCGCAGCGCCACCCAGCCGAGCGCGAGCGGCCCGGTGAAGCGCATCGCGGCGCCGAGCGCGTCGTGCCCCGCGAGCGCGAAGACCACCAGATCGGGCACCACGAACGCGCACCACAGCGGCAAGGCATAGGCGGCGCCGACCGCGCCGAGGCTCGCGGCCATCGATCCGCGCCCGCCGAGGCCCCGCGCGAGCGCGTGGGCGACGCCGGCGGTCAGCGCGGTGAGCCCGACCCACAGCGGCGCGAGGTAGAGCGCGGCGATGGCATAGTAGTCATCGGCCGCGACCGGCAGCCCGCGGGTCATCGACGGCTGGTGCCCGCCCGCGGCGAGGCACGCGGCGAGCGCGGCCCAGCTCGCGCCGAGCAGGAGCCCGCAGCCGAGCCCGAAGCGCGGCGCGGGCATGGCGGCGAGGCGGGCGAAGGCGCGCGCGGGGCGGAACAGCACCGCCGCGGCGAGCGCGGGCGTGGACGGGGATGGCTCGGACATCCGGTGAGATTACCAGAGGTGTGGCGGCGAAGGGTCGCGCCGCGGTAGACATGGATCCGACGCGTCAGTCACCCCGGCTTCGGGACAAAGGGGGGTCCGGTGAGCGAACGAGAGAAGGTCGACACGCAGCGGGAAGAGGCCGAGCGCCTCGCCCAGGAAGACGCCGAGCGCGAGGCCGCCGAGCGCGCCGAAGAAGAGGCGCGCGAGAAGGAAGGCGAAGAGGAAGAAGAAGAGAAGCACCCCGAGCTCAAGAAGGCCACGCGGGGCAAGAAGTACGCGATCATGGTCAGCCCCGCGCAGCGCCTCGGCTTCGCGCTCGCCTACGCCAAGATCCCGCTCCTCCAGACGCTGGCGCCGCACGTCGTCGACTTCGACTGGCGCCCCGACGGCAGCTTCGAGCTGACCCTCGCCAAGTCGCTCACCTTCGAGGTCGGCGAGTCGACGTTGAGCTTCGACGGCTTCGTCTCCGGCATCGCCGAGCACGACGGCCTCTCCGAGCTCGAGGGCGTCACCTCGGCCACCGGCGACACCGACAACAAGGTCCTCGGCATCTCGGGCAGCAGCCAGGGCGAGCCGGTCCTGATGCTGGCGCTCGAAGGCGTGCGAAAGCCGCTCAAGGTGCCGACGCCCGACATCAACCAGACCGGCTGAGCCGCGCGCTGGCGCGACGCCGCGCGGCCGTCACCGCTGCCGCGCCAGCCACTCCGCGACGCCCTCCAAGAGCCCCGACGCCCCCTCGAACAGCGCCCCGGCGACCTGCGCTTCGTCCCGCGGCGCCGCCGCTTCGCCCGCGAAGAACGACGTCGCCGTCAACGCCGTCTCCCGCAGATCCGCGCCCCGCAGATCGGCCCCGGCGAAGTTCGCGCCCTCCAGATCGGCCCCGCGCAGATCGGCGCCGCGCAGATCGGCGCCACGCAGATCGCTCAGGCTGAAGTTCGCCCCCGCCAGATCCGCGCCCGCCAGCCGCGCGCCCCGCAGGTCGCAGTTCTTGAGCAGCAGCGCCCCGAGCGGCCGCGTCGGCGGATCCCAGCCCCGCAGATCGGCGCCGCGCACCGTCTGCCGCCGCCACCGGGCGAGCTGTTCACCGCGCCGCAGCGCCTCCAACTCACCCGGCCGCAGCGAGCCACCCACGAAGCGCTCGTCCCCCGGCCATGGATCGGCGTTGTCGTGGTAGCCATCGCTGCGCTCCCAGAACCCGAGCCGGTTCTCGGCGAGCAGCTCGATCCGCCGCACCCACTTCAGGCTCTTGTAGAAGTAGCGCCCCGGCGTCACCGCCCGCACCGGCCCGCCGTGCTCCACCGCGAGCGGCGCGCCGTCGGCCGCGTCGACGAGCCACGTCGAGCCATATGCCACCGCCAGCGGCAGGCTCGTGTCATGGTCACGCGCGCTCCATGCCACGAAGCGCACGAAGCGCGCCGCCGGCTCGACCCCCGCCGCGTCGAGCAGCGCCGCGAGCGGGATCCCACCGAAGCGCGTGGCGCGGCGTGACCAGCGGGTGACGCAGTGGATGTCCATCACGAGCTCGCGGCGAGACAGCGCCTGCCAGTCATCCCACCGCAGCGTGCGCGGATGGCTGACCCGACCGTCGATCGTCAGCGACCATGTCGCGGGATCGAGCGCCTCGGGTGATGGCATGCGCTCACCCACCACCGGGAACTTCGCCGTCGCGATCTGATCCGGCGGCAGCCAGTCATCACCGTTGCGATCACTCATACCCCGGCGACTGCTGCCCAATCCTCTGCGACCTCGGCCAGCGGTTGATGCTGCGTGGTCGCGAGGCAGACGAAGCTCGGCGGCCACGGGGCGTCGAGCACGCAGAGCAACTGTCGGTGCGAGGGCGCGCGCTCGCTGTTGTTCTGGAGCACTCGGGCGGTGATCCGAGCGCCGCGGGCCCGCAAGAGGGTCAGATCGGCGGCGTGGTACCGAGGCACGTAGCCGACATGATGCCCATCCACGGTGTCGAGGCGATGGGCATGGGGGTCGTTGACATTGTCGCTCTCGGGCACGACGCAGAGCGCGTCGCCGGGCACGAGCCGGGAGGCCTCGGCCTGATCGGCCGCCGTTTGAAATCGGAGGCCGGCCGCGAAGCAGACCACGCGGAATCGTTGCCCCTCGGGCGTCTCGACCGGCAACGGTCGCGGATAGACCCGAAAATAATCGGTCGCTCGATAACCCTGACTGCGCGCGAGGAAATCGAGTGGCTCCGGCGGCTGAGTGAACCCGAGCTGTTCGATGAACATGGCATAGTCGGGGCGGCTCGGGCGCATCAGACGATTCTTGAACAGCGGGAAGAGCTCGCGATCGACATATCGAGCCGTCGGATCGGGGAACCCCGGGATCGGTCTCATCCCCGCTTCGTCGTGCGCTTGCTCGAAGCCAGCCGTGTACTCGAAGCAGTAACCCGCCTCGACGCGCAGGAGGCGCCCGACCGTGTACCAGCGCGCGATCGGATCGGGCGCGCGCCAGGCAAGAAAGAGCTCCCGCACGGGGTCGGCGGAGGTTGTCTGCACGTCAATCACGCTCGAGCCGTTGACGGTTGATCTCCAGGATACGGCTCGCGAGAGCACGGTTCCACCCATTGATGTGCGATGCCGGTACCCGATCGAGGCAAAACGCGACCTCGCGCGCATCGAGGCTGCGCAGGCGGTAGAGCCACGTCCGCGCCGCGCCGGCTTCCAACCTCGCCGCCCGATGCCACGCGTCGATGGGATGCAGCGGGCGCCGGCCGGGTGAGTCTCCGAGCGCGTAGAAGGGCGAGCGAGCCCGCGCCAGATAGGCATCGACTTGCTGTCGCGTGTCGCGGGTCTGCAACCGGAGGCGCGCTTGCTCTGGTCTCAACTCACGACCCAGGCTCGTCGCATGGTCGAACGTCGGCGCGAGCCAGCGACCCGACGCTGACTCGACGAGGCCCCAGTTCTCGTGGTGGCGGTCGGTGTTGCCGATCCAGGCGTCGAAGAGCAGGTAGCCCACGAAGAGCTCGCGGGCTGCGCCCCCCGGCGGATCCGGCGCGTCCAGACCGGTGATGACATGCATCACCCGCTCGACCGAGTAGTCGTAGACTCTCCAGACGCCGTCGCGCGTGTAGGTCTCGTCGCTGCTGTAGAGCTTCTCGTTGCCATGCACGAGGGCTTCCCCGTCGCGGAGGAACGAATAGGAGATGACACCCCGGACGATCTCACCCTGCTCACCGAGACACGTCGCGAGATCATAGCGCGCGTGGGGCAGCCCGAGCAGGCGCGCGAGCTCTGCTGCGACGCGCTCCGACCAATCCTCGCCCGTGTCCGGACGGATCCGCTTGAACAGGTTCCTCGGTGCATTGCGCGCATCGGCGCCTTGCTCGGAGAACCAGAACTTCGGTTTGCTGCCGAGCGTCTCCTCGTGCTTGATGACATCGTCCGGCACCCGCCGGATGTCATATGGCGCGTGCTCCGCGGCGATCACAAGAAGATCGGCTCCTGATACCGCCGGAACACCGTCTCCAACGCCCCGCAGATCTCACCGACCGTCAACCCGGCCTCGACCGCGCCGACGATCGATCCCATCAGGTTGGCGTCGCCCTTCGCCGCGTCGACGAGCGCCTGCCGCTCGCGCTCGACGAGCCCCGCCGGCCGCTTCGCGCGGTAGGCGCGCAGCCGCTCGACCTGCGCGCGCTCGAGCTCGGGGTCGACCTTGAGCACCTCGACGTGGGTCTTCTCGGCCTCGGTGAAGCGGTTCTGCCCGACGACGACCGCGTCGCCCTTCTCCACGTCGAGCTGGTAGCGATAGGCCGCGTCCTGGATCTCGCGCTGCACGAAGCCTTCTTCGATCGCCGGGATCATGCCCCCGATCTCGTCGATGCGCGCGATGTAGGCGAGCGCGTGCGCTTCGAGCGCGTCGGTGAGCATCTCGATGGCATGGCTGCCACCGAGCGGATCGACGAAGTCAGCCACCCCGCTCTCGTATGCGATCACCTGCTGGGTGCGCAGCGCGAGCCGCGCCGCCTCGGGCGTCGGCAGCCCGAGCGCCTCGTCGCGCCCGTTGGTGTGCAGGCTCTGGGTGCCACCGAGCACCGCGGCGAGCGCTTGCAGGGTCACCCGCACGACGTTGTTGTCGATCTGCTGCGCGGTCAGCGTCGAGCCCGCCGTCTGGGTGTGGAACCGCAGCATGCAGCTCGCGTCGCGCTTCGCGCCGAAGCGCTCGCGCATGATGCGCGCCCACATGCGCCGCGCCGCGCGGAACTTGGCGATCTCTTCGAGGAAGTGGTTGTGCGCGTTGAAGAAGAACGACAGCCGCGGCCCGAAGGTGTCGACGTCGAGCCCGGCTTTGATCGCGGCGTCGACGTACGCGATGCCATCGGCGAGGGTGAACGCGAGCTCCTGCGCGGCGGTGCTGCCCGCCTCGCGGATGTGATAGCCGCTGATGCTGATCGTGTTGAACTGCGGGGTGTTGGCCGCGCACCACGCGAAGGTGTCGGTGATGAGTCGCATCGACGGCCGCGGCGGGAAGATGTAGGTGCCGCGGGCGATGTACTCCTTGAGGATGTCATTCTGGATGGTGCCTTGCACCGCCGCTGATGGCACGCCCTGCCGGCTGGCGACCGCGCAGTACATCGCGAGCAGCACGCTCGCCGGGGCGTTGATCGTCATCGACGTCGAGACGCGGTCGAGCGGGATCTGATCGAAGAGCACCGCCATGTCATCGACGCTGTCGATCGCGACGCCGACCTTGCCGACCTCGCCGAGGCAGCGCGGGTCGTCGCTGTCCATGCCCATCTGGGTCGGCAGGTCGAACGCGACGCTGAGGCCGGTCGTGCCTTGCGAGAGCAGGTAGCGATAGCGCTCGTTCGACGCCTGGGCGGTCCCGAAGCCGGCGTACTGGCGCATCGTCCAGTGCCGGCTGCGGTACATCGTCGGCTGCACGCCGCGGGTGAAGGGATAGACCCCGGGCAGCCCGAGGCGGGGATCGTCCTCGCCGCTCGCCGGCCGCTGCACCGGGCCGATCTCGATGCCGCTCGAGGTCTCGAAGCGCTCGCGCCGCTCGGGGACCTTGGCCCGCGCCTTGGCGAGCGTCACGTCGCGCCACTTCTGCCAGGCGTCGCTCACTTCGCCGCCTCCGCGCGCGCGAGGGTGACGAGCTCGGCGTTGCCGTCGACCCGGTCACCGGCGGCGACGTGCACCGCCGCCACGACGCCGTCGACCTCGGCGCGCAGCTCGTTCTCCATCTTCATCGCCTCGACGATCACCACGCCCTGCCCGACCCGCACCGCGTCGCCGGGCTTGACGAGCACCGTGACGACGCGGCCGGGCATCGGCGAGCGCACCACGCCCGCCCCGCCGCCGGAACCCCCGGGGCCGCCCTTGGCCCGCCGCCGCGCCGCGCGCGCGTCGAGCACCGTCAGCGCGCCGTCGAGCCCGCCGTGCTGCGCGTGCGATCCCTCGCCGCGCGCGCCGAGGCTCACCGCGTGGCTCGCCGTCCCGGCGATGAGGTGCACGAGCCCGCCGTCGACGGTCGCGTCGACCGTGCGCGCCTCGCCGTCGCCGATCTTGACCCGGTAGCGGCCGGCGCCGAGGGCGTCGACCTCGACGGGGATGCTCTGGCCGTCGTGTTCGAGGGTGTAGCGCATCGCTCAGCCTCCCAGCGCGCGGCCGCGGCCGGCGGTCTTCCAGGCGTTCGGCGTCGGCGGATCGGCGTCGCGGCGGCGCCCGGCGGCGAGATCGGCCTCGAGCCGCGCCACCGCCGCCGCGGCGAGGGTCGCGTCGCGCCAGCCGTCGTCGGGCTTGCGCGCGGGCGGCAGCGGCGTGCTCAGGATGCCCGTGTCGTAGCGCCCGGCGACGAACGCCGGGTGGGCGAGCACGCGCCGGTGCAGCGCGCGGTTGGTGGTGATGCCGAGCACGACCGTCTCGTCGAGCGCGCGCTGCATGCGCCGGATCGCCTGCGCGCGGTCGCTGCCGTAGGTGCACAGCTTGGCGATCATCGGGTCGTAGCTCATCGGCACCGTCGAGTGCGCGTCGACGCCGGCGTCGATCCGCACGCCGGGGCCCTCGGGCCAGCGCACCGCGGTGAGGCGGCCGGGGCTCGGCAGGAAGGTCTCGGGGTCCTCGGCGTAGATCCGGCACTCGACCGCGTGGCCGCGGGGGCGGATCGCCGCCTGGTCGAGGTCGAGCTTTTCGCCCGCGGCGACGCGCACTTGCAGCTCGACGAGGTCGACGCCGTACACCAGCTCGGTGACCGGGTGCTCGACCTGGAGGCGGGTGTTCATCTCGAGGAAGTAGTGCCGCTGGTCGCCGCCGACGAGGAACTCGACGGTGCCGGCGCCGACGTACTGGCAGGCGCGCGCGGCGGCGACGGCGACCTCGCCCATCGCGGCGCGGGTCTCGGCGGTGATGAACGGGCTCGGGCACTCCTCGACGACCTTCTGATGCCGCCGCTGCACCGAGCACTCGCGCTCGCCGAAGTGCCACGCGCCGCCGTGCCCGTCGCAGAGCACCTGGATCTCGATGTGGTGCGGCTCGTCGATGAACTTCTCGATGTAGACCGCATCGTCGCCGAACGCGCCCGCCGCCTCGCGCCGCGCCGCGTCGAGCGCGGCGACGAAGCGCTCGGGCTCGCGCACGAGCCGCATGCCCTTGCCGCCGCCGCCGGCCGACGCCTTGACCATCACCGGGAACCCGATCTCGCGCGCGACGGCGAGCGCCGCCTCGGCGTCGCGCACCGGCTCGGTGAGGCCGGGCACCACCGGCACGCCTGCGGCCTCGACGGTGCGGCGCGCGGTGAGCTTGTCGCCCATCACCTCGATCGCGTGCGGCGGCGGGCCGATCCAGGTGATGCCCGCGGCGGCGACCTTCTCGGCGAAGTGCGCGTTCTCGCTGAGGAATCCATAGCCCGGATGGATCGCCTGCGCGCCGGTGCGGCGGGCGGCGTCGATGACGGCGTCCTTCGCGAGGTAGCTCTGCGCCGAGGGCTCGGGGCCGACGCAGACGGCGTGGTCGGCCATGCGCACGTGCAGCGCGTGGCGGTCGACCTCGGAGTGGATCGCGATCGGCGAGATCCCGAGGTCACGCAGCGTGCGCATGATCCGGATGGCGATCTCGCCTCGGTTGGCGACGAGCACCCGCTCGAACATGGTCAAGGCTCCAGTGTGAGAGCGACGGCTGGAAGCTATCAGATCGGCCGCGAAAAACGAGCCATCAGCCGGCGGCGCGATCGGTGCGGCGCGCGTGCAGCGCGAGCACGTCACTGATGCAGCCGGTGAGCTTGCGCGCCATCGGCAGATGCAGGAACTCGTTGGGGCCGTGGGCGTTCGAGCCGGGGCCGAGCACGCCGGTGATCACGAACTGCGCGGCGGGGAACTTCTCGCCGAGCATGCCCATGAACGGGATCGTGCCGCCCTCGCCCATGTACATCGCCGGCCGGTCGAACCAGCCCTGCGAGGCGGCGTCGAGCGCGTCGGCGAGCCAGCGCGCGGTCGGCGGCGCGTTCCAGCCGTCGGCGCCGCCGCCGTTGAAGCTCACCTTCGCGCCGTAGGGCACCTCGGTCGTCAGCGCCGCGCGCAGCTCGGCGAGCGCCGCGTTCGCGTCGACCCGCGGCGGGATCCGCAGGCTCAGCCGCAGCGCGGTGTAGGGCCGCAGCACGTTGCCCGCGTCGGCGATCGGCGGCAGCCCGTCGGCGCCGGTGACCGAGAGCGTCGGCCGCCAGGTGCGGTTGAGGATCGCCTCGGCGACGTCGTCGGTCATCGGCCGCGCGCCGTCGACCCAGGGGAAGCGCCCGACCGCGACCTCACCGAGCGTCGCCGCCGCCGCGCGCGCCTCGTGCACCCGCGCCTCGGGGATGGTGGTGTGAAACGCGGCGAGCTTGACGTGCCCGCTCGCCGCGTCCTCGACCCGCTCGATGAGCTGCCGCGCGATGCGGAAGCTCGACGGCACCACGCCGCTCGCGTCGCCGCTGTGCACGCCCTCGCGGAGGATGTCGACCCGCAGCGTGCCGGCGACGAGACCACGCAGCGAGGTGGTGCACCACATCTGATCGTAGTTGCCGCAGCCCGAGTCGAGGCAGACGACGAGGTCGGGCGCGCCGAGGCGCTCGGCGAGGTGGTCGATGTAGGCCGGCAGGTCGTAGCTGCCGCTCTCTTCGCAGGTCTCGATGAGGATGGTGCAGCGCGCGTGGGGCAGCCCCTGCGCGCGGAGCGCGTTGATCGCGGCGAGCGAGGCGAAGACCGCGTAGCCGTCGTCGGCGCCGCC
The DNA here is from genome assembly GCA_020633515.1 of Myxococcales bacterium. Next base: position 9,953 of record JACKDM010000049.1, read on the forward strand.
GCGGCCATAGAGCTTCTCGTCGCGGATGACCGGGACCCACGGCCCGAGCCCGTCGGCCCAGCCGGTCATCTCGGGCTGCTTGTCGAGGTGCCCGTAGAGCAGCACGGTGCCGGGCGCGCCGGTGCCCGGGATCTCGACGAGCAGCACCGGGGTGCGCTTCTCGAGCCGCACGACCTCGATCGTCGCGTCGGCGGGCGCGTGCGCGCGGACCCACTTCTCGGCGAGCGCGACCGCGTCGGCCATGTAGCCGTGCGCGTCCCACGCGGCGTCGAAGTTCGGGGATTTGTTGGGGATCTTGACGTACTCCACCAGGGTCGGGGTGATGGAGTCGCGCCACAGCTCGTCGATGTAGCGGCGGGCGCGCTGGGCGTCGAGGCCGCTCTGCGGGAGGGTGTCGGTCTTCATGGCGCGCATCATACGCGCCGCGGGCGGCGGGCGCACCTGCCGCGTAGGGCGGGGAGCGTCAGCGCGGGCCGACGCAGACGCGCTCGACCCAGCACTCGCCGCCGTCGGGGGGCGGGATGGGATCGAAGCCACACATCTCACCGGGCGGGCAGTCGGGCGGGATCGCGCCGCCGCCGCCGCAGATCTCGAACTCTTCGATCATGCAGCGGGCCGGATCGCAGGCGTCGGCCGGCTGCATGTTGCACCAGAGGTCGACGGGCACGCAGCCGGCGATCGGCGCGATGAGGAACGGGCACGGCTCGCACATCTGACCCTCGGCGCAGGGCGGGCAGGCGGGGCCGGGGCCCATGCCGCCTTCGAGGATCGCGCACTCGGGGTCGGCTTCACAGGCGTCGAGGTCGTAGCCCCAGCACTGCTCCCCGGGCGGCGGCGCGACCTGGCAGTAGCCACCGACCGGGGGCGGCGGCACCGGGTCGCAGTCGCAGATGATCTGACCGTCGGGCGTCTCGACGCAGGGGCAGGGCGCGGGGCGCGCCGGCGCGGCGGGATCGGCCGGCGCGTCGGGATCCTCGGCGCCGCCGTTGGCGTCGGGCACCCACTCGCAGCCGTCGTTGCGCACGCAGATGTCCTCGTCGAGCCCCGCGCAGGGATCCATCCACCGGGTCTGGCAGAAGCCACCACCCATGGGGCAGTCCTGGCAGATCTCGTTGCCGGCCTCGTCGACGAAGCAGCCACCGCAGTCGAAGCCCACCCACTCACACTCCGGGTTCTGGAGGCACTGACGCTCGTCGAAGATGCCTTCGCACCACCAGGGCTGCACGTCGTTGTCGACACACCAGCCCTCGTCGGGCGGCGGCGCCGGGGCGCCCTCGAAGCACTCGCAGACCTCGCGGCCGTCGGCGTCGACGCGGCAGACGCAGCCACCGCCGCCCGGCACCGGCTCCATGCCACCGCCCCACTCCCAGCGGCAGCTCGGGTCGTTGACGCACGCGTCGAAGTCACGGCCAGCGCAGCCGAAGTTCGGGTCGTCCATGCAGATCGGGCACTCGCAGGGCGGCACCGCGACGAGGCAGGGGCAGGGCGCGCCGGGCTCGCACTGGCAGGCGGGATCCATCGCCGGCTGATCGCAGGCGCAGACCTCGGTGATCATGCAGCCGGGGGTCGCGGCGCACTCGCGGGCGTCCTGGATCGCTTCGCAGGCGACGCGGCCATCGCCGCCGGGCAGGCAGACCTGCTCCTGGCAGCCGGGATCGCCGGGGAACGGCGCGGCGCGATCGGCGTCGGCGCGGCCGTCGTCGAAGCCACCGCAGTTGCCGTTGTCGACCCACTCCAGATGGCAGCCCGGATCGGCGTCGCAGGCCGCCGGGTCGAGCTGCGCGCAGCGGAAGGCATCGTCGGGCACGCAGAACTGCTCCTCGGGGCAGGCGATGGGATCTTCCATCGCGCCGCCGCCGCCGCCGCCGAAGCAGTCATCCGACGGACGGCTCTCGATCATGCAGCCCGGGGTGCGGTCGCAAGCGTCGAGCGGCACGTTGGCGCAGTCGAAGACGCGGGTCCAGCAGAGGTCCTCGCAGTCGCACTGCGCGTCGGGCGGGCAGTTGCAGTTGTTCGACTCGCAGTCGGGGCGCATCGCGCACTCTTCGGCGCCGAGCTCCTCGCAGGCGCCCTCGGGGCGGTCGCGGCAGGCCTCGCCCGACCACACGCAGTCGGCGCGGCCGGCGCAGGTGCGCATGTCGAGCTCGGCGCAGCTCATCTCGCCGGGATCGACCTCGCAGCGGTTGTTGTTCCAGTGGCAGTCGGGGCGCGCGTCGCAGGTCGCCTGCCGGTCGAGCTCGGCGCAGGCGGGCGGGGTCGGCTCGCAGCCGCCGTCGCCCCAGGTGCAGCCGGCGTTCTCGCAGCTCGCCGGATCGGGCTGGTCGCAGCGCGCGGGCTCGGCCTCGTCGTGGCAGGCATCATCCCACCAGTGGCAGCCGGCGCCCACGCAGCTCCGCTGGTCGGGCTGATCGGCGCATGCCACCGGGATGGGAGAGCAGATGTCTTCGTCGATCTGGCAGCCCGGGTGCCGCTCGCAGATCTCGAGGTCGAGCATGCTACAGGGAACGTCTTCGATGCGTTGACAGTCGACGAACGCGCCGAAGACATCGCGGCGGGGCGCGCAGTCTTCGCGGGCGTCACAGCCATCTTCGTCGAGTTCGCTACAGGGCCCGTCGGGGATGCCGCCCGTGCCGCCCATGCCACCTTCGCCGCCCACGCCGCCCGCGCCGCCCTCGCCCCCTTCACCGCCGGCCCCGATCAGGGCGTCGGGCACGTCGCCGTCGGGGTTGGGGGTGTCGCCGTCGTCGGTCTCGCACGCCGCGAGCGCGGCGCACGTCGCGACACACAGGAAGAGTCGCCAGATGGGTGATTGCATGTGTCCTCCGAGGGGAATCGAGATCGCGGAACCGGCCGCCGGGTGAGCAAGACCGGGGCCAGGAGGCGCGGCTCGGGAATATTCATCGAACCGGCGGAATTCTCCGCCGCACGGCACGCCGCGACCTTATCAGGAATCCGAGGAGCGGGTCTCCGGCTGGCGGGGAAATTCGTGGGCGGGCGCTCGACCCGGTTCAGGGCGCCGGGGAGCCGTCGCCGCCGGGCGGCGGGCCGAGGCGGCCGCCGGAGAGCTGGCGGCGGCAGTCGGCGAGGCACTGCTTGACCCGCTTCTTGAGCGCGGCGTCGCCGTCGGTCTCCTCGGCCATCTGCCGCATCTGCGTGGCGCAGCGTGTATCGCAGACCCGGTCGATGCTGCGCATCTCGGCGACGTTGATCGGGCGCTCGCCCGGCGGGCGGATGATCTTGGTGTAGACCACCGCGACGATGAGCGCGGTCGTCACGATCCCCATCACGATGAACAAGCGCCGCAGCGAAGGATCGCGGTCGTCGGCAGAGTGCACGGCTCGCAGGCTCTCGGTCGGGCGCCGGGTGACGCAGTGGTCGGGCAGGGTAGCGCGGGGCCGCCCTCGCCGCAACGGGCGGTGTCACCGCGCTGCTCGCCGCGTCGCCCGCCGGTCTCAGAGCAGCGAGTCGAGCTCGATCGGCAGGTCGCGCACCCGCTTGCCGGTCGCGTGGTGGATCGCGTTGGCGATCGCGGCCGCGACGCCGACGATGCCGAGCTCGCCGATGCCCTTGGCGCCGAGGTCGTTGACGATGTCGTCGTGCTCGTCGACGAAGACGACCTCGATCTCGCCCACGTCGGCGTTGACGGGGACGTGATACTCGGCGAGGTCGTGGTTGACGAAGCGCCCATAGCGGTGGTCGAGCACGCTCTTCTCGTGCAGCGCGTGGCTGATGCCCCACACCGCGCCGCCGATCACCTGGCTGCGCGCGGTCGTGGGGTTGAGGATGCGCCCCGCCGCCGCCGCGATCACCACCCGCGAGACCCGCACCATGCGCACCGCGTCGTCGACCTCGACCTCGACGAAGACCGCCGAGTGCGCGTTGCGGGTGTAGTGCTTCTGCTTGCTGTCATCGGGCTCGTTGTCGTGCGCGCCGTCGAGGCGGTCGAGCCCCGCGTGCCGCATGACCTCGTGGATCGCCACCGAGACCTCGGGCCGGTCGCGCAGCCGCAGCGCGCGATCGGCGAAGACCACGTCGGCGAGCTTGGCGTCGGCGAACGGGGAGCGCGGCATCTCCTGCGCGTGCTCGAAGAGCTGCGCCCCGATCGCGCGCACCGCGCCTCGCACCGCCGGTCCCACCGAGGCGACCGTCATCGAGCCGCCCTCGATCACCGCGTCGGGCAGCGCGGTGTCGCCGAGTTCGAAGCGCACGTCCTCGACCGCGAGCCCGAGCGCCTCGGCCGCGATCTGGCTCATCACCGTGTAGGTGCCGGGCCCGATCTCGCTCGTCGCGCTCCCCACGTACAGCCGCCCGTCGGCCGTCAGCCGCGCGCGTGCGCTCGACGCCTGCTGCGACGTCTCCCAGATCCCCGTCGCCATGCCCCACCCGATCCGCTTGTCGCCGCGCCGCATCGAGCCCGGCTTCGGATCGCGCCCGCTCCACCCGAAGCGCTCGGCGCCGAGCCGATAGCAGCTCCGCAGCGCCTTGCTCGAGAACGGCCGCTCGTGATCGGGATCACGCTCGGTGTAGTTGCAGAGCCGCAGCTCGACCGGATCGACCCCGACCGCCGCCGCCAGCTCGTCCATCGCGCTCTCGATCGCCCACATCCCCGTCGCCGCCCCCGGCGCCCGCGCGTCGATCGGCGTGTACAGATCGAGCGGCACGAGCCCATAGCCGAAGCGGGTGTTCGGCGCGTCGTACAGCACGCTCGACCAGTTCACCACCACCTCGCAGTAGTCCTCGAAGCGCGAGGTCACCGCGACCGCGTCGTGATACAGCGCGACCAGCCGCCCGTCGGTGTCGGCGCCGAGCACCACCCGCTGCCGCGTCTCGGGGCGGTAGCCGATGGTGAACATCTGCTGCCGGGTCAGCACCACCCGCACCGAGCGCCCGAGCGCGAGCGCCGCCATCACCGCGAGCGCGGTCTGATACTGCGGCCGCAGCCCCGAGCCGAAGCCGCCGCCCACGAACGGCGTCACCACCCGCACCCGCTCCGGCGGCAGCCCGAAGACCTGCTGCACGTACTTCGCGGTGTTGGCGACCCCCTGCGTCTTGTCGTGGATCAGCAGCCGCCCGTCGGCCTGCAGCTCGACCGTCGTCGCGTGCGGCTCCATCGGGTTGTGGTGCATGCACGGCTGGGTATAGGTCGCGTCGACCGTCACCGCCGCCTTGCGGATCCCCGTCGCGTAGTCACCCCGCGGCTTCGGCGGCGACTGAAAGCCCATCTTGCCCGGCGCCGGCGGCCGCGCCGCGTCGCGCGCCTCCGCCAGATCGGTCTGCGTCGTGCTCGCCGCGCAATGCACCCGCACCGCCATCGCCGCCGACCGCGCCGCCTCGAAGGTCGTCGCCACCACGAGCGCGACCGGCTGCCCCGCGAACCGGATCTCCGGCCCGTGCAGCGGCCGGAACGGCGAGCCCATCGGCGCCACGTCGTCGCGCCACGCCTCGTCGTTCGGCGCGCCCTTCGGCGCGTTCTCGTGGGTGAAGACCTGCAACACCTCGGGCCGCGCGAGCGCCTCGCGGGCGTCGATCGAGGTCACCCGACCCCGCGCGATCGGGCTCGGCACCGCGACGCCGTAGACCATGCCCTCGGGGTGGAACTCCCCGGCGTAGCGCGCTCTTCCGGTCACCTTGTCGCGGCCGTCGACCCGGCGCGTCGGCACCCCGAGCGGCCCCTGCTGGTTGGCGTCGGGCTTCACTTCGCGCCCTCCTCGACCGCGAGCGCCAGCGCCCGGGCCACCGCGCGCGGCGCGAGCGCGAGCTTGAAGTCGTTGTGCCCGTAGCCCTTCGCGCCCCGCACCACCGCCTCGCCCACCTGCCGGAACAGCGCCTCGCTCGGCCGCCGCCCGTCGAGCAGCGCCTCCGCCGCCCGGTCGCGCCACGGCTTGTGCGCCACCCCGCCGAGCGCCATGCGCGCCGTCCTGATCACGCCATCCTCGAGCTCGAGCCCCACCGCCACCGAGACGAGCGCGAAGGCGTAACTCTGCCGGTCGCGCACCTTGACATAGGCATGGTGCCGCGCGAAGCGCGGCGGCGGCAGATCGATCGCGGTGACGATCTCACCCGGCTCCAGGTTGTGATCGCGCCACGGCGTGTCACCCGGCAGCCGGTGGAAGCCATCGATCGGCAGCGCGCGCTCACCCTTCGGCCCGCTGATCTGTACCATGGCTTCGAGCGCCACGAGCGCGACGCACATGTCCGACGGGTGGGTCGCGATGCACTGATCACTCGCGCCGAGGATGGCATGGATGCGATTGTAGCCACCGATGGCACCGCAGCCGCTCCCCGGCGAGCGTTTGTTGCAGGGCATCGCGGTGTCATAGAAGTAATAACACCGGGTGCGCTGCATCAGGTTGCCACCATCGGTCGCCTTGTTGCGGAGCTGCGGCGACGCGCCGGCCAGGATCGCCTTGGCGAGCAGCGGATGGTGCGCCTCGACCGTCGGGTGCCACGCCGTGTCGGCGTTGGTGACCAGCGCCCCGAGCCGCAGCCCGCCGTCGGGCAGCGCCTCGATCCGATCGAGCGCGAGGCGGGTGATGTCGACCACCCGGCTCGGCCGCGCCGCCCCGATCTTCATCAGATCGACGAGGTTGGTCCCGCCCGCGATCACCTGGGCCGATGGCTCGCTCGACAAGGCCTCGATGGCATCGCCGACGCTCTCGCTGCGGGTATAGGCAAAAGGGATCATGGCGCCTCCTCGCCGGCGCCGAGCGCCTGCTCGACCGCCGCGACGATGCCGGGATAGGCGCCGCACCGGCAGATGTTGCCGCTCATCCACTCCCGGATCTCGTCGCGCGTCTTCGCGCGCCCCTCGGCGATGAGGCCCACCGCCGAACAGATCTGACCCGGGGTGCAATAGCCACACTGGAACGCGTCGTGCTCGATGAACGCCGCCTGCACCGGATGCAGCACCTCGCCCTCGGCGAGCCCCTCGACCGTCGTCACCTCGCCGCCGTCGTGCATCACCGCGAGCGCGAGGCAGCTGTTGATGCGCCGCCCGTCGACGAGCACGGTGCACGCCCCGCACTGCCCGTGGTCGCAGCCCTTGCCGGCCCCGGTCAGCCCGAGCCGCTCGCGCAGCAGGTCGAGCAGCGTCACCCACGGCGCGAGCTCGAGGCGCAGCGGGCGGCCATTGACGGTCAGGCTCACCCGGTGCGTCGGCGGGTCACCCGTCGCGTGCGCGGTCATGTGCGGCCTCCTGTTTTGTCGCCCTCGTCCGATGAGCGCCGCCCCCGCCCCGTCACACCGCTTGAACCCTCGTGCCTCATCGGCCACCATCGGCGCACACGTCACGACACGGGAGCGTGCCATGCGCGACGACGACCGAGAGCCCGCGACGCGGGTGCTGGTGATGGGCTGCGGCGGCATCGGCGGCATCGTCGCCGGCCACCTCTCCGAGCTCGGCGTCGAGGTCCACGCCGTCAGCCGCAACCCCGCCGTCGTCGACGCCGTCACCCGGCAGGGCTTCCGCATCGTCGGCGAGGGCGGCTACCGCCAGATCCCCGGCACCGTGCACCTCACCGTGCCCGACCTGCGCTTCGACTACGCGCTCCTCGCCACCCAGCCCACCGACGTCGAAGACGCCGCCCGCCAGGCGCTCCCCGCGCTCGGCGACGACGGCCACCTCGTCTGCTTCCAGAACGGCCTCTGCGAAGACCGCGTCGCCGCCGTGGTCGGCGACCCCGCCCGCGTCATCGGCGCCGTCGTCGCCTGGGGCGGCAGCATGGTCGAGCCCGGCCTCTTCGACCGCACCAGCGCCGGCGGCTTCGTGCTCGGCGGCGCGCTCCCCGGGCAGGCGCAGACCCCCGCCATCCAGCGCCTCGCCGCGCTCCTCGAGTGCATCGGCCCCGTCGAGACCACCGACGACCTCGCCGGCGCCCGCTGGAGCAAGCTCGCGATCAACTGCGCGATCTCCGCGCTCGGCACGCTCGCCGGCACCTCGCTCGGCAAGGCCATGCGCAGCCGCACCGTGCGCCGCCTCGCGCTCGAGATCATGAGCGAGGTCGTCGCCGTCGCCCGCGCCGCCGGCGTCAAGCTGCAGAAGGTCTCGGGCACCGTCGACCTCGAGTGGTGCGCGCTCACCGACGCCGAGCGCCAGCAGGAGATCGGCTCGATCGCGCTCGCCGCCAAGCACACGCTGCTCCTCGCCGTCGGCATGCGCTTCCGCCGGATGCGCAGCTCCATGCTGCGCGCCATCGAAGCCGGCCGCCCGCCCGCGGTCGACTACCTCAACGGCGAGATCGTCGAGCGCGGCCGCCGCTACGAGATCCCCGTCCCGGTCAACGCCGCGATGGTCGACCGCATCTGGGCGATCTCACGCGGCGAGGTGAAGCCGGGCATGCGCGCCGTCTACCGCTTCTTCGCCGACACCCGCCCGCCGGCGGCCTGACCCTGCTGGAGCGCCGCCCCCTCCGCCGTCATCGGCGCCTGCCATGCCCGACGCCTCGGCGCCACCGTCGATGCCACCCGCGCCGATGGCAGCCGCACGCTCCGCGTGCGCTGGCCGCGCCTTGACGCCCGCCCGAGCGAGGCATAAGCTCGCACCCACGACCCGGACGACCGGGCCGCGGAGGGGGAGGCAAGGCATGAGGCTCACTTCGCTCGTGATGACAGCGGCGATCGCCCCGCTCGCGTGGGCGTGCTCGCCCAAGCCATCAGCACCCGCCGACGCCGCGGTGACACCACCCGACGCCGCCGCGCCCGACGCGGCCAAAGCGGCCGACGCCGCGCCGAAGCCACCTGCCGCCGACGCCGCTGTCGTCGATGACAAGTGCAAACAGTCCCCGATCTATCCCACCAAGGGCGTACACAGCCCCTGCAACTGCGGCCCCGACCAGTGTCTCGAAAAGCGCGCCCCCACCGATCCCCCCGACCCGCGCTATCCCGACACCTGGGTCTCCGGCTGGACCATGTACCGTGTCTTCAACGGCTACAAAGACAACCTCCCCCCCTGGGGCAGCCCGCCCGCCGGCCTCACCGAAGGCGCCGACTACGAGGTCTCGTACGGCGCCACCTACTATGACAACACCTACGTGCCCGCGAGCGGCGATGGCACCGGCGCGATGATGGAGCACTACGAGGAGCGCTGCCTCCCCATCTTCCCCATCAGCAATCACTTCACCTGCTCCTTCGTCTCGCTCGGCGACACCGCGTACTTCCTCACCTACGAAGAAGACCGCCCCGCCGGCATGCCACCCTGCTGCCTGTTTTCGCCCTACAACCACCCGCCGCGCCCCGACTTCATCAAACACCTGCCCTACAGCGCCGAAGACAGCGCCCACCTCGGCGGCAGCCTGCAAGCGTATCGCTACATCGCGCCGGGTGACATCTGGTTCGCCTATGCCTTCTACAAAGACCAGTGGCTCGACCCCGACAAGAAGTACCTGCGGCCGCAGTCCTTCTACTTCTCCGGCACCCCGACCACCCCGCCCGACGCGCCGTTCGTCAGCCAGAACTACACCGACTTCCGCATCCAGAAGCCCGATCCCACCAAGACCTGGGATCGCGCGCTCGCGATGTGCACCGGCAACCCGCCGCCGTGCCAGCTCTTCGACCCGCCCGCCGCCGACGCCACCCTGCGCGCCGCGCCCCGCCGCGACTGGCGCGACGTCGACTTCAGCGGTGACAGCAAGCCCGCGCCGGGAGACAGCAAGCCTGCGCCGGGGGTGAAGCCATGAGCCGAGCGCAGCAAGCCCGTCCCCTCGAGGGGGACGGGTCGGAGCGAGGAGGAGTGCGCGAAGCGCGCGACGACGACGCGCAGATCCCGCCCGGAGGGCGGGCTTGCGAGCACGGCGGGAGGGAACAATGAGCTATCTGAGCTGGCCCCGCTTGCACTTCGCCGGCCGCTTCCAGGCCGACACCTCGACCATCAACAACGACGTCCGCCACTACAAGTCCGATGCCTTCCTCCCTCAGTTCCAGGCGCCCATGGTCGGCCACGGCGGCGGCGGCGCCGATCGCACCAATGGCTACTGGAACCCCGAAGGCACCGGCGCGTGGCGCATGGTCGGCTGCCGCGTCACCGCGGTCGCGCTCCCCGGCCGCCGCCTCACCGCCGACACCGAAGACGGCGCGGTCGGGCTCCGCCTCGGCGGATCGAGCGACCGCGTCGCCGCCAAGCTCGTCGACCTCGACCCCCAGCAGCAGCTCGCCTCCCAGATCTGGGGCCTGCGCGTCACCCTGCTCGACGCCCGCGGCGAGGCGCTCCTCGACAGCCGCTATGAGGTCGGCACCTTCACCGACCTCTGGAAGCGCCAGCAGATCCCGCAGAACTTCGACCAGACCCTCGGCGCCGCCTTCCAGTCGACGCTCTGCGACCTGACCTGGGGCGACCTCGGCGCCTCGCCCGCGCTCGCGAAGCTCCGCGCTGCCAGCCGCGATGGCATCCTCTCGATCCGGTTCAATGTCTTCGGCTTCGACCGCGATCCCACCGCCGATGACTACACCACCGGCGTCGTCATCGGCACCATCGGCCCCGCCGCCCGCCGTGAGCCGCGCTTCTTCGTCGCCGGCCGCCAGCTCGTCGCCGCGACGCCCGCCGACAACCCCTTCGGGCCGCTCGACCGGGTCTATGGCTTCCAGGCCGCCGACCACCCCCGCCGCCGCGCGCTCGTCGCCGACCTCGGCAACGCGCTCCCGATCGTCACCGCCGCCGGTGACTTCCTCGACATCGGCGCGCTCGAGCTCGCCGTCGGCCGCCGCGATGACATCACCCAGGGTCAGACCGTCACCGACGCCGACGTCGCGATCCTCGGCGAGGTGCCTTATCGCACGCCCGGCTGGTACCCGGAGACCGCCGGCGTCGTCGACTTCGACTATGGCGAGGATCCCTGGCTCTGCGAACACATCGCCGAGGCGCCGCTGATGCTCGTGCAACGCCACAGCGACGGCCTGCGCGTGCTCGTGCGCGAGACCGCCGGCGGGCTCTACGCCCGCGCCGACGCCCACGTCTTCCGCCTCGACCCCGGCGCGAGCGCGACCGTCGACTACCACGCGACCCGCTACGGCCGCCCCACCGCGCTCACGCTCGCGCTGAGCTTCGATGACACCATCATCGGCGGCGCCGGCACCGGCGCGACGCTCAACGCCGAACGCTGGCCGGTGCCCGCCGTCGGCGTGCCCACCGAAGCCATCGCGTTCCCCGCGACCCTCGCGATCCCCAAGAGCGGCCGCGCCCGCCTGCGGATCCGCGCCGCCAGGAAGGGACCCGGCCGCCCCCGCGGCTACCTCGACGGGCAGGTCTATGGCATCGGCCAGACCATCGCCGACGCGCCGCCCGGTTACCTGTCAAAGCCGCTCGACTTCGTCAGCGTGCTCATCTGGGACGCGTGGCGCATCCCCGACAAACCCACCTGGCATCGAGACATCCGCCCGATCTTCGAGCAGTATGGCAACCTCTATCCCATCATGAGCCGCCACCTCGTCGACCTCGGCGACTATGACAGCGTCGTGCGCCACCTGCGCGCGCTCGTCCATAGCTTCGCGCTCCCGGTCGCCGATCCCAACTCGATGCCGGTCAGCCGCGACCTCTCGGCCAACAAGCGCGCCGGCATCCTCAAATGGCTCACCACGCCCGGCCCCGACGGCCTCCCGCTCCGGGGCGAGCCCGCCGCCTACCGCGCGCCGCCGCCGCCGCGCTTCGCCGCGCCCCCGCCGAAGAAGCCCGCGACGGCCGCGCCGCCCGAGCCCGGCGGCAAGCTCGACTATCTCATGCAAGCCATCGCCACCCAGACCGCGAAGAAGGCTTAGGGTCATGCTCAAGATCGACCCCAAATACGTCGAGGCCGTGCGCGCCGCCGAAGACAAGACCGACCTCTACTGGCTGCTCCAGAGCGCGATCGAGCTCGAACACAGCACGATCCCGCCCTACCTGACCGCGTGGTACTCGCTCAAACCCGGCCTCAACGACGAGATCGGGCGCCTGCTGCGCTCGGTCGTCATCGAAGAGATGCTGCACATGACCCTCGCCGCCAACATCCTCGTCGCGCTCGGGGGCGCGCCGAGCATCGACGGCGAAGACTTCGTGCCCCGCTACCCGGGCCCGCTCCCGATGGGCATCGGCGGCGATGGCTTCGTGGTGCACATCGCGCCGTTCTCGCTGCCGCTCGTGCGTGACACCTTCATGGTGATCGAGGAGCCCGAGCATCCCATCGAGATCGGGACGTTGATGGCAGCGGCGCCCACCTATCGCACCATCGGCGAGTTCTACACCGCGCTCAAAGACAAGCTCGCGGAGCTGCCCGACAGCGACTTCGGCCACGTCGATCGGCAGGTGCCGTGGCCGATGGGCCCGCTGCCGGGCATCCTGCCCATCGTCGACGCGCAGAGCGCCGCGCGGGCGATCGATCTCATCATCCGCCAGGGTGAGGGCACGAGCACCGATCCCTTCGAGTCACCGGGCGAGCCATCGCACTACTATCGCTTCGGCGAGGTCTACAATGGCAGCCGCCTCATCCGCACGAAGGATGGCTTCAGCTACGGCGGCGAACCCATCGCCTTCGTCAGCGACGGCGTACACGCGATGAAGCCCGATCCCACACCCGAGCAGTTCGCGCCCGGCACCTACGGGCGGCTGCTCTCCGACAACTTCACCGCCGGCTACAGCGCGCTCCTCAACAGCCTGCACGCCGCCTTCAACGGCGACCCGAAGCAGATCGACGCCGCGATGGGGCTGATGTACCAGCTCCGCTTCATGGCGCAGAAGCTGATGAGCACCCCGCTCGTCGCCGGCGAGCGCGCGACCGGCGGGCCGGTCTATCGCTACACGCGGGGGGCGTAGAGTCACGCCGTGTCATTCGCTCGCTTCGTGCCTCGCCTCTTGTCGTGCCTCTCGCTCTGCCTCGCGGCCTGCCTGATGCCATCACCCGCCGCCGCCGACGCCGGCCCGGCCGACGCGGCGAGCGACGCGCTCACGCCCGAGCTCGAAGCGCTCGTCGCGCACGCCAACGCCGCGCAGACCGCGCTCGAAGCCGGCGATCTCACGACCTCGGCCCGCGAGTGGGTCGCCGCCGTCGACGCGCTCGGCCCGGCAGGCGAGGACCCGGCCGAGTACGGCGGCCTCGTGATGGTCGCCGCCTACGCCGCGGTCGCGAGCGGCCCGCTGCCCGACGCGCGGCGCATGGTCGCGCTCGTCGAGCGGCTGCCCGCGGCCGAGGTCACCGACGAGCTGCCCGAGCTGGCCGAGGCGGCGGCGCTGCGCTCGCGCGAGGCCGGCGAGGCGGGCGACGCCGCGGGCGGGCTCGCGCTCGTCGACGCGGCGCTCGCGGTCTGCGAGCGACACCTCGGCCCGACGGCCGAGTGGACGGTCAACCTGCACATCGCGCGCGCCGGGCTGTTGCTGGTGCTCGGGCAGAACACCGCCGCGGCCGCAGCGGCGGCCACCGCGCTCGACCGCGCGCCGCGGGCAGGCACCGAGCCGGCCTATGTCGGCGGCGCGGCGCGGATCCGCGGGCAGGCATTGCACGCGCTCGGGCGGCTCGACGATGCCATCGCCGCCATGGAGGCATCGGTCACTGCGTGGCAGGGTGCGTTCGACGCCGATGGCACCGAGCTCGCCGAAGCATGGCACATCCTCGCCGATCTGCGCGAGCAGGCCGGGCGGCTGCCGGCGGCGCGCGCAGCCTACGTCGCGGCGCACACGCTGCGGGTCGCCCGCGCTGGCGAGGCCACGCCCGAGGCCGCGCTCGCCGGCTGCCACCTCGACCTGCTCCGCGGCAGCGAGGGCGCGATCCACTCGCCCGATCCGGTCGACTGCGAGCGGCTGGACGCGGTGACCGCGCCGCTCGGCGACCACCCGCGCGCGGCGCAGGCGCTCGCGCTGCTCGGGCGCGCGTGGCTCCTGCGCGGGCGGCCCGGCGAGGCGCTGCCGGCGCTCGACGCGGTCGTCGCGATGCGATCGGTCGCGGGTGATCCCGATGAGCTCGCCGAGGCGCTGCGGCGGCGCGCGGGGGTCGACGTGCTGCTCGGCGACCCCGCGGCGGCGCAGGCGCGCATGATCGACGGGCTCGCGGTCGTCGAGGCGGCGGGTGATCCGGCCGCTCGGGCGCTCTGGCTGCACGATCTGGCGGCGGTCGAATTGCAGCTCGGCGACACCGCGGCCGCCGATCGGCGCCTCGCGGTCGCCGCGGCGCTCGACGCGCCGGCCGACGTGCGAGCGGCGCTGTGGGTGGCGCGCGCGGTGCTGCTCGACGACGCCGGCCGCGCGGAGGAGGCGCGGCCGCTCTTCGAGGCGGCGGGGCGCTGGCTCGACGCGGCGGGCGAGCACCCGGCGGCCGGCTACTGGCGCGCGCGCATCGCCGACAACGCGCTGCGCCGCGGCGACGAGGCGACCGCCAAGGCCATGGCGCGCGCCGCGCTCGTCGCCGTCGAGCGGCGGGCGACGAGCGAATACCGCTGGGAGGTGCTGACCCGCTATGCCTTGCAGGCATGGGTCGACGATGACAACACCGTCGCGATCTTCCATGCCAAGCACGCGGTCGATGCCTTGCAAGCCATGCGCGGCGATCTCGCCGAGCGCGCGGCGGGCTTCGTCGCCGGCTTTCAGTCGCACTACCAGTCGCTCGCCGAGCTGCTCGTCGAGGAGCGCGGCCGGCTCGCCGAGGCGCAGGCGGTGACGGCGATGCTGCGGGCGGCCGAGTTCGCCGAGTACACCCGCGGCGCGGTGGCCGTCGATCGCGGCGCGCCGGTGCCGCGCACGGCGGCCGAGCGGCGGTGGGAGCTGCGCTACACCGCGGCGGTCGACGACTTGCGGGCCGGCGTCGCGGCGGGGGAGGGGAGCGCGGCCGACGCACGCTTCATCGACGCGGTCGCCGCGCTCGAAGCGGAGATGCGCGCCGCCGAGGCCGCCGGGCAGCGCAGCTTCGACGCCGAGACGGTCGCCGCGCTCGCCGCGCGGCAGTCGATGCTCGCCGCCCTCGACACCGGGCGCGATGGCAGGACCGCGCTCGTGCATGTCATCCTCGGCCGCGACGCGACCCATCTGCTCGTCACCACCGCGGCGCGGCAGTGGTTCTACCGCGCGCCCCTCGGACGCACCGATCTCAACGCGCGCGCCGATGCCTTGCACCGCGCCTTGCGCGACCGCGGCGCGTGGCGCGGACCGGCCGAGGCGCTCTATCGGGATCTCATCGCGCCGCTGCGTCCCGAGCTCGCCGCCGATGACATCGACACGCTGCTCTGGTCGCTCGACGGCGCGCTGCGCTACGTGCCGATGGCGGCGCTCGTCGATCCGGCGAGCGGGCGGTTCCTCGTCGAAGACTTCGCGCTCGCCCGCTTCGCCGATCCGGTCGCCGCGGTCTTCGACCGGCCGCGGCGCGCGCCCGACCGGGTCGCGGCGTTCGGCGCGGCCGCCGGCGCGCCCGCGCTCGGGCTCGCGCCGCTGCCGGGGGTGCGGTTGGAGCTGGCGATGATCGTGCGCGAGGGCGCCGGCGCGGGCGTGCTGCCGGGCACGGTCGCGGTCGATGGTGCCTTCACCGCCGATGCCTTGCTGCGCGCGCTCGGCGCGGCGCCGGTGGTGCACGTCGCGAGTCACTTCGTCTTCGAGCCGGGTCCGGCCGATGCCTCCTATCTCTTGCTCGGCGATGGCAGCACGCTCTCCCTCGCGGCGTTCGCCGATCTGCGCCTCGATGGCATCGAGCTGCTGACGCTCTCGGCCTGCCAGACCGCGGTGGGTACCTTCGCCGAGGGCCAGCCGCTCGATGGCTTCGCCGCGCTCGCGTTGCAGCAGGGCGCGCGCGCGGTGGTCGCGAGCCTGTGGCCGGTGCTCGACGACTCGACCGCCGAGCTGATGGCGCGCTTCTACGAGCGCCTCGCGGCCGGTGACCGCAAGGTCGATGCCTTGCGCGCGGCGCAGCGCGCGATGCTCGGCGCCCGCGGCGGGGGACCTTCGCGCAAGCTCTCGCTGCCCGGCGAGGCGGCGGTCGACCTCGGGCCGCACCCCTACACCTGGGCGCCGTTCGTGCTGGTCGGTGATCCGCGCTGAGTCATCTGCGCTGTGTGATCAAGGCGGCGCGGCGCAGAGGCCGACGGCGCCCTCGATCGCGACGTCGTCGATCTGCGCGCGGTCCTCCCCGTCGGCGAGGCTGATGTCTTTGGTGTAGGCCCACTCGATGACATGGTCGCCGGGCGCGAGCTCGAACGAGACCTCGCCCCAGGGCACGTCGCCGCGCCACGCGCCGAGCTCGGCGCCGTCGACGCGGAGTCGGAGATAGTCGCAGCACCCCTCGGAGCTGACGCGGCGCTGGAAGCTGATCCGGCCGCCGGCGGGGGTGGAGACGGGGATCCGCAGGTTCGACTGCTGGTTGTCGCCGATCGCGCCGCTCGTCGCGGCGCCGTCGACGACCCGCCACGGCTGCGCGCCGTCGGTGGCGAACGGCGCCTCGATCGCGCCGCTCTCGAAGCCGAAGCGGCAGGCGCGGTCGAGCTCGCAGGTCGAGCCGACGCGGCAGGCGTCGACGATCCGGTCGCAGCGCAGCGTGAGCTGGTCGAGGATGTGCCCGCCGCGGCCGACGAAGGCGCCGGCGACGGTGCCCGCGGGGCAGGCGGTGTCGCCGATCCGGGCGTCGAGGCGGCCGACGGCGTCCTGCTCGACCGGCGGGCCGACGACGAGCGCGCCGTCGACGAGCGCGAGCGTCGAGCAGGCGTGCGCGAGCCCGGAGACATACTCGCCGCCATAGGCGCTCGCGCCGGTGACGACCTGCCCGGCGGGGCAGCGCAGCGGGGTGTTGTAGCCGGCCGGCACGCCGCTGTCGGGCACGCCGGCGCGGTCGGGGGTGACGCCGGTCGGGGTGAGCGCGAAGGCGTCGCCGACGCGGTCGAGGCGCGCGCACTGCGCCCGGATCCGCTGCACGTTGATCGCGCCGCCGGAGAAGCGCCACTCGTCGCCGATGTGCAGGTCGAAGCCGATGACGACCTCGCCGGCCGGGCAGGGGTCGGCGAAGGCGTTGCCGCCGTTGCCGCCGAGCGGGGGCGCGGTCTCGCCGGCGACGAGCGTGAGCGCGTCGGCGGGCTGGCCGGCGGCGCAGGCGTCGATGCCGGGCGGGGCGCAGCGGAAGCCGGCTTCGACGGTGCAGTCGGGCGCGCAGCCGTCGCCGGCGAGGCGGTCGCCGTCGTCGCAGCCTTCGTCGGGGTCGAGCGCGTTGTTCCCGCACGGGCCGCAGACGGGGTCGCCGGCGCAGTCGGGGTCGAGGCAGTCGATCGCGCCGTCGGCGTCGTCGTCGTCGCCGTCGTCGCAGACCTCGGGCACGCCGCAGAGGCCGGCGACGCAGATGGCGCCGGGGCAGTCGGCGTCGTCGGCGCAGGGGGTGCTGCACGCGGCCTCGTCGGTCTCGCCGTCGCAGTCGTCGTCGACGCCGTCGCCGCAGCGCTCGATCGGGCCGGGCGGCGCGGCGCGGGCGTCGCAGACGAGCGCGCCGGCGGCCGGATCGCAGACGCGCGCGCCGTCGACGCGGCAGGCGCCGACGCCGGCGGCGCAGGCTTCGCCGACGCCGGGGAGCTCGTCGACGGCGCCGTCGCAGTCGTCGTCGATGGCGTTGCAGGCCTCGTCGGCGGGTTCGCCGGCGATCGCGTCGCAGGCGAGCCCGGCGGCGGTGCAGGTCAACAGACCCGCGACGCGGCAGGCGCCCTCGCCGGCCTCGCAGGCGTCCCCGGCGCCCTCGACCTCGTCGACGAGACCGTCGCAGTCGTCGTCGATGGCATTGCAGAGCTCGTCGCCGGGCGCGCCGGCGACCGCGTCGCAGGTCGCGTCGCCGCTGGCGCCGTCGCAGACTTGCACGCCCGCGGCCGCGCAGGCGCCGACGCCGACCGCGCAGGGCTCGCCGAGGCCGAAGCCTTCGTCGGTGGTGCCATCGCAGTCGCTGTCGATGCCATCGCAGATCTCTTCGATCGGGGTGAGCTGTGCCATGCAGGCGCCGGGCATGCCATCGACGCAGCGGCGGCTGCCGGCGGTGCAGGCGCCGACGCCCGCGGTGCCTTCGGGGCCGCTGTAGCAGGGCTCGACGAGCGCGGCGCCGTCTTCGCCCTCGTCGGCGGCGCCGTCGCAGTCGTTGTCGAGGCCGTCGCAGACCTCGGCCGAGGCGGCGGTGATGGGATCGCAGCGCGGCGCGCCGTCGGCGCAGCGGGTGAGCCCGGCGGCGCAGACGCCCGCTTCGCCGGTCTCACAGGGCGCGCCGCCGCCGACGCCGTCGTCGATGACGCCGTCGCAGTCGTTGTCGACGCCGTCGCAGATCTCGGCGGTGCCGTCGCCGGCGATGGCATCGCAGGCGGCGCTCGAACCATCGGCGGCGCAGGTGATGGTGCCGGTCACCCGGCAGGCGTCGGCGCCGGCCTCACACGGGTCTCCGAGGCCGGCGAAGCCTTCGTCGGTCATGCCATCGCAGTCGTTGTCTTCGCCGTCGCAGCGCTCGTCTTCGCCGACGACGGCGCACTCGCCGAAGACGCCGTCGGCGCAGCGCGCGGTGCCGGTGCAGGCGCCGACGGCGCAGGCCCGGGTCTCGCCGTCGGCGCAGGCGGTCGCCGCGTCGGCGCCGGGATCGGCCGGGTCGTCGTCGACGCAGCCGAAGAGGGTCAGGGCTGCCATCAACGCCGCCAGCGCGGTGTGTGTCTCGCGTCGCATGTCTCCCCTCATGTCACGGCGTCGCCCGTCGCTTCTCGACCGGACAGGGGCGATGCGACGGCCGACCGGGTCGACGGTAGCAGCGAAGGTGGCGGGGATCCACGGCGCGCGGGCGCGCCGTGTCGGGGTCGGTCAGAAGATGAGGGTGGCGATGATCATCCAGACGCCGAGCGCCATCGCGGCGATGCCGAGCGCGCCCTGCTTGGGGGCGAGCTTCGCGACGGTCTGGTCGAGGCGGGCGTGGGCCTCGGGGCTCTTGGCGAAGGTCTTCATGACGCCGACGCCGAGCAGGATGCCGAGGCCGAGCTGCACGACGGCGACGGCGAGGTAGGTGATCCAGAAGATCGGCACGGACTTGAGCCAGCCGAGGTTGAGGATGGAGTTGATGACCCCCCAGGCGCCCCAGAAGGCCGAGATGACGCCGATCCAGCCCTGGTAGGGGGTGATCTTGGCGAGCACCTGCTCCGCGTCGGGGCGCTTGCTGAGGATGAGGCCGGGCGCGGCGAGCGCGCCGAGCACGAAGAGCCAGATCCCGCTGATGATTCCCATGATTTCGTCCTCCCCGTCACCCTCGGGTGACACCTTCCCTCACGGCCGCGGCGACCATCGCCGGGCCGTGTCTCCATCGAGCCGTGTATCGCGGCGCGCGGCGGCTGTCGATCTTCTCTCTGGCGCCGCGCGCGCGGGCCATCAGCGGGCGGGGGCGGGGACCTTCTGCCCGTCGCGTTCGGGGAGCAGCGCGGCGGGCCGGGCGCGGTGGGGTTTCAGCCGTCGTTGCCGGCGGGGGTGAGGCCGCTCGACACCACCGGCGTCTCGGCGGCGGTGCGGGTCTCGACCTTGGGCCACCAGCGCAAGACCGGGGGCGGGTCGGCGGGTTCGATCTGTTCGCCGGGGCGGGGCACGGCGACGCGGACGCCGAGGCGTTCGGCTTCGGCGAGGACGCGCTCGGCGGGCTCGGTCCAGGCGTGGAACGCGAGGTTGAAGGTGCCCCAGTGCACCGGGATCATGAGCTCGCCGCGGACCATGCGGTGGGCCTCGACGGCCTGTTCGGGGCCGAGGTGTACGTCGGCCCAGAGCGGGTTGTAGGCGCCGCTCTCGATGAGGGTGACGTCGAAGGGGCCGTACTCGCGGCCGATGTCGGCGAAGCCGGGGAACATGGCGGTGTCGCCGCTGAAGAAGACGCGGTGCTTCGGGCCGATGAGGGCCCAGCCGCACCACAGCGTCTGGTTGCCGGAGGGGCCGGTGCGGCCGGAGAAGTGGCGGGCGGGCACGGCGGCGAGCACGATGCCATCGAGGGTGGAGCGATCCCACCAGTCGTGCTCGTGGATGCGGTCGGATGGGATGCCCCAGTAGCTGAGGTGGGATCCGAGGCCGAGGGGCACGTAGAACGGGACGGGGCTGTCACGGAGGGCGGCGATGGTGGGCCAGTCGAGGTGGTCGTAGTGGTCGTGGCTGATGATGATGGCATCGAGCGGGGGCAGGTCGGCGAGCGCGATGGGGACGGGGTGGAAGCGCTTGGGGCCGATGACGCTCGACGGGGAGGCGCGCTCGCCGAAGACGGGGTCGGTGAGGATGCGCTTGCCGTCGATCTCGATGAGGAAGGTGGAGTGGCCGAGCCAGGTGAGGCGCAGGCCGCTGGCGGGGGCGGTGGCGAAGTCTTCGGGGCCGAGGGGGGCGATGGGCACGGGGTCGTCGGGGTTGCGCTTCTCGTCGCCGAAGAGCCAGCCCTTCATCAGCGGCCAGAAGGGCGGGTCGTTCTTGGGGAGGGGGTTGTCGAAGGCGTCGCCCTGCCATTGCTTCGAGGCGCGGAGGCGGTCGAGGTGGTCGCCGGTCGGGCGTTGGCCGAGGGCGGTCCAGGTGTCGATGAGGATCACGGCGAAAACTCCGGCGAGGACGAGGGCGGCGATGGCGAGGCGGCGCAGCCACCGGCGGCGGCGCGAGGGCGGGGCGGGGGTGTCGCTCATGGGTCCGATGACTCCGGCCGGCGTCCGGTGAGACCATACAGGATCTGCTCGGCGATGACGCGGGCGTAGCGTTCGTAGAAGGCGTCGTCGTCGGGGAGCGCGCCGAGGATGCGCTCGACCATGGGGCGGGCCATGAAGTGGGACATGATCATGGTGCCGAGCGCGGGGCCGAGGAGCGGGATGTCGGCCTCGCGGCCGAGCGGGGCGAGGATGTGTTCGCGGATGAGCGCGGCGACCTCCTTGATGCGGCGGGCCTTGGCTTCGAGCACGCCGGGGGCCTCGCGGGGGAGGTCGGCGAAGGCGACGCGGATCCAGGCGCAGTTGTCGCGGGCGAGCACGACGGCGCCGCGGATCCAGGCGTGGATGCGGGCTTCGAGGGTGTCATTGTCTTCGAAGGCGCGGCGCACGGTCTCGATGTAGCGGCCCTGGGTGCGGTCGAGGAGCTCTTCGAGCACGCCCTGTTTGCTGCCGAAGTAGTAGTTGATCATCGAGAGCGCGACGCCGGCTTCGGCGGCGATCTCGCGGACGCCGGTGCCGCCGTAGCCCTTCTCGGCGAAGAGGCGGGCGGCGGCGTCGAGGATCTGCTCGCGGGGCTCGGTGGGGGGGTGTTCGCGGCTCATGTCATCTCACTCGATGGCTCGGGCAGGGTGGGCGTCTCGTCGCGCTTGCCATAGAGCCAGCGGAAGAAGCGGGCGAAGTCTTCGAGGATGAGGTAGTAGGCGGGCACGACGACGAGCACGATCACCGTCGAGGTGAGCACGCCGAAGCCGAGGCTGATCGCCATCGGGATGAGGAAGCGGGCCTGTACCGAGGTCTCGAAGATCATGGGCATGAGGCCGAAGAAGGTGGTCAGCGAGGTGAGCAGGATGGGTCGGAAGCGGCGGGCGGCGCCGAGGATGACGGCCTCGGTGGCGCTGTAGCCCTGGTTGCGCAGCTCGTTGGTGGCGACGACGAGGATGAGCGAGTCGTTGACCACCACGCCGGAGAGCGCGACGATCCCGAGCACGCTGATGACGCTGAGGTCGTATCCCATCGCGATGTGTCCGAGCACGGCGCCGACGATGCCGAATGGGATGACCGACATGACGAGCACGGGCTGGAAGTAGCTCTTGAAGGGGATGGCGAGCAGGCCATAGACGAGCAGCATGGCGAAGAGGAAGTTGAAGCCGAGCTGGCCGAGGCTCTCGCGCTGTTCGCGTTGCTCGCCTTCGAGGCTGTAGCCGAGGCCGGGCGTGGCGGCGACGATGCCGGGCATGACCTCCTGCTGGATGCGGCGGAGGAGCACGTTGGCGTTGCTCTCGCCTTCGACGATGTCGGCGGTGACGTTGAGGACGCGGCGGCCGTCGACGCGGCGGATGTTGGTCTCGGCGCGGTTGGGGGTGAGCACGGCGGCTTGCGCGAGCGGGATCTCGCCGCCGGTGGGGGTGCGGAGCACGAGCGATTCGAGGCTCTGGCGGGTGCGGCGCTCGTCTTGGGGGAGGCGGACCATGACGCGGACCTCGTCGCGGCCGCGCTGCTGGCGGAGGGCTTCGCTGCCGAAGTAGGCGGCGCGGAGCTGGCGGGCGAGGTCGATCTCGGTGAGGCCGAGCGCGCGGCCGACGGGGGTGAGGGTGGCGTCGAGCTGCTCCTTGCCGTTGCTGAAGCCGGGGTCGATGTCGCGGAGGCCTTCGAAGTCGGCGATGGCTTCGGAGAGGCGGAGCGCGGCGCGTTCGAGGGTGGCGGTGTCGGCGTGGCTGAGCTGGATGTCGATCGGGGCGCCGGCGCTGGGGCCGAGGCTGTAGCGGAAGCTCTGGGTCTCGACGCCGACGAGCGGGCCGACGGCGTCGCGCCACTCTTCGGCGATCTGTTTGCTGCTGACGTCGCGCTGGTCGACGGGGACGAGCTGGAGCGCGACCTCGAGGATGTGGCTGCCGGTGCTCGCGGCGGCGCTGGGGCCGAAGCCTTGCAGGCTCTCGCCGAGCTGGGTGTAGAGGCCGCGCTTGATGCGGTCGCCGCCGTGGCGCTCGATGACCTCGTCGGCGGCGTCGATGAGGCGGCGGGCGATGGTGCGGGTCTCGTCGATGGGGGCGCCGACGGGGAGGCGGACGGAGGCGATGCTGATGTCGCCTTCGATCTTGGGGAAGAAGCCGAACTGGATGAAGCCGGCGGCGGCGAGGCCGACGGTGACGATGAGCACGGCGAGGGCGCTGGCGGCGACGAGGTAGCGGTGGCGGGCGAGGACGTGGGCGAAGGGCTTGTAGAGGCCGTCGACGAAGCGGTCGAAGGCGTCGCCGAACTTGCGCTGCTGGCGGTTGATCCAGGCGAGCGGGCCCCAGGCCTTCTTCGAGCCGTGGGCGAGGTGCGCGGGCAGGATGAGGAGCGATTCGAGCAGGGAGAGCAGGAGCACCGAGATGACGATCACGGGGACGACGCCGAAGATCTTGCCGGTGAAGCCGGGCACGAAGAGGAGCGGGCCGAAGGTCGCGACGGTGGTGGCGACGGCGAAGACGACCGGCGCGGCGACCTCCTTGACGCCTTCGATGGCGGCCTGGAGGAAGGGTTTGCCCTGCTGGCGGTGCTCGAAGACGTTCTCGCCGACGACGATCGCGTCGTCGACGACGATGCCGAGCACGAGCAGGAAGGCAAACATGGAGATCATGTTGATGGAGACGCCGAAGACGGGGAGCAGCAGGAAGGCGCCGAGGAACGAGATGGGGATGCCGAGCATGACCCAGAAGGCGAGGCGGATCTCGAGGAAGAGGCCGAGCACGACCATGACCAGCACGAGGCCCATGGCGGCGTTGCGCACGAGCAGCGAGATGCGGTCGGCGTAGATCTCGGACTGGTCGTCCCAGGTGGCGAGCGCGACGCCGGGGGGGAGCACGAGGCCTTCGATGTAGCCTTCGACGGCCTCGGCGATCTGGACCGGGGTCTGGTCGCCGACGCGGTAGACGTTGAGGCGCACGGCGGGCTTGCCGTTGAAGAAGGCCTCTTGATCGGTCTCCTGGAAGCCGTCGCGGATGGTGGCGACGTCGCCGAGGCGGACGCGGGTGCCGTCGGGGCGGGCGATGAGGGTGATGCCGGCGAACTCGGCGCCGAGGTCGCGGCGCTCGGTGGTGCGGACGAGGAGCTCGCCGCCGGCCGCGCGCACGCTGCCGCCGGGGAGCTCGACCGAGGCGCGGGTGACGGTGGTCGAGATCTGGTCGAGGGTGAGGCCATAGGCGCGCAGGGTGGCTTGATCGACCTCGATGGCGATCTCGCGGGGGGGCACGCCGACGAGGTCGGTGCGGGTGACGGGGGTCTCGGCGAGCAGACCGAGGCGGACGTGCTCGGCGGTCTGGCGCAGGGTCTCGTGGGGGAAGTCGCCGTAGACGATGACGGCGATGACGTTGCGGATGTTGGGCGCGGCCGAGACGATGGGGCGCTCGGCCTCTTCGGGGAAGGAGCGGATGGCGTCGACGGCGGCCTTGACGTCGGTCTGCACGGCGTCGAGGTCGGCGCCGGTGAGCGTCTCGACGAGGACGCGGGCGAAGCCCTCGCCGGCGGTGCTGGTGACGCGCTTGACGTCGTCGAGGCCACGCACCGCCTCTTCGATGGCGAGCACGATGCCTTGCTCGACCTCTTCGGGGCTCGCGCCGGGGTAGGCGACCTGCACGGTGACGTAGTCGGGGTCGAACTCGGGGAAGACCTCCTGCTTGACGTTCTGGCTCATGATGAGCCCGCCGACGATGAGCAGGCCCATGATGAGGTTGGCGGCGACGCTGTTCTGCGCCATCCACGCGAGCATGCCGTGGCGGTCGCGGCGGGGCAGCGCGTCTTCTTCGGGGGAGTGGTGCGCCTCCATGCTCATCGTTCGGTCTCCTCGGCGGCCGGGGCGGCGGCGAGCTCAGCGGAGGCGCCGGCGGGCGCGAGCTTCATGCCGGGCACGGGCGCGGCGATGCGGCTGTCGACGACGCGGGCGTCGGCGGGCAGGCCGGAGACGATGACCCGGTCGCGCTCGCGGCGCACGACGCGGATCGGCTTGACCTCGAGGGTGTCGCCGGCGCCGACGAGCCAGACGGCGTCGTCGCCGCGCAGCGCGGTGCGGGGCACGGCGACGGCGTCTTCGACGGCGCGGCCGGCGAGCTCGACGGTGACGGTCGCGCCGAGCAGGAGCGCGTCGGGGGCCTCGGTCATCAGCCCGAGCGGGTCTTCGACCTCGACGATGACGCGCGCCATCAGCCCGCTCGGGTCGACGTCGGCGAGCTGGCGCACGACGCGGCCCTCGCGGCGGATCGCGTCGTCGCCGAGCGCCTGCACCACCGTCGCCGGGCTGCCGGGGATCTCGAGCCAGCGCAGCTCGCTGGCGGGGATGGAGACCTGCACCCACCACGCGTCGCTGCCGACGAGCGTGCCGAGCGGGGTGCCGGGGCGGGCGATCTGGCCGACGTCGACGCTCTCGCTGCGCACGATCGCGTTGAATGGCGCGGAGATGCGGGTGCGCTGCCAGGCGAGGCGGGCCTGGTCGAGCGTGCTCTGCGCGGCGGTGAGCTGCGCCTCGGCGCCGGCGATCTGCGGCTCGCGCAGCGCGAGGGCCCGGCCGCGGGGCGAGGCGGCGCTGCCCTGGTCGCCGAGCAGCTTCCACTCCCGCTCGGCGACCGCGCGGCGGCTCTGCTCCTGCTGCAAGCCGACCTCGGCCTGCTTGACCTGCGCCTGCGCCTGCTTGATCTGGAGCGCGTAGTCGCGGTTGTCGAGCGAGACGACGACCTCGCCGGCCTCGACGCGGCCGCCGGCGACGAAGCGGGGGTCGATCTGGGTGATGCGGCCGGTGACCTCGGCCTGCAAGGCGACCTCGCGGGCGGGGGTGACGGTGCCGAGCGCGCTGACGCGGACCGGGCCGTCGAGCGCGGCGGGGCGCACCACCGAGACCGGCTCGGCGATGGCCTCGGGTGGCTTCTTCGGCGGTGGCGTGCGCAGCTTCGCGAGCATGCGGAAGGCGCCGAGCGCCACCGCGATGACGAGGACGGGCAGCAAGACGCGGAGCACGGTGCGCAGGGCGTTCATGTCGGATCTCCTTCGCGAGCGGCGGCGGCGCCGACGTCGAGGCGGGCGGGGGCGAGGTCGTCGGTCCACCGGCCACCGAGGGCGCGGTAGAGCTGGATGTGATAGCTGAGGCGGAGCCGGCGGGCGGCGAGCAGGCCGATCTCGGCGCGCTGCACGCCTTGCAGGGCGGTGAGCACGGGCAGGTAGTCGGTGAGGCCCTCGGTGTAGCGGGCGCGGGCCTGTTCGAGGAGCGCGCGGCCGACCTCGAGCTCGGCCTCGAGGCGCTCGATCGTCTCGGCCTGTCGGGCGGCGAGCACGAGCGCGTCCTCGACCTCGCCGAACGCGCGCAGGCTGGTCTGCACGAAGGCGGCGAGCGCGCCGGCGAGCACGGCGCGGGTGCGCTCGACCTCGGCGCGGCGGCGGCCGCCGTCGACGAGCGGCGCGATGATCTGGCCGGCGAGGCTCCACACCCAGCGGTCGATGAGGTCGCCGAAGCTGTCGGCCTGAAAGCCGGTCGAGGCGCTGAGCGTGAGCGAGGGCAGGCGGGCGGCGAGCGCGGCGCCGACCCGCTCGTCGGCGGCGGTGACGCGCAGCCGGGCGGCGCGCAGGTCGGGGCGGCGGTCGAGCAGCGCCGAGGGCAGCCCGGCGGCGGGGATCGGCGGCGGCGCGGGGAGCGCATCGCTCGCGCCGGCGAGCGCGACGCCTTGCGCGGGCGGGCGGCCGAGCAGCAGCGCGAGCTGGTGTTCGAGCGTCGCGCGCCGCGCCTGCACCGCGGGGAGCTGGCGGCGGGTCGTCAGCAGCAACTGCTCCTGCTGCAAGACATCGGCGGCGGCGGCGAGCCCCTCGGCGAAGCGGAAGCGCATCAGCCCGAGCAGCGTCTCGTTGGTCTCGATCTGGCTCTGCAACAGCGCCTCGGTCGCGCGCTGCTCGACGAGCGCGAACCACAGATCCGCCGCCTGCGCGGTGAGGCTGATCGCGAGCGCCTCGTAGTCGAGCCGCGAGGCGCGCGCGTCGAGCTCGGCGGCGCGGGCGGTCGCGCCGAGGCGGTCCCAGAGGTCGAGCTCGTAGCTGGCGGCGAGCGAGAGCCCGTAGCTCTGCACGACCGAGGGCTCGATCGTGGTCGTGGGCCCGGTCGGGCCGAGCGCGATCGACGGCGTGTAGACCCGGCTCGCGCCCGCGGTGCCCTGCGCGTTGACCTGCGGCCACAGCGGCGCGCCCTGCTGCTCGGCGATCGCGCGCGCCTGCTGCAAGCGGGCCCAGGCCTGCACGAGGTCGAGGTTCTCGGCGAGGAGGCGGTCGAGCGCGGTCTCGAGGCCGGCGTCGCCGAACGCGGCCCACCAGCGATCGGGGGCCTCGACGGCGCCGGGCGGCTGCTGCCAGCCGGCGGGGAGGCGGTCGCCGAGGTCGACGTCCTCGGGCCGCTGCGCGGTGTGGAGGGGGTTGCAGGCCGCGAGGGCGGCGGCGGCGAAGAGGGCGGCCGGTCTCATCGGGGCTCCTCGAACGAACGTTCGATTTGCGTGCTTGATAGCGAATCGAACGTTCGTTCGTCAAGCCGCCGGAGCGGGCGAAACAAAACTTCATCGAGCGGGCGGTCGTGGTGTCGTTCTGACAGGGCTGAAGTTATGGGTTGAAACCAAAATGGCGCGGCCGGTATCCTATGGCCCGCGTCGGTCGCCCTGCGGCCGATGCCATGTGCCATCAACCACGCGGGTCTCATCCATGGCATCGCGCCGAGGCCCGACACCGGCGGGGAGTCAGCCCCCTCGTCTGGTCCCATCGAGCGGCTGTGAGAATGTATCGGTGTGAACTCTGTGGAGAGACCTCTGCGCCCGGTGAGCAGGCGCATCATGTCATCGTCGAGACCCGGGAGGTGAGCTACCCCCGGCGCTCGCACAGCCAGGCGCCGACGCGGCGCAAGGATCGCCAGAAGCGCGCCCGCTGGGGCGCCGATCCGGGCGGCGAGGGGGCGGAGATCGTCGACGAGGCGCTCGCTTGCACGGCCTGCGCCGCTCGCGTCGAAGAGTCGCGGCGGCTGCCATCGGGGATCGACGACTGGCACGGCGAAGACCAGGACGATGTCATCGATGACACCGCCTGGAGCCACGCCGCGAGCGCCTGAGTCGGCCTCGGCAGCCGGTCGGCGCTCGACACCGGCCGGCTGCGATGGTAGATCGCGCTGCATGAGCGACCCCACCTCTGCCCTCCTCGACCTCCCGGTCGGCCTCGCCGCGCGCCGCGTCGCGCGGTCCTTCCTCGACGAGGCCCGCGCCGCCGCGGCGCGGCTCGACGACCCCGACGACCCCGAGTCGCTGCACGACTTCCGCGTCGCCATCCGCCGCCAGCGCGCGACCCTGCGCGCGTGGCGCAAGCCGCTGCTGCC
>JACKDM010000005.1 GCA_020633515.1 Myxococcales bacterium
CACCCGCAGGCTGCCGCCCTTGAGCGCCGAGCCGTCGTCGTCGACGATGTGCCCCGTCGAGCCCACCGTCACCCCGTGCTCGGTCCCCTTGTCGATCGTCACGATCGTGCCCCGGCCGCTCGCGCTCGGCAGCAGCCGCACGATCCGCGCCGCCGCCATCTCCCCCGCGGGCTCCGCCGGCTCCCGCGGACGGGGCCGCGGCCGCGCCGTCCCCCGCCCGCCGGTCCGCGGCTTCGGCCGCGGCGTCGCGTCGAGCCCGTCACCGAGCAGATCGTCGCCCGCGGCCACCGGCCGCACGTCGTCGCTCGGCGAGTGGTCGAACCGCTGGAAGACCGCTTCGATCGTGTAGACGCTCTCGCCCTTCTCGGTGAACAGCCGCACGAAGTGGGTGCCCGGCTCGACCCGCATCTCGAGCTTGTCCTTCTCGAGCTCGGGCGAGTGCCGCCGGCTGTCGAGCAGCGCGCCGAAGCGGTCGCGCACGTCGATGATCGAGCGGACGTCCTTGTTGTCCCAGTAGACCGTCAGGGTGAGGATGCCCTTGTCGCGGATCTTGAAGAACTTCCAGTCGGTCGCATCCCCGCCCTCCGCGTCGATGAAGTCGTCGGTGAGCTTGTCGAGGAAGAGCTCCTGGGCGTGTCCCCGCTCGGCGTCGTCGCCCGACGCCGAGTCCGGCTTGACCGTGTCCTCGGTGGAACAGGCGCCGAGGAGCACGGCGACGAAAAGAATGACCGGCGCGCGCGTGTTCATGGCGTCAAGCGACCTGTGTGCTGGGCGTGTACCCCGAATGCACTAGCACCGGGTCGAAACGGGTGTCAAGCCGCGCGCCCCCCTCCGGTGGCCTTCGAAGCGTGTCCGCGGTCCGGGCGAAAAAATGTGGATTGGGAGGTTGCCGTCGTCGGGCGCCGCTGGCATTCTTCAATCCCGCCGTCGTCGCGGAGAGGCAACGTGGCCCAACATCGGATCTTCCGCCAGACCTCGGAGTCGATCGCGACGCTCCTCGAGGACGGCGCGCGTGAGATCCTGGGCCGCTCGATCCTGGTGGTCACCGGCCCGCCGCTGCGCGAGAAGTTCACCCGCACGCCGGCACTCGGGGTGTATCTCTACCGAGTATGGGTCCATCCCCGCCGTCGCGAAGACCTCGAAACATTCGTGACCCGCATCGAGGCGGACGGCACGATTCGCGAGTATTTTCAAGACCCTGAGATGAGGACGAACCTCGACTACCTGATCACCGCCTGGGCCGACGAAGACGCCGAGCAGCAGGAGCTTCTCGGGGCGGCCATGCGGATCTTGTTGAACACGCCGGTGCTGGAAGGCGATGCTCTGGAGGGGGACGCATTCGATCCCGAGGAGCGAGTGCCGCTGCGGCCGGTCGAGGACATGTCCGCCGAGTTCTTGATGTCGATGTGGCGAGGGTTTGGAGAACACCTTCGCCCGGCGATCGGATACACTTGCCGACTGAAGTTGGAATCACCGCGGCGCTCGACCGACCTGCGTCGCGTGGACGTGAAAGACATCCGAGTCGTTTCCCCCGGTTGAATCCCGGCGCCGCGTCGATGCGGCAACGACCCGGTCCTGGGGGCGTGTAAGGCAGCACGCGAGGAGGAAGAATGGCGCCCGAGTACTTGTCGCCCGGAGTCTACGTCGAAGAGGTCTCGAGCGGGAACAAGCCGATCGAGGCGGTGAGCACGAGCACCGTCGGCTTCATCGGCCAGAGCCGCAAGGGTCCCGTCAACGAGGTGGTGTTCTGTCCGAACTGGACGACGTTCACCAAGTCGTTCGGCGACTTCGCCGACTCCGATTTCCTGGCCCATGCGGTCTACGGGTTCTTCAACAACGGCGGCGCCCGTTGCTTCATCCTCAACGTCGGCGTCGCCGACGAGGGCGAAGACGACCAGAAGGCGGCTCGGTTCATCGGGTTCGACAACGGCCCCGGTGAGCGCGGCGGTCTCCACGCCTTCGAAGAGGTCCCCGAGATCAACATCGTCTGCGCCCCGGGCCAGACCGATCCGGCCATCACCGACGCGGTGCTGACGCACTGCGAGAAGATGCGCTACCGGATGGCGATCCTCGACGCGCCCGAGACCATCGAGAAGGGCGGCGTCGACAAGCTCCCCAAGCCCCGCGACAGCAAGTACGGGGCCTACTACTTCCCCTGGATCGAGGTCTACGACCCGAACCGGGGCAACATCTTCATCCCGCCCTCGGGCCACGTCGCCGGCATCTTCGCCCGGACCGACGCCGAGCGTGGGGTGCACAAGGCGCCCGCGAACGAGATCGTCCGCGGCGCGCTGGGCCTCAAGTACAACATCACCAAGGGCGAGCAGGATCTCCTCAACCCGAAGGGGATCAACTGCATCCGCTCGTTCCCCAACCGGGGCATCCGGGTGTGGGGTGCGCGGACGATCTCGAGCGACCCCGAGTGGCGC
Source organism: Myxococcales bacterium (assembly GCA_020633515.1). Next base: position 2,430 of record JACKDM010000005.1, read on the forward strand.
TACGTCAACGTCCGCCGGCTGTTCAACATGGTCGAGGAGTCGATCGAGAACGGCACGCAGTGGGTGGTGTTCGAGCCCAACGACCAGACGCTCTGGAAGCGGGTGCAGCGGAACATCACCGCGTTCCTGCTCCGAGTGTGGCGTGACGGGGCGCTCTTCGGCAGCACGCCGGAGCAGGCGTTCTACGTCAAGTGTGACGCCGAGACCAACCCGCCCGAGGTCATCGATGCGGGTCAGCTCGTCGTCGAGATCGGGATGTGCCCGGTGAAGCCCGCCGAGTTCGTCATCTTCCGGATCGGCCAGATGCCGACCGGTGGTGACGTCTCGGAGTAAGCAGCAGCGTTCAACCACGGGCCCGTGAGCGAGCGGGCCGGGCACGTCGAGGCGTGCCGCTGACGAGGAGGAATGAAGATGGCGGGGACAGACAACCGTCGCGCTCATGACCATATCGGTCAGTTCAACTTCAAGGTCGAGATCGGCGGCATCACCCAGGCCGCCTTCAAGAACGTCGAAGGGCTCGACTCGGAGACCGAGGTCATCGAGTACCAGGACGGCGACGACCTCATCCTGCGCAAGCGGCCCGGCCGCACCAAGTACAGCAACATCGTGTGCAAGCGCGGCTACGTGTCGAGCACCGAGCTGTGGGACTGGCGCAAGGAGGTCATGGACGGGAAGGTCAACCGCCAGAACGGTTCGATCATCCTGTGCAACGACCACGGCGAAGAGATCATGCGCTACAACTTCTTCGAAGCCTGGCCGAGCAAGTGGAAGGGCTTCAGCCTCGACGGCAAGGGCACCGACGTCGCGGTCGAAGAGGTCGAGTTCGTGGTCGAGCGCTGGGAGCGCGTGCAGGCCGGCGGCTGATCGCGCGGCGACTTCGCACCGAGTGTTCACGTGAGTCAGAGACCCCGTCCCCGCGTCTGGCGGAGACGGGGTCGTTCATCTGTCGTTCGGAGTGACGGCCCGTGGCATTTCAGACCGAGTTCCCGTTCACGCTCCCCAAGGGGTTCGTGGATCGCGACGGCAACCTGCATCGCGAGGGCGTCATGCGGCTCGCGACGGCGAAGGACGAGATCGCGCCCCTGCAGGACTACCGCGTCCAGCAGAACCGCGCCTACCTCGTCATCATCCTGCTGTCGCGGGTGATCGAGAAGCTCGGGACGCTCGGGAGCGTCAACCCGAGCGTGATCGAGGGGCTGTTCTCGTCTGATCTGGCGTACTTGCAGGAGTTCTACCGCCGGATCAACGAAGAGGGCTCGGCCAAGTTCGCCGCGACGTGCCCCGCGTGCGGCCACAAGTACGAGCTCGACCTGGGAGTGGACCTGGGGGAATCGTGAGCTACCCCCTGGAGCGCATCTTCCAGGAGGTAGCCTACATCGCCTACCACTTCCATTGGCCGTTGAATGACATCCTGGATATGGAGCACCGTGAGAGGCAGCTCTGGATCAAGGAGATCTCGGCCATCAACAAGGAGATCAACGACTCCCGCCGTTAGCGGCTCGAGCGTGCGATGCGGCGCGCGCCGCGTTGGCGGGGGCGAGTGCCGGCGACGGGCAGGCCCGCGTCGGCGGTGAGGGCCCATGCGAGAGGTGCGCGCCCCCGGCGTCTACTTCGAACCCAGCGAGCAGCGCATCGCGCCGCTCGAGCTCGGTGAGACGGGCGTCCCGGTCTTCCTCGGCATCACGCGGCGGGGTCCGCTCGATCGGCCGGTGCGGCTGACGAGCGAGGCCCGGTTCGTCGAGCTCTTCGGCGAGCCGTTGCCCGACGGGTACCTGGGGCCGGCGTTGCGGGGCTTCTTCGACAACGGCGGTGAGGACTGCTACGTCCTCCGCGTCGCCCGCGTGGAGGGCGCGCCGGGTGAGTCGTTCGCGGCGACGGCCAAGCACACGCTCCTCGACCGGGGTGGTCAGCCGACGCTGCGCGTCACCGCGCTCGACCCGGGGAGCTGGGGCAACCACGTCCGGGTCACCCTCGCGCTCAGCTCGCCCAATCGCACCTTCCTCACCCTCGACGGCGACCCGGGCGACGAGGCGGTGCACGTCAAGAGCACCCACGGGCTGACGCCGGGCACCCTCGTGCGCATCCACGACGCGCAGAACGAGCAGTGGACGGTGGTGCAGAGCGTCGCCGGCAAGCGCCTCGTGCTCGCCGATCCGCTCGCCCGACCCTTCGCCTCGGCGGCGCCGACCTATGTCGTCGCCCACACCTTCGACCTCAAGGTGCGCGACTTCGAGCGCGAGGAGCGCTTCAGCGAGCTGTCGCTCTTCGGCAACAGCGCGCGCTTCGTCGAGCGGGTCATCAACGAGCAGAGCCGCCTCATCCGCTGCACGGCGCTGCGGCCGGCGACCCCGGTCGCGCTCGCCGAGCCGATCGAGGTCACCGAGGTCGCGCTCGCCGGCGGCGCCGACGGGCTCACCGATCTCGGGCCGGAGGACTTCATCGGCCACGACCGCGGCCCCGGCGACCGACGGGGGCTGATGAGCCTCGTCGAGTACGACGAGATCGACCTCGTCGCGATGCCCGACCTGATGAACGCCTTCGAGCGCAGCACCCGCTTCACGCTGCGTGGCGTCGAGGCGGTGCAGGAGGCGGCGGTCACGATCTGCGAGCGCTCGATCAATCGCTTCGCGCTGCTCGACATGCCGCCCGGCGCCGACTTCGAAGAGGCGCTGCGCTGGCGGCGGCAGATCGACTCGCCGCGGGCGGCGCTGTACTTCCCGTGGGTGGTGGTGCTCCGCAGCGGCAAGCGCGTGACCGTGCCGCCGTGCGGGCACGTCGCCGGCATCATCGCCCGCAGCGACCGCGCGATCGGGGTGCACAAGGCGCCGGCGAACGAGATCGTCGAGGGCATCGTCGACCTCGCGGTGCTCTTGCGCGACACCCACCTCGCGCTGCTCAACGACGCCGGCATCAACTGCATGCGCCCGTTCGGCCCGCGCGGGCTGCGGCTGTGGGGCGCGCGCACGACGAGCAGCGACCCCGAGTGGCGCTACATCAACGTGCGCCGCACCGTCAGCGCGATCGCCGCCGCGATCGAGAGCGGGATGCAGTGGGTGGTCTTCGAGACCAACACCCCCGACCTCTGGAAGCGGGTCTCGCGCCAGATCAGCGCCTTCCTCATCGGGCTGCGCGAGCGCGGCATGTTGTCGGGCTCGACCCCCGAAGAGGCGTTCTTCGTCAAGTGCGACAGCGAGACGAACCCGGGCCCCGAGGTCGACGCCGGGCGCCTGACGACCCTCATCGGGCTCGCGGTCACCCGGCCGGTCGAGTTCATCGTCTTCCGTCTCTCCCAGCGCCTCGAAGACGAGGCCCAGGCCGTCGAGGAGTAGCCGATGTCGTTCGCCGCCAACTCACGCCCCTACGGCAAGTTCCGCTTCGCGGTCGAGATCAGCGGCCTCACCGTGGGGCACTTCCAGTCGGTCTCCGGCCTCGCGCACGAGATCGAGGTCTACACCCACCAGGAGGGCGGCCTGAACGACCGCACCCACAAGCTCCCCGCTCAGGGCAGCTACCCGAACCTGGTGCTCAAGGCCGGCTACGCCGTCGACGACACCCTCGAGAAGTGGCACCGCAAGTTCCCGAGTGGCGGCCGCAAGAACGTCACCATCACCCTGCGCGACGACGCGGGGCAGGCGCTCAAGTCGTGGAGCTTCCGCGACGCGTGGCCGGTCAAGTGGGAGGGCCCCGAGTTCGACGCGAGCCAGTCCCAGATCGCGGTGCAGAGCATCGAACTCGCCCACAACGGCATGATCGGGTGAAGCCATGAGCGACGACCGCCCCGTCGAACCGATCGCGCGCGACCTGCTCGCCGACGGCAGCGCTGCGCTGACCTTGCGCCTCGACGCGTTCGCGGGGGGGCTCGCTCATCGCCTCGAAGGCTTCGGCGTCGCGCGCCGGAGCGAGGACAGCCCGCTGCTCCAGGCGATCACGGCGCGGTGGACGCTGCCCGACCGCCTCGACGGCGGGATCGAGCTCTTCGACCTCGACGCCTTCGACGCCTGGGCGGCCGACTGGTCGATCCGCGCCGGGTACGACGACGTCGTCGGCGACGCCGAGTCGGCCGGGTTCGTGATCCCGATCGACCCCGACCTCCGCCCGGCCGGGATCGACGCCCGCAGCGCCCGCCGCGAAGGACGGGCCGAGCGCGCCTTCCGCCCGGTCGTCGCGCCCCGCCGCGCCGAGACCCGCGCCGCCGCGCGCCGAAGCCTGCGCCCGCTCGCGCCGAGGCCCCGCGCCGGCTGCCGCCGATGCCTTCGCGCCTGCGCGCGTCGAGGCCCTGACGCGCGCCGAGCGCCGCGCCGCCGATGTGCTGCGTCGCGCGCGAGCGCGTCCGGAAGACGCTGCGGGGCTGCTCGCCGACGCCCCGCTCGTCGCCCCGGCCGCCGCGCGCGTCGAGACCGCCGAGCGCGCCGCGACCGCCTGAGCTCCGATCGGCCCCAGCGCCCGCGCCGGCGCCGCCCGCGAGCGCTGGCGCGCCGTCGACGGCGAGCGCCTCCGCCTACCCTGCCGCGATGGGCCGCGCCGGGGCGCTCGACGCCTCGCTGCTCCGCTTCCCGAGGCGCGGGCGCGCATCGGCGGCGAACGCCCTGCCGTCATCGCCGCGCCCGCTGGCTTCGACCTCACCCCGACACCGCCGGCCTCGCGCCTGCCGCCCGCGGCGCCGAGCGCCGGGTGCAGGCGCTCGTCGACCGCCTCGTGCCAGCCGCCCTGAGCGCCGTCGCCGGCTGGCTCGTGCCTGTGGCTGCGGCTGACGCCGATGGCCGCCTGCTCCCGCGGCCTCCGCGCGCCCCGGCCGCTGGCAGTCGATCGGCCTCGGCCCTGCGTTCGCCGTGCCGGCCGCGACCCCGGTCGACGCGCCCGCGATCGGGATCGGCGCGCCTCGCCGCCGCGGCCGACGAGGTCGTCGCCCGCGTCGACGGCGCGCCGGCGCCTGCGGGTGAGGCGCGCACCTACGGCTCGAGCCGGCCGGCGTGCTCGTCGAGCCGGGCGCCGAGCGGACCCGGTCGAGGCCCGCGTCGAGTCGAGCCGCGGCGCGGGCGGGAGAAGCCCCGACCGCCGCCGAGGCCCGCGCAGCCGCGCCGGTGGTCGTGACGCCTGGCGCGACGCCGACGCGCGACGCCCGGGGAGCGCTCCGTCGTGACGCTGGCCGCAAACGCGGCGACGCGGCGCACCGCGGACGCCGCGACCCTGACGACGGCTGCTCCTGGCGTCACGCCGAGCGCAGCGCAGCCGCGCTCGATCGCGGCCGCCACGACGCCTGTCGGCGAAACAGCGACCGCGGCGCGCGCTGCCCGTGCGACCGCCGCGGTCGACGCCTCCGACCCCCGCGGTCCGCGCCTGAGCGCCGCCCGCGCGACCACCCGCGGCGGCCTCGCCCGTGGTATCGCCGAGCGCTTCGCCGCGACCGGTGAGGGCAGCGAGCCCCGCCTCGCCGCGCGCGCCCTGCTGCTCGACGCGCCTCGGTCAGCCGACCTGCCTGCCGACTCCGCCGCGGCGACCGCCGAAGGTCTCGTCGACGCGCGCCCGGCCCCGATCGGCGCTGCCGAGCGCCCGCTGCCGGCGGGTCCTGAGTTCATGGCCGGCCGCAGCGCCGCCGCCTTCCTGCTCGGCGCGGTCGGGCCCTCGATCGGCCGCTTCGCCGATCGGCTCGCGGTCGGCGTCGGCGGCGAGCCTGGCGCCGCCGCGGCGTGGCTGGTCGCGCCGACCGGCGAGCTGGTCGCGATCGGCCCCGACGGCGCGCCGGTCGAGCAACGTGGCGCGGGCGCGGCGGCCGATCTCGCGCCCGGGCCGTGCGGTCGCCCAGCGGCCACGAGCGCGCGCGGTCGGTCGCGACCCCGCCATCGGCGCGCTGACAGCGCGCGCCGAGCGAGCGCGGCCGAGGCCTTCGCCGATCGGATCGCCGCCAGCGCCGCCACCCGCGAAGCCGACCGCGCCGACGCGGCCGCGCGCCTGCCTCGCCCGCAGAGCCTGCCGCGGCCCGCGTGGACGCCGCCGGCACGCCCGCGACGTCCGCGCGCCCGCCGCGGCCTGCACCTCGGTGATCGACGCGCTGCAAGCGCGCTCGCCGCCGGCCCCGCGGCGGCCGGTGAGGTCGGCCGCGCCGCGTCGGCGCTCGCCGGTCGGGTCGGCGCCCGCCTCGAAGCGCTCGTCGGCGGCGGCGAGGCCGCACGCCCGATGAGCGGCGTCGTCGAGCGCCTCGCCGCGGTCCTCGGCGCCGGTCCGCGCCCCGCGCTCCTCGATGCGGTGCGTCGCTTGAAGCCGCCGAAGACGCCGCCGAGGGCGCCTGCGCCTGACGCGGATCTCGGCGCTCGCCGAGCTCGGCCCGAGCGCGCCTGAGCTGGTGCAGCTGGTCCTCGAAGCGGCTGCGGCCGCGTGAGGCGGCCGTTCGGCGCCGGCGACGCGGACGCCGACCGCCCGCCCTGCGCTGGGTCGCCCGCGGCGTCGGCCGCCGAGACCGCGGCCGAGCGGCAGGCGGCGATCGAGCTGCTCGTGCGGCGCATGGGCCGCCGCGCGGCGGCGCAGGGCGCGACCGCCGACGCGGCCCCGCTGGGCGCGCTGGGCCGAGGTGCTCGCGCCGCTCGTCGGCGGCTCGACGCGCCCAGGCGCGACGCCTGCTGCGGCGACGGCCGCGCTCGCCGGCTGGGTGCTCGACCCGAGCGGGCGGAGCTGGATTCGACCGGCGACCCGCGGCGCGACGCCGGGGCGACCGCGGCGCTGCAGAGCGCGGCCGAGCGGCCGGTGATCGGCGCCGCCGTGGCTCGATCGGCGATGGCGGCGCGCGCGTCGAGGCGCTGCGGCGCGGATCGCGGCGGCGGTGGAGCCGATGGCGGCGGCGCTGGTCGCAGCGGAACAGCCGGTTGCGACGGCGCTGGGCGTGCTCGGCGCGCGCACGCGGGCGGCCGGCGTTCTCGTTCGCGGGTGAAGCGGCGACGACGCTCGTGCAGGGCGAGGCCCGTCGGCGGCGACCGGCACCGCGAGCCGCGCCGCGCGCCTGGTCGCGCTGCCGCGCCTGCCGGTTCGCCGGCCGAGACGGCCGCGCTCGTCGCGATGGCGCGCGAGGTCGCGCGCGGCCTCGGCCGCCCCGGCGCGGTCGGGTCAGCCCGAGCGCCTCGCCGCGACGGTGACCGATCGCCCGGCGGCGCTGCGGCTGCGGCGCTCCGAGCAGGCGGCGCGCGCGTCGATCGCAGCGGCCGCGGGTCCTGCGGTCACGCGCATCGCGGGGCGAGCCCTGACGCGCCGTTCGTCGCTGGCGCCCCGGGCGCGGGTCGACGTCGACGGACCGGCGTCCGCGCGGCGCCCGGCGGCGGATCGGCGCGCGCCGAGGCCGCGGTCGCCCGGCGCTTCGCCTCGCTGATGGACATGGCCGCGCTCGTCGAGAGCGACGCGCTCACCGCCTCCGAGGCGCGCATGCCCGCTCGCCTCGCCGGCTGGTGGCGCGCGGCGGCGCCGCCGCCGAAGGGACCGAGTCCGACGTCGCCTTCGCCGACGCCGCGCTCGCCTGGTCGTCGTCGCGCCCTTCGGCGCGCCGGCGGCGAAGCGGTTCGAGCGGCCGACGGCGGCGTGCGGACGAGCTGCGCGAGCCAGAGCGCGACGGCCAACGCGGCGCTCGTCGCCTTCGAACGCGCCCGCGCGAGCGCCTGCGGCGGCGCCGGCGGCCGCGGTCGGTCGGGTCGACACGCCGGCCGATCTCGGCGAGCTCTTCGCGCCGCCCACGCCCGCGGCCGCCGAGCCGCTCCGGGGCTCGCTCTTCGGCGACCGCGGCCCGCAGGCCGTCACCGCGCCGGGTCGCCCGCGGGTGCTCGTCGAGACGGGCCGCGCCGCCGGCGACCAGCCGCTGCGCTCCGCGACCGGCGAGACGCCCGGCCGCAGCGCCGAGAAGAACGAAGAGAGTCGGCACCGACTCGCCGAGCAGATGGAGGGTGACCTCAGCCCGGAGGAGATCGAAGAGATCGCCGAAGAGGTCATCGGCATCCTTCGCCGGGAGGTCGAGTTCGACATGGCCCGCTTGGGGGAGGACGAATGGGACTAGCAAAGCTGACGATCACCCCGCTCGACGGCATCGCGGCCAACCGGCGGATCGAGGCGCTGTTCAACCCGAAGGAGTACGCGATCTCCAAGAGCGTGCCGTGGAACCCCCAGGCGACCGCGGGCCTCGACGCGCCGGAGATGCAGTTCACGACCGGTCAGGGCGAGAGCCTCGACCTCGAGCTGTTCTTCGACACCTACGAGTCGGGCAGCAGCGCGCGCAGCCACACCCAGGCGCTGCATCAGCTCGCGATGATCGACCCCGACCTGCACCGGCCGCCGCAGGTGCTCGTCACCTGGGGACAGCTCTCGTTCCGGGGCGTCGTCGAGTCGATCAACCACCGGTTCACGATGTTCCTCGAAGACGGCACCCCGGTGCGCGCCACCTGCAAGCTGACGCTGCGCGAGTCGCGTGACGCCAAGACGCAGGAGCAGGAGCGCCCCAAGCAGAGCCCCGACCACGCGCGGATCCACGCCGTGCGCCGGGGCGAGACGCTCCAGAGCATCGCGGCGAGCGCCTACGAGGACGCGGCGGAGTGGCGCCGCATCGCTGACGCCAACAGCGTCGACGACCCCTTCCAACTCGAGCCGGGGACCAAGCTCATCATCCCGCCGATCCTGCGCTGAGGAGAGTGGCACCATGGCCGAGGCAAAGCGGGTACCCGACTATGCGGTCACCGTCGACGGCAAGGAACTGACCAACGACGACAAGCTCAACCTGCAGGTCATCCAGGTCGACCTGCGCCGCCAGGCGCCGGCGAGCCTCGAGCTGCAGTTCGACAATCAGGACGGCACCTACGACGGCCGCCCCGAGTTCGGGCCGGGCAAGGAGGTCTCGGTCAAGCTCGGCTACACGACCGGGCAGACCCCCAAGCCCGTCTTCAAGGGCGAGACGATCGGCACCACCGTCAAGCTCGCGCAGAACGGGCCGCGCTTCTTCGTGATGCGGGCGTTCGACTTCCTCCACCGGCTCACGCGCGGCCGCAAGACCCGCACGTTCCTCGAGCAGAAGTTCAGCGAGATCGTCGGCCAGGTCTGCACCGATCACGGCCTGACCGCCGACAGCGACGACACGAAGTTCAAGCGCGACTACGTCATCCAGCACAACCAGACCGACCTCGACTTCATCCGGGGCATCGCGGGCTGGCTCGACTACGACCTGCACATCCGCCACGACTCGGGCAGCTCGAACTCGCTGCGCTTCAAGAAGCCCGAGGTCTCGGGCTCGGCGGTGCTGACGGCGGTCTACGAGCAGCCCAACGTCAGCAGCGACAGCGAGGTCTTCCTGCGCAAGTTCGACGCGCGCCAGTCGCTCTCGCGGGTCGTCAGCGAGGTCGTCGTGCGCGGGTGGAACCCCGGGCAGAAGAAGGAGATCGTCGGTCGCGCCACGTCGAGCGACGTCTACGGCCAGATGGGCGGCGGCGACTCGGGCGCCGGCGCGGTCGCGCAGGCGTGGGGCGAGACCGAGCGTCAGATCGTCGACTACAAGGTCTTCACCCAGGAAGAGGCCGACGAGATCGCCAAGACCAAGATCAACGAGTACGCCCGCGCCTTCTTGCGGGCCGACATCGAGATCCAGGGCGACCCGCGGCTGCACCCGGGCATGATCATCGCCATCAAGCGGGCCGGGTCCAAGCTCGACGGCGACTACTTCATCGAGCAGGCGACGCACACCTTCAGCTCGAAGGTGCAGCAGAGCGGCGGGTATGTGACACGGGTGATCGCCTCGCGCTGCGGGTGGTGATCGATCGAGAGGGAGCGTTCGGCGAGCGCGCGTGATATGTTCGCCGTCGCGGTGAGGGAGGGATCCGCGGGATGGATGAAGCCCGCTACATCGACTGGTACGACGTCGTGCAGGCGGTCGCCAACGGCCGGAGCGACGGGCACGCCTGCCCCGAGTGCGGGGCGAGCGGGCTCGAGTCGAGCACCGACGGCGTCAGCGTGCGCGTCCGCTGTCCGGCGTGCGGCCAGGGGTTCCAGGGCCGCCTCGCGCACGGTCGCGACGACGCGCTCCACGCCGAGGCCGCCGCGATCGTCGAACGCAGCGGCCGCCGCCGCGTCCCCGCGCCCACGCCCGACCGCGCCGCGCTCGTCGCCGGCGGGCTCTGCGCCGCCGGACCCGACATCGGCGAGCTCACCCTGCAAGCCACCGTCACCGCCCCCGAGCGCCGCGAGCCCGAAGCCCCCCGCGAGGAGCGCCCCGAGCCCTGGAGCTGGACGCTCCCCGCCGGCACCGGCGACGACGTCGAGGCGCTCTCGCAGTGGATGACCGTCGTCGAGTCGGTGCACAATGGCCGCGCCGTCGGCCTCCGGTGCCCGTTCTGCAGCGAGCCGCTGACCGACATCACCCACCGCCCGCCCTACATCCGGGTCCATTGCGGCGTCTGCGGTGAAGCCTTCGAAGGGCGTCTGGGGTGAACAAGAGCTTCCTCGGCCGAGGCATCGGCTTCCCGCTCCGCATCGACAGCGCCGGCGGCCTCTCGATGTCGGCCTATGAGCAGAACATCGAGGAGTGCATCCGCATCGTGCTCGGCACCGCGCCCGGCGAGCGCATCTACCGCCCCGAGTTCGGCTGCCGCATCCACGACCAGATCTTCGCGCCCAACAATGCGCACACCCGCAACATGATCGAGTTCCATGCGCGGGAAGCCCTCGTGAAGTGGGAGCCGCGGATCCGGGGCATCGAGGTCAAGGCCCGCCAGGACGCCGACAGCCCCGAGGCGGTGCTCATCGAGATCAGCTACTCGGTGCGCGCCACCAACTCCCACTTCAACATGGTCTATCCCTTCTTCCTGCGCCGTGAGGAGGATCTATGATCCCGGTCCCCAACCTCGATGATCGGACGCACAAGGAGATCGTCGAGGAGGCGCTGCGCCTGATCCCGCAGTACTGCCCCGAGTGGACCAACTTCAACCCGTCGGACCCGGGCATCACCCTCATCGAGCTGTTCGCGTGGATGACCGAGATGGTCATCTATCGGCTCAACAAGGTGACCGACAAGAACTTCATCGCCTTCCTCAACCTGATGGGCGTGCGGCTCCAGCCGCCCCAGCCGGCCAAGGCGCTGTTGCAGTTCAAGCTCGTCTCCGGCGGCCCGGCGACCTGGGTCGCGGCGCACACGCCCGTCTCCACCGTGCAGACCGGCCGTGAAGAGCCCGTCGTCTTCGAGACCGATCAAGACACGCTCATCACCGACAACCGCATCGTGCGCTGCTTCACCCAGGTCAGCGACGAGTACGCCGACCAGACCCCCTACATCGACGGGCGCCGCACCGAGGGCTTCGAGGTCTTCGGCGGGGTCAACCACATCGAGCGCAGCCTCTACCTCGGCGACCCCCGCTTCGAGCAGGTCGGCGAAGAGTCGCTGCTCGTCGTCCGCATCTCGTCGGCCGGCGCGCTCGACGTCGTCGAGCTGCTCGAGTGGGAGTACTGGAACGGCCGCCGCTGGCGCGAGCTCACCCGCTCGCCCGCCTCGCCCGGCGAGGCCGCCATCGCCTTCGAAGGCATCGACGTCATCGAAGAGACCGAGGTCAACGGCATCAAGAGCCGCTGGATCCGGGGCCGCCTCGTCGAGGCCCCGCCCGACCCGCACGAGACGGTGCTCGACGCCGTCTACGCCCGCGTCGAGGTCAGCGGCGAGGGCCTCTCGCCCGCGTCGGCCTACGTCAACGTCGACAGCGCCGTCTTCCTCACCGTCGACATGCAGCGCTCGTGGGCGCCCCTCGGCCGCGAGCCCCGCACCGAGAACACGCTCTACCTCCGCCCGCAGGCGCTCCCCCGCCAGCCCGGATCACGCGTCAAGCTCGACATCCGCCTCGCCGAAGCCCGCCTCCACGACCTCCCGCAGGGCAGCGAAGACCTCGCGCTCGTCTGGGAGTACCACGACGGCAAGGGCTGGAAGCTCCTCGGCAAGTCCACCCCCGAGGGCTCGTCGAGCGCCTCCGACCACGACTTCGTCGACGGCAGCGAGGCCTTCACCCAGAGCGGCGAGGTCACCTTCCGCCGCCCCGCCGACCTCGGCACCACCGAGATCCAAGGCGAGAGCGGCCCCTGGCTCCGCGTCCGCATCGAGTCGGGCGACTACGGCCTCCCCGGCCAGTACGAGCTCGACGGCGAGCGCTGGAAGTGGCGCGACGAGCGCCCCCTCCGGCCACCGTGGGTCCGCAGCATGACCTTCCGCTACGCCGAGGAGGAGACGCCCGTCGAGCACGTCTTGTCGTACAACGACTTCGCGTACTTCGACCACTCGCTCACCTCGCGCACCGCGCTCAAGGTCTTCCAGGCGTTCGAGCCCAGCACCGAAGACAGCCCCGCGCTCTACCTCGGCTTCGAGGCCGCCTTCCCCAACGACCCCGTGCGGATCTACTTCCGCATGAGCCAGAAGACCTCGCTCGAAGCCGACCGCCGCCACCGCGAGTACCTGCGCGAGTACTACGACGAGCGCGACCGCCGCCTCGCCGCCGAGCAGACGGTCGTCTGGGAGTACTGGACCGGCGACTCCTGGGCCGACCTCTCGCCCCGCGACGGCACCCGCGCCTTCACCGAGAGCGGCTTCCTCGAGTTCGTCGGCCCCGAAGACCACAAGCGCTCCCGCCGCTTCGGCGAGGTGCAGTACTGGATCCGCGCCCGGCTCGAGATGGGCGGCTACCACGAGATGCCGCGCATCACCCACATCCTCCTCAACGCGGTGATGGCCAGCAACCAGACCACCATCCGCGACGAGGTCCTCGGCACCAGCGACGGCACCCCCAACCAGGTCTTCCAGTTCAGCCAGGGCCCGCTCCTCGAAGAGCAGTCGATCCGCGTCCGCGAGCGCCAGGCGCCCGAAGGCGAGGAGCGCGAGCTGATCGTCGCCGCCGAGGGCGAGCAGGCCATCGAGCCCGCGCGCCGCGAGGGGTTCTGGGTCACCTGGAGCGAGGTCGACAGCTTCTACGACTCGGGCCCGCGCAGCCGGCACTACGTCATCGACCGCATCGAGGGCAAGGTCCGCTTCGGCGACGGCCGTCGCGGCATGATCCCGCCCGCCGGCACCGCGAGCGTGCTCGCCGCCTGGTACCGCATCGGCGGCGGCTCACGCGGCAACGTCACCGCGCAGGCCATCACCGCCATGCGCCGCTCGATCGCGCACATCGAGGGCGTCAACAACGCCTTCCCCGCGGCCGGCGGCAGCGACCAGGAGACCGTCGAAGAGGCCAAGGCCCGCGGCCCGCACGTCATCAAGAGCCGCAACCGCGCGGTCACCGCCGAGGACTTCGAGTGGCTGACGCTGCAAGCGAGCAACGGCATCGCCCGCGCCCGCTGCCTCAACACCATCGGCCGCGAGGGCGAGGTCACCGTCGTCGTCGTGCCCAAGCTCGACGACCGCCGCCTCGACCTCACGATGAAGCTCGTGCCGTCGACCGAATTGTTGAGGCGCGTCAAACACTTCCTCGACGAGCGCCGCCTCTTGACGACCATCGTGCACGTCGTCCGCCCGCGCTACACCGAGGTCAGCATCTCGGTCGAGATCATCCGCACCACCTCGGGCCGCTCCGAGGCGCTGCGCCGCGCCGTCGAAGAGCGGCTGCGCGCCTTCCTCCACCCGCTCATCGGCGGGCGCGACGGCAAGGGGTGGTCCTTCGGGCGCAGCGTGCTCAAGCTCGACCTCTACCACGTCATCGAAGACATCGAGGGCGTCGACGTGGTGCACCGCATCCGCCTCATCGACGAGGACCGGCGCACCGAGGTCGACCAGGTCAAGCTGCGGCCCGACGAGCTCGTGCACCTCGTCGACGTCGACGTGATCGAAAAGCCCCGCGAGCAGTTCGCCTGAGGAGCCCCGAGTGCGTCAGCCGCGAGAGATCGTCAGCCGCACCGTGCGCCTCCCGGAGGTGAGCGGCATCACCCTGGCCAACGCCCGGTTGATGCTGCGCAACGCCGGGATCGAGGCCGAGGCGGTGCGCCTGCGCTACGAAGAGGCGTACCGGCCGCAGGACGAGGTCATCCGACAGAACCCGCCCGCGGGTTCACTCGTGCCCATCGACGCCCCCGTCGAGCTCGTCGTCTCGCGCCGCAGCCTGCTGCACCACCTGCCGCAGGTCTTCCAGAAGGCCGACCGCACCGGAGAGCACTTCCTCCGCGAGTTCCTCTGGGTCTTCGACCACCTCTTCTCCGACCTCCAGCGCCACCTCGACCGCGTCCACAACTACTTCGACCCGCTCGAGAGCCCACCCGAGTTCCTCTCGTGGCTCGCGAGCTGGGTCGCGCTCGCCATCGACCAGGACTGGCCCGAGCCCAAGCAACGCAAGCTCATCCGCCAGGCGATCGACATGTACGGCTACCGAGGCACCGTCCGCGGGCTCAAGCTGTTCTTGTCGATCTTCACCGACGTCGAGCCCAAGATCCGCGAGAACGTCTGGCCCTACGAAGGCTTTCGGGTCGAGGCGACCCGAATCGGCGTCGACTCGATCGTGCTCCCGCCCGTCGAGCTCGCCCACTGCTTCATGGTCGACGTCCCCGCCGAGTTCACCGACGCCAGCGACGAGACCATCCTCAAGATCCACGACATCATCCGGATGGAGAAGCCCGCTCACACCGCCTACTACCTGACATTCGAAGCCGCGCCCGAGCTGCAGGACCCGGGTGGCTTCATGATCGGCGGTCATCGCCTCGGCACCGAAGACACCGGGCGTATCGGACGCGCGATGCAGAGCTACGCTTCTCCCACCGAAGAGACCCCGAGCGAGACGGAGTGACCCATGGCCGAAGCCCCCTTCAAGCGGATCAACTTCTTCAAGGGGTTTCTGACCACCGAGAAGGACTGGAACAACGCGGAGCGCTATCACGTCGAGAAGCGCAAGCTGCACAACCGCGCGTTCCACGCGCCGGGCGTCGTGCCCGGCTACGGTGACGAGCTGCGGGTCATGAGCCGCGGCCGGGGCGACCTGTCGATCGAGATCGGCAGCGGCTACGCCATCGACGGGCAGGGCCACGACATCATCGTCAGCGAGAAGCAGATCCGCACGCTGAGCCCCGGCGACTTCAAGCTCCCCGCGACGATCTACATCGTGCTGCGCTACGTCGAGGAGTTCGACGACTTCATCGTCTACCGCGAGAACATCGACTACCAGGGCCACCGCAGCATCAAGGAGCTCGCCAAGGTCGAGTTCAGCATCGTCGAGCCCGACATCAACACCGAGGTCGAGCTCGGCCGCGTCTTCCTCGAGAAGGGCGCCCGCCGCGTCACCGACGCCCGCGACCCGATGACCCCGCAGCCCAACGAGCTCGACCTCCGCTTCGTCCGCCGCGCCGGCGTCGCCGGCATGAAGCTCAGCCCCATGATCCTCCACCGCCTCGAAGAGGCGATCCGCATCGAGAAGCGCATCCTCGCGTTCCTCGCCCGCGTGAAGAAGATCATGGCCGCACAGGACGCCTTCCACGCCGTCATCAGCCTCGAGATGATCATCAAGACGGCGTACGTCGACCACGCCAACGTCTGGGACCTCCTGCGCATCATCGCCGAGCTCAAGTGGGACGTCGTCTACGAGGTCGAAGGCCGCGTGCCCGACCTGTCGGCCAAGAAGGAGTTCGCCGGCTTCAAGAAGAACGTCGACATCCTCCGCGGGCTCGTCGCCGAGCGCCGCCGGACCGACGAGGGCCTCGAGAACATCATCACCTACCAGATGAAGTCGTGTGAGTCGCTCGACGGCCTCCTCGACCGCATCCGGGAGAACGAGATCAAGGTCCGCGCGCTCGAAGGCCCCACCGGCGGCCTCGAAGGTGGCGGCGAAGGCGGCGGCGCCGGCAAGGCGAGCTACTCGTTCGAGCACTACCTGCCCGGCGGCATCGCCTACGAAGAGATCAAGGTCCGCAGCGAGCCCTTCACCCAGACGATCGTCGTCGACGGCAAGGAGTGGGTGCTCGTCGACGAGCTCGACATCCTCGACCCCGAGAGCGAGGAGAAGCACGACTTCGTCATCCGCGAGGCCCGCGACACCTACCGGACCCGCCAGAAGCTCCGCTACCCCGACGGCACCATCATCGAGGACCGCGGCATCGCACACGAAGGCGGCTTCTGCGAGTTCAAGGTGTCGAACGTCACCCCGCACCAGGACCTCGTCCTGATCCGCCGCATGGACTACGTGCATGGCGAGTATCAGGCCGAGATCCACGTCGACGGCCAGCGGATCGACCGGATCCTCAACTGCGACGGCGAGGACCGCAAGTACCGCTGGCGCAACTGGCCCTACATCATCCCGGCGCAGTACATCAACTCGCCGACCCTGCACATCAAGCAGGTGATGCTGACCGCCGACCGTGACATCAACATGTTCCGGTACTGGTTCTACCAGCCGAAGTGAGATCTGACGGGGTCACCGAGGACCGTCGACTTGCCTTCGAACGCGCGGTGCGCGAACATCAACGAGCCGCTCGGCGCCGGTGTCGGGCGGCCGGCAGGTTGAAGTCGACCGATGCGTGACCCCCTCGACTACCTCAAAGACCGCGTCCAAGGCCGGGTGTACCGCAAGGTGCACGGCGTCCAGCACCGCATCCAGGGCACGGTGGACAACGCCGGGCGCAAGGTGGTGGACAAGGGCGAGGCCGCGGTGGTCAAGCGCGTGGGCGGCAAGGACAAGGCCGGCGGCCAGAAGGCCCCGAAGAAGAAGAAGATGGGTTGGTGGCCATTCGGCGGCGATGACTCTCAGGCCGCAGCCCCGCTTTGCACGGGGTGCAACAAAGAAGTCGACCAGTCATGGGACCTCTGCCCCTACTGCGGCACCTCCCTCAAGGGAGGAGGCGCCGCGGTCGCGCCGGGGCAAGCCCCGCTGCCCAACGCGGGCGGCGGCGGCGCACCGGTCGCGGCGGGGGGTGGCGGCGGCGGCAGTCAGCGCACGGTCGCCATCGACCTCGACGCGCTCAAGTCGCCCAACCGCGAGGTCGTCGGCTGGCTCGTCGTGATGAACGGCGCGCAGAAGGGCGTCGACTTCCGCATCTACACCGGCCGCAACGCCATCGGCGCCGCGGCCGACAACGACATCGTCGTCACCGACGAGTACCTCTCGTCGCGACACTCGACGATCCGCTACGAAGACGGCCGCTACGAGCTCATCGACAACGACTCGACCAACGGCAGCTTCGTCAACGAGAAGCGGGTCACCAAAGAAGAGCTCATCGACAACGACACCATCCGGCTCGGCCGCACCGAGCTCCGGTTCAAGGCGCTCTACTGAGCGCCCGTCCACTCCTCGGGAGACGACGATGACCCGTCCTGGCGTCCCCCCGGTGATGCGGGCAGCCCGCCTCGCGTCCGCCGTGTTCACAGTGCTCACGGCGCTCACCGTGCTCGCCCTCGGCGCCGGCACCGCCGCCGCGCAGGGCAGCGCCCAGACCGGGGCGACCCACCTCCGGCTCGACGCCGTCGACGTCAGCAAGTCACCGACCGGCGACTTCACGTTCTTCGCGAGCTTCCTCGACAAGTACAGCAAGCCCATCTCGCTCGGCGCCGACAGCAAGTGGACGATCGCGTTCAACGGCGAGGCGGTGCAGGGCGACCTCTCGGTCAAGCCGCTCCGCGAGAGCCGCGCGCACGTCAACCTCGTCGTCGTGCTCGGCGCCGTCGTCGCGATCGGCGAAGACCCCTTCAAGGCCGCCGCCACCGCGAGCGCCGACCTCGTCGGCTCGCTCCGCGAGGGCGACCGCTCCGCCGTCGTCGCCTACACCGACGTGCCCGAGGCCACCGACGCGCTCAGCCCCGCCCACCGCGACGCGCTCGACTGGATCAAGGAGCGCCAGGCCACCGGCCTCACCCCCGCGCTCTACGACGCCATCGAGCGCGGCCTCGAGCTCTTCCCGGCCAGCTTCGACAGCATCGGCCCCAACCGGGCGATGGTCGTCATCACCGACGGCGTCGACAAGGACCAGGAGAGCGCCACCAAGCTCAACGACCGCATCAACCGGCTCCAGACCATCGCCCGCGACCGCAGCGTCCGCATCAGCGTCGTCGCCGTCGACATCGAGGCCCTCGGCCAGTTCGAGCGCGTCGACAAGCTCGCCGTCGCCACCGGCGGCTCGTTCCGCGTCGCCCGCACGCCCGCCGAGATCCAGACCAACCTCGGCAACTACAAGAGCGAGCTCCTCGGCCAGTACGTCCTCGACTTCAAGACCAGCGACTTCGAAGGCGACACCGACATCGGCTTCAAGCTCGAGATCGAGCACGGCGGGCAGAACTACGCCAGCGACACCCGCATCCGCGCCGTGCCCCCCAAGGAGAGCAACCTCGGGCTCTACCTCGCGATCATCGGCGGCGGCCTCCTCGCCGCCGTGCTGCTGTTCTTCATCATCCGCGCGCTCGTGCGCGCGCTGCGCCGCAAGCCACAGGTCGAGACCGTCGAAGGCCCCGACCTGCGCGAGTGCGAGCAGTGCAACAACAAGATCCCGATCAACTGGAAGGTCTGCCAGTACTGCGAGGCGCTGCCCCACTACGGGCGGCTCACCGTCACCAGCGTGCAGAACGACGACACCACCAACGCCGACGAAGATCTGCAGGGCCGGGTGTTCTTCATCAAGGAGGCGCAGATCCACATCGGCTCGGCGCCCAACAACCACGTCGTGATGCCGGTCAAGGGCATCTCCAAGCGGCACGCCGGGATCCAGGTGCAGGACGGCCGCTTCGAACTCGCCGACTATGGCAGCCTCAACGGCACGTTCATCAACGGCAACCGGGTCAGCAAGCAGTTCCTCAAGGACGGCGACGAGCTCAGCTTCGCGATGGTCGTCAAGACCGAGTTCAAGCTGAAGAAGTAGGCCCGGGCCCGCGCGATCCGACCCAGCGATCGGCGACGGGCCGCGCCGGGGAGCGGCAGGTCGAAGGCCCGCCTCGACCTGGCCGCCGCCTGCCCGCCGGGTCGGTCGAGTCGGGCGGCGCGAAGGTTGCGGCGCTGTCGACCGCTCCCGTACCATGGGGCGGCTTTTTCTTGCAGGTCGAAGCGAGGAGTCGGCGACCACATCGCGCGGTCGTCGGACCCGCCGCGATCGGTGGAGGGTACCCGGTGAAATCCGGCTGTCGGATCGCAGGTCTCGTCTTCGCGCTGGCGCTCGGCATGCCGGCGATGGCGCTCGCCCAGAGCGCCGAATACTCGGCGGCCAAACAACGCGGCACCGCCGCCTTCGAGGCCGGTCGATACGAAGAAGCGGCGGAGCACTTCAAAGAAGCCTTCTCCGCCGATCCCCGCGGCAACCTCCTCTACAACATCGGCCTCTGCTACGAGCGAGCCGGTCGCACCGAAGACGCGGTCAAGTTCTACCAGCGCTTCGTCGCCGCGCTCCCCAACTCACCCAAGCGCCCGGCGGTGCAGCGCAAGATCGACGAGCTCAAGACCGAGCTCCAGGGCCGCTACCAGGAGGTCAACGTCGCGACCTCGCCGCCCGACGCGGTGATCTTCGTCGACGACAAGGCCAAGGGCGCGCTCGGCCGCTCGCCGGTCACCTTCAAGCTCCTCCCCGGCAGCTACGTCATCATCGCCGAGCTCCCCGGCCACGAGCCCGCCCGCCAGCGCATCGAGCTCGTCGAGTCGGCCCCGGCGATGGTCGACCTCGCGCTCATCCCCAGCGACGAGGTCGGCACCGTCACCTTCCTCATCTCCGAGCGCAACGCCGACGTCATGGTCGACGGCCGCCGCGTCGGCCGCAGCCCGGTCACCGAGCCGCTCCGCCTCCGCGCCGGCCCCCACGAAGTCCTCGTGATGAAGCCCGGCTACGCCCCCTGGAAGCGCCAGGTCGACGTGCCCGCCGGCGGCGAGAAGCGCCTCGACGTGCGGCTCTCGGGCGAAGAGGCCGGCGACCTCGCCGGCGGCGGCGGTGGCGGCGGCGGCAGCGTCTGGCCCTGGGTCACCATGGGCGTCGGCGTCGCCGCGGTCGGGGCCGGCATCTTCACCGGGCTCTCGGCGCAGAACCTCTATGACCAGCTCGACGAGAAGCGAAAGGCCGGCGAGCTCATCGCGCCGAGCGACATCGACGTCGGCGGCAACCTCGTGCTGACCACCAACGTGCTCATGGGGGTCGGCGGCGCCGCCATCCTCGGCGGGCTCGCGTGGTGGATCCTCGACGACCCCGGGCCCGACCGATCGGGCGACGTGCAGTTCGGCGCCGACGTGCGCGAGGGCGGCGCGGTGATCCGGTTCACGGGAGCATTCTGATGCGGCCTGCAATCAAATCACTCGCGGCGCTCGGCCTCGCCGGGTGGCTCCTCGGCGGCTGCACGCTCGACTTCGAGGAGTTCCGGCCCTACACCGAGGAGCCCCCGCCGGTGCTGCCCGACGGCGACATGGACACCCCCATCGTCGACCTGGGCGTCGAGATGGGCCCCCCGATCGACATGATGCCGCCCGTGCGCGACACCGACGGCGACGGCGTCGACGACGACGTCGACAACTGCGTCGACGACCCCAACGCCGACCAGGCCGACCTCGACGGCGACGGGATCGGCGACGTCTGCGACCCCGACGCCGACGGCGACGACGTCGCCGACGACGTCGACAACTGCCTCCGCCTCCAGAACCCCGAGCAGTTCGACCTCGACCGCGACGGCGAAGGCGACGCCTGCGACGACGACATCGACGGCGACGGGCTCGACGAAGCCGCCGAGATGGCCCGCGGCACCGACCCCCGCATCGCCGACACCGACGTCGACGGCTTCCGCGACGGCGACGACACCTGCCCGCTCCGCGCCGACCGCGTCGGCCTCGACAGCGACGGCGACGGCTACGGCGACGCCTGCGACGAGGACGACGACGGCGACGGCGTCCGCGACTGGCGCGACAACTGCCCCGGCACCGCCAACCCCGACCAGGCCGAGGCCGCCTGCGCCGGCGACCTCGACGGCGACGGCATCGCCGACGCGGCCGACAACTGCCCCTACGTCAAGAACCCCGACCAGGCGATCGCGCCCTGCGAGTCCGCCTTCCAGACGCTGACCTACAGCCGCTCGACGAGCGACCTCGCCCTCAGCGAAGGCGGCGTCATCGCCTCCACGGCCGGCGGCGCGCTCGCGCTCGACACCGACCTCGGCACCGCGCGGCTCACCAACGCCGACGGCCTCGCCGGCAACCGCCTCTTCGGCGTCGACGTCGATCGCGACAACCGCTGGTTCTTCACCACCGATCGCGGCCTCAGCGTCGTGCGCCCCGACGGCTTCGTCTTCAACCTGCACGCCGACGACGGCGACGGCGGCCCGCAGGGCGAGCTGCGCGAGGTCGCCGCCGAGGTCGAGCCCGAGGGCCCCGGCGCCACGATCTGGGTCAGCAGCAGCGCCGGGCTCAACCGCCTCGACGACGCCGGCTGGTCGCTCGTCGAAGGCCTCCCGGCCGGCGAGGTCCGCGGGCTGTGGCTCGACGACCTCGGCCGCCTCTGGGTCGCCGCCGGCACCGCGGTCGTCCGCTTCGTCGACGGCGCCGTCGAGCGCACCTTCGCCGAGCTGCCCGACATCGGCGAGGTCGAAGACATCGCCGGTGGCGTCGGCGCCGACGTCTGGATCCTCGGCGAGAACGGCGCCATCCGCCTCCTCGACGACGACAGCGTCGCGCCCGGCGGCGCCTACACCGGCTTCGCCGCCCGTGACCTCGCCGCCGGCGAGGTCGACACCTATATCGCCGCCGTCGACGGCCTCCGCCGCATCGACCGCGACGGCCGCCTCCTCCCGCCCGGCGTCGCGCCGCTCCCCTCCGCCGATCTCCGCGCGATCGTGCAGGCCGCCGAGGGCGGGCTGTGGGTCGGCTCCGCCGCCGGCCTCCTCCGCATCGAGAGCTACTTCGCCACCTATGGCGCCGACCGCCTCGGCGGCAACTGCGCCACCGTCACCCGCCGCGCCGGCGCGCTCATCTGGATCGGCACCCGCGACGGCGCCCGCGTCATCCGCCCCGACGGCGCGATCGAGCCCGTCGAGAACCTCCCCGGCCTCCTCGTCGCCGACATCGAGCGGGTCGGCGACCAGGTCTGGATCGGCACCGAGAGCGGCATCGGCGTCTACGCGCTCGACGGCACCCCCATCGAGACGATCGGCCCGCCGAGCATCCCCGACTCGGCGGTCACCGACATCCAGGTCGGCCTGCGCGGCGTCGAGGTCTTCGTCGGCACCGACGGCGGCGGCCTCGCGTGGCGCGACGCCGAGGGCACGTGGCGCACGCTGCGGGTCGCCGACGCGCCCAACCAGTTCCTCAGCGACCGGGTCGAGGCGCTCGCCTACGGCGGCGAGAACGAGCTCTGGATCGCGGGGCCGCTCGGGCTGTCGCTCTTCCAGAACGGCGCGTTCGGCGCCCCGGTGACCACCCAGGGCGGCCGCCTCCCCATCGCCGGCGTCAACGACGTCGCCATCGGCGGCGGCTACCTCTTCGCGGCGACCTCGCAGGGCGTCGCGGTGCGTGACCCGCGCGGGCTTTGGACCACGCTGCGCCGGCAGAACGACGGCCTCCCCGACGAGGCCGGCAGCGACGCGGCGCTCTCGCTCGTCTACGACGGCGTCTACCTCTGGGTCGCGCTCGACGACAGCCGCCGCCTCGAGTACGGCAGCATCCTCCGCCGCTCACCCGACCCCGACGTGCAGGGCGTCTTCGACCTCTACCCGCCCGGCGACGTCGGCCTCCCCGAGACCCGCGCCGACCTCGGCGTCGACCTCACCTGGGCCGAAGGCGAGCTCTCCGTCTCCTACTGCGGCGACGCGCAGGCGCCCGGCGGCTTCGGCCTCCTCGGCGGGCGCAGCCTCGTCATCGAAGACGGCTCGGCCGCCGGCCTCCGCGGCGAGGGCCGGGAAGGCGCGCTCACCCATGGCCCCGAGGGGCGCCCGATGGTCGTCGGCCAGACCCGCGAGGGCCCCGTCGCCGACCGCATCGTCGACGCCGTCGCGCAGCCCGTCACCCTGCCCGACGCGGCCGACGTCGGCGTGCCCGCCGCGTGCGGCGTCCCCGTCGTGATGGGCGACAACCTCTGGTGCGTCTTCAACGGCGTCGGCTTCGGCCGCCGCTTCGGCAACGACCAGTGGAACCTCGGCCGCAAGGAGCAGATCCCGGCGCTCGGTGAGGGCGACCTGCGCGACATCGTCGTCGAGACCGACACCGTCGCGTGGCTCGCGAGCGCCGCCGGCGTCATCCACGTCAACGGCGGCAGCGTGCGGGCGCTCAACACCGCGTTCACCGGCAACGGCCTCCCCGACGACGACGTCCGCTCGGTCACGCTCGCCGACGGCGTGCTCTACGCCGGCACCGCGGGCGGCGTCGGGGTCTACGACGGCACCTCGTGGACCGCCATCGGCGAGGACGCGCTCCCCAACGCCTCGGTGCGCGCGGTCGCCGTCGGCCCCGACGGCGCCCTCTGGATCGGCACCGACGGCGGCCTCTTCCGCCGCGCGCTCGACGGCGCGACCGCCGCGGCCGACTACACCACCGCCGACGGGCTCCCGGTCGACCGCATCAACGACGTCGTCGCGCTCCCCGACGGGCGGATCGTCGTCGCCACCCCCGTCGGGGTCGCGGTCCGCACGGGGGACGGTCCGTTCGTCACCTACGGCTTCGTCGACGGCCTCCCCGGGCGCGCGGCCTACGAGCTCGTCGTCGATCCCGAGGGCGAGGTCTGGGTGCGCAGCGACGACGGCGTCGGCCGCCTCGCGCCCGACCGCGTCCTCGACTGACGCGCGAGGCGCCGCCCATGGCCGGACCGCACGCCGCTCGAATCGGGCAGCAGATCGGCGCCTACGTGCTCGAACGCCTCCTCGGCCGGGGAGGCATGAGCCTCGTCTTCTTCGCCCGCCACCGCGTCACCGGCCAGAGCGCCGCGATCAAGATCCTGCAACGCGGGCTCCCCGAGAACATCGTCGCCGCCCGCCGCCTCGAGCAGGAGGCCCGCACCATCGCGCGGATCGACCACCCGCACGTCGTGCGCCTCTACGACGCCGGCCGCACCCCCGACGGGCTCCCCTACTTCGCGATGGAGTACCTCGAAGGCGAGTCGCTCGCGCGCGTCTTCGCCCGCCACGGCCGCCTCCCCGTCCCCCGCATGATCGAGATCGTGCGCCAGATGCTCAGCGCGCTCCAGGAGGCCCACGCGCTCGACATCGTGCACCGCGACATCAAGCCCGACAACGTCTTCCTCGTGCAGCAACCGGGCAACGACGACTTCGTCAAGATGCTCGACTTCGGCATCGCCAAGCTCATCGGCCCGCAGCCGCACACCGCGGTCGAGTCGGTGCAAGGCGTCGTGCTCGGCACCCCCGAGTACCTCTCGCCCGAGGTCGCGATGGACGTCGACGCGCTCCCGGCCAGCGACATCTACGCCGTCGGCGTCATCCTCTTCGAAGGCCTCACCGGCCGCCTCCCGTTCACCGGCCGCACCCCCACCCAGATCGCCGAGCACCACTGCTTCACCCCGCCCCCGAGCCCGCGCAGCTTCGTGCCCGACCTGCCCGTCGAGCTCGAGCGCATCGTGCTGCGCTGCCTCAACAAGGACCCCGCCGAGCGCTACCGCGACGCCGAGGCGCTCACCCAGGCGCTCCGCGCGATCGGCGGCCTCGCGCCCGCCGCGCCACCCGACCGCAGCGCCACCGACGAGCTCCCCCGCATCGTCGGCGGCGACCCCCTCGACGCCGTCGAAGACACCATCCGCCGCGCCCTCCGCGAGCCCGACGGCCCCCGCCTCGCCGCGCTCGACGTGCTCGCCGCCCGCACCGAGGCGCTCGACAGCGAACGCGACGCGCTCCTCGCCAAGCTCGAAGGCGACGACGGCGTCCTCGACCTCGAACGCGCGCTCATCGACGCGCTCACCGAGAGCGAGTCCCTCGCCGACGAGATCCGCCGCCTCCGCGAAGCCCTCCGCACCGAGCACGCCCCGCCCGCCGGCGACGACGACGCGGTCGCGCTCATGACCGCCTTCGACCTCGACGACACCCTCGACCCCACCCGCCGCGGCCGCCTCGAACGCCTCGAACGCCGCGCGCCGACGCTCGAACAGGACGAAGACCGCCGCGCCGCGCTCGCCTCCCGGATCGAAGAGATGGTCTCCCGCCGCGCCCGCATCGACGTGCGCTGCGCCCGCCTCGAAGCCGACCTGCTCCTCCGCCGCGCGCAGGAGACCAGCCGCCGCGCCCGCGCGCAGAGCCGCCTCGAAGGGCTGCAGATCGAGATCGAGGCGCTGCGCCAGCGCCGGGCCCGCGAGATGGCGCGGCTCGTCCTGCGCCGGGCGCCCTGAGCGCCGCGCGAGGCCGCCGCCGACGCTGCGTTCTGTAGACCGCTACCGCCGCCGCTGCTCGGTCGCTCGGAGAACGCCTCGCCACCAGCCGCATCGATGCTTCGAAAAGCAGACGCCCGGCCTGGGGTGAGGCCGGGCGTCGAGCGCGCCGCCGGCTGGGGTATGCCAGCGCGCGCCGGTGATGGGATGGGTCGCAAGGAGCGCCCGGGGCCGTGGGTCGCGGCCGCGGTCGCACCCCTCACATCGGCGGCCGCGTCGCCCGAGCGAGCGCCTTCTTCGAAGCCCGCGGCGCCGACGCGACCATCGCACCGCAACCCATCGACACTACTCCGGATTTTTCTGCGCCCCCGCCGCGCCCCGACCGCAGCTTTTTCTCAGGTCTCCGCCCGGAGTGCCGATGACGGTCATGAGAGGGCAGCTTCACCGAATCGAGATCACTTGACCGCGCCCCCCGAGGTGGCGCGGGTCGCCGCCTTCGGGCTAGATTGGGCATCCGCGAGGAGCGGCGTCGCGCGTGGGCGGGTGGCCCGCGGGCGCTGGTGGCCGCCGCGGGGGGGAAGAACACGATGCGCATCATGCTGGCGGTCCTCGCCGCGCTGTGGACGGCGCCGGCGCTGGCCGAGGTGACCCTCGACAGCCCCAACGGCACCCGATTCCGGATCGACGACCTCGGCGACGGCGGCCTCGACGGCCCCGCCGCCTTCGCCGGCTGGCCGCGCCTCTGCGTGCGGATCGCGGGCGGCGCGGGCGACTGCGCGGCGGCCGAGATCTACGACGCCGCCGGCGCCGCCTCGGGGCGCGAGCTCAACAACCGCCAGGTCGTGCTCGCCCCCGACACGCTCGCCGGGCTCACCGTACGCCGCAAGGTCTTCGTACCCAACGCCGGCCAGCCCCTCGCCAACGCGTTCGTCCGCTACCTCGACCTCCTCCAGAACAACACCGGCGCCCCCATCACCGTCAGCGTGCGCGTCGGCACCGCCGCCCAGAACAGCGGCCGCCTCGGCGTCGACGGCCTCACCGTCTGGCGCACCCGCTCCGACGACGCCGTGCTCGACGCCGCCGACCGCTGGCTCGTCGTCGACGACGCCAACGAGGCCGGCGGCGCCGCCGCGGTCGGCGCGCTCGTCTTCGGCGCCGGCGCCCGCGCTACCCCCGCTCGCATCGGGCTCGGCTACCCCACCGCCGGCGACGACCAGGCCCTCGCCTGGGACTTCGACCAGGTCACCATCGCGCCCGGCGCGACCGCCGCGATCCTCACCCTCGTCGTTCACGAAGCCGGCCGCGTCGCCGCGATCGACGAGGTCGACTACCTGCTCCGCGCCCGCGACGGCGACGTGCTCTTCGGCCTCACCGACGACGAGCGCCGCGCGATCCGCAACTTCGACGTCGACCCCCAGAACGGCGCCGCGCTCGCCGACGCCGGCGGCCCCTACAACGCCGCCGAGGGCGAGCAGGTGCAGCTCAGCGCCTCGGGCTCGTTCGACCCCGAGGGCCAGCCGCTGACCTATGAGTGGGACTTCGACGGCGACGGGCAGTACGACGACGCGATCGGCCCCAACGCCTTCCACACCCTGCCCGACGACGGCGTCTACACCATCGCGCTCCGCGTCCGCGACGCCGGCGGCAAGGTCGACCTCGACACCGCCCGCATCGTCGTCCGCAACGTCGCGCCCCGGGTCGACGGGGTCAACACCGACAGCCCGATCGGCGAAGGCCAGCGCCTCAACGTCGACGTGCAGGTCACCGATCCCGGCGCCGACGCGCTCACCTTCGAGTTCGACTGGGACGGCGACGGCGTCTACGAGGAGCTCGGCGTCGACCAGCCGCGCTGGGACCACCTCTACCGCGACGACGGCATCTTCAACGTCGGCGTCCGCGTCCGCGACGACGACGGCGGGGTGGGGGAGAGCATGTTCCGGGTCGTCGTCGAGAACATCGCGCCCCGGATCTTCAACGTCGCCGTGCCCCCCCAGGTCGCCGAGGGCGCCGACTTCCAGATCCTCGTCACCGCCACCGATCCCGGCGACGACCGGGTCAGCTACGGCTACGACCTCGACGCCGACGGCGTCGACGACCGCGCCGGCGAGGGCCTCGACCGCATCACGACCCGCTTCGGCGACAACGGCCTCTTCAACGTGCGCGTCACCGTCTGCGACGACCAGGGCGCGTGCAACCAGCGCGTGCAGGCGGTCAACGTCGGCAACCGCAACCCCAGCATCGTGCGCATCACCGACAACGGCCCGGTCCCCGAAGGCTCGCCGATCACGGTCACCGTCGAGGCGACCGATCCCGCCGGCGCCAATGACCCGCTGGTCTACTCGTTCGATTGGGACAACGACGGCGAGTTCGCCGACGACGTGCAGGACCAGCCGCCGCCCGCGCAGCAGCACGTCTACCGGCAGCAGGGCTTCTACTTCGTCGGCGTGCGCGTGCGAGACGACGACAACGGCCTCGCGATCGGCAACACCCGGATCGAGGTCGTCAACGTCGCCCCGACCGCCGCGCTCGTCGGGCCGCCGGCCGGGCTCGAAGGCGAGGCGCTCGCCTTCACCTGCTCCGGCGACGACCCCGGCGACGACCGGCTCAGCTACGACTGGGACCTCGACGGCGACGGCACCTTCGAACTGCTCGCCGCCGCCGCCGAGCAGCGCCCGGTCTTCCGCCAGGAGGGCCGCTACGACGTGCGCTGCCGCGTCTCCGACGGCGACGGCGGCGTCGACACCGCGAGCGCCGAGGTCATCGTCAGCAACGCTCGCCCCACGCTCGTGCTCGAGGTGGCGAGCCCCCAGGACGAAGGCGCCGAGGTCGTCGTGCGCGCCGTCGCGACCGAGCCCGGCGACGACACCCTCACCTACCGCTTCGACTTCGACGACGACGGCGTCCCCGAGATCGACGGCGCGACCGGCGCCGGCGCCGAGATCGGCCGCCACGTCTACCGCGACCAGGGCCTCTACACCGTCCGCGTCGTCGTCGACGACGGCACCGACTCGATCGACGCGACCGCGGTGATCGACATCCGCAACGTCGCCCCGCTCGTGCGGCTGACGAGCAACGCGCCGGTCGACGAGGGGCAGGAGCTCGTCATCACCGCCGAGGTCAGCGACCCCGGCGACGACGCGGTCACCCTGCGCTGGGACCTCGACGGCGACGGCGAGTACGAGCTCGAAGAGCCGCTCGGCGAGGCGGTGATCGAGCGCGCCGCGATCGCGGCCGACGACGCCGACTACGAGGTCACGGTCATGGCCATCGACGAGGACGGCGGCGAGACCATCGTCAGCGTCGACGTGCGCGTCGAGAACGTGCCCCCGAGCTTCCCCGCGCAGTTCCAGCTCCCGCCCGCGCTCGAAGGCCAGCCCTACCCCGGCACCGTGCCCGCCAACGACCCCGCCGGGCCCGCCGACCCGCTCGTCTTCAGCCTCATCGACCCGCCCGCCGGCGTCGAGATCCAGCCCGTCACCGGCCAGATCCTGTGGGTGCCCGACTACGACGACTACCTCGACAGCCCCATCGAGCTCACCGTGCGCGTCGACGACGGCGACGGCGGCCGCGCCGAGGTCGAGATCAGCGTCGACGTGCTCCCCCGCGACGACGACGGCGACCTCATCCCCGACAGCTTCGAAGAGCAGACCTGCGACCCCGACGAGCCCGCGATCTGCCTCGACCCCACCGATCCCGCCGACGCGCGCGACGACCCCGACGGCGACGGCCGCGACAACCTCACCGAGTGGATGGAGGGCACCGATCCGTTCTACTTCGAGGGCCCCGACACCCCGATCCCGCAGGCGCCGGTCGACGGGAGCCGCATCGCGACGCTCACCCCGGCGCTCACCGTGAGCTGGGTCGAGAACCCGGTCGGCGACGCGGTGCAGATCGTCTTCGAGGTCTACGCCGACGCCGCGCTCCAGACCCGGGTCGCCGAGAGCGACCCCGTCGACCAGTCCGAAGAAGACGGCGAGCCGACGAGCTGGGAGCCGCCGATCGGGCTGCTCTTCGAAGACGCCTGGTACTACTGGCGGGCGCGCGCGGTCTCGGGCGAGGCGACGAGCGAGTGGTCGTTCGCTGCGAGCTTCCGCACCAACGCCACCAACCAGCCGCCGACCGCGCCGGTGCTCGTCGGCCCGCCCGACGGCGCCTCGGTCGACGTCCGCACCCCGACCTTCACCGCGATGCCCTCCGTCGACCTCGACGAGGACGAGATCCGCTACATCTTCAACATCTACGACGTGCGCACCCAGAACGGCGTCGGCACGCTGCGCGCCGGCGTCGTCGAGTTCACCCCCTCGGGCGCGCTCTCGGAGAACGCGACGATCGAGTGGGAGGTCGTCGCGGTCGACTCGGCGGGCGCCGAGACGTCGAGCGGGCGGTGGTCGTTCCAGGTCGACAGCGAGAACGCCGCGCCGACCGCGCCCGTCTTCGTCGACCCCGCGCCGCCTGCGCGCCCCAACCAGCGCCCGCTCGTCAACTCGCTCACCCCCGCGATCGTCGTCGGCGGCGCCGTCGACGAGGACGGCGACCCGGTGCGCTACGTCGTCGCGGTCTACGACGCGGCCGGTGAGCTCATCGAAGAGAGCGCCCCGATCGACGCCGACGGCGACGGGCAGGCGACCTGGACACCCGGCGCGCCGCTCACCGAGAACGCCGACCACGTCCTCACCGCCTACGCGCTCGACCCCAGCGACGCCGCGTCGGCGATCACCTCGCTCCCGGTCTTCGTCTCCGCCGTCGACGAGCCGCCCCCGGTGCCCGAGCCCACCTCACCGGCCGACGGCGTCACCATCGGCGCCGACGAGGCGGTCATGATCTGGACCGAGGTCGACGACCCCGAGCGCCAGACGCCGGTCGGCTACGTCGTCGAGTACTGCGACATCGACGGCGAGTGCTTCACCGCCGAGCGCGAGCGCACCTCGTACGGCATCACCGAGCTCGCCGAGCCGGGGCAGCGCTACACCTGGCGCGTCAAGGCGGTCGATCCGGCCGGCAACGAGTCGGCGTGGAGCGCGCAGCGCGTCTTCAGCATCCGCCGCACCGCCGAGAGCGTCAGCAGCGGCTGCGGCTGCGACGCGACCGACCGCGCGCCCGCGCCGTGGACCTTCGCGCTGCTGCTCGTCGGCCTCATCGGCCTCCGCCGCCGCCGCTGAGTCGTCTCTCTGCCGTGCTCATCCGGCCGCCCTGCGGGCGGGATCTCCGCAGCGTCGTCGGGCAGAGCCCCTCCTCCTCGCTCCGACCCGTCCGGCTCTGGCCGGACGGCCTCCTTGCGCTCGGCGGTTCGCTTCGCTCACGGCTGACTCAGGGGAGCTCACGCACCAACCGGAACCCGATGCTCGCCTGCGTGCGCGCCGGGCTCGCCCCCCACCGCCCCGCCGCCCGGCACGCGAAGCCGTACAGGCTGAACGCCCCGCCCCGCACCGCCCGCTGGTTCGCCTCGAACCACCCGTCCACCCACTCGCGCACCCCGCCCGCCAGATCACGCACCCCGTAAGGCGAACAGTCGGTCGTAAACCGCCCCACCGCCTTCGGCAGCGGATCACCCGGCACGCTCCCCCGCGTCGAGCAGAAGGTCGGATCGAAGTGGTCCCCCCACGGATAGCGCCGCCCGTCGGGGCCACGCGCCGCCTTCTCCCACTCGTCCTCGGTCGGCAGCCGATAGCGGGCGCCGCGCTGCTCGCCGAGCCACCCGGCATAGGCGAGCGCGTCGTCGTAGCTCACCCCGCACACCGGCCAGTCGGGCTGCCACTCGTCGCCCTCCCGGTCCCGGATCGGCGCCGCCCAGCACGCCGGCGGATCGAAGAGCGGCACGCCGTTCTCCCGCGGCGCCCGCCGCGCGGCCTCGGCCGGATCGAGCGCCGCGAGGAACGCGAAGTACTGCGCCACGGTGACCGGGTGCCGCGCGATCACGAAGCCCTCGACCGACACCGCCCGCGCCGGCCCCGCGAGGAGCGCGTCGGGGTCGCCGCCGCGGCTGAACTCGCCCGGCGGCACATACACCCACTCCTCGCCGAGCGGCGGCGGCAGCGTGAACGCCGCGCGCAGCTCGTCCCCCTGCCACGCCATCAGCGGCAGCTTCACCGTCGCCCGCCCCGGCGCCGAGAGCACCACCAGCAGCCGCCCGGTCGGCACCTCGGCGAGCAGCGGCGTCACCCCCAGCGGCCGCGGGTCGCGCGGCACCAGCACCCGGTCTTCGAGCGCGTAGCGATACAGCACCGCCTCCGCCCCCGCCGGCTCCACCTCGATCGCCAGCCGCACCGGCCGATCCAGCCGCGGCGCGTAGCGATCGTCCGCCAGCCGCCGCACCGCCTCCGCGTGCCGCGCCGCCGCCCGCGGATCGACGGCGGCCTGCGCCGCCCGATAGCGCCGCCAGTGCAGCCCCGCCAGCTCCCGCCGCGCCGCCATCACCCCCGCGTCGAGCTCCAGCGCCCGCCCCAGCTTGCCCTCCGCGAAGCGCTCCGCCCGCTCGATCTCGTCGGCCACCGTCGCCCGCCGATCCTCGAGCTGCCAGCGCGCCCGCTTCTCCGCCAGCGGCTCGTGCCCCGACAGCGCCGGCCCCGCCGCCAGCTCCGCGTCCAGCCGCGCCCGCTCCTCCTCCAGCGTGCGCACGTACCACAGCGACTCCTCGCCCTCCCCGCACAGCGCCTCGGCCGCCTGCCGCCGCCGCTCGGCCTCCCGCCGCCCCGCCGACCACGCCTCGAGCTCCCGATGCAGCGCCCGCGCGCTCTCGATCCGCCGCTCCGGATCCCGCGCCAGCGCGTGCATGCAGATCTCCTCCAGATCCACCGGGATCTCCCGCCCCGGCGCCCGCGCCCGCGGCGGCTCCACGTCGCTGCCCGCGGTCGCGATCAAGAGCTGCCACGTCGAAGTCGCCGCGTGCGGCCGCGTCCCCGTCAGCACCTCGTACAGCATCGCCCCGATCGCCCACACATCCGAGCGCCCATCCGCCGGGCGCCCCATCGCCTGCTCCGGCGCCATGTACCCCGGCGTGCCCACGATCGCGCCCTCCTGCGTCGCGAGCGGCGCGGCCACCAGCTCGACCAGCGACACCGGCCCGGTCCCCGCGATCGGCACCCGCGGCACATCCGGCGGCGACACCCCGGCCCGCGCGATCCCCCAATCCATCACCATCACCTCGCCGAAGTCGCCCACCATCACGTTCTCGGGCTTCAGATCGCGGTGCACCACCCCCTTCGCGTGCGCGTAGTCGACCGCCATCGCCACCTGGATCAGCACCCGCACCAGCCGATACAGCCCGCCGCTCTCCGGCGCCACCGAGCCATCGGCGAGCCCGTCGAGCAGCGCCCGCAGCGAGCGCCCCCGCACCCGCTTCATGCAGATCACCGGCCGCCCGTCGGGCAGCACCGCGATGTCGTGCACCGGCACCACGCTCGGATGTTCGAGCTGCCCGGTGATCTGCGCCTCCGCCATGAAGCGCCGCAGCGCCCGCGGATCGCGCAGACCGCGGCGCAGCACCTTGAGCGCGACCGGGCGATCGAGGAGCCGATCGGTCGCCGCGAGCACCTCCCCGGTGCCGCCCACCCCGAGCGGGCCATCGACGGCGTAGCGGTCTTCGAAGCGGCGGGGGTCGAGGCCGAGGCGCTCGATGTCGAGCGCGGGCATGTCGGGCGGCGGGCCGAGCAGGGTGTGCTCCCCCGGCGCGATGGTCTCGGCGAACGAGGCGTCCTCATCGAGCTCGGGCGGCGGCAGCGCCTCGATCGAGCCCGTCGTCTCCTCGCCCGCGCCGAGCTCGGCGAGCAGCGCCTCGACGCTCGCCTCGCCCCGGCCCGCCCGCCAGCAGACGGTCGCGAGCTCGGCGGCGTCGATGAGGCCGGCGGCGAAGGCGGCCTGCGCGCGGCGGAGATCGGAGGCGTTCATCGGGCAGGCGCCATCGGGGGATTACAAGGGCCGCCCCCCTTCGGTTGCACCGGCGCGGGAGCGGGCCGTACCGTAACAACCACACGCCTCGGGAGGCAACGACCGTGCTCCGCCGCGCCCTTCTCACCCTCGCCCTCTCCGCCCTCGCCGGCTGCGCCATCAACACCGACCCCATCCTCCAAGACCCCGACAGCGGCGCCCCCCTCGTCGACCTCGCGCCGCCCGCCGCGAACGACGCCGGCGCCTTCATCGCCGAGACCGGCGCCTACGACGGCTGCGACGTCGACTGGCTCTGCACCGACGGCTGCGCCGACGACCTCGACTGCACCGACGCCGAAGACGACATCGACGCCGGCCCCGACGCCGGCCCCGACCGCCGCCGCGCCGGCCCCGTCGACCCCGTGCCCTTCGCCCCCACCGCCGACGACGGCGCCCCCTACGCGCTCGCCGCCGCCGAAGAGCGCTGGTTCACCCTCGGCGCGCTCGCCGCCGAGACCCGCGTCACCGCCGCCATCCAGAGCGGCGAGCTCATCATCGCCGCCTACGCGCTCCACAATGGCGCCCTCCTCGCCCGCAGCCTCGACGAGCCCGCCATCACCCTCCCCGCCGAGCCCGCCGAAGAGGCCGTGCTCCGCGTCGTCGCCGGCCCCGACGGCGCCCGCTTCACCCTCGCCCGCGACCCCACCGAGTGACCCTGCCCACAAACGGCGCCCGCCGAGGTGACGCCACCGCCCCGACACGCTAGACTGCGCCCGCTCACGACCCCGAGGCACATGCGCGCCCACCGCCCCCTCATCACCGCGGCCCTCGCCGTGGCCCTCGCAGCCTGCCAGGGCCCCGCCGGCGGCCCCCCCGGCAAGGGCGGCCCCGGCAAAGGCCCCCCCGACGCCACCGCCGAGGCCCCCCCCGCCCCCGTCGAGGTCACCCGCCTCGCCCAGGGCCCCATCAGCGACGGCCTCGAAGGCACCGCCACCGTACAAGCCCGCGTCCGCGCCGAGATCCGCAGCCGCGCCGGCGGCACCGTGCTCGACCTCGCCGTCGAAGAAGGCGCCACCGTCAAAGCCGGCGACCTCCTCGCCCGCGTCGACCAGCCCACCTACCAGAGCGTGCTCGGCAAGGCCCGCGCCGCCGTCGACAAGGCCAACCGCGACGTCCAGAGCGCCCGCCGCCTCGCCCAACAAGGCGTGCTCCCCGGCCAGCAGCTCCAGGACGCCGAATTCGAACTCCGCCAGGCCCGCCTCGAGGTCCAGCGCCTCGAAGACGAACGCGGCCTCGGCCGCGTCACCGCCCCCATCGCCGGCGTCGTCGTCGCCCGCCACGTCGAACAAGGCGAAGCCATCTCCGCCGGCGCCGTGCTCTTCGAAGTCGCCGACCTCACCGCGCTCGAGATCGACCTCTACGTACCCGAACGCCACCTCGCCCGCCTCCGCACCGGACTCCCCGTCGAGGTCACCGCCGAAGGCGCCGGCGACGCCCGGCTCCGCGGCGAGGTCGAGCGCATCGCGCCGACCGTCGACCCCCGCAGCGGCACCGTCAAGGTCACCGTCGCGCTCGGCGACGGCGAGATCGACCCCCAGCGCCGCCTCCGCCCCGGCATGTACACCCGCGCCCGCATCGTGCTCGACACCCGCGAAGCCGCCGTCCTCATGCCCCGCCGCGCCGTCGTCTACGAAGACGACCGCCCCTTCGCGTTCCGCGTCGTCGACGGCAAGGCCGAGAAGCGCGCCCTCGAGCTCGGCTACACCGACCGCGACCAGGTCGAGGTCCGCGCCCCCCTCACCGCCGGCGACATCGTCATCGTCTTCGGCCAGCGCGGCCTCCAGGACGGCGCCGCCGTCAAGATCGTCGACGCCCCCGCCGACCCCCCCGGCGCCGCCGCCCCGACCCCAACCGACGACCAGCCCACCGCCCGCACCCCGGAGACCCAGCGATGACCGAGCCCCTGCTCCGCGTCCGCGGCCTCAAGAAGCACTTCCCCATCAAGCGCGGGATCATCCCCAAGGTCGTCGGCCACGTGCAAGCCGTCGACGGCATCGACCTCGACGTCTACCCCGGCCAGGCCGTCGGCCTCGTCGGCGAGAGCGGCTGCGGCAAGACCACCGCCGGCCGCTGCATCCTCAAGCTCATCGAGCCCACCGCCGGCGAGATCACCTTCGCCGGCCAGCGCATCGACGGCTTCGGCCGCGCCCAGATGGCGCCGCTCCGCAAGCGCATGCAGATCATCTTCCAAGACCCCTTCAGCAGCCTCAACCCGCGCCGCACCGTCTTCGAAACCCTCGCCGAGCCCCTCAAGCTCCACGGGATCTGCGCCACCGCCGACGAGCAGCGCCGCGAGGTCCGCCGCCTCCTCGGCCGCGTCGGCCTCGACCCCGACTACCTCGACCGCTACCCCCACGAGTTCAGCGGCGGCCAGCGCCAGCGCATCGGCATCGCCCGCGCGCTCGCCCCCCGCCCCGACTTCATCGTCTGCGACGAGGCCGTCTCCGCGCTCGACGTCTCCGTCCAGGCGCAGATCCTCAACCTCCTCGCCGACCTCCGCCGCGAGCTCGGCCTCAGCTACCTCTTCATCGCCCACGACCTCGCCGTCGTGAAGCACCTCTGCGACCAGGTCGCCGTCATGTACCTCGGCAAGATCGCCGAGATCGGCCCCGGCGAAGCCCTCTTCCGCGACCCCCAGCACCCCTACACCCGCGCGCTCCTCAGCGCCGTCCCCGTCCCCCACCCCGGCCGCCGCAAGCAGCGCATCCCGCTCGTCGGCGACGTGCCCACCCCCATCAACCCCCCCAGCGGCTGCCGATTCCACACCCGCTGCCGCTACGCCACCGCGCAGTGCGCCCAGAAGATCCCCGACTTCCACCCCATCGGCGACGCCCACTTCGCCGCCTGCGACCGCCTCGACGCCATCGCCGCCGAGGACGCCACCCGCGACGCGAGTTGACGACCCCCGCGATCGAGTTCTAACTTCGACCCAAGCGCCCACGGGGGGAGCGGAGGAGAGCGTGACGAGGCGCACCGTCCTCATCGCCGACGAAGACACCGCCGCCGCCGACGTCCTCGCCGCCCACGTCGAGGCGCTCGGGCTCCGACCCGTCCGCGCCAAGGCCGCCCGCGAGGTCATCGCGCTCGTCAAGCACGGCGTCGACTGCATGTTCATCGACATCAAGTCCCCCGCGATGAAGGCCCCCACGCTCCTCCCCGAGCTCCGCCGCCACGCCGCGCAGATCCCCATCGCCGTCTGCACCACCGACGGCACCAAACAGGACGTCGTCTTCGCCATGCGCCACGGCTGCGTCGACTGGCTCGACAAGCCCATCGACGAAGCCGCCGTCACCAACGCCCTCCGCCGCATCGCCCGCGAGACCCGCCGCGCCCAGACCGAAGCCGCCGACAAAGCCGGCGGCAGCCCCACCCGCGGCCTCATCAAGGAGATCGTCGAGAAGATCCGCGACGGCAACATCGCGCTCCCCGAGATGCCCAAGGTCGTCGACGAGCTCCGCGTCGTGCTCGCCGACCTCACCGTCGAGACCGACCGCGTCATCAAGGTCCTCGAGAAGGACCCCAGCCTCGCCGCCCGCATGATCGCCACCGCCAACACGGTGGCCTACGGCGGCCGCGGCCGCATCACCGACCTCCGCAGCGCCGTCACCCGGCTCGGCAACCGCACGATCGACAACCTCGTGCAAACCGCCGCGCTGCAAGGCATGTTCACCTTCCGCTCCCCCGCCTTCAAACAGGTCTTCCGCGACATGTGGAAGGCCCAGTTCATGAGCGCCTGCCTCTGCCGCGACGTCGCCATCGGCTGCGAAGTCGGCGACCCCGACGAGATGTACCTCCTCGGGCTCATGCACAACATCGGCGAGCTCTTCCTGCTCCGCGTCTTCGGCGAGCTCTTCCAGCGCCACAGCAACCAGGTCCTCTCGATGAACGACGTCCTCGGCGTCATCCGCGAGTGGCACAACGTCTTCGGCGAAGGGCTCATGAAGAAGTGGGACATGGGCGACACGTTCATGACCATCGCCCGCCGCCACCACGAGATGGACGCCTACCGCGGCGGCGACGTCGACCCCCAGGTCGTGCGGCTCATGCACGTCGTCAACCTCGGCGACCAGCTCACCGAGATCGCCGGCGTCACCTACTACCCCAAGTCACTGCCCGGCCCGAGCATCCAGGACAGCTACGACGCGATCGGCTGCCCCATCGACAAGCGCGACGCCTTCCGCATCCGCGCCGAAGAGATGCGCGACGAGCTCAAGGACGGCTGAGCCCGCCGCGCCGCGCCCGCCGCTCAGCCCACCGAAGCCGGCGCGCCCTCGACCGGCGTCACCCCCGGTGACACCGCCGGCGAATCCTCGAACAGATCCTCATCGACCTCCCCCCGCCCCGCCGACCCATCCTCCGGCAGCAGCCCCTCCGGATCATCCACCACCGCCACCGCGCCCCGCGCCCGCCGCGCCGCCGCCCGCGCATCGGCGCGCGCCTCCGCCTCATCGAGCCGCGCGCTCAACGCGTGCCGCGGCTCCGCCGGCAGCAGCGCCACCGCCGACCGGAACGCCCGCACCAGCTCCATCCACGCCTTGCGCAGCCCGAGGTAGCTCGACCCCCCCACCAGCTTCGCCTGCGCCTCGATCTCCGTCCGCATCGCGTCGAGCTCACCGAGCCGCCGCGCCTCCTCCCGCCACCGATCGAACAGCACCCCGAGGCTCTCGTCACCGAGCATGTTCGCCGCGAGCAGGCGGCGCACATCGCCATCGATCCGCGACAGCACGAGCAGGCTCTCGGAGGCCTCATCGGCGTAGGCGCGATTCACCATCGCGAGCCCACCGTGGAAGATCCGGTCGCGTGCGTCCTTGAACCGCTTCTTGTCTTCGGGAGTGCGCGCCCGATGTTCGAGCGCGAGGAGGGCGTAGTAACCGGCGCGGAGATCATCATCGTGGATGGCATCCTGCGCCGCCACCGCCGCGCGGGCCTCGGCGATGTGATAGCTGGGGTCGCGACGGAGCGAGACCATCTCCTGCCGCAGATCGACGAAGCGCGTCACGAGCCAGCGGGTGGCGTCGTGGGCTTCGAGCAGCTCACGCTGGCGGGTGATCCAGTAATCGAGCTGAAGATACATCACACCTTCGGTCAGGTTTCGAAGAGCCATCGGATCCTCTCAGGTCGGTTCATCACGAGTTCGGCGTCCGTGGAAGCCGCCGACCATCATGACCGGGCCGCACCGGAATTCAAGCGTTCTTCGACACTTTCATCATTGATGACAACGATTTGGTGCGATCAAACACCGTCCGCCGGACGGTCCGCCCCCCGACCGACCGTCCATGCCGCCCCGAACGCGAGATTTGACGTACACCCGGTCACTGTCCGTGGACCGTCCGCACCCGACCCGCCGCGTCCCGCCCCCGGCGCCCCCCTGACCGAACCAGCGCCCACCCCCGACCATCCCGAAGTCGCTCGCGCGGGGATCGGCGATGATCCCCGACCATCCCGAAGTCGCTCGCGAGGGCCTCGGCGATGATCCCCGACCACCCCGAAGTCGCTCGCGAGGGGATCGGCGATGATCCCCGACCATCCCGAAGTCGCTCGCGAGGGGATCGGTGATGATCCCCGACCACCCCGAAGTCGCTCGCGAGGGCCTCGGCGATGAACCCCGACCATCCTGAAGTCGTCGCTCGCGAGGGCTTCGGCGATGAACCTGACCATCCGAAGTCGCTCGCGAGGGGTTGGCGATGAACCCGACCATCCCGAAGTCGCTCGCGAGGGGGTTGCGATGATCCCCGACCATCCCGAAGTCGCTCGCGAGGGGGGTCCGCGCGAACTCGAATCACCCCGAAGTCGCTCGCGGGGATCGGCGATGATCCCGTTCATCCCGAAGTCGCTCGCGAGGGGTCCGCGCCAACTCGAATCACCCCTGAAGTCGCTCGCGAGCGACTCGCGGCGATGATCCCGGATCACCCCGAAGTCGCTCGCGAGGGGTCCGGCGCGAACTCGAATCACCCCGAAGTCGCTCGCGAGGGGTCGGGGATGATCCCGGATCACCCTGAAGTCGCTCGCGAGGGGGTCCGCCCCAACTCAATCACCCCTGAAGTCGCTCGCGAGGGGGTCGGGGATGATCCCGTTCACCCCGAAGTCCCTCGCGAGCGCCTCGCCGATGAACGCACCCCCGCACCCTGCCGCTGCCTACACCGATTTGCCGCCCCACCCCCCCCGAGGGTCGGCGGCGGCGGCGCTGCCGTCGCCCGCGCGCGCGCCCGACCGCGTCATCGCGCGCTCGCCCATTGTCTCGAAGTCTTCGCCAGCGGCTTTGTGAGCGAACCCATCGCCGCCCCGAGAAACGCCCACCGCCGCCAACGGAGTTTCACCCGCTCCCGCGCCCGCGCTAGACTGCCCCCGGTGACGCGCCCTGACGGTCTTTGAAATCCCCCACCCCTGAAACTCCCCACCCCCCGCGGCGCCCGAAACCGGGGGGGTGTGCAAGCCCGCGAGTTCCGCCGTGAAATCGGCGGCTTACGCCCATTCACGCGCGCCGTCGCGGCCGGTTCGTCATCCATATCCCCCGCCGAAATGGGGGGTAGGGAATTCAGAAGCAAAAAACCGCCCTGATCCTGGCACCTTGCAAGCCCCGCTCTTGCAGCCATTCCCCGCCACCGAGGGGATTGCGACATACTAACCAATGCACAAAGTGTTCGGCCGGGATCGGGAATCTTGCAGCCATTCCCCGCCACCGAGGGGATTGCGACTCGTTCGCGTCACAGGTGTGACCCTGCTCGCATTCGAGCCTTGCAGCCATTCCCCGCCACCGAGGGGATTGCGACATGTTGAACACTGCGAGCAATTGGGTGTAGTTCGCACCTTGCAGCCATTCCCCGCTTCCCACTGAGGGGATTGCGACAAGTCGTATTCCGACCGGGCAGCCCTCGCGCTGCCCTCTTGCAGCCATTCCCCCCCGCCTGAGGGGATTGCGACAGGTCTGCGCGAAGGCGCCGTTGTCGATGTGGGCGCCGGACTTGCAGCCATTCCCCGCCACCGAGGGGATTGCGACACCCTTCCTGCAGCCCCTCACACCGATCGAGGAGACAGGCTCGCAGCCATTCCGCCCCCGCCACACACCGAGGGATTGCGACTGTTGCAGGCTTGGCGCACCCTCACCCAGATCGTGCACCTTGCAGCCATTCCCCGCCACCACCCACCACCCCCACCACCGAGGGGATTGCGACAGTTCTTCATACCGCGCATCGTCGCGCGGCGTCGGAGGCATCTTGCAGTCATTCCCCGCCAGCCACCGAGGGGATTGCGACAAGTTGCTGAGCGCTGCCAAAAGCAAGTCGTGTTGCTCTTGCAGCCATTCCCCGCCACCGAGGGGATTGCGACAAGAGGTTCTCCCCTGCTCCGTCAGCTCCTGGGGCAGCTTGCAGCCATTCCCCGCCACCGAGGGCTATCGGTTGAAGGCCAGCACCCCAACCGATAGCCTCCCCCCTCGCCCAGCCACCCCGACCGAAAGGCCGAACCACCCCGGGCGGTCGCCGTTCTGCCAGCCCACGACCCGAGCCTCAACAAAGTGGTCGATGGGTCGATGCCACCATGGCATCACCGCATGGCTCGTCCGGCCACGCGCCGACGCTGGCATTTACCGACCGTCCGGCCCGTCGGCGCATCATCGGTGCCCGCGGGGCGGCCGGCGGCGGGGGGTGGGGGTGAAGCCCGCTCGTGCCCTTCGCCGCTCACCTCGCTGATCCCATCAACGGCCTTCGTCGCTCTCGATGCCCGAGCCACCCGGCACGACAGGGCGCCACCCCCCCCCCCGACGCCAGCCCCGCCACCGCATCACCACCACCCCGCCCGCCCGCCGCCACCCGCCGCCGCATCACCCCCGCCCGCCCGCCCCCCCCCGCCGCCCACCCCGCCGCCGCATCACCATCACGCCCGCCCGGCCCCGCCGCCACCCGCCGCCGCATCACCACGCTCGCCCGGCCCCGCCGCCAGCCCCGCCGCTGCACCCCGCTGGCGGTGCCACGCGAGCGGCCGACAGACACGGCTGCCTTGACCCCCCCGCCCCCCCGATGCCACGCTCCACCCACCACGGGGGCGGCAGGACGCGAGCGGCCGGGCAAGACAAAGGCTCGCAGACAAGGGCCACCCATGCCGCGCGCCATCCCATTGCTCGCCCTGCTCGCCGCCCTCGCCGGCTGCTGCGATGGCACCACCGACCCCGACAGCCATCTTCTGCCAGGACCCCGCCCAAGACACCGACGCCGGCCCCGGCTGCTGGCGCCACGGCGACGAACCCATCGCCACCGTCACCACCACCACCGCCCCCGAAGCGCCCGCCATCCTCGGCTGCACCACCATGGGACCCGATGGCTTCTGCCACCGCGGTCCCATCGCCGACGGCTTCGGCCACCCCCCCGCCGACCGCCACGCCCCCGCCGGCCAGTGGACCGCCACCGCCACCGCCCGCGGCTGCCCCGGCCAGTCATGCGAAGCGCAGGTCGGCGCCGCGAGCGCCGAGCTCTACGAGACCGGCCTCGCCGGCCAGCTCGTCGCGCCGCGCTACCGATCGGTCTGCTACACCCTCCCCCGCCCCGGCCTCCCGCGCCCCGCGCCCGGCGCCCAGCACCCCGACGTGCTCGACGGCTGGCACTGCGCCACCCAGGCCGGGCTCCGCGTCGAACCCTCGTCGACGAGCATGGAACATCATCCCCGGCGTCTGGCTCCCCGGCTTCGTCGACCCGGGCACCACCGGCGCCGTGCACGCCCGCCGCGTCGAACGCTTCCTCACCTGCCTCATGGCCCGCTGCGCCGCCCGCAACACCTGGGACGGCGACCTCGACCGCATCGACCCCGACCGCGACGCCATCCACAACCGCTGCGACGTCTGCCCGCGGCTGCACGACCCCGCCCAGCCCGACGCCGACGGCGATGGCTACGGCGACGCCTGCGACGACTGCCCCCACACCCCCGGCCCGCAAGGCGACCGCGACGGCGACGGCCACGGCGACCGCTGCGACCGCTGCCCCGACCGCGACGACCCCGACCAGCGCGACCGCGACGGCGACGGCGTCGGCGACGCCTGCGACCTCTGCCCCGGAGAGCCCGATCCCGCGCAGGCCGACCGCGACGGCGACCGCGTCGGCGACGCCTGCGATGGGTGCCCCGACAACTTCGATCCGGCGCAGCCCGACCGCGACGGCGACGGGGTCGGCGACGCCTGCGATGTGTGCCCCGAAGTCGCCGACCCCGAGCAGCGCGACGCCGACGCCGACGGGCTCGGCGACGCCTGCGACTGCGTCCCGCCCGAGGGCGACGACGCCCGCTGCTGGCTCGACGGCGCCGAGACCGTGCCGGTCTCGGAGCTGGGGTTGCCGGGCATGATCGAGTGCCCGCCCGGTGAGATCGAGGCCCGCTGCACGCAGCAAGAGCGGTGGCCGACGATCGGCGCGTGGAACGCGGAGGTGATCGAGCCCGACTGGAATGATCCGGCCGTGCAGGCCGAGGCGCTGGCGGCGAGTGAGATCACGGTGCATTGGATCGAGCCGCCGCAGCCCGTCGACGCCTTCGCGGCGCGGCAGAACCGCGTCCAGGCGGGGCGGGACTTCGAGCGGTACATGCAACGGACGATGCGCACCCGGCATCCAGGGCGCTTCCGCACGCGTTTCGTCTTCAATCCACCCCCGCTCGATCTCGCCATGACATATCAGGCGAGCGCCCGCATCGGACGGCGTCATGAACGCCATCCCGATCGCCGCCCGACGGCGCGCCCGCCCAGGTCGAAAGCTCCGCGACCCCAACCGCGTCCGCATCGCCGATGGCTTCATCGCCGAGTCGCGCCGCACCCACGACCGAGGCGTCATGCTCGAAGCCAAGTGCCTCAGTCCGTGGGTCGTCTTCGACGGCCGCCGCCCCTGGATGTGGAAGATGCAGATCGCCTTCGCCGCCCAGCTCTACGACTACCTCGCCTACGCTCGCCGAAGCTGGCGCCGCGACCGCATGCGCCCCCCCCCGCTCCGCGTCAACTACTACTTCTGCGGCGCCCTGCCCAAGTGGGCCGCCCAGCTCATCGCCCTCGCGATGGCGAGCGACCTGCCATCGGGGATCTTCGATCTACCCGACCGCTTGCCGACGCCTCCCGGCGTCGACTGGCTCCGCTCACCGATCTGGTACCCCGACGCGCTCGGCCTCGCCGACGCGGGCGCCAC
This sequence comes from Myxococcales bacterium, assembly GCA_020633515.1. Next base: position 45,716 of record JACKDM010000005.1, read on the forward strand.
GCTCATCGAGAACTGGGACGGCCTCATCCCCTGGGGCAACGAGGGCGGCGATTGGTTGATGAACATCACCGGCCCGGTCTATGACATGCTCTCGGGGAGCGAGTGACCATGCTGCACGACTGGATCTTCTGGTTGCTCTGGACCCTGGCGACGGCGGGGAGCCGATGGTGCGCACCGACTTCAGCCCCTACGATGGCCCGCTCGCCGAGCGGGTGATCCGCGAGCCGCTCCCCGAGTACTCGTCGAGCTTCGAGATCGTGGTCGACCACCCGAACTGGCCGGCTTCGAGCGCTGGCTGCGGCGTCACCCGATCCACGTGCGCGCGCCGGGCACCAGTACATCGGCTGGGGGATCCGCACCTTCCCCGAGGAGGGGTGAGATCTTCGTGGTTCGCTTCAACCTGTTGCTCACGCCTTCCGAGCAGCCGCTGGGTGCCTTCGAGGGGTCACGGGCGGCGATATCGTCGCCTGGGCCTTCTCGGTGCTCGACCACTATGCGCTGCCCTATGACCCCAAAGCGCAATACTGCAAGAGATCACGGGACGACCTCATCTGGTGGTCTACCGTCCAGCAGTGATCTCGCGCCCATCGACTGGCACGCCGTCGCCGAGCGGCTGCGCTCCACCGGCCGGCCGGTGCCCGACGACCTCTTCGATCAACCGACCCGCTGAGCGCCCGACGGCGACACATCGTCTGCGCACAGGAACAGCAGCCCGAAGGCGATGACATCTGGCAGGGCTTGGAGTCACCAACCGGCTGCGCTATCACCCGCGCTGATCGCTCCATCCGGCGGAGCGCGAAGGAGTCATCTACATGCCTGATCCCATCCCCTACGACGGTCCGCTCGCCGAGCGCGCGGTCGACATCGAGGGCTTGCGCAGCTTCGTCTACGTCTCGATCTCCGCCGAGCGCGGCCCGCTCCGGTCCTTTGCTCGCAAGCTGTTGAAGCGGCCGATCGCGGTGCGCGCTCCCGGACAGAAGTATGTCATCTGGGCGCTCATCGGATTCGAGTACTTCGACCGGTACTGGATCAAGCTGGCGACCTACAACCTCGTCTGGCCGCAGGGGGGATCGCCGTTCACCGGTGACCTCGGGCTCGCGGCCGAGTGGATGTGGCGTGTCTTGGATCACCATGGCATCGCCGACGCGGCGCAGGCGCGCCTGGGGACCGATCGCGCCGAGCTGGTCGCCCGGGTTCGGGAGATGGGACCGGCGGCGATCGAGTGGGTCGAGATCGCCGACAACTTCGAAGCGGAGGGCTTCACGGTGCCGCCGGACATCCGGGATCAGCCGAGGCTGATCGAGGGCACGCCGCTCGACGAGCACGGCGAGCCGATCGGTGATTCGGCCGCGGCCGATCGGCTGGCGCAGGCGCTCGCCGTCGATGAAGATCCGGCGGCGGCCGAGTGGCCGGGGCGGAAGTGGCTCGGTGAGCGCCGGGGGCCCGGGACGACGCCCGCGGGGCTGACCGAGGTCGATGGCATCGCCGTGCTCGATGGCATCGATACCTGGACGGCCGACGAGGTCGACGCGGCCCGCACCTTCCTCTCGGCCGGCGCGCTCGACCGACCGGCGCGGGTCGACGGCGAACCCACCACGGTCGACGCGGCGGTCGATCGCCTCGTCGCCCGCCTCGCCGCGACCGCGCCGGTGATGCGACTGCGGCTCACCGGGCTCGACCCGGTCACCCTCGACGCGGCGCAGAGCGCGATGGCCTTCGTGGGGGAGACGGTGTTCGTGGTCGATGGCGAGCCGGGCGCGATCGCCGGTGAGCTGCTGTACGATCTCTACGAGGAGCTCCTCTTCGACGACGCTGGCGAGGACTGAAGCGCGCCCCGCCGCCGCTGCCGCCCTCAGCCCTTCCGCCCCGCGCCCCGCCGATGCGGCAGCGCCACCCCCGCGGCCCGCAGCGCCTTGAGCGCCGGACCGCACAGCGCTGGTCCGAACCGGGCCGGCCCCGCCGCATCACACAGCGCCGCCTCGTCGAACGCCCGCCACACCGTCGCCTCGCCGCCCGCCGGCGTGCCCGTCGCCCGGTAGCAGTGCACCACCCACACCCGATGCGTGAAGCCATGCTCCACCGTCACCGCCGCGCCCGCCGCTTCGAGGCCGAGCGCCCGCAGCGCGAACGGATCGGGCCCCGATGCCTCGACCGCCGGCAGATCCCACAGCCCGCCGAGCAGGCCATCCTCCGGCCGCCGCCCCAGCCAGATCCGCCCCGCGTCGTCGCGCACCAGCGCCGCGACCCGCTCGAACCGCGGCCGCTCGGGCCGCCGCGGCTTCACCGGCAGCTTCTGCGCGTCGCCCGTCGCCCGCGCCCGGCACATCGCGGCGAGCGGACAGACGAGGCACGCCGGCGAGCGCGGCGTGCAGACCGTCGCGCCCAGCTCCATCAGCGCCTGATTCACGTCGCCCGTCCGCGCGTCGTCGGCCAGCGCCGCCGCCCGCTGCCACAGCCGCTCGCGCACCGCCGGGACCTTCGGATCGTCGACCACCCGGTCGAGCCGGCACAGCACCCGCACCACGTTGCCGTCGAGCGCCGGCAGCCGATGCCCGAACGCGATCGAGCCCACCGCGCCCGTCGTGTAGCGCCCGAACCCGGCCAGCGCCGCGAGCGCCGCCGGATCGGAGGGCACCTCGCCGCCGTGGCGCTCGACGACCTGCTGCGCGGCCCGGTGCAGGTTGCGGGCGCGGGCGTAGTAGCCGAGCCCGGCCCACATCGACAGCACCTCGTCGACCGGCGCCGCCGCGAGCGCCGCGGGCGTCGGGAAGCGCGCCATGAAGCGGTGGAAGTAGCCGATCACCGACTCGACGCGGGTCTGTTGCAGCATCACCTCGGAGACCCACACCGGCCACGGCCGCGGGTCGCGGCGCCAGGGCAGGTCGCGGTGGCCGCGGTCGTACCCGACGAGCAGCGCGGCGCGGACCGCGGCCGGATCGGCGGGCGCCGGGGCGTCGCGCCGTCGGCCGTCCGCCGCGTCGGCCGGGACGTCGCTCGCCGCGCCTTCGGCGGGCCCGCCGCCCGTCGCCGCGCTCAAGGCTGCTCCGCCTCGCCCGGCTTCACCCGCGGCTTGCGCGGCCGCGTGGCCTTCTTCTGCTCCTCGTCCGCCCGCTTCTTCGTCGCCGCGAAGCCGCAGATCGGGCAGCCCTCGAGGTCGTGCGCCCGCGCCGGGCAGTGCTCGCGGCCGAAGTAGATGATCTGCAGGTGCCGCCGATTCCAGGTCTCGCGGGCGAAGGCGCGCTTCAAGTCGGCCTCGGTCACCGCGACGTTGCGCCCCGACGAGAGCCCCCAGCGGGCGGCGAGGCGGTGGATGTGGGTGTCGACGGGGAACGCCGGCACCCCGAACGCCTGCGCCATCACCACCGACGCGGTCTTGTGGCCCACGCCCGGCAGGGCCTCGAGCGCCTCCATGTCGGCCGGCACCTGCCCGCCGTGGCGCTCGACGAGCAGCTCGGCCATGCGCCGCAGGTTCTTCGCCTTCGTCGGCGCGAGCCCCACCTCGCGGATGAGCTGGCGGATCTCCTCGACCTCCATCTTCGCCATCGCCGCCGCGTCGGGCGCGCGGGCGAAGAGCGCGGGGGTGACCTCGTTGACCTTCTTGTCGGTCGTCTGCGCCGAGAGCGCGACGGCGACGAGCAGGGTGAACGGGTCGACGTGGTCGAGCGGGATGGGCGGGATGGGATACAGCGCGTCCAGGATCTCACCGATCCGGGCGGCCTTCTCGGCGCGGGTCACGGGGGCCTCCCTTGTGCGGGGATGGACTAATGGACGAGCCGGGGGCGATGTCCGCCCGCGGTCAATAGAGCGTGAAGTCCCAGCGCAGCCGCGCGAAGACGCGGTCGTGTTCGTCGAGCCCGTAGAACGGCCCGAACTCGCCGTCGCGGCCGGTCCCGTAGTGCACGTAGCCGACCCCCGCCGAGAAGCCGTCGGCGAAGGCATGCTCCGCCTCGGCGCGCAAGAGCCAGCCGTGCTCGGCGGTGAGCCCGAAGACGGTGGCGACCGCGCTGAGTTGCAGCTTCTGCCGGAGCGCGAGCCGGGTGAAGCGCAGCGCGAAGGTCGGCGCGTCGGCGGGGAAGAGCAGGTCGTCGGGTCGGTCGAAGAAGAGACCCGCCTGCGCCTCGACCGCGATCGTCGTGTCGGCGATCCCGCTCCAGGCGACGCCCACCATGCCGGTCAAGAGCGACGCCTCGGCGACCCCGATCAGCGGCTCGCCGCCGAGCACCGCGGCCAGATCGACCTCGGCGTCGGGGTCGCCGGTGTTGAACGCCCGCCCGATGCTCTGCGCGAGCTCCCAGCGGATGATCCAGGCGTCGATCGTCGTCGCGCCGCTGTGGCCGAAGAGCCAGTAGCGCTCGTGGTCGAGCGCGAGCCTGATCGGATCGTCGAGCAGCGCCTGCACCGGCGGCAGCCGCACCACGCCTTGCTGGTCGAGCGCCGACGCGGCGTAGAGGCCGGCGTCGAGGCCCGGCCCCTTGTAGACCCAGCGCAGAAAGCCCTGCGTCTCGGCCGGGTCGAAGCGGTCCTGCGCCTCGCGGTACGCGATCGTCTTGCCGCTGAGGAACCGCCCGGCCAGCGCGTTGCCGGTCACGAACGCGCGCAGCGGGCTGAACTCGCCGAGCGGCGGGGGGCGCTCGCCGAAGTACGCCTCGTGCACCGCCATCAGCTCGACCCGATGCCCGCCGGTGAACCACCCGACCCTTGATGCGAGCACGCCGAGGCGCAGGTCGTCGAGATCGGCGAGCCCCGGCTCGCGCAGGTCGCGCGGGCTGGTGACGTCGAGCGGGGAGAGCATCTCGCCCTCGCCCCAGGCGACGATCTGGCGGCCGATCGTCAGCTCGAAGGCGTCGAGCGCGACGGCGACGTACTGCTCGCCGCTGAGGACGCGGGCCTCGTAGGTGTCGAGGGTGGGCGCGTCGAAGCGGTCGCGGTCGGCGAGGTACGCGGCGTCGTACTCGCCGTGCAGCTCGGCGACGATCCGCCAGGCTTCGTGGCGCCAGCGGAGCGCGAGGTCGAGGCTGAGGCGGTTCTTGGCGAAGGGCTGATCGGCGCCGTCGAGGCGCTCGACCCAGAGGCCGAGGTCGTGGCGCACGAAGCCGGTGAACGACGCGGCGCGCGGCGGGGGCGGGGGCTCGATCGCGGTGACGGGCACGTCGCCGAAGCCGACCGCGTCGGCGCCGTCACCCCAGCCGTCGTCGGCGGCGCCCCAGCCGTCGTCTTCGGCGGCGGGCGCCTCATCTGCCCCGGCCGCCGCGTCAGTCGCTGGCGTCTCGTCGGCGGCGCGTGCCTCGTCGGTCGTCTCGCCGGCCCCGGCCGCCTCACCGGCCCCGGGCACCGCCGCCGGATCGGCCGCCGCGCCGCTCGCCTCGGGCACCACGCCCGGCTGCGCCGCGGCGCCGCCCGCCGTCAGGAGCGCGAGGACGAAGCCCGCCCGCCGCACCGCTCACAGCCCCTGTTCGAGCCGCCGCTCGGTGAACAGCTCGTCGGTCACCGCCGGGTCGTCGTGCTTGAGCTCGCTGAACTGCAACACCGTCGTCGACTCCGGCTTGCCGTCCTTGTCGACCGTGCGGGCGCTGATCTTGTGCGGCACCCACGCCTCGCCGAGCTGCTTGACGTCGTCGAACTTGATGTACTTGAGCCGCTTGCCCTTGATGACCCACGCCTTGACCTGGAGCGGCACGAGCTTGCTCTTGCTGATCCAGAGGTGGCTCTTGAGGTAGCCCGTCTCGTCCTTCGCCCGCGCGCTCGTCGGCCGGCTCTCGATGAGCCACGCCGCCTCGCCGTCGACCGTCGCGTTCGCGTCGACCATCGTGTAGGCGTAGTGCTTCGGATCGGCCCGGGTCATGTCGGCATAGCTCAGATCGGTGCCCATGAACGAGCCCGACTTCTCGCCGCTCGAGATGCGGGTCGACTTGTGCAGGCTCGGCAGGAACAACCACTGGTCGTCGTCGCGGTCGCCGGCGTCGTAGTCGATCGACAAGAGCCCGGTGTTGGCGACGTCGGCCGGCCCTTCGAAGATCATGAGCTGCCGGGTGCCGCCGTCGAACTGCCGGGTCCACGAGCGCACCACCCGCTGCCGCTGCCGCCCCGACTTGTCGATCAGGGTCATCGTCAGCCGCCCGCTGATCCGGTCGCCCTCGGCGCGGTCCTCGACCGCGGCCATGATCGCGGCCGCGTCGGTCGTCTCGGGCGCGATCGGCGCCGCGCCCGCCGCGAGCGGCGCCATCGTCAACAGCGCGGCGAGCGCCGCCTCAAGCCGCCTTCGGATCGCCATCGAAGTCCTCCGTCGTGTCTTGCACCGGCCCGGGCGCCTTGCGCCGCCAGAAGGTGCGGAGCAGCGCGGGGCCGAAGATCAGATCGATGAACAGGGCCATCCACGCGGTCAATCCGACGAGGAAGCCGAAGCGCTGGATGTTGTACATCGTCGCGCCCATGTACACCGAGAAGCCGATGAGCAGGATGACGCTCGTCGCGACCATCGCCCGCCCCGAGTGCCGCATCGCCCGCCGGATCGAGAGCTCCACGTCGCCGCCGGTGCGCTCCATGTTGATCCGCCAGTGGTGCATCAGGTGGATGGTGTCGTCGACCGCCACGCCGATGACGATGGAGGCGATCATCAGGTTGTTCATGTCGATCGGGATCCCGCCGAAGCCCATGACCCCGCCGATGAGGATGACCGGCAGGAGGTTGGGCACCATCGCGACGACCCCGAGCTTGAGGCCGCGCAGGAGCACCATCATGATCAGCGTGATGACCACGAACGCCGAGCCGAAGCTCGAGATGAGGTCGCGCAGGATGTTGCCGATGGTGCTGACCAGCGTGTAGACCGAGCCGGTCGCCTGCACCGTCGCGCCCGCGGGCACATGGGCCGCGATCCCCGCCGAGATGTGGTCGACGAGCGACTGGTAGCGCGTCGCTTCGAGCCAGTGCACCCGCACCGTCATCTGCGCGCGCTGGAGGTCGGTCGTCGCGAGCTGGCGCAGCTCGTCGGGGCCGGCGTTCTCGAACATGAACAAGAGGTCGGCGACGCCGCGGTCGCTCTCGGGGAGCGCATAGAACGCCGGGTCGCCGCCGTGCAGCGCGCGGTTGGTCTCCTTGACCACGTCGACGACCCCGATGGTGTTGCCGACGATCGGCCCGAACTCGGGGTGCACGAACGCCTCGACGTGCGCGCGCAGCGCCTCGAGGCCCTTCATCAGCTCGAGATCCTTGATCCCGCGCTCGCTGCCGCCGTCGATGAGGAGCTGCACGTTGCCGCTGCCGCCGACGTGGGTGTCCATCGTCTCGAACGCGACCCGCATCGGCGTCTCGGGCGGCAGCCAGGTCAGCGGGTTGTGCCACACCGTCATCAGCGACGCGCCGACGAGCCCCACCACCGTCAGCGCGCCGAGGCCGGCGAGCGTCCACCGCCGCCGCCGCCGCGCCTGCGGGGGCTCCTCGCCGAAGCCCGGCTCGTCGGGGATGCCGGAGAGGTTCATGCAGGTGTCGATGAAGCGGTCGATGAAGTCGCGCTCCCCCGGCGGCAGCGCGCCGAGCCGCCGCCCCTCGCCGACGAAGCTCAGCGCCGCGGGCAGGAACGTCAGCGAGAGCACGAACGCCACGAAGACGCCGAACGCGCCCGCGACGCCCATCTCGCCGATCGCGTCGAGGCTCGCGAGCACGAAGCTGCCGAGCCCCACCATCGTCGTCAGCGAGGTGTAGAACACCGGCCGCCCGGTGCTGCCCACCGCGATCCGCAGCGCCTCGTCGCGCGCGAAGCCCTCGCGCAGCCGGTCGCGCAGCACCGAGATGATGTGCACCGAGTGCCCGATCCCGACGCAGAAGAGGAACGCCGGCAGCACGTTGCTCATCAGCGTCAGCGGCATGCCCACGAGCCCCATCATCGCCGCGGTCGCGAGGGCCGAGAGCGCGACGACGAGCATCGGCGCGACGACCGCGATGGGGTGGCGGAACATCCAGGCCATGATCACGAACATGGCGAGCGCCGAGAGGCCGACGAGGCGCACGAGATCGTCGAGCAGCATCGCCTGCAGGCCGGCGTTGAGCGCGGGGGCGCCGCCGACGTCGACGTGGAAGCCGGGCGCCTCGTGCGCCGCGGCGAGCTCGAGGAGCCGCTCGTAGACCTTGGCCGAGTCGCCCTCCGACATGAACTGCGTGCGCAGCGCGATGACCGCGTGGCGGCCCTGCTGGCCGACGACGTTGCCGACGAGCGTGCGGTCGCCGAGGACCTCGGCGCGCAGCGCGGGCAGCGTCGCCTCGGTGGGCCAGGGGTCGAGGAGCTGCCCGACCGCGATCCCGGCCGCGCCGCCGCGGGTGCGGCGCACGTTGACGAGCGAGGTGGCCTGCTCGACGACGGTGCCGCCGGCCTCCTCGCCCCAGCCGGCTTCGCCGCCGGCGTCGTCGAAGTTGAAGGCGTCGTCGGCGTTCGCGGCCGGCGCCTCGGCCGGCGCCTCGGCGGGCTTCTCCGGCATCTCCGCCGGCTCCTCCGCCGCCTCGTCGAACATGCCCGGCAACAGCCGTCGCGCCGGCGACTCGGGCCCGAACAAGGCGTCGCGCAGCAGCCCGCCCTGCTTGCCCCGCGCGCCGAGCGACGACAGCGGCATGTCGAGCGCCGCCGCCTCTGCGTGCAGCGCGCGCAGCCGCTCGAGGAACGGCAGCGTGAAGACATCGCCCGTCACCACCAGGAAGAACATCTCGTCGCGCCCGAACTCGTCGCGATAGAGCGCGAGCACCTTCTGCGACGGCGAGTCCTTCTGCGCGAACTTCTCGACGCTCGTGTCGATCGTCGTCGTCGCGAGCATCACCCAGACCGAGCCCACCAACAGCGCCAGCGTCGCGAGCAGGATCCACCAGCGGCCGCGCACGACGAAGCGCCCGAGCGCGTCGAAGGCCGGGCTCGGCGGGTTGTGGTGCAGGTCGTGGTCGGGTTCGGTCATCGCAGCTTGCCCCGGGTGGTCGGGCGGGTGGGGGAGGCGCGCGCCTCAGTCGTCGCCGTCGAGCGGATCGTCGATGATCGGGATCTCGACGGTCGGCTCCGGCGGCAACCCGAGCAGGTCGTGCAGGTAGTGCGGGTGCGTCTGCCGCGCCGGCCGCTCGGCGCCGAGCCCCGCGGGGATGCCGAGCACCGCGCGGGCGTCGGGCGAGAGGCGGAAGACCTCGACGAGCGATACGAGCGCGTCGGCGAAGGCCTCGGCGAAGTCGAAGCGGTCGCGCGCGAGCGGCGCCATCGCTTCGAGCACGACCGGGTCGACGAACGCGGTGAGCTGCGAGTCGCGGCGCTTCCACGAGGGCGGCGTCATCAGGCGCCGGCCTTCGAGGTCGCTCGCCGGCGGCTTCTGCGCGGTCAGCAGGAAGTAGAGCAGCGCGCCGAGCGCGTAGATGTCGTCGGCCGCGACCGGCATGTCGGGCCGCGCGTCGGGCGGCGTGTAGCGCGACTGCGCGCGCGGCGGGCGGGCGAGCAGCCGCGAGAGCCCGCGGGCGAGCCCCACGTCGAAGACCGCCGGATCGGGCCCGCCGGGTGAGCCGGGTGAATCGGCGTCGAGGAAGACGTTGGCCGGCCGCAGGCACCCGAGCCCGACCCCCTCCGCGTGCGCCTTGCCCACGAGCCGCGCGAGCCGCTCGACGATCCGCACCGCGCGCTCCTCGTCGAGCGAGCCCTCGCTCGCCACGATCTGCGCCAGCGTGCGCCCGCCGAGCGCCGGCAGCGCCATCCACGCCCGGTCGCCGAAGACGTGGCCGCCGTCGAGCGGCACCCAGAGCCGTTCGGGCAGCAGCCGGGACTGGTCGGCCTCGGTGCGCACCCAGCGCAGGTACTGACTCAGCGCGCCGCGTTGCAGCTCCATCACGAGCAGCGTGCGCGGCGTCTCCTGCCGCCCCTCGCGCGCCGCATAGGCGGTCCCGATCTGCCACCGCCCGATCGGCCGATCGACCAGATAGCGCCCCCCGACCCGCTGGCCGGCGCGGAGATCGTGCTGCGGATTCATCGCCGCGATCCATACCACCACCGGCCGCCCGCGTCACCCATGGTCACCCCGACGACCGCGCATCTCGATCGGCGGTGAGGGGCGGTGTTATGTTTGCGACTCCGAGGACGACCCGAACCGGAGCCTTGATGGTCCCCGAGTGGACTTGCCCCGCCTGCGGCCGCGCGGTGCCCGGCGTCGTGACGCCCGGCGCGACCTGCGCGCACGATGGGCGGGTGCTCGTGCCGGTGACGACCGCGGCCGAGCCCGACATCGCGGCCGATCCGTTCATCGGGCGGGTGATCGGCGGGCAGTACGCGGTCTTCGATCGGCTCGGCCGCGGCGGGATGGGCGCGGTGTATCGGGCCGTTCACCGCCGCCTCGGGCGCCATGTCGCGCTCAAGACCATCCTGCCGGACCGGGTCGACGAAGACGCCGAGGAGCTGCACGCCCGCTTCGAGCTCGAGGCGCGGCTGCTCTCCGAGCTGCGCCACCCCGGGATCGTGACCGTCTACGACTTCGGCGAGGAGAGCGGCGCGCTCTACATGGTGCTGGAGCTGATCGGCGGCCAGACGCTCGCCGATGCGCTGCGGGCCTCGCCGCGGCTGCCGCTGCCGCGGGCGGTCGACATCATCGGGCAGCTCCTGCACGCGCTCGCCGAGCCGCATCGGCGGGGGTTGATCCACCGCGACATCAAGCCGAGCAACATCATGCTCGAGCCGCAGAGCGACGGGCGGGAGCGGGTGGTGCTGATCGACTTCGGCGTCGCCAAGGAGCGCTCGGATCTGGCGCCCGATGGGCCGGGCGGGCCGCGTACGCGCACCGGGGTGGCGGTGGGGACGCCGCGCTACATGGCGCCGGAGCAGCTCGCGCACGGTGAGCTCGGGCCGTGGACCGACCACTACGCGGCCGGGGTGGTGCTCTACCGGATGCTCGCGGGGCACAGCCCGTTCATCGGGCCGCCGGCGGAGATGATCGCGGCGCATCTGCGCGATCCGGTGCCGCCGCTGCCGCCGGAGCTCGGGCTCGGGGCGCTCGATCCGGTGCTCGCGCGGGCGATGGCGAAGAAGCCGGCGGCGCGCTTCGCCGATGGGGCGGCGTTCGTCGAGGCGATCGAGGCCGCGGTGGCGCTGCTGCCGGGCGCGGCGGCGCTCGATGACGTCGACGACGGGCCGATGGGGGCGCAGCCGACGATGCCGATGGCCGCGGCCCGCCCGGGGCTGCCGGTCGCGGGGCTGCCGGTCGCGGGGCTGCCGGTCGCGGTGCCGGTGGCGCGGGCGACGCTGACGCCGCGGGCGGTGCCGGTGTCGCGCGGTACGCTGCCGCCGACGCCGACGGTGGCCGATCCGACGCCGAGCGACTTTCGTCGGCGTGGCGGGGCGCGGTGGAGCCGACGCGCGCGGTGGTGGCGCCGCCGAGCGCGCCGCGGGCGGGGAACCCGGGGCGCTGGCTGGCGATCGCGGCGCTGGTCGGGGTGGGGCTCGCGGTGGGGCTGGTGCTGGTGACGCCGGAGCAGGCCGCGCCGCTGGAGCGGGTGCCCGCGGCGGCGCCGGCCGCGGCCGGCGAGCGAGCGGCGGCGCGACGGCGGTCGCGGCGGCGACGGCCGGCGAGCCATCCGCCGCGCCGTCGGCCGCGCGAAGCTGCCGCGCCGTCGGTCGCCGCGCGAGAAGCGCGCGCGCGCCGCGCCGCCGAAGCCGCCGCGCGCACCCGCCGCCGATTCTCGGCCTGCCGCCGATTCCCTGCCGCCGCGGCCCCAGCGGCCGCCGCTTCGGCCCGCCGCCGCGCGCGACCCGACGCCGATTCACCCGCCGCCGCGCGCCCGCCGCCGCCCGCCGCCGCCGCCGCGCCCAAGCGCCCCGAGCCCGCGCCAAAAGCCGCCCGCCGGACCCCGAGCGCCGACGACCTCGCGCGCCTCGCCCGCCCGCCACCTCGACGCCTGCCGCTGCGGCGACGCCCGGGCGGCGATCGACCGACTCGGCAAGCTCGACCGCGCCGCCGCCCGCGGGCTCGACGGCGAGCACGACCTCGCGTGTGCTTCGTCGGCATGGGCTGCCTCGTCGCAGGGAGGCGCGGGTGCGCCCTGACCCGTCGCGGCCCGCGAGCGCGCAGCCGGTCCAAGTCCGCGTCTTCGGTCGCGCGCCCCGCCTCTCGCCGGGTCCCGCCGCCAAGCGCCGTCGGCGTCGCGGACGAGCGCCCATTGCGCTCTCGCTGCGCGCCGGGTCCCGGCATCGCCGCGCTGCTCGTCGCGCTCCTGCCGCTCGCCGCGGCCGCCGCCGACGACTGCTCGACCGCCGGCACCCGCGCGTTCCGCGCCGAGGGCGTCGACGCCGCGCTCGCCGCCTTCACCGCGGCCCGCGCCCGCCCCGAGTGCGCGGGCGACGGCCAGCTCGCGTTCAACTACGCCCGCACGCTCCAGACCGCGCTCGACCGCGACGGCGACGACCGGCGCGCCTGCGCCGCCGCCGACGCCTACGCCGAGGCCGCTCGCGACCCGCGGCTCGCCGGGCAGGTGCAGGCGCTCGCCGCCAAGGCCCGCGTCGACCTCAGCGCGCGCTGCGCGGCGGTGCAGCAGAAGACCGAGGCCGCCGCCGACTACCCGACCCTCGTCGAGCGCGCCCGCGCCCGCGTCCGCGCCGGTGACAAGGCCGGCGCCGCCGAGGCGTGGAAGGCCGCGAGCGCGCTCCAGCCCGAGACCGCGCTGCCGCACCGCGCGCTGTGCAGCCTGCTCCCCGATCTCGGCCGCGCCGACGAGGGCCGCGGGCACTGCCGGCAGTGGCGCGCGCTCGAGCCGGCGGCGGCGGCGGTCTCTCCGGCGAGCGGGTCCGATCGCACGGTGGCGTGGGTGCTGACCGCGGCGCGGCGGCGGCGCTGGTCGGGGGCGGGGTGGCCTATACGATGGCGCTCGGCGCGGCCGACGACGCGGCGGCGGCGCGTGATCGCGGCGAGGCGGCCGCGGCGGCGAGCCCGCCCGACGCCGCGCGCTACGCCGACGCCCGCCGCGACCTCGCCGCCGCGAGCGACGCGACCCGCAGCCGCGAGATCGCCGCCTACGTGCTCCTCGGCGCGGGCGTCGCGCTCGGCACCTGGGCCGCGCTGACCTGGGCCGACGACGGCGGCGCGGTCGCGACGGTGCGCTTCGACGGGCCCGGCCTCCGGGTGGAAGGACGGTTCTGATGCGCCGTTTTGCCTTGCCCTTCGCGGTGTTGCTCGCGAGCGGGTGCATCCCGCTGCCGGCGGAGCTCGACGAGATGGCGGCGCCCGATGTCGAGGCGCCCGACGTCGACGCGCCCGACGTCGACGCGCCCGCGCCCGATCTCGGCCCCGCGCCGGACGCCGCGCCCGATCCCGATCCCGAGCCCGACGCGGCGCCGGTCGCGCGCGACGAGGTCTGCAACGGCCTCGACGACGACCTCGACGGATCGACCGACGAGGGCGTGCGCAACGACTGCCGCGGGTGCGGCCCGCCGCCGGTCGAGGTCTGCGACGGCTTCGACAACGACTGCGACCTCGTCACCGACGAGGGCGCCGACTGCGCCTGCCTGCCCGGCACCGTCGAGCCGTGCGGCCTCGATCGCGGGGTGTGCACCGTCGGCGAGCGGAGCTGCGGCGGCGACGGGCGGTGGGGCGAGTGCAGCGGCGTGCGGCCGACGCCCGAGGTGTGCAACGACCTCGACGACGACTGCGACGGCGACACCGACAACGGCGTGCTCAATGCCTGCCGCGGCTGCGGTCCGCTGCCGGCCGACACCTGCAACGGCGTCGACGACGACTGCGACGGCGTCATCGACGGCCGCGCCGGGCAGAGCGCCTACGCCGCCTGCGACTGCGTGCCCGGCGCGACGCGGCCGTGCGGGAGCGAGGTCGGCCGCTGCGAGCTCGGCACCGAGACCTGCGACGCCGGCCGCTGGGGCGCGTGCGTGGGCGGCGTCGCCCGGCGCGACGAGAGCTGCGACGGCACCGACGACGACTGCGACGGCATGGTCGACGAGCAGGCCTGCGCGTGCGTGCCCGGCTCGACCCGGCCCTGCGGCGAGTCCACCGGGCGCTGCGAGCCCGGCACCCAGACGTGCAGCTTCGCGGGCTGGGGCGCCTGCGAGGGCGCCGTCGGCCCCCGCGCCGAGCAGTGCGACGGCGAGGACGACAACTGCAACGGCGTCGTCGACGACGGCGTGTTGCTCGGCGCCTGCCAGACCGGAGAGCACGGCGTCTGCGGCCCCGGCCGGCAGGTCTGCGCCGGCGGCGCGATGAGCTGCCGCCGCGACGTCGACCCGAGCCCCGAGGCCTGCGACGGTGAGGACGACGACTGCGACGGCCGGGTCGACGAGGGCGCGGCGAGCGGCGGCTGCGACACCGGCCGGCCCGGCCCGTGCAGCGCCGGCGACCGGGTCTGCCAGGGCGGCGCGGTCGTCTGCGTCGCGCGGGTGACGCCCCGAAACGAGCTCTGCGACGGGATCGACAACGACTGCGACGGCGCGATCGACGACCCGCCGGTGCTGCTGCCGGCCGAGTGCAACACCGGCCTCGCCGGCGCCTGCATGATCGGCACCCCGTCGTGCCGGGTGGGCATCATCGACTGCGCGGCGCCGGCGCCGGGGGTCGAGGTCTGCAACGGCGTCGACGACGACTGCGACGGCGAGACCGACGAGGGGCTCATCGGCGGCGCCTGCCAGACCGGCCAGCCCGGGATCTGCGCCGCCGGTACGCTCGTCTGCGACGGCGGCGCGATGGTGTGCTTCCGCGACCGCAGCCCGGGCGCCGATCTGTGCGACGGCGAGGACGACGACTGCGACGGCGCGGTCGACGAGGCGGCGCTGACCTGGGACGACTGCTTCGTCGGCGGGCCGCGCGGGCGCTACTGCGAGGGCGGGCGGATGGTGCTGTGCCCCAACGACGGCGAGATCCCGCGGTAGCGCGTCTCAGCGCCGCCAGCGATCGGCGTGCGCCGCGATGTAGTCGCGCATCGGGTGCCCCGGCCGCCCGAGCAGCGCCGCGAGCGTCGGATCGACCGCCTCCGCCTGCCCGAAGCGCAGCCCGACGTGCAGCACCGTCTGCACCGCCGCCTGCGCCCAGCCGAGCCCGCGCCGGCGCAGATGCCGCACATAACCGAGCACCGACGCCGCCTCGTACCGGATCGGCCGCCCGAGAGCCGTGGCGAGCAGCGCGGCGACCGTCTGGAAGTCGACCGCCTCGGGGCCGGTGAGGGTGTAGGCCTGCCGGTCGTGCGCGGCGGGATCGGCGAACGCGGCGGCGGCGACCGCGGCGACATCGCGCAGGTCGACGAACGCGACGCGGCCGCGCCCGGCGGGCACGTAGAGGCGGTCGTCCTCGGTGATGTCGCGTTGGTAGGCGTCCTGGAGGTTCTGCGCGAAGAAGCCCGGCCGCAGCAGCGTGTAGGGCGCCGCGCCGGCGATCAGGTGGGCCTCGACGGCGTGGTGCGGGACGAGCTTGTTCTTCCCGGCGCCGGCGACCGAGAGGAAGACGATCTGCGCCGCGCCGGCGGCGCGCGCGGCGTCGATGAAGGGCACGAGCGTCGCGCGGGTGTCGGCGATCGCGGGCGGGCGGAGCAGGAAGACGGCGCGGCAGCCGGCGAGCGCGGCGGGCCAGGTGGCGGGGTCGCGGAAGTCGAAGGCGACCCGCTCGGCGGCGCCCGGGAGCGCGTCGCGAGCCGGGTCGCGCAGCGCGGCGCGGGCGGGCAGTCCGCGGCGGGCGAGCGCGGCGAGCACCTCGCGCCCGGTGTTGCCGGCGGCGCCGGTGACCAGGATCATCGCCGTCAGGCCGGCACCGTCGCGAGCTGCGGGTCGACCTGCGCCGCGGTGAGCCCGAAGCGGCGCTGGCGGCGGGCGTAGTCGTCGAGCGCGGCGTCGAGGTCCTGCTCGTCGAACTCGGGCCAGAGCTTGTCGATGAAGTAGAGCTCGGCGTAGCACGCCTCGATCGGGAGGAAGCCCGAGAGGCGCTGCTCGCCCGAGGTGCGGATGAGCAGGTCGACGTCGGGCAGGCGGCGGGTCGAGAGCGCCGCCATCACCTGCTGTTCGCTGACGTCGGCGGGGAGGAGCTGGCCGCGCGAGGCCAGATCGGTCAGCCGGCGCACCGCCTCGACGAGGTCACGGCGGCCGTCGTAGCTGACGGCGAGCACGAGCCGCATCGAGCGGCAGTGCGCGGTCGCGGCGGCGACCTCGGCGAGCGCGGCGCGCACCCGCGAGGGCAGGAAGTCGATCTCGCCGATCGCCGAGAGGCGGATGTCGCGATCGAGCATCTCCTGCTTCTCCTCGGCGAGGAACTTGAGCAGGAGCTCCATCAGATCGGCGACTTCGGTGGTGGGGCGGCCCCAGTTGAGGCTCGAGAAGGCGAAGAGGGTGAGGTGGGAGATGCCCGTCTTGCGGGCGTGGCGCACGATGCGTCTGACCGCTTCGGCGCCCTCGACGTGACCGCGACCGCGGGGCAGGCCGCGCTGCTCGGCCCAGCGGCCATTGCCGTCCATGATGATCGCGAGGTGCTCGGGCTTCATCGTCGTCCTCCGTGGGGGGATGCGCGGTCGACGGTCTCACGTCCAGATGAAAGCGGAATGAAACGACCGTGAAAGATGCAAAAAGGCGCCGGATGGTGCCACCGGGCGCCGATCCGGCGCTACCGGGAAGCGAGGGCCCCGCGTCACTTGCGCCGCAGCGTGCGCAGCGACTGCTTGTACTCGGCCTCGACCGCCGCGAAGCGCTCGTAGGGGCCGGTCGCCTCGACGAGCACGAGCTTGTCGCCGACGACGAAGACCGTCTCGCTCATGACCCAGTCCTCGGCGCCGTAGGGCAGCACGAAGTCGAGGGTGCAGCCCTTCCAGCCGGCGGTGGTGGTGAAGCAGTCCTCGCGCGCGAAGGCGTAGCCGCGCTCGTCGAGGTGGCGCTTCATCGCGTCGACCCAGAACGGCAGATCGGCGCGCGGCTCGTTGTCGACCTCGCGGGCGGCGACGCGCACGCCGTCGGCGGTGATGAGGCGCAGCCCGTCGGCCTCGTGGTAGCGGCGGAACGCGGCCGGCGCGTCGATGCTGTGGTCGGCGCCGCAGCCGGCGAGCGCGGCGAGCGTGATCGCGGCGGTGAGGAGCCGGTCAGAAGCGCGCATCGAACTGTTCCAGGTCGACGGTGTTGAGCCACTCGAAGGGCGAGCGCACATAGACGATGCGCTCCCGCTCGCGGAACTCGAAGGCGACGTCGACGACCGCGTGCGCCGCCCGCGCCCGCTCGACCCGCAGCCGCCCGGCGATGCCCTCCATCTCGGCGACGATCCCGCTCATGCTCTGCTCGATCCGCAGCGTCGCCGCCGCGTCGGCGCCGTCGACGAGCTGCCGCAGCCGGTCGAAGATCTCGCGCTTGCTGCGCAGCAGCGCCTCGAGCTGCGCGATCTCGCCGGTGAGGTCGGCGCGTTCGAGGGTCTTCTCGATGACGATCCCGGCGGCGGTGACCCGGTCGAGCGTCGGCGCGAGCGCCTCGGGCGGGACCTTGAGCACGAGGCGGCGATCTTCGACGAGCACCGGGAAGCCGCCCGCGGGCGCGGCGGCCTCGATGAGCCGGCGGCGGACCTCGTCGGGGTGCACGACCTTGAGCGTGACCCGCGCGGTGAGCGCGGTGGCGCGGGCGGCGGCGGGCTGAGCGGCGGGCTGAGCGGCGGGGGTGGCGGGCTGAGCTGCGGGCGCGGCGGCCGGCGCGGCGGCGGGTGCCACGGGCTGGGCGAGCGCGGCGGGCGCGGCGAGCAGGGCGAGGGCGAGGGCGAGCGTCTTCATCGTCACTCCGCGCGGAAGCCGTCGAGGGCGGCGAGCACCGCCGCGCGGTGGCGGTCGAGCGCGGCCGGATCGGGGAAGAAGCCCTCGACCACGAAGACGTCGTCGCCCTTCGTCGCCACGCCCACCAGCCAGCCGCGCGGCTCGACGTCCTTCTCCCGCGCGATCATCCAGTGCAGCCCGCCCGCGGCCCCGGCGGCGGTGATCTCCTCGTCGCGGCCTTCGAGCTCGTGCCGGATCGCCGCCGCCCACCACGCCGCGTCGCCGCGCGGCTCGTTGTCGACCTCCGAGATCCGCAGCACCGAGGTGTCCGACGCCCGCGCCTGCCAGCCGTCGGCGCTCTCGATCCGCACGAAGCCGGCGGGCACGGGCAGCGCGGCGTCGTCGGTCTCGGGCAGCGCCTCGTGGTGCGCCGCCATGCGCCGGATCCAGGGGAACGGCGAGCGGTGCACGACGACCCGGTTCTCGGCGGTGACTGGCTCGAGCTCGATGGTGATGGTGTAGTAGGCCACGAGGTTCTGCAGCGTCGCGAGCCGCGACGACATCGACTCGATCTGCTCGGTGAGGCGCTTGATCTCTTGCAGGATCCGCAGCCGCTCGTCGGTGTCGCGGGCCGTCTCGAGGAGCGCGAGCAGGCGGTCGCGGGTGCGGTGGGCGACGGCGAGGCGGCCTTCGAGGTCGAGGAACTGCGCGGTGACGTCGAGCGCCTTGACCTGCCGGGCGAGCACGTCGCCGACCTCGGCGAGCCGGTTCATCGCGGCGTCGAAGTCGCCGCCGGGGATCCGCACGACCATGACCGTCTTGCTGAGCGACTCGACGTAGCCGCCGGCGGCCTCGACCCGGGCGGTGAGCGCGTCGACGGCGTCGAGCAGCCGGCGCACCCGCAGCCGCAGGAAGCCGAGGTAGACGACCTGGCGGGCGGTCATGCCCTTGGCGTCGGGCTCGGCGATCGCGATGTCCTTGCTGGGCGCGGGCTCGCTGTAGAGCTTGGGGGCCTCGGCCGACTTGGAGAAGTACGACGAGGCGCTGCCAGCCGCGACGTCGGCGGGCATCATCATCGGCGCGTGCTGCGCGGGCGCGCCGCCGCAGGCGACGAGCAGCGCGGCGAGCAGCGGGGCGGCGAGGAGCGGGGCGAAGGGGCGGATGCGGCGCATGATGCCGCCACTCTACCGCCGTCGGCGGCGGGCGTCAGCGAGCATGAGCAGGAGAATGAAGACCCCGGGCGCGGCGGGGCCGCCGGGCGCGGCGCGGCAGCCGTCGCCGCTCGTGGCGGGCGCGGCGTCGGGGAGCCGGGCGTCGGAGACCCGGGCGTCGAGCGGCGGCGCGGTGTCGGGCGAACCCCCGTCGGGCGGCGCCGCGTCGGGCACCCCGGCGTCGGCGACCGCGGCGTCGACCCCGCCGTCGAGCGGCGTCAGCACGTACTCGGCCGGCTGCGCGCACAGCTCGATCAGATCGGGCGCCGGCGGCGGCTGGCCGCACGCCTCGGGCGGCACCATCAACCCCGGACACAGCCCCGCGCAGCACCGCCGCGCCCGCTCGGCCGGGTTGCAGTCCCAGCGCTCGTCGGCCGCCTCGTAGCGCAACAGCCGCGGCGTCCAGGTGCGGCCGAGATCGGCGCTGTGCGCGATCGCCCATGGCGCGCCGAAGTACGGGTCGCGGCAGCCCCACAGCCGCCCGTCGGGCCCGGTGACGAGGCAGCGCGGCGCCGGCTCCTCGTCGGTCGCCACCCACGAGCGCCCCCGATCGGCGCTCCGCTTCGGCGGGCGCACCGGGCCGCCGATCAGCGCCTCGTCGCTCGCCGGGTCGAAGACGAGCAAGAGCCCGAAGTCGTTGATCCGCCCGACCTCCGCCCAGCGCGCGCCCGCGTCGGTCGAGCGGAGGATGATCGTCTCGGGGATGCCCTCGACCGCGGCGAAGACGACGTCGCGATCGGCGGGGTCGACCTCGAGCAGCCGGAAGTCGTCGGGCCCCGACGCGACCGCCGGGTCGCCCTGCGGGAGCGGCGTGAAGCTCACCCCGCCGTCGTCGCTGCGCAACAGCCCGTGCGAGTGGGTGACGTAGACCCGCGCCGGGTCGAGCGGGTGGCGCACGATCCGGCGCACGAAGCCGCGCAGCCCGAGCCCGGCGCCGGTCCAGGTCGCGCCGCCGTCGTGCGATCGGAAGACGTCGTTGGCGACATCGAGCGAGGCGGTGCCGGTCAACAGGTCATCGGAGAGCGGGTGGTCGAAGAGCCCGATCACGCGGTGCACGCCCACCGGGCCGTCGACGCGCGCGAAGCCGCAGCCGCCGTCGCGGGTCACGTAGAGCCCGTGGCTCGTCGCGACCCGCCAGTGCGCCGGCTCGGCCGGGTCGATCCACAGCCCGCGCACCCCCGCGCTCGGCGCGATCGCGTCCTCGCACAGCCAGCGGAAGCGGCCCTTGGGCTCGGCGAAGATCCCCTGCCCGTCGGTGAGCACCCACACCGCGTCGGCGGCGCCGGGCGCGAAGGTGATCACGAGCGCCCGCGGCTGCTCGGCGTGCGCGGCGGCGGGGCGGGCGGCGAGCGCGAGCGCGAAGACGACGCCGACCGCGCCGACGAGCAGGCTCGCGACGCCGCCGACGATCGCCGGCCCGACGCCGAGGCCGGCGCGGCGGTAGAGGCGGGCGTCGTGCACCGCGAGCCCGACGCCGGCGGCGATCACCGCGGCGGCGGCGCCGAGCGCGAGCTTGGGGGCGACGAAGAGCGAGAGCGTCACCGCGGTGGCCCCGAGGGCCGGGATCGCGAGCGCGCGGGGGTAGGGGGAGGCGGTGTTCACCGCGCGAGGGTAGGCAACGCGGCCGGTCGCTGTCGAGGCGGGCGCGGCGGAGGGGCGCGCAGAGGCCGGTCCGACCTGCCCATGCGGGGTGATCCGAAGGGTGACGCGGCGGATGCAATGCGGTGTGATGTCAGGAGCATTGTAACAACGCGCCCCGGGGTTCACTCTCTCTCCATGGAGGCCTGAATGGCGAGACCGAGCGGGACGCGCAACCCCGGGTACGACGAGAAGCGCCGCAGCCTCGCGCGGGCGGCGATGGAGCCCATCTTCGACCTCGGCGGCCTGCCGTTGAGCCTGCGCCAGACCGCGCGGGCGGCCGGCGTGAGCGTGCCGACGATGCGCCACTACTTCGGCGACCTCGATGGCGTCGTCGCCGCGGTCTTCGAGCTGATCGAAGAAGACGGCGAGCGCTTCCGCCAGCGGGCGGCGAGCGAGGGCGACGAGCCGCCGGGCTTCGCCGAGTCGGTGCGCTGGCTCGTCGACTTCCTGCGCAAGGGCTGGAACGCCGGCCTCGACACCCTGCACGCCGGCGGCATCGCGCGCGGCCTCGAGAGCCGCGACCGGGGGCAGAGCTACGTCGAGGGGCTCCTCGAGCCGATGCTGCAAGCCGCCGAGTCGCGGTTGCAGCGCCACCAGGAGCGCGGCGAGATGATCGAGTGCGACCTGCGCTTCGCGGCGCTCTCGCTGATGTCGCCGGTGCTGCTCGCGCTCTTGCACCAGCAGGGCCTCGCCGGGAGCCGCTGCCGGCCGATGAACATCACCGCGTTCATCGACGCGCACGTCGAGGGCTTCCTCCGCAGCCACGGCGCCATGAAGCCGTCACCGGGCTGACACGCTTGCCGTCGCCCGGCGCTCGCGGTTGAATGGCCGCCTCGTGTCATGGCGACACCGGAGGCCCCGTGAAGCAAAGCCCGACCCTGCCCCCCTTCGAGCACACGCCCCACCCCTACGACGGCCCGAGCAAGGACGAGGTCGTCGCGCTGCGGCGCCGCTACCTCAGCCCCTCGCTGCTGACCTACTACCGCGACCCGGTCATGATCGTCGAAGGCCGGATGCAGTACGTCTGGGACGAGACCGGCCGCCGCTACCTCGACGGCTTCGCCGGGATCGCGACCATCAGCGCCGGCCACTGCCACCCCAAGGTCACCGCCGTCGCCCGCGCGCAGCTCGAGCGCCTCCAGCACGCGACGACCATCTACCTGCACCCCGCGCTCGCCGAGTTCGGCAAGGCGCTCGCCGACACGCTCCCCGACGGGCTCGACGTCTGCTACTTCCTCAACAGCGGCAGCGAGGCCAACGAGCTCGCGATCACGATGAGCCGGGCCTACACCGGCAACTACGACGTCATCGCGCTCCGCAACGCCTACCACGGGATCTCGCCCGGCGCGATGGCGCTCACCGCGCACAGCACCTGGAAGCAGAACGTGCCCCACGGCTTCGGCGTGCAGCACGCGATCCTGCCCGACCGCTACCGCGGGCCCTTCGGCTACGACGACCCCGACGCCGGCCGCAAGTACGCCGCCGACGTCGCCGATCTCGCGCAGTACGGCACCACCGGCGCGCTCGCCGCCTTCATCTGCGAGCCGATCCAGGGCGTCGGCGGCGCGGTCGAGATGCCGCCCGGCTACCTGCCGGCGGTCTACGAGATCGTGCGCAAGCGCGGCGGGCTCTGCATCGCCGACGAGGTGCAGACGGGCTTCGCGCGCACCGGCCAGCGCTTCTGGGGCTTCCAGAGCCACGGCGTCGTGCCCGACATCGTCACCATGGCCAAGGGCATCGGCAACGGCGCCCCGCTCTCGTGCATGGTCACCCGCCGCGAGGTCGCCGACGCGCTGACGAAGCGGGTCCACTTCAACACCTTCGCCGGCAACCCCGTCTCGGCCGCGCAGGGGCTCGCGAGCCTGCGGGTGCTCGTCGACGAGGACTACGTCGGCCACGTCGGCCGCGTCGGCGCCCGGCTCCACGCGGGGCTGCGCCGCCTGCAGGAGAAGCACGCGATCATCGGCGACGTGCGCGGACAGGGCCTCATGACCGGCGTCGAGCTCGTCGAGGACCGCGGCACCAAGGCGCCCGCGACCGCCGCGACCGCCGAGCTGCTCGAACGCTGCAAGGAACACGGCTTCCTCGTCGGCAAGGGCGGCTTCTTCGGCAACGTCGTCCGCGTCAAGCCGCCGCTCTGCATCAGCGAGGACGACATCGACTTCATCCTCGACCTCTTCGACACGCTCCTGCCCGCGCTCTGATCGCCCGCCCCTCGCCGCCACATCGGGTCCTTGTCGTCGCCTCGGTAAAAACGCCATGATGCGCCCCGACCCGGAGGTGGAACCGATGATGCGTGCGGTGGCACTCGGCGCGCTGGCCCTCGGCTGGCCCGCGCTGACCTCGGCCCAGGTGTGTGGCCCGACCCAGCAGACGATCGGCTGGTCGCAGCCCAACAAGGTCCCCATCACCAGCGACAACGCGGTGCGCTGGCCCACCGACGCCTCGCTCCGCATCGCCTACGGCGGCGCGTGGTGCCCGAGCGCCGAGCAGATCGAGCTCCTCGACGAAGCCGGCGCCCGCATCGCCGCGCAGGTCCGCATCCGCACCCCGTTCACGCTCGTGCCCAACGCCCCCGTCCCGCTCACCATGATCGAGATCGACCCGATCCCGACCCTCGAAGAGCGCGGCGACTACCGCCTCGTCGTGCGCCCGCCCGACCCCGCGCTCGTCGCCAACCGCGAATACACCGTCGAGTTCCGCACCCGCGGCGGCGTCAGCGACCCGTTCCCCGACTTCGAAGGCATCCGCGACGTCGCGCTCGACGGCCCGCCCTGCGGCGAGACCGGCTCGTTCCTCGCCGCCGACAACAACAACCCCGCCTGCCCGATCCCCAACGCGCTGCGGCTCGTCATCACCTTCCAGCCGCTCGACCGCGCCGACGCCGCCTACGTCATCTACCGCACCTCGACGACCGGCCTCGACATGAACGGCGAGCCGATCGACGAGCTCGTCGACGAGACCCCGATCCCGCTCCAGTACGAGAACGGCGCCCGCGACCTCTTCGGGACCGGCATCCTCGACCGCCAGGTGCGGCTGACGATGCCCTACTACCCGCTCCCCCGCCGCGACTGCTTCAGCGTGCGCGCGCTCGACGAGTGGGGCCGCGAGCGCGGCGACCTCGGCAACGAAGCGTGTGTCGACCTCGAGCGCTTCCCCTCACCGCCCGAGGTCCCCCCCGGCTGCACCCCGCAGAACACGCCGCCCTACCCCGAGCCGAGCCCGTTCGAAGCCAGCCCGCCGCAGCCCGGCCAGATGTGCGACAACCTCGGCCTCGAAGGCGCCGACCCCGACCGCCCGATCCCGCCCGTCGGCGAGGAGCCCGAGCCCGATCCGGGCGACGGCGGCGCCGGCGACGGCGGCGTGCCCGGCGGCGACGGGAGCGTCGGCGGCGACGGCGGCAGCGACGAGGACGGCGGCGGATCGAGCGGCTGCGCCGCGACCCCCCCCGCCGGCGACACCCCCGCCTTGCCGCTCGCGCTCCTCGCGCTCGCCGCCCTCGTGCGCCGCCGCCGCCACCGTTGAGCTGAGATCAGCCGAGCGCAGCGCAGCCGTCTCCCCCCTCCCCGAGAGAAGGTCCATGAGCGTTACTCCCCGAATCCTCAAGGGATTCCGCGACTACCTGCCCGACACCATGCTGCCCAAGCAGCGCATGCTCGACACGGTCGCGCGCACCTTCGAATCGTTCGGCTTCGGCCCGCTCCAGACGCCCGCGCTCGAATACGCCGACGTGCTGCTCGGCAAGTATGGCGCCGAGGGCGACAAGCTCCTCTACCGCTTCCGGGACAACGGCGACCGCGACGTCGCGCTCCGCTACGACCTCACCGTGCCCCTCGCCCGCGTCGTCGCCATGGCCGGCCAGATCGTGCCGCCCTTCCGCCGCTACCAGATCGCGCCCGTCTGGCGCGCCGAAGCCCCCGGCCGCGGCCGCTTCCGCGAGTTCCTGCAGTGCGACGTCGACATCGTCGGCGTCGAAGACCTCACCGCCGACGCCGAGTGCCTCGCGGTCGGCGCGGCGGTGCTCGACGCGCTCGGGGTCGAGCGCTACGTGCTCCGCGTCAACAACCGCAAGCTGCTGACCGGCATGCTCGACAAGCTCGCCATCGCCGAGGGCGAGCCCGCGCTCGCCGCGCTCCGCACCCTCGACAAGCTCCCCAAGATCGGCGAACCCGCGGTCCGCGGCCTCCTCGCCACCGAGAACAAGCTCGCCCCCGCCCAGATCGACGGCATCTTCGAGTTCCTCGCGCTCGCGCCCGACCAGATCACCGCCTGGTTCCCCGAAGGCTCCGCCGGCCGCCGCGGCGCCGACGAGCTCGCCACCCTGCTCCGCCTCGCCGGCGAGCTCGGCATCGCCGACCGCGTCGAGGTCGACCTCTCCATCGCCCGCGGCCTCGACTACTACACCGGCACCATCTACGAGACCTTCCTCCGCGACAACGAAGGCCTCGGCTCGGTCATGTCGGGCGGCCGCTACGACGAGCTCCTCGGCATGTTCGGCAAGGGCACGCTCCCCGCCGTCGGCATCAGCCTCGGCGTCGACCGCCTCTTCGCCGGGCTCCTCGAAGCCGGCCTCGTCCAGCCCGCGCCGAGCCCCGCCCGCGTCCTCGTCACCGTCTTCGACGACAGCACCCGCGCCCACAGCTACCGCGTCGCCGCCGCGCTCCGCGCCGCCGGCATCGCCACCGAGGTCATGCTGCAGAGCCCGCGCATGAAGAAGCAGCTCCGGCACGCCGACCGCCTCGGCATCCCCCACGTCGTCGTCGTCGGCCCCGACGAGATCGCGCGCGACGAGGTGCAGCTCAAGCACCTCGCCACCGGCGAGCAGGCCTCCCTCTCGCTCGACGCCTGCATTCAGCGTCTCGCCGACCGCGCCGCGATGGGCTAGTCTGGCCAGAACCCCCATGGCAGGAGGCCCCCCGATGCGCACCGCTCCGATCCTCGCCCTGCTCGTCCTCGCGCTCGCCGGCTGTCAGCAAGAACGCGGCGGCGACGCCAAGAAGCGCATCCTCGGCACCCCCGCCAAATGCGAGACCGACAAGCAGTGCGCCGACGGCTTCATCTGCAAGGAGGGCCGCTGCAACCCCGGCGAGCGCACCGCCGAAGAGAAGGCCGCCATGGCCGCCGCCGAAGCCAAGAAGCGCGCCGAAGAAGAGGCCGCCAGGAACCGCCCCAAGGACGGCGAAGGCCGCCTCATCGTCCGCATCTGCCCCGGCTTCAAGAACACCCCCGAGTCGATCGGCACCATCATCGCCACCCACCAGGAGACCAAGAAGCGCCACCTGCTGCACATGGCGATGGAGGCGCCCGAGCTCGGCTGGCAGATGGAGTTCGTCTTCCGCTCGCTCCCGCTCGGCACCTACGACGTCACCGCCGACTACGGCATCCAGAAGGGCGGCGTGCCCGACGTCGTGCGCCTCGGCTGCGACAAGAAGGACCCCAAGGCCCGCCCCTGCCGCGAGGACACCATCCGCGAGATGACCGTCGTGCTGCCCGAGAACGAGCCCCCGCGCGAGAAGAACGAGAAGGGCGAAGACAAGCTCAAGGACTGTGACTTCATCGCCGAGTAGCCCGCCCCCGGGCCCGACCCCCGACCCTGCCGCCGCGCGTGCCGCCGGCGCGTCCTCGTCCGATCCGGCCGCCGAATCCGCCCCCGCGTCGCCCGCGCTGGCAGCCGCCCCATCCGCCGCCGCCGCATCTGCCGCCGAACCCGCCCCCGCGTCGCCCGCGCGGGCAGCCGCCCCATCCGCCGCCGCCGCATCTGCCGCCGCACCGCCCCGCCCCTCGGCGCCCGCGCCGGCAGCCGCCCCATCCGCCGCCGCTGCATCTGTCGCCGCGCCCACCGCCGCGCCACCCGGACCCGCGCCCGCCGCCGCACCGCCGCCGCCTCCGCGCTCCTCCCCCCGCTCGCCGCCGCGCTCCTCGGCCTCCTCCTCGACCTCGGCGGCGCCCTCACCCGCGACACCCTCCCCGCCGCCCCCCTCGCGCTCGCGCTCTGGATCATCACCACCGCCGCGCTCCTCGCCGCCCTCGCGCTCCTCGTCGACCTCACCCTCGCCGCGTTCGCCGCGCTCACCCGCCCGCTCCTCCGCGGCCCCCTCGCCCGCGCCGCCGCCGCGCTCGCCGCGCTCACCCGCGGCCGGCTCGCCATCCCCCTCTTCGCGCTCGGCCTCACCGCCGGCCTCGCCGCCTGGATCGCCGACCTCACCCTCTACGTCCGCCTCTACCCCGGCTGGCACGCCGCGCTCGGCCTCGCCGCGCTCGCCGCGCTGACCCTCGCCATCCGCGCCGCCGCCCGCGCCACCGGCCCCCTCGCCCCCCGCCGCCCCGCCCGCGCCCTCGCGCTCGCGCTCGCCGCCGCCGCGATCGCCCACCTCGCGCTCATCCCCCGCGAGACCACCCGCGCCGCGCTCCTCGACGACGGCGTCCTCGCCGCCGACGCCGCCTGGCTCGGCGCCCGCCTCACCGACCTCGACGGCGACGGCGCCGGCGTGCTCTTCACCCGCGCCGACGCCTGGCCCCTCGACCCCGACCGCACCCTGCGCGACCCCTGCTTCGACCACGCCGCCATCGCCGCCGCCGCCCCCACGCTGCCCCCCGCCACCGCCCGCCCCCACAACGTCCTCCTCATCACCGTCGACGCGCTGCGCGCCGACCACGCCCCCCCCGACGGCGCCCGCTTCATGCCCGCCATCGCCCACCTCGCCACCACCGCCGCCGTCTTCCGCCACGCCTACGCCCCCGCCGCGATGACCATCCCCTCCATCGCCGCGCTCCACACCGGCCGCCACCCCTGGGCGCTCGCCTGGGGCCCCACCTCCATCAGCGCCGACGAGCGCGTACACTACCCCGCCCCCGCCGCGCTCTGGCCCCGCGCCTGGCCCGGCGGCCGCCGCGTCGCCACCCCCGCCTTCGACCGCCACCCCACCCTCGCCGAGCGCGTCGGCGCCGCCGGCCACGCCACCGGAGGCTTCGTCTCCCACGAGAACTTCCTCGCCCCCTTCGGCCTCGGCCGCGGCTTCACCCGCTACCCCGCCGCCATCGTCCGCGAGCACAACCCCCGCGGCGTCGCCATCACCGGCGCCGCCGTCACCGACCACACCCTCGCGTTCATCGCCGAGCACCGCGACCGCCCCTGGTTCGCCTGGGCCCACTACTTCGACCCCCACAACCCCTACCGCTGGCCCCCCGGCACCGACACCACCGACGACACCCCCCTCGCCCGCTACCGCGCCGAGATCCTCTACACCGACGTCCAGATCGCCCGCCTCCTCCTCGCCCTCGACCGCGCCGGCCTCGCCGACCGCACCGTCGTCGTCTTCACCGCCGACCACGGCGAAGCCTTCGGCGAACGCGGCGCCGAATACCACTCGAGCGGCCTCTACGAAGAGCTCGTCCGCGTCCCCCTCCTCATCCGCGCCCCCGGCCTCGCCCCCCGCGTCATCGACGAACCCGTCTCCACCGTCGACATCGCCCCCACCCTCGCCGCGCACCTCGGCGTCCCGCTCCCCACCGCCCAAGGCCGCGACCTCGGCCCCCTCCTCCGCGGCCAGCCATCACCCCAAGCCCCCATCCTCGCCGAGACCATCTACCGCGACTACCACCGCACCTACATGCTCCGCGACGGCGACCACAAGCTCATCTGGGACCACCTCCGCGGCACCCGCCGCCTCTACGACCTCGCCGCCGACCCCCGAGAGACCGACAACCGCATCGACGCCGACCCCGCCCGCGCCGCCGCCCTGACCGCCCGCCTCTGCGAAGCACTCCACCGCACCGGCCGCCTCGACGTCCCCCCCGCGCCCCCCGGCCCCCCCGTCCCCCTCTACGCCGACCCCTGACACGCCACCAAAGCCTCACAAGCATCCCTTGACCCCAAGCCCCTGCTCGGGCACCGTTTCGGGTACCGCTGCACCGACACGAGGCACCGATGGCCGACGCGCCCAAAGTCCCCCCGCCCGCACCGCCTGTCCCGCCCCCCGACCTGCTCCCCGAGCTCCAGGCGCGCGTCGACCTCGTCACCCGCCGCCTCGACCTCCTCGAGCGCCGCATCGCCTCCTGGGAAAACCAGCTCGCCGAGGCCGAGAAGAAGCTCGCCACCACCGAGCAGCAGCCCGTCGCGCAGCAGGCGATCGACCGCTTCGACGACCTCGAAGCCCGCATCCGCCGCCTCGAACGCAAGGCCATGCAGAGCCGCACCCGCGAGCTCACCGCCGGATCGGGCGAACCCGCCCGCAGCGACGGCGCCGCCCGCATCCCCGTCTCCGTCGACGACCCCGACGCCCGCGCGCTCGTCTTCGCCCGCTGGAGCCCCATCAAGGCCACCCCCGGCGAGCGCGTCACCCTCAGCGTCCTCATCGACGGCTTCGACGCCGACGAGATGGTGCACTTCGTCATCTCCGAGCTCGGCGGCGAGACCCTGCCCCCGCTCGGCGTGCCCGCCGGCACCGGCGACGAGGTCTCCGTCGGCTGGACCCCGCCCAAGCCCAAGAAGGGCGGCCACCGCGAGTTCACCTTCATCGTGCGCTGCCGCGACCGCGAGGCCCACGCCCCGATCCTCGTCGTCACCGACACCGAGAGCTGACCAGAAGGAGGCCGCCATGCTCGGAATCAAGCCCGCGCCCCGCGCCAAGCCCCCCGGCGGCCACCGGGTCAACGGCGCCGTCGTCGGCGTCGTCACCAACAACACCGACCCCGAGAACCGCGGCCGCATCAAGGTCAGCTTCCCCTGGCTCGGAGACGGCGTCGAGAGCAACTGGGCCCGCGTCGTCTGCTTCTACGCCGGCCCCGACCGCGGCGGCTACATCATGCCCGAGGTCGGCGACGAGGTCGTCGTCATGTTCGAGCGCGCCGACTTCGCCGCCCCCTACGTCGTCGGCAGCCTCTGGAACGGCAAGGACACCATCCCCGGCCCCGGCAACCCCGACGGCGAGAACAACACCAAGTGGTGGCAGAGCCGCTGCGGCCACAAGTTCATCTTCGAAGACAAGGACGGCGCCGAGAAGATCACGCTCGTCGACAAGAGCGGCAACCTCAAGATCGAGATCGACGTCCCTCAAGATCGCATCACCATGGAAGCCACCACCGGTGACATCTTCTTCAAGGCACCGGCCGGACCCATCAACATCGAATCCAAGACGATGACCATCCAGGCGAGCAAATCGACCACGGTCAACGTCGGCAACGGCCTCAACGAAGTCAGCAAGGACCGCACCGAGACCATCGGCCAGAACTGCTCCGCCACCGCGTCCGCGCTCTGGCAGGTCGGCACCAAGACCCTCACCGTCAGCTTCGGCGACGCCGACGTCTCGATGGGATCGGGCACCATGGTCGTCAACGGCGCCTCCAACCAGACCATGGGATCGACCAGGTTCGAAGGCCACACCGTGCACCGCAACACCGGCCCCGAGACCCTCACCGCCGGCTCGCTCGAGATGCACGCCAAGCACGTCGAGCTCAACGTCTCCGGCCCGGCCACGCTCACGACCGGCATGCACACCATGAAGAGCAAGGCCGACGTCTCCATCCAATCGACCAGCGTGCTCACGGTCATGGGTGGCCTCGTCAACTACCAAGGCGGCGCCAGCATCCAGACGCAGGCATCGCTCGTGACCCTGTGTTGAGAGATACCGTGGAAGGGTCGAAGCCATGATCAACCCCGACCTGCGCGACCCCGAAGACGAGCTCTACGACGGCGTCTTCGTCGGCGTCGTCACCAACAACAAGGACCCCGACAACGCCGCCAAGGTCAAGGTCTACTTCCCCTGGACCGACGACCAGACCGAGAGCCACTGGGCCCGCCTCGCCACGCTCTACGCCGGCAAGGACCGCGGCAGCTACTTCGTGCCCGAGGTCGGCGACGAGGTCCTCGTCGTCTTCGAACGCGGTGACATCTCGAGCCCGATCATCATCGGCAGCCTCTGGAACGGCGTCGACGTGCTCCCCGAGCCCGGCCACCCCGACGGCCAGAACAACCACAAGGTCATCGAGACCCGCTCGGGTCACAAGATGACCTTCGACGACACCAGCGGCGCCGAGAAGATCTCCATCGTCGACTCGAGCCTCAACAACCGCATCGTCATCGACGTCGCCGAAGACTCGATCACCGTGCTCGCCGACACCGGTGACATCTACATCCGCGCGCCGGCCGGCTCGGTCAACTTCGAGTCCAAGACCATGGCGGTCAACGTCGAGACCACCAAGGAGCACACCTCCGGCCAGACCCATGACATCACCGTCTCGTCGTCGAACTACACCGAGACCGTCAACGGGTCGAAGTCGCTCACCGTCGGCTCGACCACCAGCCGCACCGCGCAGAACGTCTCGATCAGCGCGTCGAGCCAGCTCAGCTCGACCGGCGGCAGCGCCAAGATCGGCGTCAGCGGCGGCGCGGCGATGATCCAGAGCGGCCCCGTCACCCAGACCGTCGGCAGCGCCGAAGCCACCGTCAAGGTCGCGCTCGAATCGAGCCCGGTCAAGACATGGACGCTCGGCACCGGCACCCTGCACAGCGAAGCCATCCTCACCATCGACAGCCAGGCGCCGCTCACCATCATGTCCGGCATGCTCAACGTCGAAGCCACCGGCGGCCAGCTCTCGCTGCTCGGCTCACCCATCATCCACCTCGGCGGCCTGATGAACCTCAAGGCCGACCAGGTCGCCTTCAAGCCGGGAGGCTGAAGACACATCCATGGCAGCCCTGCCCGACCTCGGCCCCAAGGCACACATCGAACACGACGGCTACCTCGCGATGTATGCCCCCGAGAGTGATCTCGATGGCTTCCACTCGCTGCACTTCACCGTCAAGCGCACCTACACATTCGAACCCGATGCCATGATCGCGCCCACGCCATGGCAGCGCCCCGTCTTCACCACCGACCAGTACTTCGAAGACGCCGACCCCTTCGAATCATCGCTCCGCTTCGACAGCGACCTCGGCCCCCCCAAGCCCGCCACCGACGTCATCGTCAACGCGCTCTGCTACGCCCCCGGCGGCGACGCCATCCAGGCCCGCCCCTCCGTCCGCGTCGGCGACCACCGCCACGAGCTCCTCGTCGTCGGCAACCGCATCGCCTGGCAGCGCGCCGGCGGCCCGATCCGCTTCACCCCCGCCGAGTCCTTCTCGGTGCTCCCCATCCGCTACGAGCTCGCCTACGGCGGCGTCGACCGCCAGCACGCCATGGGCCCGCTCATGTACGCCGCCAACCCCCTCGGCGCCGGCTTCCTCATGGCCCCGAGCAAGGACGACCCGCCCCGCGACCGCTGGACCGTGCTCCCCAACATCGAGCACCCCGACCGCCTCCTCACCCCCGACACGCTCCTCGTCCCGCAGGAAGACCGCGAGAAGTGGCGCGTCCCCGCCGGCTTCGGCCCCGTCCCCAAACACTGGGAGCCCCGCGCCGGCCGCGCCGGCATGCCTCCTGGCGCCAAGCCCCTCTGGAAGCTCATCCACGGCGACAAGGACCCCAACGGCGAGCGCTTCCCCGAGATGAAGCCCGCCTTCTGGAACGCCGCCACCCCCGGCCTGCACGTCCCCACCCTCGACGGCCACGAGAAGATCACGCTCCGCCACCTCCACCGCGACCGTGAAGACCTCGTCCTCCGCCTCCCCATCACCAAACCCAAGCTCCGCGTCGCCATCAACGACCGCGCCGCCGAGGCCGTCAAGCTCAGCCTCGACACCGTGCACATCGAGGTCGAGACCACCGAGGTCATGCTCAACTGGCGCGGCACCGTCCGCCCCGGGCTCCCCGACCTCGACGCGCTCAAGCGCGTCCTCATGGAGATCGACGGCGAGGTCGTGCTCCCCGCCCCCCTCATCGGCACCGGCTTCCCCAAAGACCTCCTCACCGGCGACTTCCCCGGCCCCGACATCCTCCAGATGAAGGGCATCCCCAAGCCCGGCGGCGGCTGAGCCGGACATCGGGCCCGCCCGCCTTGACGCGACCCCGCCCGATCTCCACGATGCCGCCCCATGAACCGCCACGAAGAAACCGACCGCCGGCGAACCTTCGCCATCATCAGCCACCCGGACGCCGGCAAGACGACCATCACCGAGAAGCTCCTCCTCTTCGGCGGAGCCATCCAGATGGCCGGCGCGGTCCGCGCGCGGCGGGCCGATCGGCACGCGGCGAGCGACTTCCTGCAGATGGAGCAGGAGCGCGGGATCTCGGTCAGCACGGCGGTGATGTCGTTCGACTACGAGGGCTTCGCGGTCAACCTGCTCGACACGCCCGGCCACGCCGACTTCTCCGAAGACACCTACCGCGTGCTCACCGCGGTCGACTCGGCGCTGATGGTGCTCGACAACGCCAAGGGCGTCGAGACCCGCACCAAGGCGCTGATGGACGTCTGCCGCCTGCGTGACACCCCGGTGGTGACCTTCGCCAACAAGCTCGACCGCGAGGGGCTCGACCCCTTCGAGCTGATGGAGAACGTCGAAGAGAACCTCGGCCTCGCCTGCGTGCCGCTCACCTGGCCGATCGGCATGGGCAAACGCTTCGAAGGCATCTACGACCTCGTGCACAAGCGGGTCGTCTTCTACGAGCCCACCGAGCGCGGCCGCCGCAACGCGCAGGTGCACCTCGCCGACATCCACGACCGCGCGCTCGATGGCTGGGTCGGCTCGCTGCTCGCCGACAAGCTCCGCGAAGACATCGAGCTGCTCGGCGCGCTCGAAGGCTTCGACCCCGAGGCGTTCAGCGCCGGCAAGCAGAGCCCGGTCTTCTTCGGCAGCGCGGTCAACAACTTCGGGGTCAAGGAGCTGCTCGACGAGTTCGTGCGCCTCGCGCCCGCGCCGCAGCCGCGCCCGACGCTCACCCGCGAGGTCGCGCCCGACGAAGAGGCGTTCAGCGGCTTCTGCTTCAAGATCCAGGCGAACCTCGACAAGCGCCACCACGATCGCATGGCGTTCGTGCGGGTCACCTCGGGGCGCTACGCGCGCGGCATGAAGCTCAACCACGTCCGCACCGGCAAGAGCTTCACCGTCAACAACGCGACGACCTTCCTCGCGCAGGCGCGGGTCATCACCGAAGAAGCCTTCCCCGGTGACATCATCGGCCTGCACAACCATGGTGGCATCCGGGTCGGTGACACCTTCACCGAGGGTGAGACGCTCAAGTTCACCGGCATCCCGGCGTTCGCGCCCGAGCTCTTCCGCCGCGTGATCCTGCTCGACCCGCTCAAGGCCAAGGCGCTGCTCAAGGGCCTGCACGAGCTCTGCGAAGAGGGCGCCGCGCAGTTCTTCCGCCCGCTCGAAGGCAACGACTACATCGTCGGCGCGCTCGGCTCGCTGCAGTTCGACGTGATCTCGTCGCGCCTCGAGAACGAGTACAAGGTCCGCGCCCGCTTCGAATCGGTCCCGCTCGGCGCCGCCCGCTGGCTGCGGGCGAGCGATCCGGACGCGCTCGAGACCTTCGTCGACCAGAACAAGCGGCGGGTCTACACCGACATCGCCGACAACCTCACCTACATCGCGCAGAGCGACTGGGCCGTCGACTACGCGGCGCAGCAGAACCCGAAGGTCGCGTTCCTCAAGACGGTCGAGATCTGATCGCTCGATCGTCGCGATGGCATCGATGCCATCGCCCGCCGCGGCGCCGTCGGGCGGTGGGTCGCTCAGAGGGCTGGCCCCGGTCGGCCGGTCGCGTTAGGCTCGCGACCGTCACCGCACACCTGGCCCGAGGAGCCGCCGTGGCGCTGCCGGCCGATCGCACCATCGACGTGAGCAAGTTCCCCGAGCAGGTCCGCCGCTTCGTCGACCCGGACGCGCCGGCGCGCATGAAGGGCATGGTCGCGCGCGGGATGGTGCCGATGAAGCCGCTGGTGCAGGTGTGCGCGCTGCATCAGATCGCGGCGCGCGAGGGTGGGGAGCTCGCCGATGAGGCGGCGCGCACGGTGCGGGCGATGCCTGCGGGCACGCTCAAGCAGATCGCGGCCGAGCGGCTGATGGCGGTGGTGCTCGACTGGCTCGCCGCGCTGTTCATCGACACCCGTGAGGTGCTGCAGCCGGTCGTGCTCAACAAGATGACCGACGAGGAGACGCTCGTCCGGGTGGCGTCCGACTGCGACGATCCGGCGACGCTGGAGCTCGTCGTCTCGAACCAGGCGCGGCTGCTCGAGTCGCCGGCGCTCGTCGAGGCGCTGTTCTTCAACCGGCGGGTGCGGGCGTCGTCGGTCGATCGCATGCTCGACTTCGCGGCGCGCAATCACATGAAGCTGCCCAACATCCCCGACTACGAGGCGGTGGTGGCGGCGATCGCGGGCACGCTGCCCAAGAGCGACGAGGAGGCGGCGGCGGCGGACGCGAAGTTCGCGGCGGCGCAGGCGGCGCTCGCGGAGCTGACGGGCAAGAGCGAGGAGGAGCTCGAGGCGATCGCCGAGGCGGTCGCGGCGGTGAGCGCGGCGGCCGAGGCGGGGGAGGGGGGCGCGGAGGACGAGGAGGAGGAGGGGCACAGCAAGTCGGCGGCGGGTCGGATCCGCGACCTCAACGTCGCGCAGAAGGTGCGCCTCGCGATGATGGGCAACGCCAACGACCGCGCGGTGCTCATCCGCGACACCAACAAGATCGTGGCGCGCGCGGTGATCCGCAGCCCCGCGGTGAGCGACACCGAGGCGATGGGCTACGCCAAGAACAAGGCGCTGCTCGACGAGGTGATCCTCTACATCGCCAACAACAAGAAGTGGACGCGGCACTACCAGATGAAGCTGTGCCTCGTGCAGAACCCCAAGACCCCGATCGGCGAGGCGCTGCGGTTCCTCGGGCACCTGCGGGCGAACGATCTGCGCCTGATCGCGCGCAGCAAGGGCGTTCCGGGGCCGGTCGCGAAGGCGGCGAAGCAGCTCGCCGCGACGCGGATGAAGTGATGCAGCCCTTCGACGCCGAGGCGGTGGTGGCGGCGGCGCGGACGTCGCCGGCGCAGACGTGGACGGTGTTCCCGTGGCTGCGGGTGGTCGCGGTGGTGTGGCTGGTCAAGCGGCTCTTGTCGGCGGTGGTGGTGACGGTGATCGCGGCGATCGCGGTGCTGGCGCTGGAGTGGGTGGCGATCGACGATCCGAAGCTGCCGCTGTTGCTGTTGGGGCTGTGGGTGCTGTGCTCGGTGGCGCTCGGCTTCGGGCCGCTGCGGGCGCTGGCGACGGCGGGCAAGAACCTGCTGGTGGTGACCGAGGCGGGGGTGGCGTGGCGGGAGGGGCCGCGGGTGCGGGGGTTTTCGTTCGACGGGCTGGTGCAGGTGCGGCAGCGGATCACGGCGGGGCGGGGGCTCGAGCACGAGGTGGAGCTGGTGTATTCGCGGGGGCCGGTGCTGTTCCTCGACCACCGCCGCTTCGGGCCGCCGGGGGAGGTCGCGAGCGCGGTGGCGCGGCAGGCGGGGGTGGCGCGCGAGGAAGTCCACGGGCGGGTCGATACACTCTGAGATGAGCGACGACACGCGCGCCGGGGTGGCGCGGTTCAGCCCGGTCTTGCTGGCGGTGATGCTGGTCTACACGGTGGGCGCGACGGTGCTGTGGTACCACGCGCGCCGGTGGGGCTGGCCGGGGTTCGGCTCGAAGGACGTCGTCGTCGCGCTCTACTGGGTGGGGCTGCTGCTGTTCTTCGGGGCGCTGTGGGTGACGCGGGGGGTCGCGCCGTGGCGGCTCGATCGCGAGACGTGGCTGGTGCCGGTCTCGGCGATGCTGTTCCTGAGTGTCTTCTGGCTCTACGGGCGGATCGGCTCCTATCCGCGCTGGTTCGGGGCGCACCCGCCGACCGGGGGGCTCTCGGGGCTCGCACCGTACTTCTTCTTCGTGGGGAGCAGCGTGCTCATGCGCATGGTGCTGCCGCTCTTGACCGGGCGGCTCGTCTGCGGGCAGGGGCCGCGGGCGTATGGGTATCGGTGGCAGGGCGCGTTCGACAAGTGGTGGATCTATCTGACGCTGGTGCTCCTGGTGGTGCCGGCGGTGTATTGGGCGTCGAGCCAGCCGGCGTTCCTGCGGACCTATCCGTGGTGTCGGCGCGCGATCAGCGGGGGGGCGATCGAGGTCGAGGTCTTCGCGCTGTATGCGGGGGCGGCGCTCTTGTTCTATGCGAGCGGGGAGGCGTTCTGGCGGGGTTACATCCTGCTCGGGGCCGGGCGGCAGCTCGGGTGGAACGCGCTCGGCGTGATGCTGATGCCGTACGTGCTCGGTCACCTCGGCAAGCCGCTCGCCGAGACGCTCGGCGCGGTCGCGGCGGGGCTGGTGCTCGGGGCGCTCGCGCTGCATCACCGCTCGTTCTGGATGGGGGCGCTGTGCCACTGGATCATCGCCATGTCGATGGATCTGGCGGCGCTGTGGCGCAAAGGCATCGATTGGCTGTAAGGCCGCGATTGGCGTAGGTTCGGGGCGACAGGAGGGTCGGCGTGCGAGAGCCCGATGACCAGCCGCCGGGGACGCTCCTCGGCGGCGCCCCCGTCGCGGGCGGGGAGGCGACGGCGCTGCCGGGGCTCGGGCGGGCGGCGTCGGCGGGCGCGGCGCCGGTGGCGACGGCGATCGGGGGCGCGTCGAACGCCGATGCATCGATCGACGACCTCGCCGGCCCGGCGCTCCACCTCGACGACGGACCCCGGCCGGTCGCGCTCACCCCGGCCGGCGCCCGGCGGGCGTTGCTCGTGGGCGTGCAGAAGACCCTCGACCCCCGGATCCCCGAGCGCCCCGGCACCTGCGCGGCGGTGCGCCGGATCGGCGGCCGCCTCGCGAGCGGCGGCTGGGACGTGGTGCTGCTGCTCGACGACGAGCCCGCCGACGACCACCGCCCGTGGCGCTCGAACCTGCTCGACCGGCTCGCGTGGCTGCGCGGCGGCGCCGAGGCGCTGCTGCTCGTCTCGGGGCCGGTGCGCGAGGGCTGGTTCTGCCCGCGCGACGCCCGCCTCGACCGCCTCGACTCGACCGCGATCGACCTGCGCGCGCTCGCCGCCGAGCTGCCGGCGGGCGCGGGCGTGCTCGTCGACGCGCCGGCGGCCGCGAGCGCCTTCGACGGCGTCGCCTGGGCGGTGGGCGCCGGGCCCGAGGGCCGCCCCGAGGCGCTCGCCGGGCCGCGGGGGCCGACGCCGTTCCTGCGCGCGGTGGTGCGCGCGATGTCGGGCGAGGATCGCGACGTGCTCACCGTCGACAGCCTCGCCGGCTTCATCGACCGCGAGAACGGCGCCGGGCCCTGGCACCGCGGCGCGGGCGCGCGGCCGCTGTTGACCGGGCTCGACGCCCACCGCCGGAGCTGCGCGAGCTGCGGGGCCGAGGTCAGCGCCTCGCTCGCGAGCTTCTGCCCCGGCTGCGGCGCGCCGCTCGCGGCGGTCGAGCTGCTCGACGGCGGGCGCTACCGGCTCGTGGAGCGGATCGGGGCCGGCGGCATGGGGCAGGTCTTCCTCGCCGAGGACACCCGCCTCAAGGTGCGGCGCGCGCTCAAGCTGCTCTCGCTGCCGGCGGGGCTCGGGCCGGCCGATCGGGAGACGCTGCGGGCGCGCATGATCCAGGAGGCGCGGGCGGCGCAGGCGCTGTGCGCCGAGACCCACCACGTCGTGCAGGTCTACGACGTCGGCTTCAGCCCCGAGCGCAGCGAGCCGTTCCTGGTGATGGAGCTGCTCGCCGGGGAGACGCTCTCGACGCGGCTCGGGCGCGGGCCGCTGTCGCTCGACGCCGCGCTCGCGATCGGGCGGCAGATCGCGCGCACGCTCGCGGTGGCCCACGCGCGCGGCTTCGTTCACCGCGACCTCAAGCCCGACAACGTCATGCTCGTCGAGCGCGACGGGCGCGACGACTTCGTCAAGCTCCTCGACTTCGGGCTCGTCAAGGCCGATCAGGCCGAGGTGAGCACCGAGACCGGGCGCATGATGGGGACCTTGCAGTACATGCCGCCCGAGCAGCTCCGCGGGCTCAAGGTCGACGCGCGCGCCGATGTCTTCTCGCTCGGCGCGGTGCTCTTCGAGTGCATCGCGGGCACGCGCGCCAACCCGGGCGCGACGCAGCAGGAGATCTTCGGCGTGCTGCTCGAGCGGGGGGTGCGCTCGCTCGGCGAGGTCGCGCCGCACGCGCCGGCGCCGCTGGTGCGGCTGGTCGACGCCTGCCTGAAGCTGATCCCGGAGCAGCGGCCGAAGGACGCGGGCGCGGTCGCCGACGCGCTCGACGCGCTGGAGCTCGGCGCCGCGGGGGCGGAGGTGGCGCCGTTCGCGACCGCCGAGACGCTGCTGCCCTCGGACGTCGACGCGATCGCGCCGCGGGCGCCGACGCTGCGGGGTCCGCCGCGGGCGACGCTGGGCACGACGCGGACGGCGCCGCCGGTGAGCGCGCCGCCGCGGCATCCACGGCGCTGGCTGTTGCTGCTGCCGGCGCTGGTGGTCGCGCTCGGGTGGGGCTGTGGTGGTCGACCGACGCCGAGCCGCCGCCGCCCGCGCCTGACGCGGCGCCGACGCCGGTCGCCGCCGCGGCGGCCGTGGCGCCGCCGACGCCGGCTGCCGCCCGACGCGGGGCCGACGCCGTTGCCGCGGCCCGAGGGCCCGCTCGTCGCGCAGCCCGACGCGACCCGCCGGCTCGACGGCGACGCGGTCGTCTATCAGGCCGCCGCGCCGGCCGACGCCTTCGCGGCGCTGGTGATCGATCTGACGATCGCCGGCTCGCCGCCGCCCGAGCCCGACATCACCGCCGCCGAGCGCTGGGCGGCGGCGCCGGAAGCGGTGCGCGACTGGCTCGCCGCGGGGGTCGACGTCGCCGGGCTCGCGCTCGACGGCGATCGGCTGCGGGTGCCGCTCGACCGGATCACCGCGGCGCGCGAGCGGCGGCCGGCGGCGCATGCGCTGCGGCAGATCGGCGCGCTGCTCGCGCGCGAGGACGGGGCGGTCTTCGAGACCGTGAACTGCGGTCGACTGGCGCCGGGTGACCGGCTGTTGACGGCGCGGTGGAAGATGCGCGGCTATCCGGGGGGCGCCTGCGAGGCGGGGGTCTGCCCCGCGGCCCTGGTACGCGCGCTGCAACAGGCTCAAGCGGCGGGGGAGCGGTTGCAGGTCTCGCTGACGCTGGCCCGCCGGACGAAGGACGGGGATGTTGCGTCCGATCATGTGTCTGCTGTCTGTCACGTGCGCCCTTGAGCCGGCCGCGGCCCTCGCCGCGCCGGAGACGCCGTGCGACGCCGCCCTCGAGTCCCAGGTCGTCGAGGGCCTCGCCACCCGCCTCGCCCAGACCGACGACCGCGGCACCTGGGCCGAGATCGTCGACGGCGCCGCCCCGCTCCCCGCGGACCGGGACCTCTCGACCGCCGACCGGGCGTGTGCGGCCTATGTCGCCGGATCGGCAGCGTTCTTCCTCTCCGACCGCCGCGCCGATCGCCGCCGCCGCGCGGCCGAGGCGGCGCGCCACTTCACGCTCGCCGAGGCGCTCGCGCCCGCCGCGATGGCCGAGCGCCAGCCGCGGAGCCGGGCCGAGACGGCGTGGAAGCGGCTGGGCGAGGTGCCGGGCTGGCTGACGGCGGCCGCGCCGGTGACGGTCGCGATCGAGCTGCCGCCCGGCGCGACCGCGGCGCGATTCGAACCGGCCGATCCGGCGGCGTGGCGCGCGGTGTGCCCCGAGCCGAGCTGCGTCCAGGCGGCGATGCTGTGGGTGCCCGGCTCGGCGACGGTGTCGATGCGGCCGGGGCGCTACGCGGTCGCGGTCGAGGGCCCCTGCGGCGAGGGGCGGGGCGAGGTGGTCGTCGCGGCGGGGCCGCTCGCGCTGCCGGCGCCGGCGGCCTGCACGGCGGCGGTGCGCGGGCTCGACGGCGAGGCGGCGGTCGACGGGCTCGTCGTCACCGGCCCCGACGGCGCGGTGCACGATCCGGCGGCGGTGCCGGTCGCCGCCTCACCGCTGCGGGTGAGCGCGCCGGGTTACGCCGAGGCGCGGGTCGACCTCCCGCCCGACGGCGGCGCGGTGACGGTGCCGCTCGCGCGCTGCATGGTCGATCTGACGGTCAGGACGATCCCCGAGGGCGCGACGGTCGAGGGCGCGGGGCCGGGGCCGTGGGGGCCGCGCATCGTGAGCGCGCGGGCGCCGGGGCACGGGCTGGTCGAGCTGGCCGTCGAGGTGCCGCGCCCGGCGCGCTGCGCCGACGTGCGCCACGGCACGGTGCTGGTGCTGCCGCGCCCGGTGACGGTGGTCGCGACCGACAGCGAGGGCGCGGCGGTGACGCTCGCGCGGCTGGTGGTGCAGGGCGAGCCGGTCGACCCGCTCGGCTTCTTCATCGCGCCCGGCGAGCACGCGTGGCAGGCGCGGCACCCTGAGCTCGGGCTCGTGCTCGGCCGCTTCACCGTGCCGCCCTGCCCCGGCGGCGACTGCCCGCCGACGCGGCTCGAGGTGCGCTACGGCAAGCGCGCCACCCCGGCGAGCGGCGGCGGCGGCGGGCGCGGCCCGGTGGTCACGATGGCGCTCGGCGGCGCGCTCACCAGCGCCGGGCTCATCGCCGGCGCCGCCGCCTGGGGCACCCACCGCCGCATCGAGGACTACGACACCAAGGTCACCGAGGGCGAGGGCATCGACAGCCTCATCGAGACCCGCGACACCCAGGCGCTCGCCGCCGACACCCTCTTCGTCGCCGGCGGCCTCACCCTCGCGGTCGGGCTCGTGTGGTGGCTCCTGGAGGACGACTGATGCGCGCGCTCCTCCTCGCCCTGCTCGCGCCGCTCGCCGGCTGCACCCTGATCCTCGGTGACGTCGACCGCCGCGAGTGCCGCTTCGACGCCGACTGCCCCGGCGCAGAGCGCTGCACCGTGGCCGGGCGCTGCGTCGCCTTCGTCGAGCCCGACGCCCGGATCCACGCCGACGCCGCGCCCGATCCCGAGCCCGACGTCGGGATCGACGCCGAGCTCGACGCGACCACCGACGCCGAGGCCGACGCGGGCGACGCCGGCCCCGACGCCGCCGTCGACGCCGGCACCGACGCGATCGCGCCGTTCGGCGACGGCGACTGCTTCGGCGACGCGGTGCAGGGCGCGTTCACGCCCGTCGCGCCCCCGCCCGGCCCGCTGCACGTCCCGCAGGTCGACTGCACCCCGTGGGCGCGGCTGTGGACGGCAGAGCGCGACGACGAGCTCGTCTTCGCCTGGGACGCCGACGGCGACGGCGAGGCCGAAGGCCAACTCCCGATGCCGATCGGCGGCCGCTTCGCCGCCGACGGCGACCAGGTCGCGCTGCCGCGGCCCAACCCCGGCGAGCCGGGCATGCCCGACAACATCTGGCGGGTCGACCTGCGCACCGGCGAGGGGCTCTTCGTCGTGCCCGGCCTCGCCCGCCAGCGCGAGCCGGTGCGCGCGCCGGGGCGGACCGCCTTCATCGCGCGCGGCACCGGCGGCGTCGACGGGGTCGTGGTGCACCTCGACGGCGTCGACGAGTACAGCGAGTGCGGCCAGCCCGACCGCCGCCAGTGGGGCGTCGCGGCCGGTCCGGGGTGGACGGCGTGGTTCGAGCAGCGCCTCGGCAGCCGCCGGCCGCGGCTCGTCGTCGTCGGCGAGACCTGCGACGACGGCGCGCCCCGCCGCGAGCGGCTCCTCGCGCGCGAGATCGGCGAGGAGACGCGGCTGCACGCGACCGACGACGGCGTCGTGTGGCTGCAAGCGAGCGAAGACGGCCGCAACAACCTGATCTGGCGCTGGCGCTTCCGGGTGGCGGGCGCCGAGCCGGCCGCGCTCGGCCCGGTCGGGCTCGACGGCAACCCGGTCGAGCTCGTCGCCCGCGGTCACCGCGCGGCGGTGGTGACCTACCTGCCCGGCCGCAACCCGCTCTTCGACCTCGACCTCGTCGACCTCGACCGCCTCGCGCTGCGCCTCGTCGGGCAGGAGGGCGACGCGCGGCGACCGGCGCTCTCGGGCCGCTATGTGCTCTGGGCCGACAAGGGCAACCTGCAAGACCTCTGGAGCCTGCGTTATGAACGCCTCGAAGAGTGAGCGCCGCGTGCGGTGGGGCCTCGTCGCGCTCGTCGTCGCGCTCGGCGTGGCCTGCGCGGCCGAAGACGGCGCCGACATCGGCGCGGTCGACGCGCAGGACGGCGGCCGGCCCCCCATCGACGCGAGCGACGACCTCGGCGCCCAGCCGCCCGACGCCGGCCCCTGCGCGCTCCCCTTCGACGGGATCTGCCTCGACGACCGCGACGCCCGCTGCGACCTCGTCCGCCCGCTCGTCGCCGACGGCGCCTGCCGGGACGACGACGGCGACTGCTTCCCCGCCGACTGCGCCGATCCGCGCTACGCCCCGATCACCGACTGCGACGACGCCGACGCGGCCGCAAACCCGCTCGGCGAGCAGCGCTGCGACGGCCGCGACGGCGACTGCGACGGCCTCGTCGACGAGGGCTACAGCGGCCTCGCCGACGACTGCGAGGCCTGCGGCGCGCCCGGCAAGCTCGAGTGCGCGATCGACGATCCGACCCGCGTCGCGTGCAGCACCGCGCCCGGCCAGAGCGCCGCGCCGCCGCGGCCCGACGAGCTGTGCAACGCGGCCGACGACGACTGCGACGGCCTCGTCGACGAGGGGTGCCGGATCCCCGAGCGCCTCGGGGCGCCGAGCGAGCCGGTGATCTGCCCCGACGGCCGGATCGCGTTCGTCGAAGACGGCGCGCTCGTCGTCGCGACCGCGAGCGCCGACGGGTTCACCTTCGACGCGCTGCGCCCGGCCGACGCGCAGGTCACCCGCCCGGCGTGCGGCCCGCTCGGGCTCGCGTGGCTCGAGCTCGGCCCCGGCGGCTGCCAGACCCCCGACGACGGCCCCGAGCGCTGCGAGGCCGAGCTGTGGGTCGCGCTCGGCCCCGAGCCCCCGCGCGTCTGGGCCCCGCTCGGCGCGCTCGGCCGCCCCGCCGTCGGCGAGGAGGCGGTCTACTGGCACACCGTGCCCGGCGACAACCCGTTCGTCCTCGGCCGCGGCCCCGGCGACGACGCCGCCCGTCAGCTCTTCCCCGAGGCCGCCTCCGACCCCACCCCGCCCCGCGACGGCCGGATGCTCGTGCGCACCTGGACGAGCGGCGCGCCCGCCGTCGTGCTCGCCAACCTCGGCGACGCCCCCGGCGCCCGCTTCGGCGTCATCGACGCGCCCGCCTCGATGCTCGGCCGCCCCGCCCCGCCCGTGCGCAGCGGCGGCTGGATGGCCTGGGCCATCGAAGGCGAGCGCGCCGCCGTCTGGGTCGTACCCGCCGGCAGCGGCCGCCCCAACGGCTTCTTCGCCGCGTCGCGCCCCGGCCCCCAGCGCGCGCCCCGCCTCGCCGGCGACCGCCTCGCCTGGATCGACGAGGGCACCCGCCCCCCCACCGTCCGCCTCCTCGACCTCGGCACCGGCACCGAGCGCGCCATCGCCAGCGGCGAGATCACCCCCGACGGCCTCGCGCTCGC
Organism: Myxococcales bacterium; assembly: GCA_020633515.1. The sequence continues at coordinate 89,616 of JACKDM010000005.1, forward strand.
CCCAGGGCTCCTCGTCTGGATCGACCGCGCCACCGACGACCTCTACCTGCGCCGCCTCACCCCCATCGGAGAGTGACCCCGCGCGTCGACACCCCCGGTTGACTTCGGCGCGACGGGCGGCTTACGTTCCGACGAATCGGATGAGCGGGGCGACTCCCCGGCGGAGGCGGCGATGAGGGCCGAACGGCGCGTGTACGAGGTCAAGGGACGAGGGCTCAACGCCGTGTTCGCGGCGCTCTGCCTGCTCGCGAGCGGAGAAGCGGCCGCGTACGGCGGCCTCGTCACCCCCGACGGCCCCGGCACCATCACCGCCGCCCGCGCCCTCGTCGCCCGCGGCGACGACGAGCTCCGCATCGTCGCCCAGATCCGCTACACCGGCACCCCGGCGACGGCGGTCTGGCTCTTCCCGATCCCCAACTCGGTCATGATGGGCGGCGAGATCACCGCCCGCACCGAGGCCTTCGGTCAAGCCGGCCTCGACGAGCTCGCCGCCGCGACCGATCCCACCTTCACCGGCGAGTGCGAGGGCGTGCCCACCGGCATGCGCCACACCGTGCCCCAGATCGAGCAGTTCGGCCCCGCGCCCGCCATGGCGCTGCCGACCCGCTACTTCACCGCGACCGAGATCTTCGAAGGCGACGTCGAAGCCTACCTCGACAGCGTCGGCATCCCCGCCGACGAGCCCCTTCGGGCCGCCATCCGCGCGGTCGGCGACCAGAACTTCATGATGGCCGCGGTGCGGATCGACACCGCGATGCTCGGGGTCAACCGCGTCGACCCCATCGTCGCGATCCGCTACCCCCACACCGGTGACATCCGGCTCGGGCTGCGCATGCTCGCCACCTCGGCCGGCGCCAGCGCGCCCGACCTCGTGCTGTGGCTGCTCGACCAGGGCCGCACGACCACCCCGTTCCAGACCCGCGAGCTCGACTACGGCGAGATCCGCTTCGTCACCCCGACCGAGACCAACTACGACGAGGTCTTCGCCGGCTACCTCGGCACCCGGCAGAGCCAGGCGTTCGCCGTCGAGGCCGCGCAGCCGGTCGGCGCCGACACCTTCGCCGACGCCGAGCTCTCCGCGCTCATCGCCGACACCGGCGCCGGCTTCCTCACCCGGATCCATGGCCGCCCGCTGCCGATCGTGCTGCAGGGCAACCTCGCCTTCCTCCCGCTGCGCGCCGACGCCGGCGGCGCCGTCTCGCCCGAGCACGCCGTCACCGGCTTCGGCTGCGGCGTCGAGCCCGACATGGGCGTCGACGTCGACATGGGCGGCACCCCCGCCGACATGGGCGGCGACCCCGCCGACATGGGCGGCGACCCCGGCGACCTCGACGGCGGCGCCGACAGCGACGCCGAGGCCGACGAGGGCGGCGGCGGCGGCGCGAGCGGCTGCCTCGCCGCGCCCGGCCTCACCCGCGGCTGGCCCGCCCTCCTGCTGCTCCCCTTCCTGCTTCTGCCCGGCCTCCGGCGCCGACGCTGATGCCCCACTCCCAGACGGACGACACCCCCATGATCGAAAACCCGGAAGGACCGGCCCCGGTCGAGGCCGAGGAATCGAGCCTGCTCCCGCTCGGCGCGTGGCGGCCCGAGGTCCACCGCGCGCTCCTCGCCATGATCGACCGCCACGGCCAGCACAGCGCCGGCTACGACGCCGAGAAGCCGCCGCTCGCCGTCTTCGACTGCGACAACACCCTCATCCACCACGACGTGGGCGAGGCGATGATGCGGTACATGATCACCCGGCGAAAGCTCAACACCGACCGGGGTTTCTGGCAGCACCTCGTCCCCGAGCGCCTCGGTCGCGACGCGCTCAACGCCGCCTACAAGGCCGTCGCCGGCCGCGCCGACTCCGAGGTCCGCGACACGGCGGCCTACCGCCGCTACCGCGCCGGCATGCTCGGCGTCTACCACACCCTCCTCGAGACCGAGGGCCACGACGCCGCCTACTCGTTCGCCGTCAAGATGCTCCGCGGCCAGCACGAGCGCACCGTCGCCGATCTCTGCGAAGAGGTCCTCGACTACGAGCTCGACCGCCCGCTCGCGCAGGAGGACGTCCCCCCCGGCCCGCCCTTCGCCGGCATGGTCATCCCCAGCGGGATCCGCGTCTACCACGAGATGGTCGAGCTGATCGGCGCCCTCGAATCACAGGGCTTCCAGACCTGGATCGTGTCGGCGAGCAACGCCTACATCGTCAAGGCGCTCGCCCGCCGGATCGGCTTCCCGGAGGAGCGCGTCCTCGGCGTCGAGCTGCAATCGCAGGGCGGCCGCTACACCGACCGGATCATCGAGCCGTCGCCGGTCGGCGAGGGCAAGCTCGAGATGTTCCTCGACCTCGTCGGCCGCAGCCCCGTCCTCGTCGCCGGCGACTCGCGCAACGACGTGGAGTTGTTCGAGAACTGCGACGACACCTGCCTCTTCATCGACAAGGGCGGCGACGAGGAACTCGCCGAGATGGCCACCGAGCGCGGCTGGCTCATCCAACCCCCGCTTTCAGTCTAGCCGTGCTCGCTCCGGCGCCCTCCGCGGCTGCGCCGCTGCGGGCGGGTCTGCGCCACGTCGTCGGTGCTCGCGCTGCGCGCTGCGCCCTCCTCCTCGCTCCGACCCGTCCGGCTCTGGCCGGACGCCTGCGCTGCGCTCGGCGATCGGTTCGCGCGCGATGCGCGCTCACGGGCGGTGTAGCGATCGCTCTGCCCCGCCCATCGAGCGCGGCTAGACCTTACGGCGCCCGGTGACGATCCCGTAGATGATGCAGCCCGCCGTGTAGTGCACCAGCACCACCAGCGCCAGCACCAGCGCCGGCAGCACCGCGGTCCCGATCCCGGCGAACAGCCCGCCGAGCGTGTGGCCGAAGCCCGTCTCACCCGCGCCGGTCGGCGTCGCCAGCATCACGATGTTCGCCCGGAACACCGCCGGCGCCTCCAGCACCACCCCGCCGAAGTTCGCGCCCATCGCCTGCGGCACCACCCCATCGCCGAACAGCCGCCCCAGGTACAGCGCCGGCATCACCGTCACGAACAGCGCGAACCCGATCGTCACCGCCGACATCAGCAGGTAGCCCACCAGCCGCAGCCCGTGCGCCCGGAACAGCCCCGCCAGCCGCTTGAGCGTCTCGGCCGGCCCCGTCTTCTCGTTGTAGATCACCGGCACGTACAGCGGCAGCGCGTACACCAGCGCCACCGCGACCAGCCCGCTCGCCGCCAGCAGCACCGCGCTCACCGGCGCCGTCAGGCCCCACACGATCGGCCCCACGAACGGCACCCGCCCGATGAACGCCAGCACCGCCATCACCAGCACCGCCGCCCCGATCACGCCCGCGAACATCAGCGGCGTGCCCACCACGCTCTTGAACCACGCCTGCACGAACTGGATCCCCGCCTTGATCGACGACGGCCGCCGCTCGATCACCACCTGATGACAGACGAACGACATCACCGCCGTCACCAGCGCGAAGATCGCGACCAGCGCCGCCCACGCGACCACATCGAGGATCGTGCCGAGCAGCGCCACCTTGGTCCCGAGCCAGCCACCGAGCCACTTCACCAGCCCGAAGACCACCATCGCCGCCCACAGCCCCGCGGTCGTGAAGACCACCCGCCGGGTGTCGAGCAGCCCCATGAACGCCCGCGGCAGATCACGCCAGCTCCAGCCGTCGCCGCTCCCCGGCGCGAAGCCGGGGTAGTTGAGCCCGGCGGGCGTCTCGGTCTCGGCCGCCATCGGCTCGCCCGTCGCGTCTTCGAGCACCTTCGTCGCCGCGCCCATCGCCGACGACAGCCGCCCCGAGCGGGACGGCCGGTTCGACGGCGGCGGCGGCAGATCCTCCTGCCGCAGCGCGCCCGTCACGTCCAGCGCCGGATCGGCCGCCGGCGACGGCCCCGCCGCCGGCTGCGGACCCGGCCTCGGCGCCGGCTGCACCCCGGCTGCGGGCCCGGCTGCGGACCCGGCTGCGGCCAGCCCGCCCATCGCCTGCCCATCGGCTGCGGCCCCGGCGCCACCTGCGGCCCCGGCTGCGGCCCCGGGCGCCACCTGCGGCGCCCCGCCCGGCAGCGGCCCCGGCAGCGGCGTCACCCCGAACCCCGAGTCCCGCCCCGACGGCTTCGGCGGCTCGGGCGCCGGCGCCGCCGCCTGCCCGCCCGACGGCATCTGGATCGCCTCGGTGTTGTCCTCGCCCCGCACCCCATCGGGATCGAGCGTGATGTGAAAGCTGCAATGGGTGCAGGCGACCACGATCCCGGTGTCCGGGATCTGATCGTCGGGGAAGGCATGCGGCGTCTCACACGCCGGGCAGTTGAACTCCATCGGGGGTTTCCTCTCCGCCGGGGGCCGGGTCGCCTCGGAATCTCGCACCGCCACCCCGCCCTGTCAAACGGCAGCACCCCCGCGCGGTTGACGCCGAACGGCCCGCCGTCGTACGACCACCGGGCACCGGCGCCGAGAGCCGACGGAGGGAGCCATGACCGAGAGCCCCACCCTGCCCGAGCGGCTCAACCTCGCCGACTACTACCTCTTCGACCGCCTCCGTGAAGGCCGCGGCGACCGCACCGCGCTCCGCTTCGGCGACCGCGCCTGGACCTACGCCGAGGTCGCCGACCGCACCCGCCGCGCCATCGCCGTCTTCCGCGCCGCCGGCCTCCGCCCCGAGGAGCGCGTCTACATCGTGCTCCCCGACGTGCCCCCCTTCGCCTGGGTCTTCTTCGGCGTCCTCGGCGCCGGCGCCGTCGTCGCGATGGGCAACCCGCTCACCCGCCCCGACGCGCTCGCCGAGGTCATCGACTACGTCCGCCCCCACCTCGTCGTCACCACCCCCGCCGTCGCCGCCGCCCTCGACGCCCACTGGAGCGACACCCCCGGCGCCCGCCCTGCCATGCTGCTCGTGCCCGACGCCGCCACCTTCGACGACCCCGAGGCGCCGCTCGACGACGACCGCTGCCTCCACCGCCACCTCGCCGCCACCAAGCCCGAAGACCCGCACCCCACCCACCGCGATGCCCCCGCGATCTGGCTCTTCACCTCCGGCAGCACCGGCCGCCCCAAGGCCGCCATGCACAGCCACCGCGACTTCGCCTTCAACACCGAGGTCTACGCCAAGGGCACCATCGGCTATCACGAAGACGACGTCACCGTCAGCGTGCCCCGCCTCTTCTTCGGCTACGCCACCGGCACCAACCTCATGTTCCCCTTCGCCGTCGGCGCCTGCGCCGCGCTCTTCAGCGAGAAGCCCACGGCCGAGCGCATCGCCTGGGCCGTGCGCCACTACCGCGCCACCGGGCTGACCAACGTGCCCACGCTCATGGCCCGGCTCCTCGAAAGTGAAGAAGACGTCGACCTCGGCACGCTCCGCTGGTCCCTCTCCGCCGGCGAAGCGCTCCCCCCCGCGCTCCTCGACCGCTGGCTCGACCGCTTCACCGTGCCCGTCTACGACGGCATCGGCAGCGCCGAGATGTTCCACATCTACCTCAGCAACCGCCCCGGCGACGTCAAACCCGGCGCCCTCGGTCGCCCGGTCGACGGCTACGAGCTCCGCATCCTCCCCCAGGACGCCGACGGCCCCGGCGCCGAGCCCGTCCCCCTCGGTGAGACCGGCGTGCTCTGGGTCCGCGGCGACAGCGTCGCCCAAGGCTACTGGCTCGACCGCGACAAGTCCTGGCGCACCTTCCACGGCCACTGGTGCCGCACCGGCGACCTCTTCCGCCAGGACGACGCCGGCTACTACTGGTTCGCCGGCCGCGCCGACGCGCTCCTCAAGGTCGGCGGCCAATGGATCAGCCCCATCGAGATCGAGCACTGCCTCACCACCCACCCCGCCGTCATCGAAGCCGCCGTCGTCGGCGTCGAACGCGACGGCCTCACCCTCACCCGCGCCTTCGTCCAGAGCCGCGAACCCGCATCAACCGCGCTCGCCGCCCGCCTCCAGGACTGGGTCAAGACCCGCCTCGCCCGCTACAAGTACCCCCGCGAGATCGTCTTCGTCGACGCGCTCCCCCGCAACGACCGCGGCAAGGTCGACAAACACGCGCTCCCCCGAGACTGAGCCGATGACCGACCTCCCCCTCCACCTCGCCGAGCTCAGCAGCCACCGCCTCCGCGCCCTCTACGCCGCGCCCGGCCGCACCGCCGTGCTCTGGCCCCTCGGCAGCACCGAGCCCCACGGCCCCCACCTCCCGCTCGCCACCGACACCCTCCTCGCCGAGCACAACGCCCTCGCCGCCGCCCGCCGCCTCCGCGAAGCCGGCGTCACCGCGCTCGTCGCCCCCCCGCTCCCCTACGGCGTCACCGACTACGCCGACGGCTTCACCGGCGCCATCTCCATCCCCGCCCCCGCGCTCGTCGCCATCATCGAAGCCGCCGCCGCCCGCCACCTCCACGACGGCGCCGACCACGTCTGCCTCATCAACCACCACCTCGAACCCGCCCACCTCGACGCCATCACCGCCGCCGCCGCCCGCCTCGCCGCCGCCCACGGCCCCCACCGGATCAGCGCCCCCCGCGTCATCAGCCGCCGCTGGGGCGCCCGCCTCGGCGACGAATTCCGCAGCGGCGCCTGCCACGCCGGCCGCTACGAAGGCTCCCTCGTCCTCGCCGCCGCCCCCGCGCTCGTCGACCGCGACGCCGCCGCCGCGCTCCCCCCGCTCGACATCAGCCTCGCCGCGCACAAGACCGCCGACCGCCCCGGCTTCCGCGCCCTCGGCATGACCGACGCCTACACCGGCGACCCCGCCGCCGCCACCGCATCCGAAGGCGAAGCCCTCTACGCCATCCTCACCGAGATGGTCGCCACCACCGTGCTCGAAGCCCTGGAGACGCCGTGACCGCACCCAAGCCGCTCCTCGACACCTTCGCCATCGAGACCCTCTGGACCGAGGAGCAGCGCATGATCCGCGACACCGTGCGCGCCTTCGCCCGCGAGGTCTTCGAACCCCGTATCACCGCCTGCTACCGCGACGAGACCTTCCCCGACGACCTCATCCCCGCCATCGGCCAGCTCGGCGTGCTCGGCGCCAACCTCCAGGGCTACGGCTGCGCCGGCCTCGACGCCACCGCCTACGGCCTCATCATGCGCGAGCTCGAGTACGTCGACTCCGGCCTGCGCAGCTTCGCCAGCGTGCAAGGCGCGCTCTGCATGTACCCCATCTGGCGCTTCGGCACCGAAGAGCAGAAGCAGCGCTACCTCCCCCGCATGGCCACCGGCGAGCTCATCGGCTGCTTCGGCCTCACCGAGCCCGACAGCGGCTCCGACCCCGGCTCCATGCGCACCCGCGCCCGCAAGATCGACGGCGGCTATGTGCTCGACGGCGCCAAGATGTGGATCACCAACGCCCCCATCGCCGGCCTCGCCGTCGTCTGGGCCAAGGTCGACGACGGCGAGGCCGAGAGCATCCGCGGCTTCCTCGTCGAGCGCGGCACCAAAGGCTTCACCACCCCCAAGATGCGCGACAAGATGAGCCTCCGCGCGTCGTGGACCGGCGAGATCGTGCTCGAAGGCTGCGAGATCCCCGACGCCAACCTGCTCCCCGGCGTCACCGGCCTCAAGGGACCGCTCTCCTGCCTCACCCAGGCCCGCTATGGCATCGCCTGGGGCGCCCTCGGCGCCGCGATGTGCTGCCATGACACCGCGCTCGCCTACGCCCGCGAACGCACCCAGTTCGGCCGACCCATCGCCGGCTTCCAGCTCACCCAGCAGAAGCTCGTCGACATGGGCGCAGCCATCGTCAAGGGCCACCTCCTCGCCGCCCACCTCGCCGCGCTCAAGGAAGCCGGCCGCCTCACCCCCATCCAGGTCAGCCTCGGCAAGCGCGAGAACGTCGGCGCCGCGCTCTGGATCGCGCGCCTCGCCCGCGGCATCCTCGGCGGCAATGGCATCATGGCCGAGTATCCGATCATGCGGCACATGGCCAACCTCGAGAGCGTCTACACCTACGAAGGCACCCACGAGGTCCACACCCTCGCCATCGGCCGCGCGCTGACCGGCCACAGCGCCTTCGCGTGACGCCCCGGTAACGCCCGGCATCCCAGGAACAAAAAGCGCCGGTGCCGAAAACGCTTCACGGCGAGAGGGTTGCCAAAACCCGCCCGTTGACTGCACTATGCGCGCCGTGCTCGCCACAGCCTCGGCGACGCGATCTGAAAAGTGTTACGGAGTCCGACAGTTGGCCAAAGAAGAAGCCCCCTCCTTCGAGGGAACCGTGATCGAGCCCCTGCCCAACGCGATGTTTCGCGTCGAGCTGCCCAACGGCCACAAGGTGCTCGCTCACGTCTCGGGCAAGATGCGCAAGTACTTCATCCGCATCCTGCCCGGCGACAAGGTCACCGTTGAGTTGTCGCCCTACGACCTGACCCGCGGCCGCATCACCTACCGCGCCCGGTAGCCCTTCCCGGGCTCATCGTCCAGGCACCGTCAGCAGACGAGCCGTCCACTCGGACGCGCCCTCGGCGTGACCGACCTGTCGCGTCCGGTGCCTCACGACAAGCCACACGCCCGCCGCGCCCGATCGAGCACCGCGCGCGCCACCGGCCGCGCCCGCTCCGCGCCCGCGCGCAGGATCGCGTCCACCCGCTCCGGGTGCGCCATCAACTCCTCGAACCGCGCCCGCGCCTCGCCGAAGCGCAACTCGATCAGCTCGAGCAGCTCCAGCTTCGCGTGCCCGTAGCCATAGTTCCCGCCCGCGTACTTCGCCCGCATCGCCGCCTGCTGATCGGCGTCGGCGAACAGCCGATACAGCGCGAACACCGTGCACGTCTCGGGATCCTTCGGCGCCTCCATCGGCGTCGAGTCGGTCTTGATCGCCATCACCCGCTGCTTGAGCGCCTTGCCCCGCGCGAAGATCGGGATGTGATTGTCATAGCTCTTCGACATCTTCGCGCCATCGACCCCCGGCACCACCTCCGGCACCCCGAGCTCGAACGACGGCAGCCGCAGCACCTCGCCGTACACCGCGTTGTAGGACTGCGCCATGTCCCGGGTCATCTCGAGGTGCTGCACCTGATCCTTGCCCACCGGCACCACGTCGCTGTCGAACGCGAGGATGTCGGCCGCCATCAGCACCGGATAGTAGAACAGCCCCACCGACGGCTGGATCCCGCGCTCCCGCTTGTCCTTGAACGAGTGCGCCCGCTCGAGCAGCCCCATCCCCGTCACCGTCGCGAGCAGCCAGGCGAGCTCCTGCACCTCCGGCACGTCCGACTGCCGCCACAGCGTCGCCCGCGCCGGATCGAGCCCGAGCGCCAGATAGGTCGCCGCCACCTCGTGCGTGTACCGCCGCAGCGCCGCCGCGTCGTGCGTCGTCGTCAGCGCGTGATAGTCGGCGATGAAGTAGAAGGCGTTGTCCTGCCGCTCGATATGCGCCCGGATCGCGCCGAAGTAGTTGCCGAGGTGGAGCTGCCCCGAGGGCTGGATCCCCGAGAGATACCGCTTCGCCATCGCTCTGCTCTCCGGTGTCAGACGAGACCGCGAGTCTTCGCCCGACCCCCGCGCCCGTGTCAAGCCACGCCCCCTCACCCCGGACGCGGCGGCGCCTTCGACGACGCCCGCTTGCGCACGATCAACAGCCACCCATGCTGAAGCGCGTCCTCGATCTGCGGCTCGGTCAGCGGCAGATAGTCCGTCGACGCCGGCTGCCGCGCCCACACCCGCGGCGTGCCCCGCGGCCCCCGATCGATCTTCACCACCCGCCACCGCCCCCGCAGCGCCTCGTGCGCCCGCACCACCTCGAAGAGCGACCCCACCGCGAGCCCGCACACCGCGCTCGGCGCGTCGAGATCCGGCGACAGCGACGCCGACGAGTCCGCCCCCTCACCGTTCGCGTCCGCCGCGTTGCCCGAGACACCGGCGACGATCCAGTTCATCAGGTCGTCCGAATCGTCCCCCGGCATCCTGCGCCTCCGGCTCTCAGCACATGCTGTAATCATCCGTCATGAGTATAACCGCCTCCCCCCGGTCGCCGTCGACTCTTCGGTCGCACGCGCGGCCCCGTGTTCCCACCCGCGCGGCGACCGCAGACCGTAGCACCGCGGCCCCGGCTCGGCTATGGTGCCCGGGACCCCTACGCAGAGGAGACGCAGCAATGGGTGCATGGAACACCTTCGCCGACACCTACGGCACCGACAAGGCCCTCGCCGGGCTCGACGCCGAGCAGATCCGCGCCGTCGTCGAGGTGCTGTTGCTCGTGATGTACGCCGACGGCCGCGCCAGCGTGATGGAGCGCATGGAGCTCGCCGAGCTGCTCGACAAGCTCCCCGCCATGGACGGCAAGGCCGGCGTCGTCGAGGCCCACGTCGAAGCCGCCCGCGAGCGCGCCGAGAAGGCGAGCGGCGCCGACATCGCCACCTTCGCCCGCTCCGCCGCCGCCCGGCTCCCCGACCCGGCCGCCCGCGCCGTCGTCTTCCGCATGGCCACCGCGCTCGCCACCGCCGACCTCCAGCTCGGCCTCCCCGAGAGCGCCGTGCTCACCGCGCTCGCGACGCCTTCGGCATCGCGCAGGAGAAAGCGCAGCTCGTCATCGACGAAGCCCGCTGAACCCCAAGCCCCGCACCCGGAGGACTCCACGATGGCCCGCGAGCTCATCCTCGAACGCGGCGGCCGGCAGTCGCGGTTCGGCCTCGGCAAGGTCGACCGCATCAAGCTGTACGGCCAGCGCCGCCGCATCCCCCTCGACCCGCAAGACCAGGCGTGCGAACGCGCCGAGCTGACCGCCGACGGCAGCCTCGTGCTGCGCTCGGGCATGACCGCCCAGGCGTACTTCGACGACGACGGCATCTGGATCCCGCAGGCCGAGCTGCAGAGCCTCACCGCCGACGGGCAGGTCGCCGAGAAGCACGACTCGACCCTCGGCGTGCCGGTGCCGCTCGAAGCCGTCGACCCGAGCGCGGTGCTCGACAGCCAGATCACCGGCGTCTATGCGCTCGACGCCGAAGAGGTCGACCCCGAGCTCAAGGCCGCGCTCGACCGGGGTGAGATCTTCCGCTTCGCGTTCAACTACCGCGCGGGCACCAACCTGCAGAGCGCGTTCCTCGTCGCCAACCCCGGCGGGGTCTTCGCGCTCGTCGGCCAGCCCGCCGAGAGCGACTGGTGCGAGCTCGCCCGCCCCGTCGTCGACGTCTTCGAAGACGAAGACGAAGACGACGATGACCTCGACTTCGAGATGTTCTGAGGAGGCGGCGATGCGCAAGATCCACCTGACCAACGCCGGCGGCCGTGACGCGACGGTGAGCATGGAGGGGCTGCGGACCCCCAGCGGCACCCGCCCCGGCCTGCCCGACCGCGCGGTGCGCTTCAGCCGCTACCTCGCCTGCACCGAGAACGGCCTGCACGACCGCCTCACCGCCGCCCACGGCGAGGACTACGCCGAGGCCCTCATCGCCGGCGACCCCGAGATCGACCTCGAACAGGTCGGCCGCCGCGTCGAAGGCACCGACCGCATCTACCTCAGCGCCGCCGGCGACGTGCTCTACGCCGCGCCCCGCGTCGTCGAGGTCATCCTCGGCCCCGACGGCCAGGAGAAGCTCCGCCGCGCGCCCGAGGACATCGAGGCCAACATCAACGCCGAGGACAAGCCGATCCGCTGGACCGGCCGCAAGATGCCGCGCCGCGAGGTCGTGCGCCGCTTCGTCTTCCGCCGCACCGTCCAGATCCGCCACGTCGACGGCGTCACCTATGACTACCTCTACGAGATGGCCAAGAGCCTCGCCGCCGACGACGCGCTGATGATGCTCGGCGCCGGCGACCGCGGCCGCGAACCGCTCGTGTTCCAGACCAACGGCTCGCCCTACCGCGGCTTCCTCGAAGGCCGCGTCGACGGCGAGCGCTACAAGCTCTTGCTGCACCTCAGCAACATGGAGCTCAAGCGGCCCGACGGGGAGGTGGAGAAGTGAGCCCGAGCGCAGCGCGCGACGACGCAGCGGAGATCCCGCCCGCAGGGCGGCCTCGCGAGCACGGCGGGAGGAACCAGTGAAGAACGTCGACCAGAGCCGCGCGCGCCCGCTCGGCAAAGGCTTCCAGGCGCCCGCCGGCAGCGTCACCGACCCCGACCTCGCCGCCCGGCTCCGCGGCTTCAAGCGCGTCGTCGCCAAGCGCTACCGCGCGATGAACAGCGAAGAGATCGAGACCCGCTCGCCCTACGGCGAGGTCTGGGCGCAGCCCAAGATCGACGGCGAGCTGTGGTACCTCGTCGTCGACGGCGACGACGTCTGGTTCGCCAACCCCAAGGGCCGCGTCCTCTATGGCGAGATCCCCGTCCTCGACGAGATCCGCAAGCTCGTCCCGCCCCGCGTCGCCGGCCCCGTCCTCATCGTCGGCGAGCTCTTCGCGATCCGCAAAGGCGGCCGCCCCCGCCACGACGACCTCGCCGCCGCGCTCGGCGGTGAGGCCGCCGCCGAGGTCGCCCGCGTCGGCTACATGCCCTTCGATCTGCTCGACGGCGGCGACGCGCAGAGCCCCGAGCCCGGCGGCGACTACGGCGAGCGCCTCGAGACGCTGCGCCGCCTCTTCGCCGGCGGCAAGCGGGTGCAGGTCATCAAGACCGAGACCATCGAAGGCCCCGAGGCCATCCGCCGCATGTACGACGAGCTCGTCGCCACCGACAAGGCCGAGGGCCTCGTCCTGCGCCGACCCGACGGGCGGATCTACAAGCTCAAGCCCATCTTCACCCTCGACGCCGTCATCGTCGGCTACACCGAGCGCGTCGAAGAACCCGGCCGGATCCGCTCCCTCGCGCTCGCGATGATGCGCGAAGACGGCCAGCTCCAGCTCATCGGGAGCTGCGGCAACATGGCGACCGAGACCCGCGAAGCCCTCTTCGCCCGCCTCGCCCCGCTCACCACCACCGCCGACTTCCGCCACGCCAGCCACGACGGCGCGCTCTACCGCTTCGTCCGCCCCGAGCTCGTCATCGAGGTCAAGGTCACCGACATCCTCGCCGAAGAAGCCGACGGCGAGCCGATCAAGCGCATGGTCTTCGAGTGGCGCGACGGCACCTACCACGCCACCCGCCCCATGCCCGGCGTCAGCATCCTCCACCCCGTCTTCGTGCGCGACCGCCCCGACAAGAGCTTCGACGCCGTCGACGTCCGCATCGCCCAGCTCACCGAGCGCGTCTCCGTCGACGACCTCGACAAGCACGCCGAAGAGGTCGACCTCCCCCGCGCCGAGATCATGCGCCGCGAGGTCTACGTCAAGAAGGGCAAGGGCGGCACCGCCGTGCGCAAGCTCGTGCAGTGGCGCACCAACAAGGCCGACATCGACCCGAGCTACCCCGCGTTCGTCATCCACTTCACCGACTACAGCCCCGGCCGCAAGGACCCGCTCCAGCGCGAGGTGCGCCTCGCGCCGACCTTCGACCTCGCCGAGCAGATCGCCGAGGAGATGCTCGCCGCCAACGTCAAGAAGGGCTGGACCCAGGTCGCCTGATCGATCGCGCGGGTCATCCGACCCGCGCGGGCACCGCATCGACCGGCCGAGAGAGGGGAGGGGAGTGACCCGGACGGCCGGGCGGCCGCCCACCGAACCACCCGATCAGGGCAGCCCGACCGGCGCCGGCGTACCCGGCGCCGCCGCCACCGGCGGATAGGCGTCGGCGTTCAGCTCGATGTCGGCGTCCTCGATCAACCCCAGCAGCGCGCCCCCGCTGAACCGCCGGAACACCTCCCGCTGCCGCACCGGCCCGAAGAGCACCGCCTGCCAGTTCCCGAGGAGCTGCGCCGCCCGCTGGTCCCGCAGCCGCCGCGCGAAGGTCTCCTTCTCCTGCGCATAGGCCGCGTCGTCCGCCTCGGTCCGCTCCTTGAGCCGCACGATGTACAGCTTGCCCTCCACCTCGACCGGCTCCTCGACCAGCGGCTTCTCCGCCGTCAGATCATCGAGCTTCGTCGCGAGCGCCGCGCTCTTGCCGATCCCGGGGATGCGGTCCCACTGCGGCCGATCGGCGCTGAACGGCCCGGTCGTCTGCACCGGCGACGCCGCCGGCGCCGCCTCGCCCGCCGCCTCGCCGCCCTCACCCGCCGCGCCGCCCTCGACCGCCGCCTCACCTTCGACCGCGCTGCCCTCGCCGCCCTCCTCGACCGCCGGCGCCTCGGGCGCCGCCGGCGGCGCCGGGGCCGGCATCGCCGCTTCCAGCGACGCCCCGCCCTTCACCCGCGCCAGCACCTCGTCCGCCTTCACCCGCGCCGCCTTCATCCGCGCGTCCTCGCGCACCAGGATCGCGCCGATCGCGTCGCGCACCTCGTCGAGGCTCTTCTTCACCGCCGGCTTGACCTCGTCCGCCTTGACGAACCAGAACCCGATCGGCGACTCGACCACCTCCGAGACCTGCCCCGCCGCCAGCTTCGAGTACACCGCGTAGTCCGCCTCCGAGGTGTTCTCCTTGCTCTGCCAGCCCATGTCGCCGCCGAAGCTCTTGTAGTAGCCCTCCGAGTGCTCCCGCGCGATCGCCTCGAAGTCGGCGCCCTCGGCCATCGCCTGCGTCCGCAGGTCGTCGGCCTTCTGCTTCGCCTCGGCCACCGCCGCCTCACCGCCCTCCTTCGGCTTGCGGATCAGCACCCGCCGGATCTTGACCTCGGTGTCCCGATCGTACTCGGCCTTGTTCGTCTCGTAGTAGGCCGCGACCTTCTCCGCGTTCGCCTGCGCGTACGCCGCGCCCGCCGCCGCGTCCGGCTCGGCCGCCGCCGCGTACTCGGCCGGATCGATCACCACGTACTCGAGGTTCCACGTCCGCCGCGCCCGCTCGAACGCCGCCCGCACCTCCGGCTCGCTCACCTGCACCTGATCGGCGAGGAACGACAGGTAGCGCTCGGCGAGCACCTCGCGCTCCTTCGCGCGCCGGTAGGCGTCGCTCGTCGCGCCGAGCGACTGCGTCAGCCGGCTCCGGTACTGCTCGCGGTCGAAGCGCCCGTCCGCGTTGGTGAAGAGGGGAAAGTCGGGGTTGTCTTCGCTGATGATGTAGCGCGACAGCGCGTCCTCGCCGATCGCGAGCCCCATCTTGCGGGCCTTCTGCGCGATCACCGCCTGCTCGGCGATCTGCATCGCCGTCTGCCGCCGCAGCAGCGCGAGCCCCGCCTCGTCGGCGTCGAAGTCGGGATCGTACAGCGCCTGCCGCCGCACCGAGATCTCGACCTCGCGCTGGCTGATCTCCTCGCCGCCGACCTCGACCGCCCAGGAGTTGAGATCGAGCGTGGCGCCCCCCCCGGGCTGACAGCCTTCCGACTGCGGCCCGAAGAAGAAGATGAAGACGACGATGAGCATCCCGAAGAGGACGTAGATGCCGAAACTCTGGGACTTCTCGCGGAGTTCGGTGAGCATGGAGGACAACCGTCGAGTCGAGGCGAAGGCGCCCGGCGCAGAACGCCCCGGCCGCGGAACGCGACACATTAGGGCAGGGGCCGCCGACGGTCAACCATGAACCCCGCCCGCCCCCGGCGTCGATCAGCAGCGAGCGACTGACGCGCTGCGACCATTCCGCCTTGCCGACCCGGACCCGCTTTGTTATAGACTCCCCCGACTCACCCACCTCGCCCGAGGCGCCGACCGTATGTTGTTCGATTACATCTACGGGATGTTCTCCAACGATCTCGCGATCGACCTCGGCACGGCCAACACCCTCATCTACGCGCGCGGCAAGGGCATCGTGAGCTGCGAGCCCTCGGTGGTCGCCGTCAAGAAGGACCCCCGCGGCGTCCGCCGCGTCCTCGCCGTCGGCCGCGAGGCCAAGGAGATGCTCGGCCGCACCCCCGGCAGCATCGTCGCCATCCGCCCGATGAAGGACGGCGTCATCGCCGACTTCGACGTCACCGAGGCGATGATCCGCCACTTCATCCAGCGGGCCCACCAGCGCAGCACCCTCGTCAAGCCCCGCGTCATCATCGGCGTCCCGTTCGGCATCACCGAGGTCGAGAAGCGCGCCGTGCGCGAGTCGGCCCAGATCGCCGGCGCCCGCGAGGTCTACCTGATCGAAGAGCCCATCGCCGCCGCGATCGGCGCCGGGCTGCCGATCACCGAGCCGAGCGGCAACATGATCGTCGACATCGGCGGCGGCACCACCGAGGTCGCGGTCATCAGCCTCTCGGGCATCGTCTACTCGCGCTCCGTCCGCGTCGGCGGCGACAAGATGGACGAGGCGATCGTCCAGCACATGAAGCGCAAGTACAACATGCTCGTCGGCGACCCGACCGCCGAGAAGATCAAGATCCACGTCGGCAACTGCTTCGACACCGGCGAGACCCGCACCATGGAGGTCAAGGGCCGCGACCTCGTCGCCGGGCTGCCCAAGACCATCACCGTCACCTCCGACGAGATCCGCGAAGCGCTCCAGGAGCCGGTCAACGCGATCGTCGAGGCGGTCCGCAGCGCGCTCGAGCGCACCCCGCCCGAGCTCTCGGCCGACATCGTCGACAAGGGCATCGTGCTCTCCGGCGGCGGCGCGCTCCTCGGCGGCCTCGACATGCTCCTCCGCGAAGAGACCGGCCTGCCGGTCATGATCGCCGACGACCCGCTCTCGGCGGTCGTGCTCGGCTGCGGCAAGGCGCTCGACGAGCTCGGCCTCCTCAAGAGCGTCGCGGTCGAGGCGTGACCGCGCACCGCCCGTGAGCACCCCGCCCGGCGCGTCTCCCCGCCGCGCGATCATCACCGGCGCCCTCCTCCTCGGCCTCAGCCTCGTCTTCCTCTTCCTCGACCGCCGCGGCCCCCACCCCGGCCCCATCGGCGCCATCGTCGTCGCGATCACCGCCCCCATCCAGAGCGGCCTCACCGCGGCCGGCAGCTCCATCCACACGCTCTGGGAGGACTACCTCGCGCTCCGCGGCGTCCGCGAAGAGAACACCACCCTCCGCGAGCGCGTGCGCGACCTGCAGGAGCAGGCCGCCCGCACCGCCGACCTGCTCGCCGAGAACGAGCGCCTCCGCCGCCTCCTCGACCTCGCCGACCGCCGCAAGGACCTCCGCCTGCAAGCCGCCCGCGTCGTCGCCCGCAGCAACAGCCCGTTCTTCCGCGTCATGCGCCTCGAGATCGACGTCGACGACCCCTCCCGCCTCGAAGAAGGCCAGCCCGTCATCGCCCCCGGCGGCGTCGTCGGCCAGATCCGCAGCCTCACCGGCGACCGCGCCGAGGTCCTCCTCGTCACCGACCCCCGCAGCGCCATCGACGTCGTCCTCGAGACCAGCCGCGCCCGCGGCGTCGCCGTCGGCACCGGCGAACCCGAGCGCTACGCCGCCCGCCTCGAATACCTCGAACGCTCCGTCAAGGCCGTCGCCGGCGAGCGCGTCCTGACCACCGGCGACGACGGCCGCTACCCCGGCGGCCTCGTCGTCGGCGAGGTCAGCCCCGAAGCCGGCCAGGCCGAGTCCGGCCCGTTCCAGAACGCCCGCGTCCGCCCGCTCGTCGACCTCGGCGCGCTCGAAGAGGTCTTCATCGTGCTCGGCCCCACCGGCCTCAGCCCCGACGGCACCCGCTTCGAAGAGGCGCGCCCCGAGCCGCCGCCCGAAGCCCAAGGCGAGACCCGACCGTGACCATCCTGCTCCCGCTCGTCTACGGCCTCCTCGCGCTCTGCGCCGAGGTCCTCCTCCGCACCGCGTTCGCCGCCGACACCTGGGCGCCCGACCTCCTCACCGTCGTCCTCATCTGGATCGGCGCCCACCGATCGCTCGTCGGCGGCGCGATCGTCGCCGCGATCCTCGGCGCCCTCGCCGACGGCTTCGCCGGCAGCCCCCTCGGCGTGCACATGCTGCACGCGCTGCTCCTCTTCTATGCCGCCGCGATCCTCGCCGACCAGGTCCGCTTCCACGGCGTCGTCGGCAACGTCCTCATGGGCCTCGCCGGCGGCTTCGTCGGCCTCTTCCTGCTCGCGCTCATCAGCCGCCTCCTCCTCGGCGACACCACCCTCGCCGCCCGCATCGGCGACCTCCTCGTGCCCCGCGTCGCCGTCGTCGCCATCGCCGCCCCGATCCTCTTCCCCGTCCTCGACCGCCTCGACGGACTGTTCACCCGTCGCCCCGACGGCGATCTCTTGTAGCGCCTCGCCTCCGCCACGATCCGACACGCAGCCGCCACTCGACGGTTGGCCTCGGTGAACCGTTCTGCTAGCTTGGCACCCGTTTTCCTCGGGTGGGTCCCGGCGGCCCCCCGACACGCCGCAGGACCACATGTCGGACGTCTACCTCGATTCGAGCATCGTCGGTTACCGCCATCGGGCGCGCCGGCTGATGATCGCGGCGATCGGGGTCTTCGTCGTGTTGATCGGGCGCCTCGCCTGGCTCCAGGTCGTCGAAGGCGACGACCTCCAGGCCGCCTCGACCCGCAACTACGTCCGCACCGTCATGCTCCCCGCCGACCGCGGCACCATCTACGACCGCAACGGCAAGGTCCTCGCCGTCAACCGCCCCTCGTTCGACCTCTACGTCACCCCCGCCCAGGTCGAAGACATCGACGCCCTCATCGACGGTCTCCGCCAGGTCATCGACCTCGACGAGCTCGACGCCGTCCGCCTCCGCGAGCAGGTCGAAGAGCCCCGCGGCATGTGGCGCTACCGCGCCGTCCGCGTCGCCCGCGACATCGACCGCCAGCGCGTCGCGCTCGCCGAAGCCCTCCGCGCCCGCGTCGACGGCATCTCCATCCGCGTGCACTACCAGCGCGAGTACCCCGAAGGCCCCATCGGCGCCCACCTCGTCGGCTACCTCGGCAAGCCCCGCCCCGAAGAGATCACCGCCCAGGGCGACCGCTACACGGCCGACTCCATGCTCGGCCGCTTCGGCCTCGAGCGCCGCTTCGAAGACGTGCTCGCCGGCCACAACGGCTACGAACGCTACGCCGTCGACGCCCGCGGCGCCCGCCAGGAGGGCGGCTGGTCCGTCTCGGCGCTGCACGACATGGTCACCCGCCGCCCGCCTCGCCGCGGCCACGACCTCCGCCTCACCGTCGACATCGAGGTCCAGCGCATCCTCATCGACGCGCTCGCCCAGTACGAATCCGGCGCCGCCGTCGTGATGGACCCCCGCGACGGCTCGATCCTCGGCATCGTCAGCAAGCCCGCCTTCGACCCCAACGAATGGTCCGGCCGCCTCACCCGCGAGGCCAAGCAGGCCATCGACGAGAACCCCTACAACCCGATGCTCGACAAGGCGGTGCACGCCTACTTCCCCGGCTCGGTGTACAAGGTCGTCACCGCCATCGCCGCCCTCGAAGAAGGCATCCTCGACCCCGACGAGCCCATCGACAGCCCCGGCGCCTACGAGTACGGCAACCGCGTCTTCCACTGCCACAAGCGCTCGGGCCACGGGCAGGTCGACCTCGACGGCGCCATGGCCGCCTCCGCCGACGTCTACTTCTACCGCCTCGGCGAGCAGCTCGGCATCGACACCCTCGCCGTCTACGCCCGCCGCTTCGGCTTCGGCGAGAAGCCCGGCCTCGACATCAACGGCGAATCGGCCGGCGAGGTCCCCACCCGCGACTTCCACGAGAAGCACACCCGCGGCGGCTTCCAGCACGGCCTCGCGCTCTCCACCGCCATCGGCCAGGGCGCGGTGCGCACCAGCCCGGTGCAGATGGCCACCGCCTACGCCGCGCTCGCCAACGGCGGCACCGTCTACGAAGCCCGCGTCGTCGACCGCATCACCACCCAGGACGGCGAGACCGTCACCGCCTTCCCGCCCCGGAGCCGCGGCAGCCTCCAGGCCACCGAAGGCCACCTCGCCGCCGTCAACCACTCGCTCGAGCGCGCCGTCAACGACGAGAAGCTCGCCACCGGCCACCTCGCCGCCGTCGTCGGCGGCCGCATCGCCGGCAAGACCGGCACCGCGCAGGTCCGCAAGATCGTGCGCGGCCACCTCAGCCAGAACGTCAAGCGCTTCCGCGACCGCGACCACGCCTGGTTCGCCGCGTTCGCCCCCTACGAGAGCCCCAAGCTCGTCGTCGTCGTCTTCCTCGAGCACGGCGGCAGCGGCGGCAAGGACGCCGCGCCCGTCGCCCGCGAGATCATCGAGGCGTACCACCAGCGCATCGAGCCGATCTTCGAAACCACCGCCGCCGTCGACCACCGCCACCGCGCGCGCCGCGAGCGTTGAGCGGGGCTTCCCAGATTCCATGAGTCGTGGTGTCGCAGCGGCCGCCGGCCGCATCGACTGGGCCGTCGTCGGGCTCGTCCTCGCGCTCGGCGCCATGAGCGTGCTCAACCTCTACTCCACCTCGATGGCCACCGGCACCGCCATCTACCTCCGCCACCTCTACTGGCTCCTGCTCGGCATCGGCGTGATGACCATCGTCGCGATCATCGACTACCGCGACCTCCAGCGCTTCGCGCCGGTGTTCTATGGCGGCGTCGTCTTCGCGCTCATGCTCGTGCTCGTCATCGGCAAGGAGGTCAACGGCTCCAAGCGCTGGATCGACCTCGGCTTCGTCGGCTTCCAGCCCTCCGAGCTCGCCAAGCTCGCCGTCATCCTCACCCTCGCGAGCTGGTTCCAGCGCGTGCCCCGCCCCGGCGGCTACACCCTCCGCGACCTCATCCCCGTCGGCCTCCTCCTCGGGGTCCCGATGTTCCTCATCCTCCAGGAGCCCGACCTCGGCCACACGCTCATGCTGCTCTTCATCGGCGGCTCGATGCTCAGCTACGAGCGCTTCGAGCGCCGCGCCCTCATCACCGTCGTCGTCTTCGCCGTCATCGCCGCCCCGCTCGCGTGGAAGTTCGTGCTCCACGACTACCAGAAGGACCGCATCCTCACCCTCGTCGACGGCCAGAGCGACGCGCTCGGCACCGGCTGGCACGCCCGCCAGGCCCGCGTCGCGGTCGGCAGCGGCGGCCTGCTCGGCAAGGGCATGCAGGACGGCACCCAGGTCGCCGGCGGGTTTTTGCCCGAGAACCACACCGACTTCGTCTTCGCCCACCTCGCCGAAGAGCACGGCTTCGTCGGCGCCGGCGCCGTGCTCCTGCTCTACCTCCTCCTCATCCTCGCCGCGCTCCGCAGCGCCGCCATGGCCCGCGACAAGTTCGGCGGCCACGTCGCCGTCGGCGTCGGCGCGCTCATCTTCTGGCACGTCTCGATGAACATCGGCATGGTCCTCAACCTGCTCCCCGTCACCGGCGTCACCCTCCCGCTCCTCAGCTACGGCGGCACGTCGGTCCTCACCGTCATGGCCGCCATGGGGCTGTTGCTCAACATCAACCTGCGACGCACGGTCTTCTGAGGGCATCGTTTGGTCTCTTCGGCGGCAGAGACCGCCCCGACCGCCCGCTGCTTGGGAGAAGCCCGATGGCCAGCTACATCAACGTCAACCAGTCCGACTTCCAGCGCGAGGTCCTCGACAGCGACATCCCGGTCCTCGTCGACTTCTGGGCCCCCTGGTGTGGCCCCTGCCGCTCGATCGCGCCCATCGTCGAGCAGCTCGGCGCCGACTACGCCGGCAAGGTCAAGGTCGCCAAGATCGACGTCGACAAGAACCCCCAGATCGCCGCGCAGTTCGGCGTGCGCGGCATCCCCGCGATCAAGGTCTTCAAGGGCGGCAAGGTGCAGAGCGAGATGCTCGGCTTCCCCCCCAACGCCGCCGCCAAGCTGCGCAAGCTGGTCGACGAAGCCCTCTGATGCGGAGTAGGGTGCCGATCCCCGGTCGCTGAATGATCGCCCGGCGCCGGGTGTAATCGAACGGTCGCTCGCGCACTGATCGACCCGGACCGCGGGGTACACCCGGGTGAACACCCTCTTCGCCATCGGCGTAGGCGCCTACGCCGCCACCACCATCGCCTACCTCGCCTCGCTGTGGACCGCGCGGCCCGTCGCCGCTCAGCTCGCGGTCTGGCTCCTGCGCGCCACGCTCCTCTACCAGGCCGCCCTCATCGGCTGGTGGGCCTTCGAATCCGGCTTCACCGGCGGCACCCGCATGTGGCTCTCGGTCTCCGCCTTCAGCCTCGGCGCCGTCTACCTCATGCTCCAGCGCCACTACCCCATCACCGCGCTCGGCAGCTTCGTCACCGCGCTCGCCACCGTGCTCGCCCACTTCGCGCTCATCGCCGCCCACCCCTACCACGAGCTCGTCACCGGCCCCGTCGCCGCCTGGATCCTCCGCGTCCACATCGGCCTCGCCTTCATCGGCGTCACCGGGTTCGCGTTCGCCACCGCCGTCTCGCTCGTCTACCTCATCCAGGCCCGCATGCTGAAGCAGAAGGCCCACAGCACGCTCCGCCGCCGCCTCCCCCCGCTCGACGTGCTCGACCGCCTCTCGCTGCGCAGCATCATCATCGGGTTCCCGTTCTACACCATCGCCCTCCTCCTCGGCAGCGCGCAGGCCGTCCGCCAGGACACCTTCGAAATCAAGCTCGCCTACATCTTCGCCGCCATCTCCTGGCTCATCTACGGCGCCGTCCTCCAGGCCCGCCTCACCGCCGGCTGGCGCGGCAACCGCGCCGCGATCCTCACCGCCGTCGGCCTCGTCGCGACCATGCTCGTCGTCGCGCAGTACTCGCTGGGGGCCGTGTGATGCAGCTCCTGGTGTTGGGGCTCTCGCACAAGACCGCCCCCGTCCAGATCCGAGAGCACTTCGCGATCCCCGAAGACAAGCTCTCCACCACCGCCGAAGCCGCCCGCGCCGCCGGCGCCACCGAGTCCTTCGTCGTCTCCACCTGCAACCGCGTCGAGCTCTACGCCGCCTTCGAAGGCGCCCAGGCGCCCACCGAAGCGCTCACCGACATGCTCGCCCGCGTCGGCAACGCCCGCCCCCGCGTCCTCGCCCGCCACCTCTACACCCACCACGACGAAGCCGCCATCGCCCACCTCTTCCGCGTCGCCGCCAGCCTCGACAGCCTCGTCGTCGGCGAACCCCAGATCCTCGGCCAGCTCAAGACCGCCTTCGACCAGAGCCGCACCGCCGGCCTCACCGGCCCCGCGCTCAACCGCGCCGTCGAGCGCGCCTTCGCCGTCGCCAAGCGCGTCCGCACCGAGACCGGCATCGGCCGCAGCGTCGTCTCCATCAGCTCCGTCGCCGTCGACCTCGCCCGCCAGATCTTCGCCGACCTCGACGACAACACCGCCGTCCTCATCGGCGCCGGCAAGATGGGAGAGCTCGCCGCCCGCCACCTCTGCCAGGCCGGCGTCCGCGAGCTCCTCGTCGCCAACCGCACCCTCGAACGCGCCCAGAAGGTCGCCGCCGCGCTCGGCGGCCACCCCCGCGACCTCGACGAGCTCCCGAGGCTCCTCGTCGAAGCCGACATCGTCATCACCTCCACCGGCGCCCGCGGCTACCTCATCGACCGCAAGATGATGAAGAAGGCGCTCCGCGCCCGGAAGTACCGCCCCATCTTCTTCATCGACATCGCCGTCCCCCGCAACGTCGACCCCGCGCTCAACGGCCTCGAGAACGTCTACGTCTACGACGTCGACGACCTCACCGGCATCGCCGACGAGAACCTCGCCGCCCGCCGCCGCGAAGCCGAGATCGCCGAGCGCATCGTCGCCGAAGAAGCCCACCGCTTCGTACACGAGCTCGCCACCCTCCGCGTCAAGCCCACCATCGTCGCGCTCCGCAAGAAGGCCGAAGACGCCAAACGAGCCGAGCTCGCCCGCGCCCGCCGCCGCCTCGTCGGCCTCGACCCCAAGCAGCAGAAGGCCGTCGAGATCCTCGCCGACGGCATCGTCAACAAGATGCTCCACGACGTCACCCTCGCGCTCCGCCAGGCCGCCCGCGGCGAACGCGTCGACGAGATCGTCGACCTCGTCCAGCTCCTCTACGGCCTCGACGCCCACGACACCCACGAACACGCCGTCCCCGACCCCGACGAACAGGAGCCCCGATGAAGATCCGGATCGGCACCCGCGGCTCGGCCCTCGCGCTGTGGCAGGCCGACCACGTCGCCGCCCTCCTCCGCGAAGCGCACGGCGACGCCCTCGAGACCGAGCGCGTCCTCTACAAGACCACCGGCGACCACATCCTCGACCGCCCCCTCGCCGAGATCGGCGGCAAGGGCCTCTTCACCAAAGAGCTCGAGATCGGCCTCGCCGAAGACGCCATCGACATCGCGGTCCACAGCCTCAAGGACATGCCCACCGCGCTCCCCCCCGGCCTCGTGCTCGGCGCCATCCCCGCGCGCGCCGACGTCCGCGACTGCCTCCTCAGCCGCCCCGGCGAAGACCTCACCGCCGCCCGCCGCATCGGCACCGCCAGCCTCCGCCGCCAGTGCCTCACCCGCCGCCGCTGGCCCGACGCCGAGCTCGACGCCATCCGCGGCAACGTCCAGACCCGCCTCGGCCGCCTCCACGAAGCCGGCGACCGCCGCATGGACATCGTCATCCTCGCCATGGCCGGCGTCATCCGCCTCGGCCTCCCCGAGCAGCACAAAGACGTCGACTTCCTCCCCCTGAACCCCGAGCAGTGGATCCCCGCCGTCGGCCAGGGCGCGCTCGCCGTCGAGTGCCGCGCCGACGACACCCGCGTCCGCGACCTCCTCGCCGCCATCGACCACCCCCCCACGGCGGCCTGCACCCGCGCCGAGCGCGCCTTCCTCCGCGCCGTCGAAGGCGACTGCCGCGTCCCCGTCGGCGCCACCGCCACCCACGACCTCGGCCGCTACCGCCTCCGCGCCTTCGTCGGCGACCCCGACGGCAGCGAGATGATCGTACACACCGCCACCGGCACCGACCCCGACACCCTCGGCGCCGACATCGCCGCCCGCGTCCTCGACGACGGCGGCCAGAAGATCCTCACCGCGCTCCGGAACCGCCACTGATGCCCGCCCCCGGCTTCGTCTACCTCGTCGGCGCCGGCCCCTGGGACCCCGGCCTCCTCACCCTCCGCGGCCGCGACCTCCTCGCCCGCGCCGACGCCGTGCTCTACGACTACCTCGTCAACCCCGAGCTCCTCGACCACCTCCCCCCCGCCGCCGAGCGCGTCCCCGTCGGCGCCCCCCCCGACCGCATGAAGCAGGCCGCCATCAACGCCGCGCTCGTCGAACGCGCGCAACGCGGCCAGATCGTCGTCCGCCTCAAAGGCGGCGACCCCTTCGTCTTCGGCCGCGGCGGCGAAGAAGCCGAAGCGCTCGTCCACGCCGGCGTCCCCTTCGAAGTCGTGCCCGGCGTCACCGCCGCCATCGCCGGCGCCGCCTTCGCCGGCATCCCCGTCACCCACCGCGGCTACGGATCGACCCTCGCCTTCGTCACCGGCCACCGCGCCGCCGACGGCGACGCCACCGACGGCGTCGACTACCCCGCGCTCGCCCGCATGAGCACCGTCGCCTTCTACATGGGCGCCCAGAAGCTCGCCGCCGTCGCCGCCGGCCTCATCGCCGCCGGCAAACGCAAAGAGACCCCCGTCGCGCTCATCCGCTGGGCCAGCCGCCCCGACCAGGAGACCGTCGTCAGCACCCTCGAAGGCTGCGCCGCCGCCGCCGAAGCCGCCGGCCTCGAAGCCCCCCTGACCATCCTCGTCGGCGAGGTCGTCGCGCTCCGCGACCGCATCGGCTGGTACGAACAGCGCCCCCTCTACAAGACCCGCGTCGCCATCACCCGCAGCCAGGGCCAGCAAGGCGCGCTCGCCCACCGCCTCGCCGAGCTCGGCGCCGAGATCATCGCGCTCCCCACCATCGCCTTCGAACCCGGCGACCCCGCGCCCATGCGCCACGCCATCGACCAGCTCGCGACCTACGACCGCGTCATCTTCACCAGCGCCAACGGCGTCGACGCCTTCCTCGACGCCCTCTACGCCGCCGGCCGCGACCCCCGCGCCTTCGGCGCCGCCCGCATCGCCTGCATCGGCCCCGCCACCGCCCGCCGCCTCCGCGACCGCGGCCTCGTCGCCGACCAGGTCCCCCACCAGTT
The DNA here is from genome assembly GCA_020633515.1 of Myxococcales bacterium. Next base: position 115,383 of record JACKDM010000005.1, read on the forward strand.
CGTCGCCGAAGCCCTCATCGAAGCGCTCCTCGAAGACGGCGTCGCCGGCCAGCGCATCCTCATCCCCCGCGCCGAGATCGCCCGCGAGATCCTGCCCGACACCCTCCGCGCCCACGGCGCCACCGTCGACGTGCTCGCCGCCTACCGCACCGTGCCCCCGCCCGTCGACGCCCAAGCGCTCGCCCGCATCGCCGACGGCGACGTCGACCTCGTCACCTTCACCTCCTCCTCCACCGTCCAGCACTTCCGCGCCCTCTTCGACGACCCCACCTTCGAACGCGTCCGCGCCCGCATCGGCGCCGCGTGCATCGGACCCATCACCGCCGACACCGCGCGCGCCCACGGCCTCCGCGTCGCGGTCATGGCGACCGAGTACACCATCCCCGGCCTCGTCGACGCGCTCGCGCGCAGCCGGGGCGGACGACAGGAGCCGGCATGACCCCCCGCCTCGCCACCGGGCTCGCCCTCGCGCTCACCGCGCTCATCACCGTGCCCGCGCCCGCCGCGCCCACCATCGCCCCCGCGCCCGAGCTGCGCCTCTGCACCGGCCGCGAAGGCGGCCTCCACCACCGCCTCGGCAAGAGCCTCGAGACCGCGCTCGCCGGCACGATCGAGCTCTCGCTCGTCGCCGGCGCCGGCTCCGCCGAAGGCCTCGCCCGCATGAGCGGCCCCGCCCGCGCCTGCGACGCCGTCATCGCCCAGGAAGACCTCGGCGCGCTCCACATCCTCGCCCGCCCCGACGAAGCCCTCGAAGCCGACCGGGTCGTCAGCCTCTACCCCGAGCACGTCTACCTGCTCTGCAACGCCCGCGTCCGCGCCACCACCCTCACCGCGCTCGACCCCGCGACCGACCGCGTCTACCTCCGCCCCGCCACCTCGGGATCCCACGCCACCTGGCGCCTCTTCGGCCTCCTCGCGCCCCGCTACGCCGCGCTCCCCGTCGTCGAATTCGAAGACAGCGACGCCGCGCTCGCCCGCCTCGCCGCCAACACCGAGCCCGCCTGCCTCTTCTTCGTCAGCGGCATCCAGAGCGCCCGCCTCACCCGCGCCGACCGCGACCACCCCGACCTCCGCCTCCTCCCCGTCGTCGACCGCGACCTCCACCGCCCCGTCGGCCCCCACAAGCGCCAGGTCTTCGCCCCCTCCACCATCACCGCCGCCCGCTGGCCCAAGCTCCTCGACCGCGACCTCGACACCCAGAGCGTCGACGCCGTCTTCTACCTCGCCCGCGACTGGAAGACCGCCCACCCCCAAGCCGCCACCGCGCTCACCGCGGCGCTCGTCGAGCTCGCCGCCGCGCTCCCCCGCCCCTGACCTCGCCCTCATCCCCGCCCGCCTCCACCGCCTCCACATCCACCGGCGGCGCCGCGTCCGGCGCGAACGCATGCCGATACCGCTTCAGATCCACCCGCCCCTCCCCATCGAAGACCACCCCCTCCGCCTGAAGCAGCGCCCGCTGAAGCGCCCCCCGCGCCACATCCCCCTTGAAACTGATCCGCCCCTTGCCGTTGATCACCCGATGCCACGGCACCGCGTCGTCATCGAGCGCCGCGAGCGCGAAGCCCACATGCCGCGCCACCCGCGGCGACCCGAGCACCGTCGCCACGTCCCCATAGGTCGTCACCCGCTGCGCCGGCACCTGCCGCACCACCGCGTACACCCGCCGATTGAACCCCGGCCGCACCACCCGCGCGCTCCCATCGGGCGCCTTCATCCGACCGCCTCCCTCCGCGTCGCGCCGCGCTCGACGGGCGACGGAATCTTGACGTGCAGCAGAGCCCTGATTCCCTTGTCCCGAGCGGATATGCTAGAGATATGAGGTCTGCAATGGGGACAAGTACCCCAAAGCAGGGGGATTCCGAAGATTTGCCGTGATAGAGACTCACAAGAGTCGAAATGTGTTCGCACTGAAATCCAGTATTCATTAGAGTCTCTACCATCACTGAATCGCGGGGAGAGGTGCGCGGTGTCGCTGCCGCGGCCTGAAGACCAGTCTGAATGTCCGATCCGCGCCCGGAGAGCCGCGTCGGACGGGGGGTGACCATGAATCGTAGATGGAGGGTCATGCTGGTCGCGGGTGCACTGGCCGCGACCGCGTTGCCCGGATCGGCCTGGTCTCAGGTCGAAAACGAAGCCAACCGGGTCGTCATCGTACCCAACTCTCAACGCAACCCGACGTTGCCACACCCGGCCCACGAAGGCGCACGGATCACGCTCAAGGCGATCATCCGCAACGCCAACTGCAACGCCGGCTACAACGTGGCCTGGGACACCAACCTCAACGGCAACTACAACGACGACTTCAACCGCAACGTCTCGATCCTCGGCGGCACGACCGTCGTGTGGGACGCCGGCCGCACCTACGTCGTCCCCACCGTCGACCGCGACACCCGGCTCAACGTCAACGTCCGGGTGCGCAACCTCTGCACCAACGAAGAGAAGTTCGGCACCTTCCGCCTCTTCGTCTACGACTTCACGCCGAGCAACGACCCCCGCAACTGGACCAACGAACAGCTCGAGATCATGACCGCGATGGGGGTCAACGAGGCGCTGTGGTACCTGCACCGCACCGGCCGCGCCTTCAGCTCGACCAACCAGCAGATGTACGCCTACGCCGCCGACGCCGAGGCGACGGGGCTGTCGCTGTGGGTCATGACCGTCAACGGTCACCTGCCCGCCTACCCGCCCTCGGTGGTCACCGGCGCCAACGGCTTCAACAACCTGCCCGCCGGCTGGGTCGAGGCGAACCGCGATCGGTGGAACGCCGACCCGTACGCCGAGACCACGATGCGCTACGCCAACTTCGTCATCGACGCCTCCGACTTCGTCGGCATGGCGGCCGGTGAAGAAGACAACACCTGCGGCTACAACGCCGACCTCTCGGTGCGCCGCTGCAACCGCATCGCCGGCACCGTCGACAACCGCGCCGCCGAGATCCGCAACAGCCAGGACGTCTACCAGATGGGCCTCAACCTCGGCGGCGTCGCGACCGTGCTGCCCGCGCTCGCCGGCACCCCGCTGATGCGCGGCAACCTCGGCGCCGGCCAGAAGTGGGAGTGGTACATCCAGCAGGCCAGCGACCTCGTCGGCTACGCCCAGATCGACGGCGCCTGCGCGATGGGCGGCTGGTACTACGACGTCCGCAACCAGGCGATGAACTGCAACTACAGCGACGCCTCGACCAGCCAGTGGGCCTACATCGGCCTCGAGAGCGCCGAGATCGCCGGCGGCCCCTACGGCGTCTTCGTCAACAACCGCCACAAGTACCGCATCGCCCAGAACCTGCTCGCCAACATCCGCGCCGACGGCGGCGCCGGCTACCGCAGCACCGGCGGCATCGGCGACCTCAAGCTCACCGGCGGCGCGCTCGTCGCCGCGCGCTGGCTCGGCGTGCACCTCATGGACGTCAACGACAACACCCGCCCGTTCCCCAACGACGCGGTCAACGTCGACGGCGAGGGCAACGTCACCGCGCAGTTCCGCGGCCAGCCGGTCAGCCGCCGCAACCTGCGCCTCGCCTACAACCAGTACCTCGCCTACGTCGCCGCCTCGTGGACCCAGAGCGGCAGCACCGGCCACCACTGGCCCGACGACATCTGGCGCAACGGCGACTACCTCTGCGGCAACACCAACGCCGTCTACAACGTCGACGGCTGCGGCATGACGTACACCATGTACTCGCTGCAGAAGGGCTTCCGCACTGGCCAGCCCGAGATCACCCAGGTCGGCAACCACAACTGGGCGCGTGAGTTCCAGACCTACTACCTGCGCGCGCAGGACCGTCACGCCGACCCCGCCAACCCGATGACCAACTACGACCTCACCGGTCGCATCTGGGACGACTACTGCGAGCGCCACTCGGTCACCTGCGCCTACTCGGGCGGCCACCTCGCCGGCCCGATGGGCGGCCTCGTGCTCACCCCGACCATCTTCAACCCCAAGCCCGTCGCGATCGCGGCCGTGCAGCCGCCGGTCGTCACCGAGGGCTGCGCCGGCGGCCAGAACGGCCGGGTCACCTTCACCCACTCCGACTCGTTCCACCCCAACGCCGACAGCCGCATCGTCGCCTACCAGTGGGACGTCGACGCCAGCAACGGCCTGTGGTGGGACAACAACGGCCAGCCCGACGCCAACATCCCCGGCGGCGGCGCGGGCACCTTCGAGTACACCTACCCGCGCACCGGCAACTTCACCGCGACGCTGCGGGTCCTCGACAACCTCGGCCAGAGCAACACCACCACCGTCACCGTCGTCGTCAACCGCGCCGCCAACGTGCCGCCCGCCGCCGCCCACGGCGGCCCCTACGCCATCGAGGTCGGCCAGGCGCTCGAGCTCCAGGGCGCCGGCACCGACGGCAACCTCGGCTGCGGCGACCGGCTCACCATCAACTGGGATCTCGACAACGACGGCCAGTTCGACGACGCCAACGGCGGCAACCCCACCGTGCTGTGGGCCGCGCTCCAGAACCTGCCCCGCCAGCAGCCCAACCGGATCCGCATCCAGGTCCGCGACACCGCGGGGCTGACGGCCACCGCCGAGACCACGCTGACCATCTACCCCCGCGAGCCCGTCGCGGTCGGCCGCGCCAACCCCAACCCCTCGGCGTGCCGGGTCAACGTCACCTTCGACGGCAACCAGAGCTTCCACCCCAACCCGCAGCGCACCATCGCGCAGTACGACTGGAACGTCGACGGCATCGCCGGCTTCGAAGGCAGCGGCGCGATCTTCCGCTACGCCTACGACCAGTTCGGCCTCTACAACGTCACCCTGCGCGTCACCGACGACCTCGGCCGCACCGCCGAGACCTCGTTCCAGGTCAACGTCAACCAGGGCAACCGCAACCCCGTCGCCCGCGTCGCGCAGAACGACATCACCGTCCTCGAAGGCGACCCGCTCGTCCTCGACGGCCGCACCTCGGCCGACCCCGACGCCAACTGCGGCGACTCCATCGTCGAGTATCGCTGGGACATCAACGCCGACGGTGACTGGAACGACGCCGGCGTCGACGTCGCCGGCGCCAACCCGACCGTCCCCTGGAACGCGCTCCTCGCCGCCGGTCTGCGCACCGCCGACCCGGTCACCGGCCAGCCCGTCTACGTCATCCGCCTCCGGGTCACCGACGAGTTCGGCCTCACCGGCACCGCCGACGTCCGCGTCCGGCTCCTCCAGGCCCGCCCCGAAGCGGTCGTCGTGCAGTCGCCCGACCCCGCCTCGGTCAACCGCCGCAACGGCATCGTGCGCACCGCGCTCGACGGCCGCGAGAGCCGCTCGCCCGTCCAGGGCGTCCAGATCGTGCGCTTCGACTGGGATCTCGACGACGACGGCCAGTTCGAGACGCTCGACCGCCCGATCGTCGACTTCCAGCGGATCGTGCCCGACAACCAGCGGGTCAACCAGCTCCTGCCCGAGTACTGCGTGCGCCTCCGCGTCACCGACTCGACCGGGCGCCAGAGCCTCCCCACCCGCTACTGCGTCCGCATGCGGGTGCCCCCGACGCCGCCGACCGCCGACGCCGATCCGACCGATCCGCCCGAGCGCGCCTACCACATCCTGCTCGGCGAAGGCGTCATCCTCGACGGCTCGCAGTCGTTCGACCCCGACGACGACGACTTCATCCGCTTCTTCCGGTGGGACCTGACCTACCGCCAGCAGGACGGCTTCCGCGCCGACGTCGTGCGTGAAGACGCCGACGCCAACGGCGCCGAGGCGCGGGTGCAGCTCACCGCGCAGGACCTCGCCGGCTTCGGCATCAACGCGGTCGGCACCTACAACGTCCGCCTCGAGGTCGAAGACGACTCGGCGCTCACCCCCGCGCTCCGCGCGCAGGGCATCCGCGGCGAGACCAACACCGACGACACCACCATCACCGTGCACCCCCGCAACCCCACCGCGGTCGCGGTCGTCAACCCCAACCCCGCCGGCTGTGACGTCCGCATCACCTTCGACGGCAGCCGCTCGAACCACCCGCACCCGCTCATCGAGATCGCCGGCTACCGCTGGGACTTCGACGGCGACGGGCAGTACGACGACGCGCAGGGCGCGGTCGCGACCAACCGCTACGCCGCCTTCACCTTCGACGGCCCGATCCGCGCCGGCCTCGAGGTCGTCGACAGCAACGGCAACACCGCCCGCACCAGCGTCGACATCGCGATCACCGAAGGCAACCGCGCCCCGGTCGCGGTCGCCGGCGGCTACCGCGACGGCCAGGGCCGCGTCGTCGGCCCCTACGCGATCGCGGTCGGCGACGACCTCGCGCTCAGCGCCGCGGGCAGCAACGACCCCGACGCCGCGTGCGGCGACCGCATCGTCAGCTACCAGTGGTTCCTCAACGGCGACGCCCAGCCCGACGCCGCCGGTGAAGAGCCCGAGCTGACCTGGGCCGACCTCGTCGCGCTCGGCATCAACCGCGCCGGCAACTACGACATCCGCCTCGTCGTCACCGACCGCTTCGGCGTGCAGACGACCAACGTCGTCACGCTCCGCGTCGTCAACGGCCCGACCGCGGTCGCCACCGCCAACCCCAACCGGACCGGCTGCGGCAACCAGGTCACCTTCAGCGGCGAGCAGAGCCTCACCGACGGCCCCGCCAACCAGGGCTTCGCGATCGTCGCCTACGACTGGGACCTCGACGGCGACGGCCAGTACGACGACGCGCAGGGCCCCCGCGTGACCCGCCCGGCGGTCGGGCTCCCCGACGCGCAAGGCAACATCCGCGTCAGCGCCGGCCTCCGCATCACCGACGCCTCCGGCCGCGTCGCGACCACCAACGTCACCGTCGTCATCGACGTGCAGAACCTCCCGCCCGTCGCCAACGCCGGCGGCCCCTACGTCACCGGCCCGGTCGGCAACTCGTTCGCGCCCGTCCGCCTCGACGGCCGCGGCTCGGTCGACCCCAACGCGCCCTGCGACCAGCTCGTCGTCTACAAGTGGGACACCGACAACGACGGCCGCTACGGCGCCGACGACGCCCCCGCCGACCTCGTCGGCGCGGTCATCCCGGCCTACGTCAACCCCAACTGGCGGGTCAACGTCGTCTCGACCGTGCGCCTCATCGTCTGCGACACCGCCGGGGCCTGCTCGCCCCCGGCCGAGACCGAGATCAACGTGCTCGCCGAGGCGCCCCCCGCCGGTGTCTTCATCGGCCCCCGCGCCGACGCCGGCACCTGCATCGGCGACAACCCGTTCCAGGTCGTCGTCGACGTCAGCGACCCCGAGGGTGACATCGTCAACGTGCGCGTCGTCATCGCCGGCCAGCAGGTCGGCAGCCAGCAGGTCGACACGCCCAACGACGGCAGCCCCCAGCGCGTCACGCTCAACCTCAACCCCGGTCTCGTCCCCGAGGGCCGCCACTTCATCGAGGTGATCCTCGTCGACGCCAACAACGCCCAGGCCCGGATCGACTCGGGCGGCCGGATCACCTTCGACCGCACCGAGCCCACCGTCGTCATCGGCAACGAGCTCGGCGAGGGCGTCTGCTTCGCGGCCGACCGGGTCCCCAACCCGACGATCACGACGCAGGACGTCTACGACAACACCCTCTCGGTCAACGAAGAGCGCGTCGAGAACGGCTGCCAGCGCACGCTGCGGGTCACCGCCACCGACGACTGCGGCAACGTCGGCACCGCCGAGCGCACCTACCGCCTCGCGGTCCCCGTCGAGGTCACCATCAACGGCGCCAACGAAGGCCAGCTCGTCTCGCAGGCCCGCATGAGCTGGGACGTCATCGGCCCCGAAGCCTGCGCCAACGACATCACCGGCCGCCTCTCGCGCAACAACGGCGCGCCGCAGGCCTACCCGGAGAACCAGCTCATCAACCAGGCCGGCGCCTACACCCTCAACGTCAGCGTCCAGAACTGCCAGGGCGTCGCGCGCAACCAGATCCGCAACTTCATCGTCAACGCCCCGCCCGAGGCCGTGCCCATCCCGGCCGCGCGCATCAACCCCGACGACCCCGAGACCTACGTCGTCGACGAAGGCGCCGGCCTCCAGGTCGACGGCCACGAGTCGCGGCCGCCCGAGGCCACCGACCGCATCGCGCGCTACCAGTGGGACTTCAACGGTGACGGCAACTTCGACGCCGAAGGCGCCGTCGTCGCCTACCCCACCAACAACAACGGCCGGTTCCGCGGCACCCTGCGCGTCACCGACAGCCTCGGCGCCGTCGACGACACGCAGTTCAACGTCGTCGTCAACGACGTCAGCCCCATCCCCAACCCCGGCGGCCCCTACGTGGTCCCCCAGGGCTCGGAGCTGACCTTCGACGGCACCGGCAGCCGCCCCGGCAGCGCGGCCGATCCGATCTCGGAGTACCGCTGGGACTTCGGCGACGGCAGCCCCGAGCAGCGCGGCCCGAACCTCACCCAGCCGCGGCACACCTACGCCCGCAACGGCGCCTACGTCGCCCGCCTCACCGTGTGTGACGAGGACAACTGCCGCACCGCCGAGGTGCGCATCGAGGTCCGCGACGTCGACCCCGTCGTCGCTGGCGTCGACCCGCCCGACCCGCTCTACGAGATCCGCCCGATGAGCTTCACCGCGCGCGCCACCGCCGGCTCGCCCGCCGATCCGATCACCCGCTACGAGTGGGACATCAACGGCGACGGCGTCCCCGAGTACGCGGGCGCCAACGTCTCGACGATCACCCACCAGTTCCGGGACGCCGGTGACTACAACATCACCGTCACGGTCTTCGACGCCGACTCGGAGACCGAGGTCGTGCTGCCCGTCACCGTCGCCGAGATCACGCTCGACCAGCTCATCGAGTGGACCGGCGAGAAGATCGGCAACCTGCCCCGGCCCGACGACGCCGGGATCCGGGCGTCGCTCACCGGCGCGTTCAACGCGGTCCGCGACGGCCGCTGGGGTGAGCGCTACGACCGCCGCGGCAACACGCTGCTCGCCGTCGACAAGATGATGCTCGGCATCGTGCCTGCCCAGGCGGCCGGCATCGCCGGCATCGACTTCCGCCTCGAGCTGTGGGCCATGTCGCGCCAGATGCTGCGCGAGCTGACCCGCATGCGCACGGCGATCCTCGAAGGCGACATCCCGCCGGTCAAGGCCGAGTCCGTCGAGCGCGCCGGCGAGTACATCGAGGCCATCGAAGACCTCTTCGGCACCCTCGACGCCTACGACCCCAACTACGAGACCCGGATCAGCCGCGCCGAGCCGTTCCTCGTCAACGACCTCATGTCGGACGCGATGGACGCCTACTACTGGCTGTCGGACGCCATCGACCCCTGCAACGCCTACCAGGGCTTCCCGGTGCCGTCGCGGGCCACCCCGCAGGAGATCTCGCGCGCCGCGCTCGCCGCCAACGCCGACCTCACCGTCGCGCTGCGGGGCCTGCGCGCCGACCTCCAGGCGTATGTCGACGCGGGCGCCGCCATCAACGACGTCGCCCCTGCCCGTGACGAGATCGACCAGGCCATCGACGCGCTCGACAACATCCTCGCGCTCGTCGGGCTCTCGATTCAGAACCCCTGCCCCGAAGGCGAGCGGTGCGTGACCGACATCGAGGCGCTCCGCCTCGGGCTCGACGCGATGCAGCTCGCCGAGAGCCTGCTGGCGGCCCAGAGCCTCGGCGCCTGGACCCGCAACTGGCAGAACTGCCTGGTGCTCGCGGTCAAGTTCCGCATCGAGCTCTCGATCCTCCGCGTCGAGAGCGTCTGCGGCCGCTTCGACCGCGCCAGCACCGTGCGCGCCCGCCAGGTCCAGCAGATCGGCCTCAACCTCATCGAGGCGGGCCAGAACGCGGCGGCGCTCGAGTACTACATCGACGGCGAGCGGCAGTGCTTCATGATCGAGGTCCTCAACGCCTGCCTCGCGCCCAACACCAACGGCCCGAGCGGCGTGCAGAACGGCCCCGACGACGAGACCCCCAACGTCCTCTACCCCGACTTCTGCTCGCAGGCCGGGGAGGACGGCGATGGTCAGCCCGTCGGCGGCGTCGACTACCGCGACTGGAGCCCGCCCGACCTCGAGCCGGTCGCGCCCCGCTGACCGACCCGGCGGCCCGGCACCGACCGGGGCCGCCGCCCCTCCTCCTCCCCGGGCCTCCCGAGAGACCTCCCGCCCCGTCCACGCCCGGCTTCGCGCCCGCGAACCGCCGTTCACACCCCCTGACATCCTCGTCAGCGCTCCCTCACCCGCCCCCGCACGACCCGGCGCCGCATCGGGGCAGCCGACCGCCCCCCGCTCGTGGTATGCCGCGTGCACACCGGCCCGCTGACCGGCCCGCACACCGGCCCGCACACCGGCCGCCGCCGACCCGAGAGCCACCATGAACCCGCGCCTCGCCGCCCTCGCCCTCGCCGCCGCCCTCGCCGCCTGCGCCGCCGACGACGGCGCCGACGCCGCCGGCGCCGAAGACCGCGGCGGCTGCGTCATCGACGCCGACTGCGCCGACACCGACGTCTGCTTCGACGGCCGCTGCATCTTCCAAGGCGCCCCCGGCGCCGAGCCCCCCCCCGAAGACCCCGGCGCCCCCGAGGTCGAGATCCCGCTCGCACCGTACAGCCACCCCGCCGCCGGCCGCCGTCACGTCTGGGTGACGAGCCCCGCCACCGACACCGTCGCTCGCATCGACGCCGAGACCCTCGCCATCGGCCTCGTCGAGCTCGGCGACGACCCCATCGCCATCGAGGCCGTGCCCGACACCGACACCGTCATCGTGCTCGCCCGCGGCAGCGACGAGCTCTACCGCGTCACCCACCGAGACGGCGCCGACCGCGTCGACCTCTGGAAGCTCACCCACCACCACAACGCCCTCGCGCTCTCCCCCGACGGCCGCCACGCGCTCGCCTGGTTCGACCTCGACCGCGCCGAGCCCGGCGAAGACGCCAGCGCGCTCCAGCACGTCAGCGTGCTCGACCTCGACACCGGCGACCTCACCGGCGCCGCCGTCGGCTACCGCCCCCGCCGCATCCAGTTCGCCGCCGGCCACGCGCTCGTCGTCACCGAAGACGGCGTCTCCCGCCTCGACCTCCAGGCGCTCGACGGCGGCCCCGCCCCGCTCGTCCCCGTCCAGACCGGCCTCACCGGCGGCCCCGACCGCGAGATCGCGCTCACCACCGACGGCGAATGGGCCATCAGCCGCGACCCCACCGAGCCCGGCGTCACGATCACCCGCCTCGCCGAAGGCATCCCCCGCTTCATCCCCCTCGGCGCCGCCCCCACCGACCTCGACCTCCTCCCCGGCGACCGCGAAGCGCTCGTCATGCTCCGCAGCGCCGCCCGCCTCGCCATCGTGCCCTTCGCCGACCCCGCCGCCACCCGCCTCATCGACGTCCCCGGCGCCCGCCTCGGCGCCGCCGCCGTCGGCGAAGACGGCCGTCGCGCCTTGCTCTACACCACCACCGACCCCGCCGAAGAAGGCACCCTCGCCGCCCTCCTCGACCCCGCGAGCGGCGCCATCGTCTACCTCCCGCTCCGCAAGGCCGCCCGCGGCGCCGCCGTCGACCCCCGCGGCCGCGTCGCCGTCGTGCTCCACGAAGCCGCCCCCGACGCCGACGACCCCATCGCCCGCGCAGCCGGCTACAGCCTCGTCGACCTCGACACCGCCTACGCCAAGCTCGAGACCACCCCCGCGCCCCCCGCCGGCCTCGTCTTCCACGACGACCTCGCGCTCCTCGCCCTCGCCGCCGACGGCGTCTCCGCCCTCCAGCGCATCGACCTCCGCGCCTTCAACGTCCGCACCCGCACCCTGCCCTCGCCCCCCGAGATCATCGGCCTCCTCCCCGCCATCGACCGCGCCTTCGTCACCCAGACCCACCCCACCGGCCGGATCAGCTTCCTCGACCTCGACGCCCAAGGCGCCCTCGCCACCGTCACCGGCTTCGCGCTCAACGGGAGGATCGAATGAAGCGCCTCCTCTTCGCCGCGCTCCTGCTCGCCGCCTGCGACGACGGCAGCCCCGCCGGCCGCTTCGACCAGGACGCCGGCCTCGGCTGCCTCGACGCCCTCGACTGCCCCGACGGCTACGCCTGCTTCGACGGCCGCTGCGTCTTCCAGGGCGGGGGCGCCCCCGAAGCCGACGCCGGCGCCCCCGCCCCCCCCGAAGCCGAGATCGACCTCAGCCCCGCCGCCCCCGCCGCCGGCCGCGACCACGTCTGGATCACCCTCCCCCACAACGACGCCATCGCCCGCATCCACGGCCAGACCCTCGCCGTCACCGTCATCGAGGTCGGCGACGACCCCCACGTCGTCCGCACCGTGCCCGGCGAAGACACCGCCGTCGTGCTCACCCGCGGCGACGACCGCCTCACCGTCGTCCGCCACGCCGCCGGCGCCGACACCCTCACCGCCCACGACCTCCCCGGCCACTTCAACGCCCTCGACCTCGCCCCCGACGGCCGCCACGCCATCGCCTGGTTCGACCTCACCGCCGCCCGCCCCGGCGAAGACGCCGCCGCCATCCAGGACATCGCCGTCCTCGACCTCGCCACCGGCGCGCTCCACCCCATCGCCATCGGCTTCGCCCCCCGCCGCGTCGCCTTCGCCGACGGCGACGCGCTCATCGTCACCGACGACGGCCTCTCCATCATCCGCCTCGACGACCTCGACGGCCCCGCCATCGCGCCCACCATCCCCCTCGCGCCCGACGTCTTCTCCCAGGCCGACCGCGAGGTCGTGCTCACCCCCGACGGCCGCCACGCCGCCAGCCGCGGCCCCGGCGAACCCGGCATCACCGTCGTCGACCTCACCGAAGCCATCCCCCGCTTCATCCCCCTCGGCGCCGAGCCCACCGACCTCGACCTCCTCCCCGACGGCACCGCGCTCGTCATGCTCCGCGAAGCCCGCCGCCTCGCGCTCGTCCCCCTCGCCACCGCCGCCGACCCCGCCACCCACCGCGTCATCGGCTACGGCGACCTCCCGCTCGGCTCCGCCGTCGTCTCCCCCCGCGGCGACCGCGCCTTCCTCTTCGCCACCCGCCCGGACGCCCCGCCCGCCGCCGCGCTCCTCGCGCTCCCCAGCGGCGACCTCGCCCGCGTCCCCCTCCGCAAGCGCGCCCTCGGCGCCGCCATCGACCCCGACGGCCACGTCGCGCTCGTGCTGCACGCCCCCGAAGCCCCCGGCGGCGCCGATCCGCGCCCCGCCCCCGACGCCGGCCTCGACGCCGACGCCGGCCCCGACCCCGACGCCGCGCCCGAACCCGAACCCGACGCCGCGCCCGAACCCGAACCCGACGCCGACGCCGACCCCGCGCCCGACGCCGAACCCGCCGAACCGCCCCTCGACGACTCCGGCCCCGGCGTCGACCCCGAGCTCGCCCCCCGCCCCGGCTACTCCCTCGTCGACCTCGACACCGCCTTCGTCAAGCTCACCCTCACCCCCGCCCCCGTCACCGCCATCACCTTCGCCCCCGGCGACCTCGCGCTCCTCGCGCTCCGCGCCGACCCCGCCATCGCCGAGCTCCACCGCCTCGACCTCACCCGCTTCGACGCCCGCCGCGACCTCCTCGGCTCGCCCCCCCGCGCGCTCGGCGTCCTCCCCGCCGTCGACCGCGCCTTCGTCACCCAGGACCACCCCACCGGCCGCATCGGCTTCGTCCCCCTCACCACCGACGGCCGC
>JACKDM010000050.1 GCA_020633515.1 Myxococcales bacterium
GCTGGAGCTGACCGAGATGGGGATCGGGCTGTTGTTCATCCTGCTGTCGGCGAACCTGCGGCTGGAGCGGTTCTCGGCGCTGGGGGTGGCGGGGCTGTGGGTGGTGGGGGTCGTGGTGCTGGTGCTGCGGCCGCTGAACGTGGGGCTGTCGACGTGGGGGCAGGGCTTCGGGTGGCGGGAGAAGCTGTTTCTGTCGTGGATCGCGCCGCGGGGGATCGTGGCGGCGTCGATGGCGTCGTTGTTCGTGCTGGAGCTGCGGGAGGCGGGGTATCCGCGGGCGGAGGTGCTGGAGACGTTCACCTATGCGGTGATCGGGACGACGGTGCTGTTGCAGGGGCTGTCGGCGGGGGCGGTGGCGCGGGCGCTGGGGCTCAAGAAGCCGCCGCGGCGGCGGTGGCTGCTGGTGGGCGAGCCGGCGCTGGTGGGGCCGCTGGCGGAGGCGGTGGCGCGGGCGGGGGCGCCGGTGGCGGTGCTGGTGGGCGACGCAGAGGGGCGGGAGGTGAGCGAGGGTGGGGTGCGGTGGCTGGATATGGATCCGCTGGAGCCGGATCTGCTGACCGATCCGCGGCTGATGGATGTGGGGCATGTGCTGGCGGTGTCGCCGAATCCGCACCTGAATCAGCTCGTGTGTCAGTTGTGGCGGGAGGTGCTGCCGGCGTCGGCGGTGGCGCGGTGGGCGCCGGGGGAGGGGGACGCGGGCGGGCGGTTGCAGCTCGCGGATGGCGAGGCGTGGGATGGGCTGGCGACGCCGGGGGAGCTGGCGCACGGGATCGAGAGCGGGACGCGGGTGGTGGAGGTGGTGGAGATCCGCGACGCGCACGATCGGGAGCGGCTCGGGACGCATCTGCGGCCGCTGTTGGTGGTGGAGGGGGATCGGGCGCGGCTCGCGGGCGGGGAGGGGCTTGCGGTGGGCGCGAAGGTGGTGGTGCTGCGCCATCGGGTGCCGGGGCTCGAGGGCCTGGTGACCGACGCGCTGATCGCCGATCGGCCGGTGGCGAGCCTGGATGAGATGCTGCATCTGCTGCTGGCGCACGCGGATCACGAGTACGACACCGATCAAATCGTGGCGGGGATCCTGGCGCGGGAGCGGGATCTGCCGACGACGATGGGGATGGGGGTGGTGCTGCCGCATACCTACGTGAGCGGGCTCGGGCGGTCGCGGTGCCTGATCGGGCTGGTGCCGGAGGGGATCCCGGGGTCGACGCCGGATGGGGTGCCGATCCGGTTGGTGTGCTTGATGTTGTCGCCGGCGGGGCAGGCGGAGATGCACCTGCAGGGCATGGGGGCGCTGGCGCGGCTGCTGTACGATCCGCAGTTCGTCGAACAGCTCACGGCGCAGGAGACGTCCGAGGGGTTGCTGGAGCGGGTGCGCGACCGGGAGTAGGCGTCGGGGGCGAGGCGTGAAGCCGGGGGGCTTGGAGACCCGGGGCTTGGAGAGGCGGGGCTTCGAGACGCGAACGCCCCGGGGCCGAGGTCGCGGGCCGTGAGCTTGGAGACCCGGAGGCTTGGAGACCCGCGGGCGTGGAGACCCGGGGGGGGGCTTGGAGTCCCGGGGGGCTTGCAGTCCCGGGGCTTCGAAACACGAACGCCCCGGGGCCGAGGCCGCGGGGCGTCGTATCGAGCGGTCGGGCCGCTCGGATCGGGCGGACCTCAGAAGGTGTAGGTCGCCGAGACCTCGAGGAACATCGGGGCGTCGCCGCCGAGGAAGTCGGGGCCCTGGGTCAGCCAGTTCTGCTGGAAGGCGCCGTCGAGGGTGAAGTCACCGATGATGATGCCGAGGCCGGCGTTCCAGCCGAAGTTGCCTTCCTGGAGCGACGAGGCGTCCTCACCGTCGCCGGTGGTGTCGCTGTTGTACATCCAGGTGTACTCCATGCCGCTGCGGAAGACGAGCCAGTCGAGGAGGCTGGTCTCGAGCGACATGCGGAACCCGGGGATGATGATCTTGAGGTCCGAGGTGCCGTCGTCTTCGCTGCCGCCGTAGTCGCCGTTGTCGTTGACGGTGTTGGGGTCGCGGCCGCTGAAGCCGAGGCCGATGACACCGTAGGCGGCGACGGTGCTGTTCATCTTGTTGAGCTTGTAGACGGGGCCGAGGCCGCCGACGACGAGGACGTCGTTGCGGACGTCGCTGGCGCTCTCGTTGGGCGTGCCCGGGTTGTCTTCGGTGGCGGTGAGGGTCTGGCTGCCGAAGGCGAGCTGGCCGAAGTAGCCGAGGTCGATCTTCTCCCCCATCGGCGAGAAGCCGCGGAGGTTGGCGTTGAGGGCGAAGAGGCTGCCGCTGTACTGGAGGTCGCCGCCCGAGGTCTGCTGGCCGGTGGCGTAGACGATGTCGGCGGCGAGGTCGAAGTTCTTGCCGAAGCTCATGCCGCCGGTGAGCTTGAGGGCGAACTGGCTGTTGCTCTCGTCGCCGTTGGCCGCCGAGTCGCCGCCGGTGCCGATGCCGAGGCGGAACCCGAGGAGGTTGCGGCCGAGGTCGAAGCCCATGACGAGGTCGATGAAGGTGAGCGGGTCGGGGTAGCCGCCGGCGGGGATGGTGGCGCCTTCACCGAGGACGTCGGAGGGGCTGCCGAGGTTGTCGAGCTCGTAGTTGCGGCTGTAGTTCCACAGGAAGCTCGTGCCGGCCTCGGCGAGCGGGCCCGGGTTGATGTCGGCCCGGTTGACGAGCACGCCGAAGCCGAAGGTGCGGCTGCCGAGGAGCAGCATGCCGCTGCCCGCGGTCTCGCCGGTGCCGTAGTCGAAGTTGATGAGGTTGCGGTAGTCCAGCATGAGCTGGGGGTAGATGAAGACGTCGTCCTTGTCCTTGATGAGGACGTTGTTGCTCAGCGCGGTGCGCCGGGCCGCGAAGGCAGGCGTGGCGAGCAGGACGGCGGTCGCCGAGGCAGCGATGACGTTCTTGAGGTGCCGGTTCATGGTTCCTCCCATGGCTCCCGTTGAACCCCTCCCGGGGGCGAAACTCGCGGCCGTATAACAATCTTTTGGAAGCTTCGCGACCATTTCCGCACGGGTCGGCACACTTTTCATTTTTTGGAGCTTCTGGCGCCTCCCGAGGGGGTCGCGAGCCATGCTTCGCGACGGCTCTTCTGGGCGGCGGAGGCTTTGGGGTCGGCTTCGAGGCGCCACTTCTCGATGGGGGGAGCGCCGAGCACGATGGGCAAGGTGACCAGGCGTTCGCGTCGCGCGAGGAGGAGCTCGAGCTCGGTGCCGGGGCGGTACTGGCGGAGGCGGTCGCCGAGGTCGCCGAGGCGGTAGCCGCCGAGGGCGATGAGCTCGTCGCCGGGGTTGACGCCGGCGGTCCAGGCGGGGCCGTCGCGCACGACGCGGCTGACGACGACGCGGCCGGACTGGGTGTCGGTGGTGAGGCCGAGCCAGCCGCGGGGGTCGTCGTCCTTGGCCTCGGCGAAGCGGAGGCCGAGGGCTTCGAGCGCGGGGCGGTAGTCGAGCTCGGCGGTGCCGGCGGCGGCGGCGGCGAAGAAGGGGCCGAGGTCGGCGCCGGCGATGTCGGAGGCGAGGGCGTAGAAGGCTTCGGTGCGGTAGCCCTGTTCACCGCTGAACTTCGCGGCGGCGGCGCGCATGACGTCGTCGAGGCTCTTCTTGCCGTCGGTGGCGGCGCGGATGCGGGTGTCGAGGAGCCAGGCGACGACGGCGCCCTTGTCGTAGTAGCTGATGGCGGTGTTGGGGGTGTTCTCGTCGGGGCGGTAGTACTCGATCCAGGCGTCGAAGGAGGCGCTCTCGAGCGATTGCTTCGCGCGACCGGGCACGGTCTGAACCGCGGTGATCCGCTCGGAGAGCATCTCGAGGTACTCGTCGACGGTGGAGAGGCCGGCGCGGTGGAGGAGGAGGGCGTCGTAGTAGGAGGTGACGCCCTCGGCGATCCAGAGGCTCTTGGTGTAGTTCTCGGTCTCGTAGTCGAAGGGGCCGAGCTCGACGGGGCGGAGGCGCTTGACGTTCCAGGTGTGGAAGAACTCGTGGCTGACGAGGCGCAGCCAGTCGAGGTAGTCGTCGCGGATCCGCTGGGTCCAGCGGCTGGTCATGAGCACGGTGGAGGCGAGGTGTTCGAGGCCGCCGCGGGCTTCGGCGATGACGTTGAGGAAGACGTAGCGTTCGTAGGGGGGCTCGCCGCCCCAGAAGGCGAGCTGGGTCTCGACGATGCGGCGGACGTCCTCGGCGGCTTTGGTGGTGTTCCAGATGTCGCCGCCGCCTTCGTCGACGAGGAGGTGGGGGCGGCCTTGGACTTCGAAGCGCTCGACGCGGGGGTCGCCGAGGAGCATGGGGGAGTCGACGAGGAGGTCGAAGTCGTCGGCGCGGAAGGTGTTCGGGGCGCCTTCGACGGGGGGGAGCGCGGTGTAGACGCCCTTCCAGCGCTCGGGGAGGGTGATGTGGATCTGATGAGGGCGGGTGCCGGGGTCGTCGACGAGGGTGATGAAGGTGGGGGCGCCGTTGAGGAGCGCGAAGTCGCGTTCGATCCAGTTGGTGCGGACGGACATCTCGCGGCCGTAGACGCGGTAGCGGAGCACGACGGCGCTGGCGCCGCCGAGGTCGGTGATGCGCCAGCGGTTCTTGCGGGTCTTGGTGATGGGGAGGGCCTGGCCGGTGTCGCTGGTGGCGCGGAGGTCTTCGATGTGGCGGGCGTATTCGCGGATGAGGTAGGAGCCGGGGGTCCAGACGGCCATCATGACTTCGAGCTGGGTGCGGCCTTCGATGGGGAGGCGGGCTTCGACGTCGACGTAGTGGTTGTGGGCGGCGGGGAAGCTGAGGGTGTAGGTGATGGGCTCGGCGGCGCGGGCGGGGGCGAGCGCGGCGGTGAGCGCGAGGGCGGCGAGGGTGATGAGCGGGCGGGGCACCGGGACCTCCTCTGAGAAGCATGTGACGGTGCGTGATCGGGCGGCGCGGCGCAAGGGCCGGGGTTGTGGGCGATGTCAGGGGAGGGGGGTGAGGCGGAGCGCGGGGGGGTCGCCGCGGTCGTCGACGAAGGCGTCGGCGGCGGGGTCGTGGTGGTAGGGGCCGGCGTCGAGGGGGGCGTAGCCGTCGAGGGTGACGTGGAGGCGGTAGGGTTCGTCGGGCGCGGCGGGGGCGGTGAAGCGGCCGTCGCGGTCGGTGAGGACGCGGGCGTAGGGGATGGCGGGGGCGAGGGTGATCTCGACGGCGACGGCGGCGAGCGGGGCCTGGGTGTCGGTGACGCGGCCGGCGAGGGGGACGGCGGCGGGGCCTTGCGCGGCGTGCTGGAGGTCGATGGGGTCGAGGGTGAGGTCGCCGGGGGCGAGGGTGAGGGCGCGGGTCGCGGGGTCGTAGCCGGGGCAGGTGAGGGTGAGGGTGGCGGGGCCGGGCGCGGGGGCTTCGAGGCGGTAGCGGCCCTCGGGGTCGACGGGGGTGGTGGCTTCGCCAGCGTCGGTGGTGAGGCGGGCGGCGCAGGCGGCGAGGCGGAGGGGGGTTTCGAAGGCGCGGAGGCGGACGCGGCCGGTGATGGTGGCGGGGAGGGGCGTGAGGACGAGCGGGGCGTCGAGCGCGGTGACGGTCTGGCCGCGCACGGTGACGCGGCGCTCGGTGGGGGCGTGGCCGGGGGCGGTGGCGGCGAGGGGGTGGTCGCCGGCGGGGGCGACGAGGCGGAAGCGGCCGGCGGCGTCGGCGGCGGCGCGCTCGGTGGCGATCGCGGCGGTGGCCTGCGGGATGGGGGCGCCGCTCGGGTCGAGGATCTCGCCGGTGAGGACGCCGAGGACGGGCTCGAGCGCGATGGCGCCGAGGTCGAGGCGCTGCCCAGCGGGGATCGAGAGCACGATCGGATCGGCCGCGAGCTCGGCGGCGGTGGCTTCGAAGCGGTAGAGGCCGGGGGTGACGGCGTCGAAGCGGAAGCGGCCGCCGACATCGACCGGCGAGGTGTAGGCGGGCGCGGTCGCCTCGCCGGCGGTGAGGGTCGCTTCGGCGCCGGTGTACTCGGCGGCGTCACCGGCGGGCGCGACGAGGCGGCCGGTGATGCGGCTCGGGACCTGTTCGGCGGCGGGGGTGGCGGGGTCGTAGGGGTGGTCGGCGTCGACGGGGCCGCAGGCGGCGAGGGCGAGCGCGAAGAGGACGCGGACGCGGCCGTTGCGGGTCGCGAAGTCACGCGCGGCGGGGGCGAGCGCGGCGCGCATGGATCAGCGCAGCTCGGCGGCGGGCACGACGTAGCGCACCCGGTCCTCGCCGGTGGCGATGGCGTCGACGAGGCTCGCGAGCCAGATCGCGCCGGCGCCGATGTAGAGCGCGGTCGCGCGCGCATAGTGGTCGTCGGCGTCGGCGCGGCGGCCGACGGTCGAGGGGTCATTGTCGTTGTAGTCGTCCTCGGCGGCGGCGCCGAGCACCGAGGAGACGATCCCGGCGCCGAGCACGGCGACGAAGCCGGTGAGGTAGCCGACGCCGCGGCCGGTGTCGCCCTGGTAGAGCTGTCCCCAGCCGGGCACGACGAGCGAGCGCAGCACGGCGCCGCCGAGGGTGCGCTCGTCGCGGATCTCCTCGACGGTCTCGCGCAGCGCGGCGGTGACGAACGCCTGCTCGGCGTGGCCGAGGTCGCGGCCGGTCTCGGCGTCGATCGCGCGGCCGGCGAGCACGACGCCGTCGGGGCCGTGGCCGATGGTGCCGGCGATGATGGTGTCGGCGCCGAGCATCGCGGCGAGCGCGCGGGCTTCGTCGAGGCCGACGCGGCCGCTGTCGTCCCGGTGCAGGGTGTCGAGGCCGGCGGCGAAGCGGTCGGGTTCGACCATCACGACGCCGGGGCGGGCGGTGAGGCGGGCGCCGACGAGCGCGGCGGCGGCCTCGCCGAAGCCGGCGTCGCGGCTGCGGGCGTCGAGCACGGTGAAGGGGAGGAGCGCCACGCGGGGGATGCCGGGGCGGTCGGCGCCGAGCTCGAGGCGGTCGACGAAGCCGGCGACGCCGGCGGGCACGTCGGCGGTGGCAGGCGCGGCGGGCGCGTCGGTCTGGCCGGTGGGAGCGGGGCGCGTCGGGGATGCCGCGGGCGGCTCGGGCTGCTTGGGCTCGGGCTGCTTGGGCTCGGGCTGCTTGGGCTCGGGCTGCTCGGGTTCGGGCTGCTTGGGTTCGGGCTGCTTGGGTTCGGGCTGCCTGGGTTCGGGCTGCCTGGGTTCGGGCTGCTGGGGTTCGGGCTGCTTGGGTTCGGGCTGCTGGGGTTCGGGCTGCTGGGGTTCGGGCTGCTTGGGTTCGGGCTGCTTGGGTTCGGGCGCGTCGCCGGTCTCGCCGGGGCCGAGCACCGCCGGTGGCATCCGCATCGGCGCCGCGGCTTTGCGCGCCTTTGGCTTCGGCGCCTTCGCCGGGCGCGGCACCGAGATCAGCACCGTGCGCTCGTCGCCGACATACTCGGCCTTGATCTGCCGGATGACCTCCCCCCGCACCAGCCCGCCGCGCACGAAGCGCAGCCGCAGGATCGCGCCCGGCGGGCGGTCGGTCGACGGGTGCAGCAGCGCGCGCGCGATCGCCGGGTCGTCGATCTCGACCCACCGCCGCGTCGCCGTGATCCCGCCGAGGCGCAGGATCAGCACCTCGCCGCCGCGGGCGGGGATGGCCTCGGCGAGCGATCCGTCGATGGGTCCGGTGGCGGTGAAGTAGAAGTCGAGCCGGTCGGGGTGGCTTTCGAAGCGCAGCTTCTCGACCTCACCGGGCGCCGCGAGGGCCGGGAGCGCGATCAGCAACCAGAGCGCGGGCAGCAGGCGAGACAGCGGGCTCATCGCCGACCAGGGTCGGCCGGGCTCCCGCCAAAGTCAATCAATCAGCCGGCGCCACGAAGCGCCGCTCGGGGATGCGGAACGCGCTGTGCGGCACCTTGCCGAGCAGCAGCGGCCGCGCGTGCTCGGCGGGCAGGCCGAACTGATAGATCGCGCGCGGATCCTGCGGATCGCAGAGCACGAAGTACATCGCCTGCACCCCGGCGTCGAGCCAGCTCGTGAGGTGGTCGCCCCACTGCGGCTTCATCTCGGCGACCCGGCCGTGCAGGTCGGGCGCGAGCGCGCGGTAGGGCGCGGCGGCGCGGTCACAGCACATCACGACCGGCCCGCAGGCGCTGTGGTCGTCGGTGTCACCGTGCTTGTGGATGTAGACGGCGGCGTGGCCTTCGTCGTCGAAGGGCACCAGCCAGCTCGACGGCTGCGCGGCCTGAGAGGCGCGGCGACCGGGGGTGGGAGCGGCGGGGCGGCGGGTCTTCTTCTTGATCTTGCGCACCATGGGTCGAGTCTATGTCTCCCGGGCGCCGCCCGCCAGCGGGTCGGCGTCGGTCATGCTGCTCACTCATCGCTCTGGCCGACGCGAAACACCCAGTAGGCGAGCTGGAGCACCGCGCTCACCGCCGCCGCGAGGTAGGTCGCCGCCGCCGCGTCGAGGACCGCGCTCACCCCGCGCCCCTCCTCGCGGCTCACGAAGCCACCCGCGAGCAGCGCCCGCTTCGCCCGTCGGCTCGCGTCGATCTCCACCGGCAGCGTGACCAGCGTGAACAGCACGAACGCGCCGAACAGCGCCACCCCGAGCGACGCGAGCCCGCTGACGCCGACCGCCATGCCGATCACCGCCATCCACAGGCCGAGGTTGGTCCCGATCCCCGCGACCGGCACGAGCGCCTGCCGCAGCTTCATCGGCGCGTAGCCGTCGCGGTGCTGGATGGCGTGGCCGACCTCGTGCGCCGCGATCCCGGCGGCGGCGATCGAGCGGCCGTGGAAGTTGGCCGGGCTGAGCCGCAGCGTCTTGGTGCTCGGGTCGTAGTGGTCGCTCAAGACGCCGCCGACCACCTCGACGCCGACGTCGCGGATCCCCTCGACCGCGAGGATCGACGCGGCGATGTCGGCGCCGGTCATGCCGCGGCCGAGCGCGACGCCGCTCCAGCGGTTGACGGCGCTCTTGACCCACATCTGGGCGCCGAGCGCGAGCGCGAAGCCGACGCCGATGACGAGCAGATAGAGCGGATCGAAGATCATGACAGCCTCCTCGCTGAGAGTCGGCGCTCACGATGCGCACCGGCGATGCGCCGGCAAGGGCGCTCACCCCGGCGCGTGGTCTCCGGGCGGCAGCGCGACGGGCGGGCGGTCGGGGCCGCGGTCGCGCAGCAGCGTGAAGGCGCCGTCGTAGCGCAGGTAGGTGTGCTGCTCGACCCAGTCGCCGAGCGCGAAGAGCAGGCGGGGGCGGCCGCCGAGCGGGGCGACGTGATGCACCGCGCGGTGGTAGTGGCCGATGATCGCGACGTCGAAGCCCGCCGCGACCCGCTCGGGGAACCAGCGCTCGATGAGCCCGGCCGGCAGCGGCGCCTCGTAGCGGTGCGGCTTGCCCCGCGAGTAGACGCGCGCCAGCCGCCACGCCACGTCGGGATGCACCGCCCGCGCCGCCCGCCGCGCCAGCGGGTGCCGCGCGAGCTTGCACACGCCCCGGTGCAGCGGCCCCCGCGGATCGATCGTGTCGCCGTGCTCGACCCACACCCGCCGCCCGCCGAGCGTCAGCGTCAGCGGCCCCTCCTGGATCTCGATCCCCAGCGTCGCCCACAGCGGCCCCGGATCGGGGTCGTGGTTGCCCGAGAAGACGACCACCCGCGTCCCGCCCTCGACGAGCTCGGCGAGGCGCCGCAGAACCGGGAAGTAGGCGTGGTAGACGACCGAGCGATAGCCGAGCCAGAAGTCGAAGACATCGCCGACGAGGTAGACCGCCGCCGCCTCGCCGATCCGCGCGCCGAAGAAGCGCAGCAGCCGCTCGGTGCGCTCACCGCTCGCCGCCGCGAGGTGCAGATCGCTGAGGAAGTACGACGGCCGCTCGCCCACCGTCACCGCCGCGCCCGCTCGACCTGCCGCTCCAGACCGACGCCGCGTCGGTCGCGCGGCGCGAGCTTGCGCCCCTTCTCGACCGCCTCGCCCGCCTCGACCACCGCCTGCCGCTCGCAGCGCGCCATGTCCTCGACCGCCTGCCCCGGCAGCCGCTTCACCGCCGCGCAGCGATCGGCGAGCCGGAGCTGGTCCTCGGCCAGATCGAAGAAGAGCTGCGCGTCGGTCGGTTCCCGGTGGGTCGCGGTGCGCCGGGCCTCGACCTCGCGCCGTTGCACGTCGAGCGCCTCGATGAACAGCGCCGTCGCCTCGTCGCGCCGCCCGAGCTCCTGGTAGATCTCGGCGAGCTGGAACCGCCGCGCCGGCCGATCGGGCATCGCCGCGTTGGCGAGCGCGTACTTCTCGGCCGCCTCTTCGAGATCACCCCGCCGCCGCAGGTCGCCGCCCCACAGCCGGTACATGTCATAGAGCGACTCGGCCTTCGCCGCTGTGACGCTCATCGCCCCCGCGATCACCACCTGCATCACCGCCGCGTAGACCGGCAGCTTCGGCGCCAGCGCCGGGATCGGCCACAGCGCGAGCAGCGTCGCCACCCCGACCAGCGTCGCGAGCAGCGACGATCCCTCGACCGGGATCCGCCACGCCACCCCCGCGCACGCCGCCGCCGTCACCGCCGCGATCAGCATCCGCGGGCCGCCCTCGGTCGGCCGCGCCACCGCCACCCGCTGCCAAAGCGGCTCCACTCCCATCGCCAGCCCGCGCAGCGCCGCCCAGCCCCGGTCGGGCAGGAGCAGGATCACGTCGAGACCGATCATGTAATAGGAGAACCACTCGATATCGAACTCGAGGATCTCGACCCCGACGTGGAACCACGGCACCACGATCAGGCCCACGATCCACAAGCGCCGCCAGAGGAAGCAGATCGGCGCGAACAGCTCGCCGAGCAGCACCGCCGCCGCCGCCCAGGCATACCCTTCGCCCGCGCGCAACCCGGCGCGCACCTCCCAGCTGCGGATCATGTCTCGGATCTCGGGCGGGTTGGTGAGCTGATCCATCGTCGCGCCCGAGAGCCACGTCGGATCGGCCTTGGTCACGCCGGTCCAGAAGTACATGATCGCGACCTGCACATAGATCAGCCGCAGGCCCCAATGCCGCACTCGATGCCATCGCTCGGGGGTCACGTCGTCGGGCCGGGTCGCCGTCCACACCTCTTCGGGGATGAAGCACGCCAGCGTCAGCAGCAGCCCGACGAGGTAGTGATGTTGATAGCTGTCGACCTGACTCCACAGGTAGATGCCGAAGTAACAGACCGTCGCGCCGATGATCGACTGTCGGATCGCGATGCCGAACGCCGCTCGCAGCGCGAAGTAGCCGCCGAGGAGCCACCCGGTCGCCACGATCGCCGGGTTCGGCAGCGGCAGGATCTCGTCGAGGATCCCGATCTGCGCGACGTTGAACCCGCCGGCGCCATAGCGGCTCGCGTGCTCGAGCGTCACCGACCACAGGTCGAACGCGATCAGCCCGAAGAACAACACCCGCAGCGCCACCACCCGCAGGCGCTCGGTCTCGAAGTCATGCCAGTAGCGATGCCACGCCGCGACCGCGCCATCCATCACGCCCCCTCCTCGAAGCCATGACAGAGGTTGCGCTCGCGATCGAAGATCTGCACCCGACACTCCTCCTGATAACACCGTGAGGCCGAGCGCCCGCCGCACTCGCTCGCGAAGCAGGCTTTGGGATCGAGATCCTCGCAGTAGTGGCTGCGCACGTAGGCGTCGGGGATGCCATCGCGGTTGCGATCGTCGTCGCCCTCGCAGATGGTCTTGGCGGTGGCATCGGGGCGGGTGCAGCTCAAGCGGAGGCGGATGTCGGCGCTCGGTCCGCGCTCGCCGCAGAAGCGCTCGACGGCGCGCTCCAAGACCGCCGGGCGGGCGCGGTTGAGGAGGTTGATCCAGACGACGTGCAGCTCGCGGGAGAGCGAGATCGTCTGGTCGGGGTTGCCGCCGGTCGCGTCGTAGACCCGCACCTGGCACTTCGCGAGCCGCACCGGGCTGAACATGCGCCAGGCGAAGCGCTCGTCGAAGGGCGCGAGCGGTGAGTCGGAGCGGCCGAGGTAGTAGGAGAGCGGCAGCGCGACCTGCACGATCAGCACCGCCGCGATGAGGCCGTCGCGCCAGCCGAGGCGGCGCGCGGGCGGGGGAGGGGAGTCAGCGGGTGCGCTCATGGCCGGAGGGTGCCGCGGTCACGCGCCGATTGCAACGCAGGGCTTATGCCGTGCTCGCTCCGGCGCCCTCCGCGGCTGCGCCGCTGCGGGCGGGCGCTCCGCGGCGTCGGCGGTGCTCGGTCGCTTCGCTCCCTGTGCCCTTCTCCTTGCTCCGGCCCGTGCGGCTCTGGCCGCACGCCTGCGCTGCGCTCGGCGCTCGGTTCCGGCGGCGTTGCCGCCTCCACGGGGAGCGACGGTCGCTGGGCGGTGCTCGGCTCCGATAGCATCACCAGTGTTTCGGCGACGGGCGGCGCTCACCGCTCGACGCGGCGGCGGTGGGCGTCGCGGTAGCGGTCGAAGTCGCGGCCGTTCTTGAGCCCGAGCGCGCGCGCCGCGGCGTCGCGGTCGCCGCCGGCTTCGACGAGCGCGAGCTCGCAGGCGGCGAGCACGTAGCGCGCGAGCGCCGCCCGCAGCGCCGGCGGGGTCGCGTCGATCGACGGCGCGGCAGCGGGCGCGTCGGGCGGCTCGGGCGCCGGCAGCACCAGCTCGGCCGCGCCGATCCGGTCGCGCCCCGCCTCGCGCGCGGTCAGGAAGGCGTCGCGCAGCACCATGCGCAGCTCGCGCACGTTGCCCGGCCACCGATGCAGCCGCAGCCGCGCCCGCGCCTCGTCGCTGAGGATCGTCGGCCCGTCACCCACCCGCGCCGCCAGTTCCGCCAGATCGACGCGCGCGATCTCGAGCACGTCGTCGCCCCGCGCCCGCAGCGGCGGCACGTCGATCCGCACCGCGGCGACCCGGTAGTACAGCGCCGGCGGCAAGGTGCCATCGAGCAGCGGATCCTGCCGCGCCGCGGTCACGAGCCGCGCCGCGACCTCGGCCGGCGCCCGATCGCTGCCCACCGGCTGCACCGCGACCAGTCCATCGTCGGCCCGCCCGAGCGCCCGCAACAGCGCGCCCCGCACCCGCGCCGGGATCGCGCCCGGCTCGTCGATGAACAGCGTGCCGTGCTCCGCCTCGCGCACCCTCCCGGCGCCCGGCCCCGCGTCGTGACTCACCGCGCCGGCGAGGTGACCGAAGAGCTCGCTCTCGGCCCGCTCGGGATCGAGCAGCTCGCCGCTGACCTCGACCAGCCGCCCCTGCCGACCCGAGAGCGCGTGCAGCGCCCGCGCGCACAGCGCCTTGCCCGTCCCCGTCTCGCCGACCAGCAGCACCGGGAACGGCAGCCGCGCGCGCCGCCGGATCCGCTCGCGCAGCGCGGCCATCGCCGGGCTCGAGCCGATCAGCCGCGCGAGCGCGTCGCCGGCCGGGGGCGCGGTCAGCGCGGCCGCGACCAGTCGACCTTGCGGCACCACCGGCGCCCAGGTCCCCGCGTCGGGCGTCCACCACGCGACGCCGTCGTCGGCCGCGGTCAGCGCGCTCCCGGCCGCGACGAACGCCGCCCAGTCCTCGCGCCACAACAGCGCCACCGGCCGATGTGGATCGGCCCTGCGCAGCGTGCGCCGCACCAGCGCGTCGCCGATCCACGCCGCGAGCGCGCCCGGCTGCTCGGGCAGCGGCCGACGGGTCAGCTCGGCGAGCTCCTGCGGGGTGTGCACCTCTTCGGCCTGATGCCCGAGCCGCACGATCGCCGCCGCCTTGCGCGCCGGGCCCCAGTCGGCGAGCACGACGTGCGCCGCGATCCGCCCCGCGGGCAGCCGCGCGAGCTGGCGGGCGGCGTCGTCGAGGTCGCGGGCGCAGATCACCAGGGCGGGCGGGCTCGACATGCGGCGCTCCGGGGCTCGGGGAAAGCGCGGCCAGCTTATGCGTCTGCGACGGCAGCCGCCAGCGGGGTCGCACTCGACCGGCGATCCGACGCGCTGCCCGGTCCGCCCGCTCTCGCGGTCGTGCGTCGAGGCGCCCGCCGGTGCGCACCCTGTGATGGCATCCCGCCCCCGCGCCCGGAGGGCCATCGGCGCCGGCCTCTCGATGCGGAGCGATGCCTCGCCGGATGGGTCACCATGTAATGCCGATGTAATGCCGCAGTAATTGACACTGCCATCTGCGCTCAGTCATCGTCGACCCGTCGGCGATCGCACCCGGATGGTGGAAGCGGTAGACACAGCGGACTTAAAATCCTCTGCCTTGTTGGCGTGCGGGTTCGAATCCCGCTCCGGGTACCAGACGACAGGTGCACGATATGGAAGATATGGAGTGACTGCCATCCTGTAATGGACTGTCATGGAGTGATCATCGCGAATGGCATCAGCGCGCGAGCGATGACTCGAAGCGAGGTACGCAGGCGGACGCTTCGTTTTCTCCCATTTCTTCGAGTCACATCCGCGGCCCGCCGGTCATGGGGCAACTTTCCGCTCCCGACGTAAGTCTGCGAACAGCAGACGTTCTGCTCGCCCCCGCCCGATTTCGGCGACTCCCACGCCGACAACCGCCTTGCGCCGATCCGGTGCGCGGTGCTTCACTCGTCGCCAAAACCGCGTGCCCTGGCCCGTTGGGGAGCTTCGAGCCGGGCGCCTGGCCCTGACTGGGGGAATGCATCGTGTTCGAGAGAACGCCCGCGCGTCTCTGGTGGACGAGCCTGCTCGCCGCGCTCGTCCTCGCCGGCTGCTACGAAGACAACGAGGTCGAGCCGGAGCCGGACGCCGCCCCGCCGATCGTCGACGAATGTACCGGCAGCGAGAGCCGCAACTGCTTCGTCGAGGGCAACTGTACCGGGACGCAGACATGCCAGGGTGGCCGCTTCGGCGAGTGCACCCCGCCGACGGAGACCTGCGACGGGCAGGACAACGACTGCGACGGCACCGCCGACGAAGATTTCCCCACGCTCGGCGACGACTGCCAGGGCGGCCAGGGCAAGTGCATCGATCAGGGCCGGGTGGTCTGCTCCGCCGACGGCAGCGGCGTCGAGTGCGACGCCCGCCCCGGTGACGCGACCGACGAGGTCTGCGACGCGATCGACAACGACTGTGACGGCATGGTCGACGAGGACATCGCCGCCGGGATCGCCTGCGAGACCGGGCTGCCGGGCGCGTGCGGCGCGGGCCAGACCGCTTGCGTCGACGGCGACACGGTCTGCGAGCCGACCGTCGAGGCGAGCGACGAGGTCTGCGACGGCATCGACAACGACTGCAACGGCGCGGTGGACGACGCCGAGGTCGGCGGTCCGCTCGTCGAGTCGTGCTACGAAGGTCCCGCCGGCACCGAGGACGTCGGCGCCTGCGCGGCGGGCGTGCGCACCTGCGTCGACGGCATGTTCGGCGCGTGCGAGGGCTCGGTGACCCCCACCTCCGAGAGCTGCGACGAGGTCGACAACGACTGCGACGGCGAGGTCGACAACGTCGGCGACGGCGAGTGCGTCTGCGTGCCCGGCGCCGTCGAAGACTGCTACTCCGGCCCCGACGGCACCGCGGGCGTCGGCGTCTGCCGCGCCGGTCGCCGCACCTGCAACGCCGAGGGCACCGCGTTCAGCGCCTGCGAAGGCGAGCGCGTCCCCGGCGTCGAGCTGTGCGACGGCGCCGACAACGACTGCAACGGTGAGCTCGACGACGTCGCCGGACTCGGTGAGGCGTGCGGCGAGGGCCAGGGCGCCTGCGCCGCCGAGGGCGTGCGGGTCTGCGACCTCGAGTCGGGTCAGATCGTGTGCGACGCCCAGGCCGGGCTGCCGGCCGACGAGGTCTGCGACGGCGTCGACAACGACTGCGACGGCCAGATCGACGACGTCGACGGCGCCGGCGAGCCCTGCGCGGTCGGCGAGGGCGCCTGCATCGGCCGCGGCGTGCTGCGCTGTGACCCCGACGCCGGCCAGCTCACCTGCTCGGCCGTCGAGGGTCAGCCCGGCGCCGAGCTCTGCAACAACCTCGACGACGACTGCAACGGCGTCATCGACGACGTCCCCGGCCTCGGCATGGACTGCTCGATCGGCGTCGGCGCCTGCCGCTCGACCGCGGTGACCGTCTGCGACGTCGCCGCGGGCGCGGTCGTCTGCCCGGCGACCGAGCAGGATCCGGCCCCGGCCGAGTACTGCGGCAACGGGATCGACGACGACTGCGACGGCGAGACCGACGACGCCGACTGCGTCACCCCCTGCGGCTTCGACGACGACTGCCGCGTCGGTGAGAGCTGCGTCGAGGGCGTCTGCGTCGCCGACGTCTGCGTCACCGACGACGACTGCGATCCGGGCCTCACCTGCGTCGAGGGCACCTGCCGCGAGCCGGTCGCGACCGGCTGCGGCGACGCCCGCCCGGTCGGCTTCGGCCGCCACGACGCGATCGCCGAGGGCGACTCGGCGTTCGGCCTCGCGAGCTGCACCTTCCCCCCGAACAGCACCGACGGCCCCGAGGTCGTCTTCGCCTTCACCCCCGACGTCGCCGGTGACGTCTGCGTCTCGACCGCCGGCTCGGCGTTCGACACCGTGCTCACCGTGCGCCGCGACCCCTGCGAAGAGGCCGGCAGCGAGATCGCCTGCAACGACGACGTCGGCGACGGCTTCGACCTCAGCTCCCGGGTCGGCTTCGCCGCGATGGCGGGCATGACCTACTACATCGTCGTCGACACCTTCGAGGGCGAGAGCGGCGCGGTCGTGCTCGACATCGCGGCCGGCCCCTGCGCGCCCGCGCCCGGCGACGAGATCTGCGACAACACCCAGGACGACGACGGCGACGGCGCGACCGACTGCGACGACCTCGACTGCGCGGCCGATCCGGTCTGCCAGGATCCCGACCTCTGCGTCGACGCGATGATGATCGGCCTCGGCCGCACCGAGGGCATGGTCGAGGGCCCCTCGCGCACCACGCTCGCGAGCTGCACCCGCCCGGCCGACGCGGCCGCCGGCCCGGAGATGGTCTACGCGTTCACCGCCGAGGCCGCCGGCACCCTCTGCATCGACACCCGCGGCTCGCAGATCGACACCATCCTCACCGTGCGGCAGGCCCCCTGCGGCGCCGGCGACGAGGTCGCGTGCAACGACGACGCGGCCGACACCCTCGACTCCGAGCTCGAGCTCGAGGCGATGGCCGGCATGACCTACTACCTCGTCGTCGACACCTTCGCCGGCGAGGCGGGCGGCTTCGTGCTCAACATCAACGAGGGCGCCTGCGAGGCGGGGCCGGTCGACGAGATCTGCGACAACGGCGTGGACGACGACGGCGACGGCGCGGTCGACTGCGAAGACCTCGGCTGCGCCTTCGACCCGGCCTGCCCGATCCTCGGCGACGAGATCTGCGACAACAACCTCGACGACGACGACGACGGCGACGTCGACTGCGACGACGAGGACTGCTTCCTCGATCCCAACTGCCTCATCGGCCCCGAGGAGATCTGCGACAACGGCCAGGATGACGACGGCGACGACGCGATCGACTGCGCCGACGCCGACTGCGCCTTCGACCCCGCCTGCTTCGAGCCGGTCACTTGCGACGACGCCACCGAGATCGGCTTCGGCACCTTCGAAGGCACCCTCGAGGGCCCGTCGTCGACCGATCTGGCGAGCTGCACCTTCTTCCCCAACGACGCGGGCGGCCCCGAGGCGTTCTTCGCGTTCACCAGCGCCGCCGGCGGTCAGGTCTGCGTCGACACCCGCGGCTCCGAGCCCGACACCATCCTCACCGTGCGCGTCGATCCCTGCGAGGATCCCGCCAGCGAGATCGCCTGCAACGACGACATCGACTTCATCGGCGGCTTCGCCACCTCCGAGGTCGACTTCGTCGCCGAGGCCGGCACCACCTACTACATCGTCGTCGACACCTTCGAGCGCGACAGCGGCGCCTTCGTGCTCAACGTCAGCGAGGGCCCCTGCGGCGACATCGGCGAGGACGAGATCTGCGACGACGGCGTCGACAACGACGGCGACGAGGCGATCGACTGTGAAGACGCCGACTGCGGCGGTGATCCTGCCTGCGCCTCGGTCTGCGTGCCCGACGACTTCGAGCCCAACGAAGACATCGACAGCGCGACCCCGATCATGGCCGGCAGCTACGCCGACCTCTCGATCTGCGGCGATGACGTTGACTTCTATGCCATCGAGATCTGCGCCGGCGGCACGCTGACCCTCGACGTGCTCTTCACCCACGCCGGCGGTGACATCGACGTGCTCTTCGGCGACGCCGACGACATCATCACCAGCAGCGAGTCGGGCTCGGACAACGAGCAGATCGTCTTCCTCAACGACGGCCCGACGGCGACCTTCTACGCCCAGGTCTTCGGCTTCGATGGCGCCGAGAACAGCTACAGCCTCGAGGTCGCGATCGACGGCTGCGACGGCCCGGTCGAGATCTGCGACAACGGCGTGGACGACGACGGCGACGACGCGATCGACTGCGCGGACGCGGACTGCATCGGCGACCCGGCCTGCGGCGCCGGGACCTGCGCGGACGCGGTGGCGATCGAGTTCGGCCGCTACGAAGGCACGACCACCGGCGCGCCCTCGCAGATCAACGTGGCGAGCTGCACCTTCGGCGCGCCCGACCGCGCGACCGGCCCCGAGGTCATCTACTCGCTGACCGTCGACGCCGACACCCGCGTCTGCGCCAACACGAACGGTTCGGCCTACGACACGCTGCTGTACGTGCGCGGCGAGCCCTGCGAAGACCTCGCGAGCGAGGTCGCGTGCGACGACGACAGCGGTGACGCCTTGCAGTCGCTGCTCGAGTTCGACGCGGTCGCGGGGACGACCTACTACCTCTTCATCGATGGCTACCTGGGCGCCAACGGCGCCTACGTCCTCAACGTGCAGCCGTGTGAGGCCCAGGTCGTCGAGATCTGCGACAACGGCGCCGACGACGACGGCGACGGCGCGATCGACTGCCTCGACGTGGACGACTGCGCCGACGCGCCGAACTGCCGGCCGCCGGTCGAGATCTGCGACAACGGGCAGGACGACGACGGCGACGACGCGATCGACTGCGCCGACGCCGACTGCGCGCTCGACCCGGCCTGCGGGATCCTCTGTGTGCCCGACGACTTCGAGCCCAACGAGGACATCGGCAGCGCCACCCCGATCGTCGCCGGCAGCTACGCCGACCTCTCGATCTGCGGCGATGACGTTGACTTCTATGCCATCGAGATCTGCGCCGGCGGCACGCTGACCCTCGACGTGCTCTTCACCCACGCCGACGGTGACATCGACGCGCTCTTCGGCGACGCCGACGACATCATCACCAGCAGCGAGTCGGGCTCGGACAACGAGCAGATCGTCTTCCTCAACGACGGCCCGACGGCGACCTTCTACGCCCAGGTCTTCGGCTTCGATGGCGCCGAGAACAGCTACAGCCTCGAGGTCGCGATCGACGGCTGCGACGGCCCGGTCGAGATCTGCGACAACGGCGTGGACGACGACGGCGACGACGCGATCGACTGCGCGGACGCGGACTGCATCGGCGACCCGGCCTGCGGCGCCGGGACCTGCGCGGACGCGGTGGCGATCGAGTTCGGCCGCTACGAAGGCACGACCACCGGCGCGCCCTCGCAGATCAACGTGGCGAGCTGCACCTTCGGCGCGCCCGACCGCGCGACCGGCCCCGAGGTCATCTACTCGCTGACCGTCGACGCCGACACCCGCGTCTGCGCCAACACGAACGGTTCGGCCTACGACACGCTGCTGTACGTGCGCGGCGAGCCCTGCGAAGACCTCGCGAGCGAGGTCGCGTGCGACGACGACAGCGGTGACGCCTTGCAGTCGCTGCTCGAGTTCGACGCGGTCGCGGGGACGACCTACTACCTCTTCATCGATGGCTACCTGGGCGCCAACGGCGCCTACGTCCTCAACGTGCAGCCGTGTGAGGCCCAGGTCGTCGAGATCTGCGACAACGGCGCCGACGACGACGGCGACGGCGCGATCGACTGCCTCGACGTGGACGACTGCGCCGACGCGCCGAACTGCCGGCCGCCGGTCGAGATCTGCGACAACGGGCAGGACGACGACGGCGACGACGCGATCGACTGCGCCGACGCCGACTGCGCGCTCGACCCGGCCTGCGGGATCCTCTGTGTGCCCGACGACTTCGAGCCCAACGAGGACATCGGCAGCGCCACCCCGATCGTCGCCGGCAGCTACGCCGACCTCTCGATCTGCGGCGATGACGTTGACTTCTATGCCATCGAGATCTGCGCCGGCGGCACGCTGACCCTCGACGTGCTCTTCACCCACGCCGACGGTGACATCGACGCGCTCTTCGGCGACGCCGACGACATCATCACCAGCAGCGAGTCGGGCTCGGACAACGAGCAGATCGTCTTCCTCAACGACGGCCCGACGGCGACCTTCTACGCCCAGGTCTTCGGCTTCGATGGCGCCGAGAACAGCTACAGCCTCGAGGTCGCGATCGACGGCTGCGACGGCCCGGTCGAGATCTGCGACAACGGCGTGGACGACGACGGCGACGACGCGATCGACTGCGCGGACGCGGACTGCATCGGCGACCCGGCCTGCGGCGCCGGGACCTGCGCGGACGCGGTGGCGATCGAGTTCGGCCGCTACGAAGGCACGACCACCGGCGCGCCCTCGCAGATCAACGTGGCGAGCTGCACCTTCGGCGCGCCCGACCGCGCGACCGGCCCCGAGGTCATCTACTCGCTGACCGTCGACGCCGACACCCGCGTCTGCGCCAACACGAACGGTTCGGCCTACGACACGCTGCTGTACGTGCGCGGCGAGCCCTGCGAAGACCTCGCGAGCGAGGTCGCGTGCGACGACGACAGCGGTGACGCCTTGCAGTCGCTGCTCGAGTTCGACGCGGTCGCGGGGACGACCTACTACCTCTTCATCGATGGCTACCTGGGCGCCAATGGCGAGTTCGTCCTCAACGTGCAGCCCTGCGAGATCCCCGTCGTCGAGATCTGCAACAACGGTGTGGACGACGACGGCGACGACGCCATCGACTGCGAAGACGCAGACTGCGCGCTCGACCCGGATTGCCGGCGGCGCGGTCGAGCTGTGCGACAACGGGCAGGACGACGACGGCGACGACGCGATCGACTGCGCCGACGCCGACTGCGCGCTCGACCCGGCCTGCGTCGATCCGGTCGACACCCTCCCGATCTTCTTCACCACCCCCGCCGCCGCCGGCAACCCCCCGGGCGTGCCCACGCTGCTCTACACCCTCAGCGTCGACGGCCAGCCTGTCCTCGTCGGCCCGATCACCCTCGGCGGCGTGCCGGTCTCGGTCTCGGCGATCGCGCTCGCGCCCGATGGCACCCTCGTCGGCTTCGTCGAGGACGCGCTCACCATCTACGTCACCATCGACCCTGCGACCGGTGTCGCCGATGACAGCGATGGCATCCTGCTGCCCACGCTCGTCGTCGGGGCCGCCTACGCGCCCGATGGCACGCTGTGGGTGCTCGACCTCTTCGACCAGGTCGCCCGCCCCGTCGTCGGCGGCGAGCTCGGCGCCGCGTCGTTCGCGCTCCCCAACGGCGACGTCCTCGGCGGCGACCTCGTCTTCGATGGCGACGGCGACTGCTACTTCACCGGCGTCACCTTCGACGAGTCCCCGACCGGCCTCTTCGCCTGCGACGTCGACGCCGGCACCCTCGAGCCGCTCGCCGTGCTCGACCAGGGCTTCGACGGCGCCGGCGCCCGGATCAGCGGCCTCGCCGTCGGCCCGAGCCCCGACCCCTGCGTCGCGACCGTCTTCGGCCTCGACGCCGAGGGCGTCGAGCAGATCGGCGTGTGGATGCCCGGCCAGGGCATGGTCGTGCCCTTCGCCGACCTGCCCGGCGACTTCTCCGACGTCGGCTTCGTCGACGCCGCCGGCTTCTTCGTCCGCCCCGACCTGCCCGAGTGCGAGCTGCCCGCCGAGATCTGCGACAACGGCGCCGACGAAGACGGCGACGGCGACGTCGACTGCGCCGACGCCGACTGCGCCGACGACCCCGCCTGCGAGGTCGCTCAGCCCCGCGCGCCGCAGGTCGGCGACCTCGCCATCACCGAGATCATGTACGATCCCTCGGCGGTGGACGACTCGGTCGGCGAGTACATCGAGGTCCGCAACATCAGCAACTCACCGCTCGAGCTGATGGGGCTGCGCTTCCGCGACAACACCAACAACGCCGGCGTCACGATCAACAACTCGCTCGTCGTGCCCCCCGGCGGCTACGTCGTCGCGGCGCGCAACATCAACCCGGGCATCAACGGCGGCGTCGCGGCGGTGGTCGCGCTCAACAACGTGCTCCAGCTCGGCAACACCAACGACATCGTGCGGATCACCTACGGCACCCCCGAGGTCGACCTCGACTCGGTGACCTACGACGAGCGCGTCGGCTGGCCGATCGCGATCGGGGCGAGCCTCCAGCTCGGCGCCGAGAACGATCCGCGGGTCGTCGACAACAACAACGCCGCCTTCTGGTGCCTCTCGACCGCGCCCTTCGGCGCCGGCGACCGCGGCACCCCCGGCGCCGACAACACCCGCTGCGCGCCCCTGCCGCCGGTGGCGCGGGCGGTCGACTTCTGCCGCCTGCAGTTCCCCGCCGAGATCGAAGGCATCCCCGGCGATCGGGTCACCGTGTACGGCCGCTTCTACGAGGCCGGCATCACCGATCGCAGCAACATGAACGACGCCGAGCCCGGCGCCCGCGGCCAGCTCGGCTACATCGCCGACGGCGCCGATCCGGCGAACCCGATGTCGTGGACGTGGGTCGACGCGGTCCCCAACGCCGGCTACGTCGGCGGCGACGAGCCCAACAACGACGAGCACCAGGTCGACCTCGTCCTGCCCGCCGTCGGGCTCTACAGCTATGCCTTCCGGTTCACCGTCGACGACGGCACGAGCTGGACGCGCTGCGACCTCGACGGCGCGGGCGCGAACCTCGACGGCGGCGTCCCCGGCAGCAGCTTCTCGTTCGACCAGACCGGCCTGATGCTCGTCGATCCCAACCCGTGCCCCGAGGCCTGCCGCGAGGTCTTCGCCTGCAACTTCGGGATCATCGCCGGCTTCCCCAACGAGCAGAACTGCCTCGACCGGTGCAACGCCGGCGAGGTGAGCCGCGAGCAGGCGCAGTGCGTCGCCGACGTCCTCGGCCCGCCGCCCGCCGGCTGCAACGCCCCCGGCCTCCTCGCCTGCCAGGCGCTCTGATCGCGGGGAGGGGTTCGAGCCCCTCCACCCGCGCCATCCTTCCCCCTCTCCCTGCGCTGATGCGGTGAACCCCTGCCACGCGCGACCTTGCGTCGCCGTGACCGCCGGTGCTTCACTGCATGAGACAAACGTCACGGGGCGCCCTCTCGGGAGCGCGGGCGTCCGGTGACATGTATCCGCGCAGCAGCGGGGGGAGCGCGTCGTGGTCCACGGTAGCCGGTGGTGCATCACCCTGGCCGTCGCCTTGCTGGCGACCGGCTGCTTCGACGACGACGAACCCGAGCCCGGAGACGCCGCCCCCGACGCCGCGCCCGCCGAATGCACCGCCGGTGAGACGCGCCCCTGCTTCGTCCGCGATGCGTGCACCGGTCGCCAGAGCTGCGTCGACGGTGCCTTCGGCGCGTGTGTCGCCCCGATCGAGCGCTGCGACGGCACCGACGACGACTGCGATGGCATGGTCGACGAAGGCTTCGCCGGCCTCGGAGATCCCTGCGAAGACGGCGCGGGCCCTTGCCTCGACCGGGGGCGCATCGTCTGCGCGCCGGGTGGCACCGTCGTCATCTGCGACGCCCGCGCGGGCGATGGCACCGCCGAAGCCTGCGATGGCATCGACAATGACTGCGACGGCGACACCGACGAAGGGATCGTGATCGACGAGCCCTGTGACACCGGCCGCCGCGGCGTCTGCGGCGTCGGGGTGGCGAGCTGCGTCGACGGTGACACCCGCTGCCAGCCGGTCGCCGAAGCCACCGCCGAGACCTGCGACGGCCGCGACGAAGACTGCGACGGCCGCGTCGACGAGGCCGAGGCCGGCGGACCCATCGTCGTCACCTGCTACGACGGCCTCGGCGACACCGCCGGCGTCGGCGCCTGTCGCGCCGGTGAGCGCACCTGCGCCGACGGCGCGCTCGGCGCCTGCCTCGGCCAGATCACCCCCGCCGAAGAGGCCTGCAACGCCGTCGACGACGACTGCGACGGCGCCGCCGACGAAGGTATCGACTGCGCCTGCCCGCCCGGCGCCGTCGAGCCCTGCTACAGCGGCCCCGACGGCACCGCCGGCGTCGGGATCTGCCGCGTCGGCGCCCGCACCTGCCCGCCCGACGGCCGCGCCTGGGGCGCCTGCGACGGTGAGATCGTACCCGCCATCGAGGCCTGCAATGGCATCGACGACGACTGCGACGGTGAGATCGACGACGCCGAGGGCGTCGGCCGCCCGTGCAGCGTCGGCGTCGGCGCCTGCCTCGCCCGCGGCGACCGCGTCTGCGACCGCGCGCTCGGCCGCGTGGTCTGCAGCGCCGCCGAGGGCGCGCCGAGCGAAGAGATCTGCGACGGCGAAGACAACGACTGCGATGGCTTCGTCGACGACCTCCCCGGCGCCGGCGAGCCCTGCGCGGCCGGCGAGGGCGCCTGCCTCGCTCGCGGCGTGCTCCGCTGCGGCGACGACGACCCCGCGCTCGCCTGCTCCGCCGTCCCGCTCGAGCCCGACACCGAGCGCTGCAACGGCCGCGACGACGACTGCAACGGCCGCGTCGACGACGTCGTCGGCCTCGGCGACGACTGCGCCGTCGGCGCCGGGATCTGCCGATCCACCGGGTTCACCGTCTGCGACCTCGCCGCCGAGGCGCTCGTCTGCGGCGCCGTCGCCCGCCCCGCCGGCTTCGAGATCTGCCTCAGCCGCGCCGACGAAGACTGCGACGGCGCGGTCGACGAAGAGCCGTGCACCATCCCCTGCGCGGGCGACGGCGACTGCCCCGCCGGCCGGATCTGCCTCGTCGACGCCTGCGTGCCCGGCTGCCGCGAAGACGACGAGTGCCCTGACGAGGCGCGCTGCGAGGGCGCCGCCTGCGTGCCTCGCGCCTGCGGCGACGGCCGCCTCGACGCCGGCGAGGCGTGCGACGACGGGAACCGCGAGAGCGGCGACGGCTGCGACCGCGACTGCGGGCTCGACCGCTTCGAGATCATCACCGGCGTCGCCCGCTTCGACGACCAGGGCTTCGGCGTCGGCGGCGGCGATGACTACCTCTTCACCGCCGACGGCCCCTCGCGGCTGTGGGTCGAGGGCAGCGACGGCGCCGACGGCTGCCCCGCCGACCTGCAAGCCTGGCTCTACGACGACGCGGGCGTCGAGCTCGCCGCCGGCGACGACGAAGGTCCCGGCGCCTGCCCAGGCCTCGCGATCGCCGTCGACGCCGGTCTGCACCGGCTCCGCGTCGAGGCCCGCGGCGGCGCGCCGGCCGCCGGCTACCGCCTCGACCTGCGCCTCGCCCGCGAGCTCGGCGCCGGCGGCGTCTTCGACGGCGCCTTCCCCGCCGGCGGCGACGACCTCTACGCGCTCGACCTCGAGCGCCCCGCCGACGTCACCTTCGAAGCGCGCGACCCCGACGGCGAATGCGCCGACAGCGCCCGCGCCCGCCTCACCCTGCTCGACGCCGCGCTCGCGCTCATCAGCAGCGACGACGGCGCGCCCGGCGACTGCGCGCGCATCACCACCCGCCTCGAAGCCGGCACCTGGCACCTCCGCGTCGCCGACGCCGCCGACCGCGACCCGCTCGCCTACGCGCTCACCGCCGCCATCGACCCCGCCGCCGAGCCGATCGACACCTGCCGCCTCCAGGCCCCGCCCGCCGTCGAGCTCGCGCCCGGCGAGGTCGCCACCGTCTCCGGCCGCCTCTACCAGCGCGGCCGCACCGATCGCACCCGCGGCAACGACCCGTTCCCCGGCCTCCGCGCCGAGCTCGGCCACGGCCCCGACGGCAGCGACCCCGCCGTCGACCCTCGCTGGCTGTGGATCCCCGGCGAGCCCACCCCTGGCTGGGACGGTCCCGCCGCCGGCGAGCGCGACCTCGACGAGTACCGCGCCGAGCTGCGCCTGCCCGACCCCGCGCCCGCGCTCCAGCGCCGCCTCGACTACGCGTGGCGGTTCAGCGCCGACGACGGCCGGAGCTGGACCGTCTGCGACCTCGACGGCAACGGCGCCACGCTCACCCCACCCGCTGGCGGCTACACCCCCGCCCGCTCCGGCGACGCCGTCACCGGCCGCGCCGTCGTCGACTGCCGCGACGCCTGCGCCGACATCTTCGCCTGCGGCGCCCAGGGCGACTACCCCGACCCGGCGACCTGCGTCTTCGAGTGCGCCCGCAGCCCCGGCTTCTACCAGAACGCCCGCTGCTTCGCCGACCGCATCGACCGCCCCCCGCCGCCCCCCGACGGCCTGATCTTCTGCTTCCCCGCCCTCGTCGAGTGCGGCATCCAGTTCGATTGAGTCACACCCGGATCGCCTGCCACCGCCCCCGCGCGAACACCACCGCCAGCCACACCGCCCGCACCGCCCAGTCCAGCGTGCTCCCGATCCAGATCCCCCAAAGCCCCATCTCCAGCTCGAACGCCAGGATCCAGCACGCCACCAGCCGCACCCCGATCGGCCCCACCACCGCCACGAGCATCGGCGTCCGCGTATCACCCGCCCCCCGCAGCGCCCCGCCCAGCGCCGCCACCGCCGCCATCAGCGGCTGCGCCACCGCCGCGATCCGCAAGCACCCCGCGCCCAGCGCCACCACCGCCGCGTCGTCGGTGAACAACCGCACCAGCGGCTCGGCCGCCACATAGAAGAACACCCCCACCGCCCCCAGCGCCGCCACCCCGATCCCCGTACACCACCACCCCGCCCGCCGCGCGTCCTCCGGATCACCCGCGCCCAGCCGCTGCGCCACCAGCGCCCCCGCCGCGATCCCGAACGCGTCCGCCCCGATGAACCCCAGCGACTCGATCGCCATCAGCGACTGATTCGCCGCCATCGCCACGTCCCCCAGCCGCCCGATGAACGCCGTGAACACCAGAAACCCCACCTGATACAGCACCCGCTCCCCGAACGCCGGCAGCGAGATCCGCAGCACCGGCGGCAGCGCCGCCCACCGCGGCCGCCCGAACCCCACCGGCCCCCGCGCCCGCAAGAGCGCCACCCCGATCACCACCAGTTGCAGCACGAACGCCACCGCCGACCCCGCCGCCGCGCCCGCCACCCCCCACGCCGGCAGCCCCAGCTCCCCGAACACCAGCCCCCACGTCAGCACCAGGTTGACCACCCCCGCCACGGCCGCCGCCACCGCCGGCGTCCGCGTATCCCCCGCCGCCTGCAACGCCGTCATGCCTGCCGCCGCCGCGAACGACGGCCCCGCCCCCCACAGCAGCACCGTCATGTACTCCACCGCCATCGCCCGCACCGCCGGCGACGTCGCCTCGCCCCCGCCCAGCAGCACCGCCACCCACCCCAAGAG
The DNA here is from genome assembly GCA_020633515.1 of Myxococcales bacterium. The sequence goes on from JACKDM010000050.1 coordinate 27,308, forward strand.
CGGCCACGCCACCAGCATCACCACCACCCCCAGCGCGAACGCCCCCGTCACCGACGTCCCCGCCACCGCCGACGCCCGCGCCCGATCCCCCGCGCCCGTCGCCCGCCCCACCACCGCCACGATCCCGGCCATCCAGGCCATCGCGACCGTGAACACCGACCACATCGCCGCCCCGCTGATCTGCATCGACGCCAGCGCATCCGCGCTGAAGCGACCCAGGATCAAGCGATCGGTGAACATCAGCACCGTCGCCACCAGCCCCTGCACCGCCGCCGGGACCGCCAGCGCCGCGACCCGCCGCACCTGCGCGCGCCGCGCCCCGCGCGCGGCCGGGGAGGGGAGTGAAGACGAGGGATCGAGCATGGCCCGGCAGCATGACGACGGCACGCAGCGACGGCAAGACCGCCATACGCCGCGGGAATGTACCGAGGCCCCGGCAAACGACGACCGCCCGCCTTTTTGACTGGATCTCCCTTGTGGCGAGCGGGTATAGCCCGCCCCAAACAACCCGATACGGAGGGGAAGGGGAATGAAGCGCACGCATTCCGCCCGCTCGGCAGCCCTGCTGTTCTGCACCGCGCTGCTCTGGTCGAACGCCGCCACCGCCCGCGTCGAGGTCGCTGGCGGCATCAACGTCGACACCCTCTGGCGCGCCGCCGACTCCCCCTACGTCGTCACCGGCGAGCTCGCCGTCCGCCCCGGCGCCACCCTCACCATCGAACCCGGCACCGAGATCCACGTCGGCCAGAACCTCCAGTTCATCGTCGAAGGTCGCCTCATCGCCCACGGCCAGCGAGAGACCCCCATCCTCTTCCGCGGCGTCGCCGAGACGAGCGGCACCTGGGCCCGCATCAGCGTCGCGCAAGGCGGCGACCTCTCGATGCGCCACGTCGAGGTCCGCCACGCCACCCACGGCCTCTACGTCGACAACGCCGTCCCCCAGAACCTCGTCGTCGAAGACACCCGCTTCGTCGCCTACCGCACCGCCGGCGTCCACCTCAGCAACGCCGGCGGCCCCCACACCCTCACCCGCGTCAGCGCCGACGGCCGTGGCACCGGCGGCATCCCCAGCCATGGCATCTATGCCTTCACCACCCAGATCGCCCTCACCGGCGGTGTCATCCGCAACAACGGCACCGGCGTCTACATCCGCGACCGCTCCGCCGAGATCACCCAGGTCGTCTTCGACCAGAACGGCTACGGCGTCAGCGCCTTCCAGGGCCAGAACGCCACCAGCACCATCAACATCCAGCGCGGCACCTTCCGCCGCCACACCAACGCCGCGATCTACGGCGCCCGCGGCCGCAGCGGCACGTACCGCCTCAACATCGGCGTCACCCGCTCCATCTTCGACGGCGAGACGACGCTCCTCAGCAACGGCGAGAGCGACTATCCCTTCGTCACCACCACCTTCGCCCAGAACGTCTACACCGCCACCACCCTCACCGCCAACGGCGCGAGCATGCCCGGCGACGAAGGCAGCAGCCTCCGCTACGCCGCGCTCCTCGCCGACCCCGACAACGGCGACTACCAGCCCACCGACCGCTCGCCCGCCCGCTACTTCGAACCCCAAAACCCCGCCGGCGTCGCCGGCGCCGTCGACTTCGCCGGCGCCCTCACCGGCGACGGCCTGCATGGCTTCTGGTACGAGAACCGCGTCTTCGCGCCCGAGACCGTCTACGACGTCGCCGGCGACATCGTCGTCGCCCCCGGCGTCACCGTGAACTTCCGCCCCGGCGCCACCTTCCGCCTCGCCGCCCGCAGCGACGTCATGGCCGGCGGCCTGAACTCCAACCGCATCGAGATCCGCGTCGAAGGCACCCTCGAAGCCGACGGCACCAACTCGCGCCCCGTCCGCTTCCAGAGCGCCGCCGCCGCGCCCGCGCCCGGTGACTGGTATGGCATCGTCATCCCCGCCGCCGCCGAAGCCTTCAACGTCGCCCAGGTCGACATCGGCCATGCCATCCGCGGCGTCTCGCTCTACGAGAACGACCACATCGTCGCCGGCTCACGGATCCATCACAGCGACAACGCCGGCATCTACATCGAGGGTGGCACCCCGCAGATCGAAGAGGTCACCATCGAAGACGGCGCCCGCGTCGGCATCGACGTGCGCAACCGCGCCAACGTCCCCATCACTCAAGCGATCGTGCGCCGCAACGGCGGCCGTGGCATCCAGGTCGATGACTCCTCGATCGACGTCAGCAACAGCCGGATCCACGACAACACCGATGGGATCTACGCCTACAACGACCAGAACCAGATCGTCAGCGTCACCCTCGACCACGTCACCGTCGCCCACAACACCGGCAATGGCGTCATCGCCAGCCGCGGCCGCAGCGGCACCTACCGCCTCAACCTCACCCTCAACTCCAGCTCCATCACCCACAATGTCAGCAACGGCGTGACCACCAGCGACGTCGACTACCCCGCCACCTTCGCGTGCAGCGGCAGCAACGTCTGGGGCAACGGCCGCGACTACCTCATCCTCGCCAGCACCGGGAGCTGCTTCGGCTACAACCCGCTCTACGCCGACATCGCGCAGCGCAACTACGAGCCCACCCGGTGGTCGCCCAACCGCGGCCTCGGCGTCGGTGGCAGCCACGTCGGCATGCTCCCCTGGGTCGATGCCATCGGCCCCCAGATCATGGGCTACCTGTGGGAAGACTTCAGCTTCACCCGCCAGGGCTCGCCCTACACCATGCTCGGTGACATCGTCGTGCCTCCGGGCATCACCGTCACCTTCGAGCCCGGCGCCGAGATCCGCGTCGTCGACCGCGAAGACCAGATGCTCGGCGGCCTCCAGACCACCCGCGCCGAGCTCCGCATCCAGGCCGGCGCCACCGCCCTCTTCGGCACCCTCGTCGCCGACCAGCCCGCGCTCGGCGTCGCCGGCCTGCCGGTGACCTTCCGCTCGACCGCCGAGCAGCCCAGCGGCGGCGCGTGGTATGGCATCCACTTCGAGGCCGGCGGCACGAGCAGCCTCTACAACGTCGTGCTCCGCCATCCCACCTATGGCATCTATGCCATCGGACCCACCGCGCCCCGCGTCCGCTACGTGCGGGTGATGCATCACAGCAACACCGGCCTCCACTTCCAGAACATCACCGCCGCGCCTCGCGTCGACGTACACGGCGCCTTCGTCGTCGGCCCCCGCCGCGGCGCCGGCCAGGGTCTCTTCATGGAGAACGCCGACGGTGTCATCACCAGCAGCTACTTCACCCATCACACCTACGGCGCCCGCATCCAGAACAGCAACACCCAGCGCACGCCCAACGCCACGCTGACCAACAACACGTTCGTCAAGCACGGCACCGGCGTCTACTACCAGCGCGGCCGCAGCGGCAGCTACGGCCTCACCGTGCGCCTCTACAACAACATCATCGCCGACAACAGCAGCCAGGCCATCGTCGACGGACAGTGGCCCGACTACGTGACCAACAGCACCGTCGTCAACAACAACTACTTCGGCAACGCCAACACCGTCGGCAGCTTCACGACCAGCCGCGGCAACATCACCACCGACCCCCGCGTCGAAGACATCGACTGGGACGACATCCCCCGCTGGTGGGACGGCCAGCTCTGGCCCGAGTCGCTCGCCATCAACGCCGGCGACGCCGCCGCCGTCAACCTCCCCACCACCGACATCCTCGGCCGCCCCCGCGTCCTCGGCAACCGCGTCGACATCGGCGCCTGGGAGCACGACCCCGACGCCAACGTCGAGCCCCGCGCCGACCCCGTCACCGCCTCGATCATGGTCCCCCGCGGCGAGGTCTTCACCTTCGACGGCTCCGCCGCCTTCGACCCCGACGGCCGCATCGCGTCCGCGTTCTGGACCATGAGCGACGGCACCATCACCCCCGGCCAGTCGGTGCAGCACACCTTCGCCGCCGAGGGCCAGAACCAGTGGGGCTACATCACCGTCGTCGACGACGACGGCGCCGAGGACCACGCCCGCGTGCTCGTCAACGTCAACGTGCGCCCCATCGCCGACGCCGGCCCCGACGTCTTCCAGGACGAAGGCCCCGCCGAGTCCGTCTTCTTCGACGGCACCCTCAGCCGCGACCCCGACGGCCGCATCGTGCGCTGGGAGTGGGACTTCGGCGACGGCAGCCCCACCACCACCGACCAGAGCCCGCGCCACAGCTACCTCAGCGCCGGCCTCTACACCGTCACCCTCACCGTCACCGACGACGAGGGCCTCACCGACACCGACACCACCATCGCCACCGTCTTCGGCAACCTCGACATCGTCGGCCCGCTCGTCGAGCACAACGAGCTCGCCGATGGCCTCCCCGTCGGCCAGCCCGTCGAGATCCGCGCCACCATCCGCGACCCCGGCGGCGTGCAGGACGCCGTGCTCTTCTACCGCACCATCGGCGAAGGCGCCGCCCGCTTCCTGCTCATGCAGCCCGCCGGCGGCAACATCTACACCGCCACCATCCCGGCCAACCACGTCAACGCCCCCGGCGTGCAGTACTGGATCGTCGCCCGCGACGGCGTCGAGCCCGAGCCCAACACCTCCACCTGGCCGCAAGGCGCGCCCGCGCAGGACGTCTGGGACTTCCTCGTCGTCGGCGACCGCGACCCGCCGGTCATCCAGCACCAGCCCGTCGCCAACGGCCAGCCCCCCGGCGAGGCCGTCACCGTCAGCGCCACCCTGCAGGACGCCACCGGCATCGGCAGCGCGGTCCTCTTCTTCCGCAGCCAGGGCAGCCAGGTCTTCGGCGCCACCAACATGGCCCGCGTCAACGGCGACGTCTGGGCCGCCCAGATCCCGGCGTTCGTCGTCGGCGAGGCCGGCGTCGAGTACTACATCGCCGCGCAGGACAGCTCGCCCATCCCCAACACCGCGACCTCGCCCGCCGGCGCCCCCGGCGCGCTCTACCGCTTCGCCGTCCAGAGCGCCGACCGCCTCCCGCCGGTCATCGTGCACCAGCCCGTGCAGAACGGTCAGACCGAGGGCCTCCCCGTCACCGTCACCGCCGGCATCGTCGACGCCGACGGCCAGATCGAGCGCGCCGAGATCGCGTGGCGCGCGGTCGGCGCCCCCGCCTTCCAGCGCGCGCCCATGGCCCGCGTCGACGGCAACTCCTGGCGCGGCCAGATCCCCGGCGCCGGCGTCACCCTCGCCGGCGTGCAGTACTACATCGAGGCCGTCGACCAGGCCGGCAACCGCGCGACCGACCCCGCGCAGGCGCCCGTCGTCAGCCACCTCTTCTCCGTCACCGCCGAGGACCGCATCGGCCCCGCCATCGAGCACGTCCGCATCGCCGACGGCCAGCCCGAGAACGAAGACGTCTTCATCGAGGCCACCGCCGACGACCCCTCGGGCGTCGTCGACGTGCGCGTCTACTACCGCCCGCAGGGCTTCCCCTTCTTCCAGAACGCCCAGCTCGTGCTCGCCGACGGCGTCTGGACCGGCGCCATCCCCGGCTTCGCCGTGCAGCCGCCCGCGATCGAGTACTACCTCCGCGCCACCGACGGCGAAGGCAACCTCGGCTACGCGCCCCTCGCCGCGCCCGGCGCGCCCTACACCTTCCGCATCGGCTCCGCCGACGAGGTCGGCCCCGTGCTCGTGCACGACCCCGTCGCCAACGGCCGCCCCACCGGCCAGCCCGTCGCCCTCAGCGTCGCCGCGATCGACGACGCCGGCGTCGAGTCGGTCGTCGTCTACTACCGCCGCCAGGGCGCGCCCGACTTCGTCGCGCTCCCGCTCGTGCGCGGCCAGAACAGCCAGTGGACCGGCACCCTGCCCGGCGCCGCCATGGTCGCCGGCACCATCGAGTACCACGTCGTCGCGATCGACCGGTCGCAGAACCAGAACCAGAGCCGCCTCCCCGCCGCCGCCGGTGACGAGTACCGCTTCACCGTCACCGCGCCCGACGTCACCGGCCCCGCCATCGTGCACGCGCCCGCCGCCGCCCCGCTCGCGCAGGGCCGCCCGCTCGTCATCACCGCGACCGTCACCGATCCGAGCGGCGTCGGCACCGTCACCCTCCGCTGGGCCATCGACGACGGCCTCTACCGCAGCCGCGAGATGACCCCTGGCGCCGCGCCCGGCGAGTACGCCACCACGATCGCGCCCGAGTTCATCCCCGCCGGCGCCGGCGAGATCCGCTACGTCATCACCGCCGTCGACGCCGTCGGCAACAGCGCCACCGTGCCCGTCGGCGGCGAGCAGGCGCCCTTCGTGCAGCCGCTCGAACAGCTCGACGTCGAGCCCCCGCTCGTCGAGGTCGCGCTCCGCGGCATCGCCCCGCCCGTCGTCGCCGGCACCGCCGTCCCGCTCGAGATCACCGCGCTCGACGACCGCGCCGTCGTGCTCGTCACCGTCGAGGTCCTCGCCGGCGGCGACCTCATCGCCGAGATCGTCGCCGCCCCCGGCGCCGACGACACCTGGACGGCGACCATCCCCCCCAACCGCGTCATCGTGCCCGGCCTCTCCGTCATCGCCGTCGCCACCGACGCCGCCGGCAACGAAGGCCGCTCCGACGCGCTCGCCATCGCCGTCGTGCCCCCGCCCGACGTCACCCCGCCCGAGGTCACCCTCGCCCGCGTGCCCGACGGCCAGCTCGCCGGCCAGCCCGTCACCGTCACCGCCCAGATCACCGACGCCGTCGGCGTCACCGGCGCGACCCTCTACCACCGCCGCCCGCCCGCGCTGCAGTTCCGCGTGCAGGTCATGAACCTCGGCCCCGCCGCCACCTGGCGCGCCCAGATCCCCGGCGGCGAGGTCGGCGAGCCCGCCGTCGAGTACTACGTCGAGGCCCGCGACGCCGCCGGCAACGTCGCCACCGACCCCGACGTCGACGCCGCCACCCCGGCCCGGTTCACCGTCAGCCCCGTCGACCGCGTCGGCCCGGTCTGCGGCCACTTCACCCAGCAGGTCTGGGCCCGCGGCGCCCCGCTCCCGCTCGCCATCACCGCCGACGACCCCAGCGGCGTCGACACCGTCCGCGTCTTCTGGCGCAACGACGGCGAGGCCAACTACCGCCCGCTCGTCGCCGCGCCCGCGCTCGACGGCTACAGCGCCGTCATCCCCGACCCCCAGCCCCCCGCCGTCGAGTACTACATCGAGGCCGCCGACCGCGCCGGCAACACCAGCCGCTGCCCCGCCCAAGGCCTCTACCGCGTCACCGTCGTCGAACCCGACGTCCAGGGCCCCGTCATCGAGCACGCCCCGCCCGCCGACGCCGCCGCCGGTGAAGCGCTCCTCATCGGCGCCACCATCACCGACCCCGCCGGCGTCGCCAGCGCCGAGCTCCGCTACCGCGCCATCGGCGGCGCCGTCTTCGGCGCCCTCCCGCTCGTCGCCGGCGCCGCCGACAGCTACGCCGCCACCATCCCCGCCGTCGCCGTCAACGCGCCCGGCATCGAGTACTACCTCGCCGCCACCGACGCCGAAGGCAACACCACCCGCCACCCCGCCGGCGACGGCACCCACCGCGTCGCGGTCGGCGGCGGCGACGTCGAGCCCCCCCGCGTCGTGCACGAAGCCATCCGCGGCCCCGTGCCCGCCGGCCAGCCGATCGACATCGAGGCCACCGCCGACGACCCCAGCGGCGTCGCCGGCCTCACCGTCTACTTCCGCGTCGCCGGCGCCGGCCCGTACCTCAGCGCCGAGCTCACCCTCACCGCTGGCACCTGGACCGCCCGCATCCCCGGCGCCGTCGTCGCGCCGCCCGCCATCGAGTACTACCTCGCCGCCACCGACCTCACCGGCAACCGCGGCTTCACCCCCGCCGCCGGCGCCGGCGCCCCGATCCGCGTCGACGTGCAAGGCGCCCCCGCCGACGTCACCCCGCCCCGCATCGTGCTCACCCCCGCCCCCGACGGCGCCCCCGTCGGCGTCGGCGTCACCCTCACCGCCACCATCACCGACGACGGCCTCGTCGCCGCCGCCACCCTGCACGCCCGCGTCGAAGGCACCATCGACTACATCGCCATCCCGATGAACCCCGACGCCGACCGCTACACCGCCCGCATCCCCGCCGCGCTCGTGCAGCGCCCCGGCGTCGAATACTACGTCGAGGCCCGCGACACCGCCGGCAACACCGCCCGCGCCCCCCAAGGCGCCCCCGCCGCCCCGCTCGGCTTCAGCGTCGTCGACCCCAACGCCGACGACACCCCGCCCGCCATCCGCCACAGCGAGGTCGAAGACCGCGCCATCACCGGCACCCCGGTCGCCATCGCCGCCACCGTCACCGACGCCGGCAGCGGCGTCGCCCGCGTCACCCTCCACTTCCGCACCGTCGGCGCCGGCGCCTACGTCAGCGCCGCCATGCTCCGAAACGGCGACGCCTACACCGGCACCATCCTCGACTTCGCCGTCCGCGCCCCCGGCGTGCAGTACTACATCGAAGCCGCCGACGCCGCCGGCAACGTCGCCTACGCCCCCGCCGCCGGCGCCAACGCCCCCTACCTCTTCGGCGTCGACGACCCCGCCGACCAGGCGCCCCCCGTCATCGTGCACACCCCCATCGACGGCCCCCTCCTCGCCGGCGCTCCCATCCGCGTCGAAGCCACCGTCACCGACGCCGCGCTCGACCGCGTCCAGCTCCGCTACCGCACCCGCGGCGCCATCGACTTCACCACCGTCGAGCTCGACCCCCAGGGCGCCGACCGCTACGCCACCACCATCCCCGGCCCCGCCGTCGCCGCCCCCGCGCTCGAGTACCACCTCCGCGCCACCGACGACGCCGGCAACGAAGCCCTCCACCCCGCCGGCGCCCCCGCGCAGCTCCACACCATCGCCATCGAGCTCCCCGACCTCGACGGCCCCACCATCGTGCTCGACGCCCTCCCCGAGACCGTCAGCGCCACCACCCCCATCCCCCTCGCCGCCACCATCACCGACGACAGCGGCGTCGAGAGCGCCCGCCTCCACATCTACAGCCACCTCACCGGCGCCTGGAGCACCCTCGACCTCGTCGCCGAGCCCGAAGACCGCTACACCGCCGTCATCGCCGGCGGCCTCGTCGTCGAACCCGAGGTCCTCGTCTACCTCGAAGCCGAAGACACCGAAGGCAACATCACCCTCGACCCCCCCGAAGGCGCCGACGACCCCTACGCCGTCCTCGTCGAAGCCGAAGCCGAAGCCGACCCCCCCATCATCGTGCACAGCCCCGCCGCCAACGGCGCCCAGGGCCAGCCCCTCCCCATCAGCGCCCTCGTCACCGACGCCACCGGCGTCGCCGAGGTCGTGCTCTGGTACCGCGAAGCCGGCACCGACGAATGGCTCGACCGCGACCTCACCGCCGACGGCGACCGCTACAGCGCCCAGATCCCCGCCATCGCCACCCGCGGCGACGCCGTCGAGTACTACCTCGCCGCCGCCGACCTCCTCGGCAACACCGCCGTCGACCCCGCCGACGCCCCCGAAGCGTGGTACACCGTCGCCCTCATCGGCGAGGCCGACCCCGACATGGGCATCGCCGACCCTGACATGGGCACCCCCGACCCTGACATGGCCACCCCCGAAGTCGACATGACCGTCGACCCCGGCGACGACATGGGCCAGATCGACCCCGAGTTCGGCGTCATCCCCGACCCCGACGCCGGCAACGACCAGGACGACGACGAAGGCACCACCGGCTGCGCCTGCGACGCCACCGACTCCGGCACCCCCGCCCCCCTCCTCGCCCTCCTCGCCCTCCTCACCCTCACCCGCCCCCGCCGCCGCCGCCGCTGACCCCGACCCACCCACCACCGGGCCAGCCCAACCCACGCCCGGCCACGACCCCACCTCACCCACCACCGGGCCCCCGCAACTCGCGCCCGGCCACCACCCCACCCACCCACCACCGGGCCACTCCAACTCCCGCCCCGGGCTCCCTGCCAGCGCCCGCTGAATCCCGCGTGGCTGGCGAG
>JACKDM010000051.1 GCA_020633515.1 Myxococcales bacterium
CAAAGCCCGACGGACGAGGCCCCGGGGGCAAGGCGCCGACCCGCAGTCGATGCCGGGTATCGTCTAGCCCGGGCCTAGGGTCGGCAACGCCGCCAGCCGGGGCCGCGGACAAGGGCGACGGGCTCGACCACGGCGGTCAAATCAAGCTCAACTGCGGCGGCCCCGCCTCCCCGGGCCAGGGTGGCATCTCACCCACCGGCGCGCCTCGGTCGAGCAGCATGCGATGGAAGCGCCGCGCGAGCAGCGGCACGTCGACGTCGCCGGGGCTGTGGATGAAGACATAGGGATCGCGCCCCTCGGCGATCCAGCCGGCGACGACCTCGGCCCAGGCGGCGAGCCAGGGGCCGTTCGCGGCCGCGTCGGGGTGGGCGACGTAGCGGATGAAGGGATGGCGCGCGAGCCCGATCGGGCGCACCGGCAGGTCGGGCTTCTTCTGCTGCGCCTGCCGGGTCGCCTCGTCGAGCGGCGGCGGCGCGGCGCGCAGCGGGCGGGTGTCCATCACCGCGCGGTCGACCCCGCGCTCGGCGAGGAGCGCGTCGACCGCCCGCTCGGCCGGGCCGCCGGTGAAGAACGCGGGGTGGCGCACCTCGACCGCGCGCGGCAGCGTCGGCGGGAGCGCGTCGAGGAACGCGGCGAGCGTCGCGAGCCGGTCGGGGCCGAACGAGGCGGGGAGCTGCACGAACAGCGGCCCGAGCCGCCCTTGGAGCGGCGCGAGCCCGTCGAGGAAGCGCCGCACCTGCGCGTCGGCGCCGGCGAGCTGGCGCTCGTGGGTGATGCCGCGGTCGAGCTTGAAGCAGAAGCGGAAGTCATCGGGCACCGCCGCCGCCCAGCGCGCCGAGGTGTCGACCGTCGGCGTGCGGTAGAAGGTCGTGTTGCCTTCGACGGTGTTGAAGACACGGGCGTACTGCCCGAGCCAGGTCGCCGGCTTCGCGTCGGCCGAGAAGAGGGTGCCTTGCCAGACCTTGGCGCCCCAGAGCGGCCCGCCGAGGTGGTATCGCTGGATCGTCATGTCAGGAGGACGCCGCAGCGCGCGAAGGGTCGCGCCGTCTCGCGCATGATCGCTGTCAGCAGTCGGGCGCGAGGTCGAGCACCCAGGCGGCGGGTGCGACGCGCTCGACGGCGTGGCGGGCGAGGTCGACCCAGCCGCCGCAGCGATCGAGGATCCCCGAGTCGGCGGTCGCGACGAGCGTCGGCGCCGCCGCGAGCACCGGGTCGGGATCGGCGACGAGCTCGACCTGCCATGACAGCCCGGCCTCGGCCGCGAGCTCGGCGAGGCCGGCGGCGAGGCGGCCGCTGTTGCTCACCGGGCGGTCGAGGTACCAGATGGCACCGGCGACGCCCGCGTCGTGCAACACCGCCGCGACCGCGCGCGCCGCCGGCGCGGTCTCGGCGACCCGCCGATAGCTGCCGTGCATGCTCGCCATGTCGCGATGGCACCCGTCGCGCCCGCGCAGGACGACGCCGCCAGCGAGCGCTGCCTCGACGGTGGTGAGCACGTTGAAGCCATCGATCGCCACGACCGCGCCGGCGAGGCCGCCGAGCGGCCGCCGCCGGGCGAGGCGATCGGCGCGCTCGGCGTCGCTGCACGTCGCCCGCAGCACGGCGGTGCGCTGTCGCTCCCGCAGCGCGTGCCGGTCACCGACGAGCTTGAGCGCCGATGCGGTGGCATAGCCGCGCCCGAGGAGCCATGCGAGGTCGGCGACCGCCGCCCGCAAGGGCGCGAGCCACGCCGTGGAGAAGAGTTCGCTGTCTCGGGGATGAGGTCCGCGATGGGCCCGGGTGTCTGGCATGCACGGGAGCCTACCGCGAGCGGCGCCACCCGAATAAGGATAAAGTCTGTTGATCTGGCCTCGGGAAAAGTCGAGCTTTGTAAGCAATCCAACCAGGGGTAATTATGCGCACCCTGTCCACCTTGCTCTTGTCAGCCCTCATCGCTCTGACCGCCATGCCTGCCGTGGCACAGGTCACGAACTTCAGCCGCGACGTCGCCGCGTCCATCGACGCCGGCCTCGCCTGGCTCGACGGGCAGGGTGCCTTCCAAAACCCCAGCGCGTGCGGCGACGCGGCCGGGCTGTGTGCCCTCGCGATCCTCGAGAAGCGGCAGAGCGCCGATCAGAACGCTCAGGTGATCGGCTGGCAGAACGCCAACGCCGCCGATCGCGGCCGCATCGAACGCATCATCGCCTACATCATCGCTCAGTCGAACCAGGGCTTCGGGGCCTACCGCGACGGCAGCGCGATGATGGCGCTCTCGGTCTACCTGCGCACCGGCGGCCCCGATCAGGTCAACGCCCGCGCCGCGCTCAACCGCATCTTCGATCGCACCGCGCAGAACCAGAGCGGCGCGGGCTACTGGTGCTACACCAACGGCGCGTGCAACGACTCATCGACGACCCAGCTCGTGATGGCGGGCCTCGCCGCCGCGCGCGGTGTCTATGCCGCCCCGGCCGGCGGCGATCCGGCGCGGCTGGCGACCCTCAACCAGCTCGCGGCCAACTCTCGCAATGGCTACCGCAACAACGGACGCGCGGGCGGCCTCGGCGGCGACGTCGGCCATGGCTATCAGGCAGCGAGCTACGAGCCCTCGTATCAGCAGACGGCGTCGGGGCTGTGGTGCCAGATCATCGGCGGCGGCGACCTCAACGATCCGAGCATCCAGGGTTACCTGCGCTGGCTGTATTATCGCTACAACTACGACAGCATCGACCCGCACCCCAACAGCTGGGCCATCTCCTACTTCTACTATCTGTGGTCTTCGGCCAAGGCCTACACCTTCCTCGAAGACTCCGGGGTCGTCGCCGCGGGCAACAACCTCGACATCGGCGATCTCGGCACGCTGCCCCCCAACCAGGCGCCGGCGGTCAACTACCGGCAGATGCTGCGCGATCCGGCCGCCGTGCCTCGCATCGCGCGCTTCGGCAACGACGGCGTCGGCTACTACGCCGACATCCGCGAGCGGCCGCGCTGGTACTTCGACTATGCCTTCCGCCTCCTCGGCCTCCAGGACGGCGCCGGCCGCTTCGTCTCACCCTCGGGGATCTGGAACAACTACTCGGCGCAGTCCTACGCCCTGCTCGTCCTCGAGCGATCGGTCGGCGGTGGCTGCGTCGACAGCGACGGCGACGGGATCTGCGACGCCGAGGACAACTGCCCCCAGACGCCCAACCCCGACCAGGCCGACGCCGATCGCGACGGCGTGGGTGATGCCTGCGACAACTGCCGCGACGTCGCCAACGACGACCAGGCCAACGCCGACGGCGACGCGCGCGGCGACGCGTGTGATCCCTGCCCGCAGGTCGACGACGCCAACGCGGTCGACAGCGACGGCGACGGCGTGGGTGATGTCTGCGACAACTGCCCCGCGGTGCAGAACCCCGACCAGCAGAACAGCGACGGCGACCGCTTCGGCGATGCCTGCGACAACTGCGATGCCACCGTCAACGCGGATCAGGTCGACCTCGACGGCGACGGCGTCGGCGATGCCTGCGACAACTGCGCCGGCGCCGGCAACCCCGACCAGCGCGACGAGGACGGCGACGGGATCGGCGATGCCTGCGATCCCTGCCCGCGGGGCGTGAGCGACGAGGTCTGCGACGACCTCGACAACGACTGCGACGGCAGCACCGACGAGAACCTCGGCGGCATGAACTGCGAGACCGGCGAGCCCGGCGTCTGCGGCCCCGGGATCACCGCCTGCCAGGACGGCCGCGAGATCTGCGTGCCCGACGTCGCGGCGAGCGGCGAGGTCTGCGACGGCATCGACAACGACTGCGACGGCGTCATCGACGAAGAGGTCTTCGGCTTCGGGCAGGCCTGTCCCACCGGCGAGGTCGGCCGCTGCGCCGCCGGGCTCACCGCCTGCGTGCAGGGCGAAGAGGTCTGCACCCCCGGCGACCAGCCCATCGACGAGGTCTGCAACCGCGTCGACGACGACTGCGACGGCACCGTCGACGAAGGCACCCGCAACGCCTGCGGCCGCTGCGGCCCGCTCGGACCCGATGTCTGCGACGGCGTCGACAGCGACTGCGACGGTCGCATCGACGAGGACCCCGACTGCCCCGCCGGCCAGATGTGCATCGCCGGGGAGTGCCGCGACCCGTGCGCCAACAACGAGTGCCTCACCGCCGGGCTCGCGTGCATCGGTGGCTTCTGCGTCGATCCCTGCGACGTCGCCGACTGCGCCGTCGGTCAGATCTGCGAGCAGGGGCGCTGCATCGATCCCTGCGACGGCGTGATGTGCGGCGACGGGGTCTGCGTCGGCGGCGAGTGCGGCGATGACACCTGCGAGCGCACCGGCTGCCCCGACGGCCAGCGCTGCGTCTCCGGGCGGTGCGAGGCCGATCCCTGCGAGGGCGTGCCCTGCCCGGATGGCGCCTTCTGCCGCGAGGGCGACTGCGTGGGGAGCTGTGCCACCGTGAGCTGCGCGCTCGACGAGCGCTGCCTCGACGGCGCCTGCGTGCCCGACCCCTGCTTCGGCGTGATGTGCCCCGACGGCGAACAGTGCGTCGGCGGCGGTTGCAGCCAGGATCCGTGCGCCGGCGTCGAGTGCCTCGGCGAGCAGCTCTGCGTCGACGGCTTCTGCGCCACCGACCCCTGCGACGCGATCGAGTGTCCGCCGGCCGAGGCGTGCGAAGTCATCGAGGGCGCCGCGCAGTGTGTCGCCGACTGGACCGGCGACGGCACCCCGGGCGGCCGCGACGACATGGACCCCATCCCCGACGCGGGTGACATGGACGTCGGGCCGGACCCGGACGACGGCGTCAGCGATCTCGACGGCGGCATCATCCCGCCCGGGGGCGACGATCCGGTCGCCGACGGCGGCACCGGCGCCGAGGCCGAGACGGTCGGGTGTAGCTGCCGCGCCGACGCGGAGGGCAGCGGGGCGCCGTGGCTCCTGCTCGCGCTCCTCGGCCTGCCGCTGCGCCGCCGTCGCCGCGGCTGAGCGCGGGGCCGCAGCCATCCGAGCCGCGGCCGCCGTCCTCTGCCCCCCGACGCTGCTCCCCCCTCGCGCACCGCGCCGCAGCCTCCCCGGCCCAGCCTCCACTGCCTCCCGGCGCCTGCCTCCCGCCCCTCACCCACCACAGCCAAACCCATCCCCCATCGAAAGAATCCACCGACCCGCCGCCGGAGTCACCCGCCCGTCCGCGCCGCTCGCGACCGCCGAGGCATCGGGGAATCCACCCGGCGTGACACCCGTTCACTTCCAGATCACACCGGTGGGAGCGCCCGCAGCGCAAAAATATGCTTGCAACCCATCACCGCCGAATGCATCTTGTCAGTGGAAGCCACACCTCTCGGTGACTTTAAGTTCGAAGAAGACGAAACCGGCTCCGAGAGATGGGCATCTCGTCCCATCGCGAAGAGCCCACTGAGATTCGCCGACTTCCCGGTGAGTCATTGATTGTCAGAAGGACTTGACCTCATTCGCCGGTTCGTCGAACCTGTCGCCGCCGTCGACGCTGGAGCGGCGAACACGGCAACGAGGTCATAACTCCCCCTGGAGAACACACACGATGGCGGTCACCATCCAGATCGACATGGAGAGGCTCAACGAGCCCGCAATCGCCAAGGCCCTCGCCAACTTGCTGTTGGCGATGGGCGGCGTTGCCACCACCCAGGCCAAACCCGCGGAGGCACCCGCGGCGAGTGAGGCACCCACCGCGCCGTCGGCGCCGGCGGCCCCCGCAGTGAGCGAGGCTCCCGCGGCGCCCAAGGCTCCCACCCGCACCCGCGCCGCCGAGGCCCCCAAGGCCGAGGCGCCCGCCGAGGCTCCCAAGGCCGCGGCGCCCGCCGCCGAGGCTCCCAAGGCCGAGGCACCCGCGGGCGGGGACGACATGGCCGAGCGCTACCGCGAGTTCGTCGCCAACCTCCCCGAGCGTTCGCGCAAGTTCCTCGAGCTCGTCAAGCGCAAGGGCATCGTCACCATCGAAGACGCGATGAACGAGCTCGACATCTCGGTGCCCAAGGCGATGGGTGGCATCACCGGCTCGATCGGCCGGTGGGCGCCCGTGCGCGGCGTGCCGGTGCCCTACGAGGCGACCACCCGCGACGGTGAGCGCATCTGGCGCTGGCTCGGCTCGCCGGTCGACGATGACACCGGGGCGAGCGCGCCCGCCGCGCCCGCGGCGGCCGAAGAGGCGCCCGCGCCTGCCAAGGCCAGCAAGGGTCGTGGCAAGGGCAAGGCCGGCAAGAAGGAGAAGGCTCCCGCCGGTCGCAAGGGTCGCGCCGCCAAGGCGTCGCCCGCCGAGCCCGCCGCGGCGCCCGCCGCGCCGGCCGACGACGCCGACGCCGGCGCGCGCTACCGCGAGTTCCTCGCCAACCTGCCCGAGCGCAGCCAGAAGTTCATCGATCTGGTCCGCGACCGCGGCCAGCTCACCATCACCGAAGCGATGGATGCCCTCGGCATCGACGTCCCCAAGGCGATGGGTGGCATCACCGGCTCGATCGGTCGGTGGGCGCCCGTGCGCGGCGTGCCCATCCCCTACGAGGCGACCACCATCGAAGGCGAGCGCGCGTGGAAGTGGGTCGGCGGACCGGGCACCGGCAAGGCGGGTGCCTCCCCAAAAGCTGAAGCGCCTGCGGGGGTGACGCCGAACGCGGCGGCCCCTGTGGGCGCGAAGCAGACTTCGTCCGTGACCGAGCAGAAGACCGAGCAGACGATGGCGCCCGATCCGGCCAAGGTCGAAGCGTTGATCGAAGCGTTGCCCGAGCGTTCGGCGCTGTTCGTGCGCACCCTGCGCCAGCGGGGGGTGCTGACCATGCCCGAGGTGCTCGAGCGATTCAGCCTCGCCAAGGCGCGCGCGGTGGGTGGGATCATCGATCCGATCCAGCGCGCCTGCGAGGAGCTCGGCATGGAGGTCCCGTTCAACTCGACCTTCGCACCCACGGGTGACAAGGCGTGGGTCTGGCCCGGCAGTGAGATCCGCCGGTCCGAGCCCGAGCCGCTGACGCTCCCGAGCTTCGAAGCCACGTCGGCCGCGCCGGCGATGGCAGACGAAGAGGGTGACGCCGAGCGCGGTCGTGAGGCCGCGCGGCCCGGGGTCCGGGTCCGGCGTCGCGGGAGCTGACAGGCACCGTCCGTCGAACCGCGTGCGTCGGCTTTGCCCGGTCGACGCACGCGGGGTTCTCCATCTCAGCGCGACATGCGCTCCCCTCCCCCTCCCTCGAAGCGATCCCCGCCATGATCGACGCGCCGTCGCTCTACCAGCCGTTCTACTGCGAAGAGAACATCTGGCACCTCGCGGGTCGCTTCGCAGCCGATGACGCGCGGGTCGTCTTCATCAGCAACCCATCGCGCCAGTGCCTTCTGCTCGGTCAGCGCGCCGGCGGCGAGTCGGCGGGCGAGGTCGTGTGGGATTACCACGTCGTGCTCTTCGCTCGCGACGTCGAAGGCTGGCAGGTGTGGGATCTCGACTGCACCGCCGGGGCGCCGCTGCCGGCGCGGCGGTGGGTCGATGGCACCTTCGCGCTCGTCGGCCACACCCCGTCGGCGTTCGATCCGATGTTTCGGGTGATCGACGCGGCGACCTTCGTCGCGCGCTTCGCGAGCGACCGCCGACACATGCGCGCCGCCGCCGGTGGCTGGCAGGCGCCTCCGCCGCCGTGGCCGCCGATCGGCGATGGCTTCAACCTCATGCGCTGGGTCGATCTCGATGATCGGTCGATGCCGGGTGAGATCGTCGATCTCGCCGGGCTGCGCGCGCGCTTCGGCCTTGGCCCGACCTGAAGGGCTGGCGTAGAGATCCCGAGATGGGTTCGGCGCCGCGAGCGCGATCCCTGGCAGAGCAGGTGACGATGGCGACACTCATCCTGGCCGACCGAGCGGTGCTCGGCGGCGACACCCTCCGCGTCGAGCCGGCGGTGGTGACCGTCGACGGCGCGTGCATCACCGCGGTCGCGCCCCTCGACCGCGCCGCGCCGCCGGTGCCCGGGCCCGGCGACACCCTCGTCGACGTCGGCGGGCGGCTCTTGACCCCGGCGTTCGTCAACGGCCACACCCACCTCGCGATGTCGGCGCTGCGCGGCGTCGGGCTCGACGCGATGGAGGGCAACATCATCGAGGAGATCTACTTCCGCATCGAGGGCGCGCTCACCGCCGACGACGTGCGCGCCTTCACCCGGATCGGCGCCTGCGAGAGCCTGCTCGCCGGCGTGGGCGCGGTGTGGGACCACTACTACCACGGCGAGGCGGTCGCGGCGGCGCTCGTCGAGGTCGGGCTCGGCGGGGTCGTCGCGCCGACGTTGCAGGATCTCGCGGGGCCCGGCGTGCCGGCGCTCGAAGACCAGCTCGCGGCGACCGAGCGGATCGCCAAGGACCGGGCGCTCGCCGAGGCCGGCGTCTTCGCCGCGCTCGGCCCGCACGCGACCGACACCGTCAGCGGCGCGCTGTGGGGCCGCATCAACACCGTCGCCGACGCGCTCGAGCTCCCGATCCATGCCCACGTCGCGCAGTCGATCGAGGAGTACGGCCGCGCGGTCGAGCGCCATGGCTGCACCCCGATCGCGTGGCTCGAGCGCCTCGGCGTGCTCGACGCCGGCCCGGCGATGCTGCTCGTGCACGGGCTGTATGCGACCCACGCCGACGTGCAGCGCCTGCGCCCGCCGCGCAACACGCTCGCCTACTGCCCGTTCTCGCAGGTGCAGTTCGGCTTCCCGGCCGCGGTCGAGGGCTGGTGGAAGGCCGGGCTGCCGTTCGTGATCGGCACCGACTGCGGCGCCTGCAACGACTCGATGAGCCCCCAGCAGGAGCTGCGGCTGCTCGCGTGCGGGCGAGCGTTTGCGGTGACGCCCTCGGAGGCCGGCGTGCGCTTCCGCGGCACCGGCGACCCCGACGACGCGCGCGCGCTCGACGCGATCCGGCGCACGACGCGCGAGGAGCGGGCGGCGCTGGCCGATCCGGCGACGCTGCTCGGCACGGTGTGGCGGGTGCCGGGGCGGCTGCATCCCCGGCTGCGGGCGGGCGTGATCGAGCCGGGCGCGCGGGCCAACCTCTGCGTGTGGGACGCCGATCACCCGGCGTGGTGGCCGACGACGGCGCCGCTGCGCACGCTGACGATGGGCGACGTGAGCGGCGCCTTGTGGGGCCTGTGCGTCAACGGGCGCTGGATCGGCGAGCGCGGCGCGATGCAGGCGAGCCTGATCGGCAGCGACGACTGGCGCGAGATCCGCGCCGAGGCCGAGGGGCGGCTGCGGGCGCTGTTCGCGCGGGCGGGGATCTGACCGCCGATCAGCCCGGCGGCGGCGCGCCCTGCGCGATCCAGGCGCGCAGCAGGCGGTAGCGGGGATCGTCGAGCCCGGTGAAGACCTGCGGGTGTGCCTGCTGGCGGCCGAAGTCGCCGAGTCCGTAGCGCAACAGCGTGCTCTGGTCGGGGTCGTCGCGGTCGACGTACCGCTCGATCGCCGCCGCGACGCTGTCGACCTCGGCGGCGCTCGGCGTGCGGTCGTTGACGATCTGCCAGCTCCGGCCGCCGTCGAGCGCGTGGCAGCAGCCGCAGTGACCGATGACGCGGGGCACGATGATGTCGCGGGTGACCGCCGCGTAGCCCTCGGCCTGGATCCGCGCGAGATCGGCGCGCTCGCGGTCGGGGAGCGGGGTGTCGGGCGGCGGCGCCGCGGCGGGCGCGGGGTACTCGGCGGGCGGGCTCGCGGGCAGCTCGTCGTAGGCCATCGTCGCCCACCGCGCGAGGAGCTGGTACTGCGGCTGCTCGACGTCGGCGTAGATGCCCGGGTGCACGTAGCCGCAGGTCGCGAGCCCGTAGCCACCGGCCGCCGGGTAGCCGCCGAACGGGTCGTAGAGCCATTGCCGCAAGAGGCGCAGGCTCTCTTCGAAGGCTTGGGGATCACCGAAGCGATGGTCGTAGGTCCACGGGCGATCGGTCCCGGGTCCGTGGCAGTTGCAGCCGGTCTCGATGACGACGGCGACCTGATCGACGTAGGCGGCGCGGGCGTCGCCGACCGGCACCGGATCGGCGCAGCGGGTCGAGACGCAGTACTGGCCGGTGGGGCACTCGGAGTCGGCGATGCACTCCACCGGATCGCCGCAGGCGGCGAGGGTGAGGGCGGCGAGCAGCGCGAGCGCCGGGCGGTGAGCGAAGGACACGGCAGCTCCTGAGTCGGTGTCGCCGCGATCTCACCGCGAAGGGCGGGGCGAAGTCAAAGGCACTGGCAGGAAACGGCTCGACCACCGCGCGTGGCATCACCCGCCGCGGGCGCGTGCGCTCGACGGCTCCGAGCGCCGCGACGCTCAGCGTGACCCCGCCGATCGTCACTCGCAGGTGGCCTCGCCCTGGCAGATCCAGCGCCCCGCCTCCGCGGCGAAGGCGCAGCGCTCAACGGCCGGGCAGTCGGCGTCGGTGCGGCAGGTGTCGCCCGCCGTGCGGCAGGCGAGCTCGCCACCGGGCCCACAGTCGTTCACCGTCAAGCCACACGCCCCGCCCGCGCAGTCGGCGCCCGTGCGGCACCCGGCGCGTACGCAGATGTTGAGCATCGAGAGGGCGCGCGAGCCCCGGCCGTCGCCCGTCGGGACCACCGCGCGGCACAAGCAGGCCTCGCCGTCACCGCAGTCGGCGTCGCTGCGGCAGAAGGTGCGGCACCCGCACTCCCCGTTGATGTAGAGGCAGCGCGCGTCGCCGGCGCCGGGGCAGTCGGCGCCGGTCCGGCACTCACCGCCCGACTCGCACGGCGCATCGCCGAGCCCGGCCGGATGCGGCGGACAGGCGAGCGCTTCGACCCGATCGAAGGCGCCGGCGCCGCAGCTCACGTAGCCGGTGGGGGCGCCGTCGACGTCGTCGACCGGCGCCGGCTCACATGGCGTCGCGTCGGGCGCGCCATGGTCGACGCCGGCCTCTCGGGCCAGGGTGGAGGCGTCGCGCTCGGGGGCGTCGATGTCACAGCCCGCGCTGACGAGGAGGGCGAACGAGGCCAGCGCGCGCCGGCCGATGAAGTCTTCGAGCATGAGCATCACCGCCGCTGAGGGTCGGGCATGAGGCTGGCCCGAGCGGCGGTGATGTCGCAACGCGCGTTGCCGCGCCGCGCCGAGGTGCGATGCCCTGCACCCGGACGGCGGGTCGTCGAATCACCCCGCGTTGTTCGGGTCGCGGTCGCAGGCGTCGCCGAGGCCGTCACCGTCGGTGTCGAGCTGGTCGGCGTTCCACACCTGGACGCAGTTGTCCTGGGCGTTGCCGATCCCATCGCCGTCGACGTCGCCGGGCACGCCGCAGCCCTCGTCGACGAAGCCGTCGAAGTCATCGTCGACGCCGTTGCCGCAGATCTCGCGCGCGTTGTTGGCGACGCACTGGCCGTTGACGCAGGCGGTGCCCGCCGGGCAGTCGGCGGCGGCCTCGTCGATCCGACCGTCGCCGTCGCCGTCGCGGCCGTCGCACAGCTCGCCGGCGGCGTCGCCGCAGCCCTCGTCGACGAGCCCGTCGCGGTCGTCGTCGATGCCATTGCCGCACTGTTCGCGCGGGACGTTGGCGAGGCAGCGGCCGTTGGCGCAGACGCTGCCGGCCGGGCAGTCGGCGTCGGCCGCGCACTCGGCGCCGTTGGGATCGCAGCCCTCGTCGACGAGCCCGTCGAGGTCGTCGTCGATGCCATTGCAGACCTCGGGCGCCGGAGCGCCGCAGCCCTCGTCGATCACGCCGTCGACGTCGTCGTCGACGCCATCGCCGCAGCGCTCGGCGTTGGCGCCGACGCAGCGCCCGTTGAGGCAGATCGCGGCCGGCGGGCAGTCGAAGTCGGCGGCGCAGAAGAAGCCGGCGGGATCGCAGCCCTCGTCGACGAAGCCATCGCCGTCGTCGTCGAGGCCGTTGCAGGGCTCGCCGGCCGGATCACCGCAGCCCTCGTCGACGGCGCCGTCGCGGTCGTCGTCGACGCCGTTGCATTGCTCGCCGCAGCCGCCGTTGGCGCAGGCGCAGTTGGGCAGACCCTCGTCGACGATGCCATCGAGGTCGTCGTCGATCCCGTTGCAGCGCTCGCCAGCGTTGTTGCCGACACACGCGCCGTCGACGCAGGCGCTGCCCGGCGGGCAGCTCGCGCCCTCGTCGACCTCGCCGTCGCGGTCGTCGTCGATGCCATCGCAGCGCTCGGCCGGCGCGCAGGCGCCGAAGGCGCAGGCGAGGCAGGCGCCGTTGACACACATCTGGCCGGCGGGGCAGTCGACATCGGCGGCGCAGGGCGCCGGATCGAGCGGGGCGTCGTCGCAGTCGTCGCCGATGCCATCGCCGTCGCGATCGGGCTGGTTGGGGTTGAAGACATCGGGGCAGTTGTCGCGCGCGTCGGGCACGCGGTCGCCGTCGCGGTCGGCGTTGGCGCAGTTCAAGCCTTCGTCGACGAAGCCGTCGGCGTCTTCGTCGATGCCATCGCAGAAGCGCTCGGCGATTTGGGGCGGGTCGTCGTCGCAGGCGTCGCCGAGGCCGTCGGCGTCGCTGTCGAGCTGGTCGCGGTTGGCGACGTCGGGGCAGTTGTCGGCGTCGTCGGGGATGCGATCGCCGTCGCGGTCGCCGAAGGCGTCGTTGCGCTGGCAGCGGCCGGCGACGCAGGCGCTCCCGGCCGGGCAGGCGGCGTCTTCGTCGACCACGTTGTCGGCGTCGTCGTCGCGGCCATTGCAGTCATCGGGCTCGGGCTCGCCCTCGCCCTCACCCTCGCCTTCGCCCTCGCCTTCGCCCTCGCCCTCGCCGCCGATCGCGGCGTCGACGCCGCTGTCATCGCAGCGGTCGTTGGGGCAGTTGCTCCCGATCTCGTCCTCCTGCTCGAAGGGACAGCCGGCGAGCCCGAGGCACACCACGGCGAACGCCACCACGCGGGTGATCGCAGTCATCTGGTTCCTCCCTGTCGGGTCGATTGTCCGCGCGCGGCCTCGCGCGCTCACTCACTGATTGGGGAGAGCGCCGCTGATCCGTCGACAAAAATCGCGCGCTGCTCACTCGGCGACACGCGCCTCGACCGCCGGGCGGAAGAGGCTCGTGGGGTGCTCGGCGACGAAGCGGCGGGCGCGAGCGCGGGCGGCGTCGGCGTCGCCGCGGGCGAGGAGCGCGCGGATCGCGATGACCTCCCGCTCCTCGCCGAGCCGGCCCCGGGGGAAGCGCGCGGCGTGGGCGGCGGTGGCGGCGAGCGCGGCGTCGACGCGGCCGCCGACGAGCGCGTCGCGGGCGGCTTGCAGCAGCGCGCGCTCGGCGGCGAGGGCGTGGTCGACGGCCGGGGCGGCCGGTGCGTCAGGCGCGGTCGGCGCGCTCGCGGCGGGCGTTGCGGCAGACGCGGTGGCGCTCGTGACGGCCGCGCCGGCGCCGCGGCGGCAGCCGGGCCGGCGGCAGGCGCGATCGGGCTGGCGGCGAGCGTGGTCGGGTCGGCGGCGCTCGCGGTCAGGTCGGCGGCGCTCGCGGTCAGGTCAGCGGCGGCCGCGCAGGCGCTCGGGCAGGCGCGGCGGCGTCGGCAGGCGGCGATCGCGGCCGGCGTCGACGCCTCACCCGCGGTCGACGCGAACCAGCCGGCGCCGACGCCGAGCGCGCCGGCCAACGCGACGATCGCGAGCCAGCCAGCGGTCGAGGCCGGTGGCGACGGCGCTGGTGGTCCCGCGGCGGCCGTGGACCCGATGGCCGTCGCGCTGGCGGGGCCCGTCGTCGCCGCGCCGCCCACCGCGCCGCCGCTCGTCGTCGCCGCGCCGCCCACCGCGCCGCCCACCGCGCCGCCGCTCGCCCAGCGCCACCCTCGACGCCCGCCCACCCCGGCGCGCCGATCGTCGCCGCGACCCGCGCCGCGACCGCGCCCGCGCGTCGTCCAGCGCCGCCGGCACCCGCGCGCCGCCGCGAGCAGCGCCTCGACCTCGGGATCGGCCCACCGCTTCTCGGGCTCGTTCATGCCGCCCCCCTCGTGAGCGCGAGCCGCCGCACGGCCGCGCGGAACCGTTCGCGCGCGGTGCGGAGGCGGGAGTAGACCGTGTTGAGCGGGATCTCGAGCGCGTCCGCGATCGCCGGCCCCGACTCGCCGTCGAGCTCGTGCATCACGAAGACCACCCGCCGGTCGAGGTCGAGCGCGCCGAGCGCCGCGTCGACGAGCGCCCGCGCCTCGTGCGCGGCGAGCGCCTCATCCGCAGCCGGGGTGCCATCGGCGCAGCCATCACCCGCGTCGGCGTCGAGCCACTCGCGCCGCAGGTGCGCGCGCCGCCGGGTATCGGACGCCACCCGCCACGCGATCCCGGTCAGCCACGGCCGCGCCGGCCGGCTCGGGTCGAGCTCGCCGTGGCGCCGGTGCACCACCACGAAGACATCGTGCGCGGCGTCTTCGAGCTCGCGCGCCGGCACGCCGAGGCGGCGCAGCGTGTGCCAGACGTGGTCGAAGTGCGCCGCGTACAGCGCCTGTACCGTCGGTGCGGGGTTCACACCGTCATGTTGGGGAGAGGCGGCCCGATCCGTCGAAGAACTTCGCGCGCCGTCTCACGGCCCGGCGGGCGGCACGCTGATCCCGGCGCGCACATGCACCCAGGGCCCGGCCGGATCGGCCTCGAAGCGGCTGTTCTCCAACAGCAGCGGCACCGGCAGCGCGTCCGAGCCGAGCGAGAACGCCTGATCGGCGAGCGCCGCCGGGATCAGCCGCACCGCGAGCGCGATCTGCCGCTCGAGCTCGCGCTCCTTGACCTGGCCGCGCGGCATGTCGGCGACGTCGGCGTACGACTCGATCTCCATGTCGGGCACGAACGCGATCCCGCCGCCGCTCGTGTCGAGATCGAGCCGCATGCGGATGATCAGGTGCACCGCGACCGTCGCCAGCGGCCCCTCGGGCACCGAGAGGTCGAACATCATGTCGGCGATCTCGATCACCAGCGGCCGCTCGCCCGCGTCGACGTAGGCCACCGGCGGCAGCAGCGCCCGGGTGCGGATCGTCAGCGGCGAGCCGATGTCGACGCCGTCGACCGCGTCGCCGAGCGAGTTGTAGAGCAGCGGCAGCCCGGCCGACGCCGGCAGATCGATCTGCCCGCCCGGCGCCATCTCGAGGTCGAGCGCCGCGCTCGCCCACAAGGCATGCAGGATCCGCCCGATCAGATCGGCCGACATCGCGATGTCCATCGGATCGTTGGTGCTCATCTGCGCCGCGGTCATGTCGATCGGCAGCGCGTTGCCCTGATGCACCGGCGCCTCGGCCCGCGCGGTGCTGCCCATGGTGAGCATCAGCCCGTCGTAGGTCACCTCGGTGCCCCGGATCTTGAGCCCCATCAACACATTGCGGCCATTGACGTCGATGACCTGATCGAGCGCCGCCGGGTCGAAGAGCTGCGGGATCACCGCGCCGGTGAGCGCGTCGCGGATGGCATCCTCGGCCATGCCGCGCACGGTGCCTTCGAAGAGATCCTCGATGAAGCCGGGCACCCCGCCGATGTTGAAGCCGAAGCCTTCGAACTGGATGCTCGGATCGGTCAGCGCGAGGTCGAGGCCGCCGGCGGGCGTGGGCGAGAGCGCGAGGCGGGCGTCGATGTAGAGCGCGTTGCAGTTCATCGAGCCCTCGACATCGATGTCGAAGACCACGTTGACGGTGCCGCTCATCTCGAGGCGCAGCCGGTGGATGGTCAGCCGCACCTCGAGGTAGCCGTTGCGGGGCACGAGCGCGATCGAGACGTCGTCGTACTGCACGTTCTCGAGCGTGAAGTCGCCCGAGTCCTGCCCGGCGACGAGGCTGGTGATGTCGAGGGTGTCGACGAAGCCATCGAGCAGCGTGTTGATCTGCGCGATCCCCTCGGCCGAGACCATGATCTGCATCGCGCGGGTGACCTCGGCGCCCGGATCGGCGTCGGCGCCGACGAGCACCGCGCGGCGATCCTCGGCGAGGCGGCCATCGGCGGCGACGGCCTCGGTCACGATCGGCAACAGCCCCGTCTCGGCCGCCAGCTCGGTCGAGAAGTAACCCTGCGCGTCGGGCACCACCGCCATGCCCCCGACGGTGAGCGTCGCCGCCGGGCCGTCGACGACGCGGCCGACGATCTGCACCGCGCCCGGCGACTGCCGGTGCGCGCGCGGCGGCTGGTCGATGACGATCCGCATCGGCGCCACCTCGGGCGTCGGCGGGCTCGTCTCGGGATCGGGATCGTCGGGCGTGGTGCCGGGCGGGGGCGGGACGTCGGGGCGGCTCTGCGTCGGCGGGGCGCCGGGATCGGGCACCCCGCTCGCGGGCGCGTCGTCGGCGGTCAGCGTCGCCGGGCTGCAAGCCCAGAGCGACGCGGCGGCGAACAGCAGCGGGATGATGCGGCGCATGCCATCAGCATTAGCAAGATGCGGTCCCGGTGTCCATCGGCCGAAACGATCGCGCGCACGCGCATTTCGGCGCGCGCACGAGCGGCGTGGGCCGGGGTCGCCCGACCCCGGTGGAGACTGTCGACCCCAGCGGCGCGTCGCCGCGTCGACCGGCGCAACCTCGGCGCGCGACGCAGGTTGTGGTCAGATGCAAACCCCGACCTGGAGCGACCCATGAAGCCCATCCTGCTCGCCGCCCTCCTCGCGCTCGCCGCCGGCTGCAACCCCGATGAAGACGACCAGCCGCTCACCCGCGACGAAGCCCGGTCCGCCCTCGACGAGGCCGAGCTCTCCACCCGCGCCGAGGCGCTGACATCGGAGATGGTCACCCTCACCACCGACTTCACCCTCGGCGACGCGCTCGACGCCGCCGCCGAGAACCTGCGCGCGTTCGTCGCCGCGCAGGTCCCCTGCGCGACCGTCACCCGCGCCGATCGCACCGTCACCGTCGACTTCGGCGACACCGGCGCCTGCCGCTACAACGGCCGCGCCTGGACCGGCCGCGCCGAGGTCGGCGTCACCCGCGCCGATGACACCGTCGTCGTCGAGCACCGCTGGACCGATCTCAGCGACGGTCACCTCACCGTCGAAGGCACCGCGACCGTCACCGGGGACGCGAGCGACCACAGCCGCCGGGTCGTGCATGCCATGCGCTGGAGCGACGGCGAACACACCGCGACCGGCGAGGGCGACCGCACCCAGACCCTGCTCGACGGCGGCGATGGCATCCGGGTCGACGGCGAGCGGCGCTGGACCGGCTTCGCCGGCGGTGAGTGGACGCTCTCGATCGAGGGCGTCGAGCTGCGCCGCCGCGACCCGCTCCCCCAGGCCGGGCGCTACGTGCTCACCAACCCGCTCCACCGCACGATGGTGCTGCGCTTCACCCGCACCGACGCGCGCACGATCACCGTCGAGATCAGCGGCGGCCGGCGCAGCTATACCTTCGATGTCTCGTCGATCGAGTGATCGCCCACCGCCGCCGGGCTCACCCCTCACCCCGCAAGAGCGCCAGCCGCGCCGAGCCCGGCGCGAGCAGATCGGCGACCGTCACCGCCGACATCAGCGCGGTCTCCTGCACGTCGTGCGTCGACGTCCACCCACCCGCAAAGTACAGCCCCCCCTCCCCTTGCCGCGCCGCGAGCCCGACCCCCGCCCGATGCGTCGACGGCGTGTAGAGCACATGCCGGAAGTCGACCGTCGCGACGGGCTCCCGCGGCGGCTCGCGGTGCGTGATCCAGCTCTTCCACAGCTCGACCGGCTGCCCGTCGACCGGCCGCAGCGCGAGCGCGAGCTGCATCGACGCCTCGCAGCTCTCCCCGGCGGGGATGGCATTGAGGAACGAGCGGTACATGGGATCGGCGTGCGCATACGCCGGGTCGCGGTGCAGCGCGATGCGGGCGTCGTGCAGATCGACCTGCCCGAGCAGCGGCCGCACCGAGCCCGCCGCCGGATCGTCGGCGAGCACCCGCGCCATGACATCGGGCCGC
Source organism: Myxococcales bacterium (assembly GCA_020633515.1). The sequence goes on from JACKDM010000051.1 coordinate 17,762, forward strand.
CCGGTGAGCACGACCGCGTCGTAGGCCACCCGCCGCCCGGTCGGATCGACCACGATCGGCCGCTCCCCCGAAGCGCCGCGCTCGATCCGCGTCGCCGCGCGCCCGAGGTGGGTCGTCACCGTCGACGTCTCCGCCAGCATCCGCCGCAGCACCTCGACGAGCGCCCGGTCGAGCGTGAAGTACGACACCGCCTCGAGCGCGCCCTCGCCGAGCGCGCGCGTCATGAAGATCATCGCCGAGCGCGCCGAGAAGCCGCGGGTCTCTTCGATGTGCCCCGAGTTGAGCGCGGCCAGCAACGGCAGGATGAGGCCATCGCGCATCGCCGGATCGAGCCCGATCGTCGGCAGCCACTCGTCGACGGTCACCAGCCAGTCCGGGTCGCTCAGCTCATAGGCGCGCCCCGCCTCGGCGTAGCGCCGGAAGGCGTTGATGGGATCGGCGTTCCACACCTCGCCGAGCGGCCACACCCGGTCGGGGATGCGCGGCGAGACGAAGAGCGCGCTGCCATCGGTGCGGGTCATCGAGATCGTGCCCGGCACCTCGGTCGCGCCGGTGCCATCGTTCGCGTCGAGCGCGCCGAGGCCGAGGTGGTCGATGAGCCGCGCGTAGCCCGGATACACCCGCGGATGGTAGTACTGCGCGCCCATGTCGATCGGCACCACGCGACCGCCGACCTCGACGTCGATCGTGTGCACGTTGCCGCCGAGGCGGTCGTTGGCCTCGTAGAGATCGACCCGCCAGGTCTCGTCGAGCAGCCACGCCGCCGTCACCCCGGCGACGCCCGCCCCGATCACCGCCACGCTCGGCCCGTCGTACTCCACCCCCGGCGCCTCGTCCTCGCTGCACGCCACCGCGAGCGCCCCGAGCCCCGCCGCGATGCCCCTGATCGCCGCGCGGCGATCGATCGGCCTGCCACCACTCGTCATCGAGCACCTCCTGCCATCTCTTAACCCGCCCGTCACCCGCGCGCAATCGGCCAGGTGGCGACCCTCCGCCGTTACAAAATCCCATCAACACGCCGAATCACACGCCTACGTAGGTCACCGATTTGGGAGGCTGCTACGTAGGCTTCCCCCTTACGTAGCCCGATGACTTCGCGCATTCTGCGGGCACTGCACCCGAGAGGACCATGCCGCTCGCCGCCCTCGCCGAACGCGCGCTCCGTTACGTCGACTCCGGCGGTGACGGCCCCGTCGTGCTCTGCCTCCCGAGCGTACCGCTCGATCACACCATCTTCGACCCCCAGGTCGCAGCGCTCGCCGGCGTCGCCCGCTTCGTGCGCGTCGACCTGCCCGGCGTCGGCCTCACCCCCGTCTGGCCGCCCGGCTACGACGTCTACACGCTCGCCGAAGACACCGTCGCCGTGCTCGACGCGCTCGGCGTCGAGCGCGCGGTGCTGCTCGCGAGCGGCCTCGGCGCCTACGTCGCGCTCCGCATGGCGCTGCGCTGGCCCGACCGCGTCGCCGCGATGGTGCTCATCGCGGTGCAGGCGAGCGCGCCCGACGAGCTCACCGCCGCCGGCTACCACGGCATCGTCCAGCTCTGGAGTGACAGCGGCCCGGAACCGATCCTCGCCGACGCCTTCGCCGAGACCCTCTTCGCCGGCCTGCCCGAAGCCGAGCGCCTCTGGCGCGCGCGTTGGCGCTCGATCCGCCGCGAGGCGCTGGCCGGCCTGCTCGGCGCCGCGCTCAGCGCCGACGACCTCACCGCGAAGCTCCGCGCGATCCGCTGCCCGACCCGCGTGATGCATGGCACCGATGACGGCGCGCTCGCATCGAATGGCAGCCAGCGCGTCGCCGAGCTGCTCCCGGCCTGCCCGCCGCTCGAGCTCGTCGACGGCGGCGCCCATGTGTTGAGCCTGAGCCACCCGGCGCTGGTCACCGCGCGGGTGCGGGGCTTCATCGACGACCTGCGGGGACGGCGCTAGCCGATCCTGGCCGGGAGAGTCGCCGGGAGATCCTGCCATGAGCGGCCTGCGCTTCGCCTTCAACACCAACGGCTGCGCCCACCACCGCCTCGACGACGCGCTCGCGCTCATCGCCGAGGCCGGCTACGCGGGCGTCGCGCTCACCCTCGACCACCACCACCTCGACCCCTTCGCGCCCGCGCTCGACCGCCGCGCCGACGCGCTCGCCCGCCGCCTCGCCGCGCTCGGCCTCGGCGCCGTCATCGAGACCGGCGCCCGCTACCTGCTCGACCCGCGCCGCAAGCACGAGCCCACGCTCATCAGCCCCGAGCCCGAAGGCCGCGCCCGCCGCCTCGACTTCCTCACCCGCGCGCTCGACGTCGCCGCCGCGACCGGCGCCGAGGCGGTGAGCCTGTGGTCGGGCGTGCGCGCCCCCGACCTCGACCCCGCGCTCGCCCGCCGCTGGCTCGCCGAAGGCCTCGCCGAGCTCGTCGCCCGCGCGCAGGCCCGCGAGGTCGTCGTCGCGCTCGAACCCGAGCCCGGCCACCTCATCCAGACCGGCGCCGACTACGCCGCGCTCACCGCCGCCGTGCCCGGCCTCACGTTGGCGCTCGACGTCGGCCACCTCCTCGTCACCGGCGAGGCCGAGCCGGCCGAGGCGATCCTCGCCTGGCGCCACCAGCTCGGCACCGTCGCGATCGAAGACATGAAGCGCGGCGTGCACGAGCACCGCGCGTTCGGCGAAGGCGACCTCGACCTCCCCGCCGCGCTCGCCGCGCTGCACGCCATCGAGTTCGACCGCCTCGTCTGCGTCGAGCTCTCCCGCGACTCCCACCGCGCCCACGAGATCATCCCCGCCTCGATCGCGCAGCTCCGCGCGGCCGAGGCGGCGATCTTCATGTAGCGTCACTCACCCGTGGAACTGCTCGGCCTCGGTCGAGCCCACCATCGCCAGCGTCGCGTCCCCGCCGCCGCTGATCACCCCGCGCACCGCGTCGAAGTAGCCCGTGCCCACCTCGCGCTGGTGCCGGGTCGCCGTGTAGCCATCGGCCTCCCGGGTGAACTCCCGCGCCTGCAACGCCGCGTAGGCGGTCATGCCGCTCTCCCGGTAGCCGCGCGCCAGCTCGAACATGCCGAGGTTCTGCGCGTGGAAGCCCGCCAGCGTCACGAACTGGTACTTGTAGCCCATCGCGCCGAGCTCCCGCTGGAAGCGCGCGATCGTCGCGTCGTCGAGGTTCGCCTTCCAGTTGAACGACGGCGAGCAGTTGTAGGCGAGCAGCTTGCCCGGGTGCGCCTCGTGGATCGCCTCGGCGAAGCGCCGCGCCTCGCCGAGATCGGGGTGGCTCGTCTCGCACCACAGCACGTCGGCGTAGCGCGCATAGGCGAGCCCGCGCGCGATCGCGCACTCGAGCCCGCCGGTGATCCGAAAGAAGCCCTCCTCGGTGCGCTCCCCGGTGAGGAACGGCCGGTCCCGCGGGTCGATGTCGCTCGTCAGCAGCCGCGCGCTGTTCGCGTCGGTGCGCGCGACGAGCACCGTCGGCGTCCCCATCACGTCGGCCGCGAGCCGCGCCGCGATCAGCGTCTGCTCGAACGCCCGCGTCGGCACGAGCACCTTGCCGCCGAGGTGGCCGCACTTCTTCTCCGCCGCGAGCTGGTCTTCGAAGTGCACCGCCGAAGCGCCCGCCTCGATGAACGACTTCATCAGCTCGTGCGCGTTGAGCGGCCCGCCGAAGCCCGCCTCCGCGTCGGCGACGAGCGGCACGAGCCAGTCGCGGGTGACCTTGCCCTCGGCGTGCTCGATCTGGTCGGCGCGCAACAGCGCGCGGTTGATGCGGCGCACGAGCTCGGGCGCGCTGTCGACCGGGTAGAGGCTCTGATCGGGGTAGACCTGCCCGGCGGTGTTGGCGTCGGCGGCGACCTGCCAGCCGCTGACGTAGATCGCCGGCAGCCCCGCGCGCACCATCTGCACCGCCTGACCGCCCGAGAGCGCGCCGAGCGAAGGCACGAAAGCTTCGGTGTGCAGCAGCGACCACAGCCGCCGCGCGCCGCGATCGGCGAGGGTGTGGGCGATCCGGTGGCTGCCGCGCAGCCGCTCGACGTCGGCCTTCGTGTAGGGGCGCTCGACGCCCTGCCAGCGGGTGTCGTTGTGGGTCTCGGCGGTCATGGGTGCTCCTCGGGTGATGGCGCTCGCTCGAGCGCGGGTCGGGGGTCCGGGGGTCGAAGGGATCGGTGTCGTCGATGGGTTCGAGCGATGGCTACGATGTCATCGAATCTCAGCCGTTGTCTTTGCGCGCCGGCTCGGCGAGCAGATACTCGTAGGCCGGCAATGTCAGGAACTCGACCATCTCATCGGCGGTGACGAGCGCGGCGAAGAGACCGGCAGCGTCGGGGTAGCGGCCCGTCGCGAAGCGCGCGGCGCCCACCTCGGCCTCGATCGCGCCGAGCTCTTCGTCGATCACCCGCTCGACGCGCAGCGCGTTGACCTCGCTGCCATCGTCGAGCTTCGCCCGGTGACGCACCTGCTGCCAGACCTGCGCCCGCGAGATCTCCGCGGTCGCCGCGTCCTCCATCAGGTGATACAGCGGCACGCAGCCCTGCCCGCCGAGCCACGCCTCGAGGTATTGCACCCCGACCCGCACGTTGTGCCGCAGCCCCGCCTCGGTGCGCGGCCCGGTCGGCGGCGCGACCAGATCGGCGGCGCTCACCGTGCCTTCGGGCATGACATCGAGCTGGTTCGGCCCGTCGACGTGCCGCGCGAAGGCCCGCCGCGCGACCGGCACCAGCCCCGGATGCGCGACCCAGGTGCCATCGTGCCCGCCGCGCGCCTCGCGCTCCTTGTCGGCCTCGACCCGCGCGAGCGCCGCCGCGTTGGCCGCCTCGTCGCCGCGGATCGGGATCTGCGCCGCCATGCCACCCATGGCATGCACCCCGCGCCGATGACAGGTCTGCACCACCCGCCGGGTGTAGGCCGCCATGAACGGCTGCGTCATGCCGACCGCGGCCCGATCGGGCAGGATCCGCGCGGCGTCGTGGCGGAAGGTCTTGATGTAGCTGAAGATATAGTCCCAGCGCCCGCAGTTGAGCCCCGCCGAGTGTTCGCGCAGCGCGTACAGGATCTCATCCATCTCGAAGGCCGCCGGCAGCGTCTCGATCAGCACCGTCGCCTTGATCGTGCCCACCGGCAGCCCCACCGCGCGCTGCGCGGCGCGGAAGACATCGTCCCACAGCCGCGCCTCGTGATGGCTCTGGAGCTTCGGCAGGTAGAAGTAGGGCCCGCTCCCCCGCTCGACGAGCGCGCGCGCGTTGTGGAAGAAGAACAGCCCGAAGTCGAACAGCGCGCCCGGCACCGGCCGCCCGTCGACCCGCAGGTGACGCTCGTCGAGGTGCCACCCGCGCGGGCGCACCATCAACGTCGCCGGATCGGCGCCGAGCCGGTAGCGCTTGCCGGTCTCGGGGTGCTCGAAGTCGATCTGCCGCCGCACCGCGTCGCGCAGCGCCGCCTGCCCCTCGATCATGTTGGCCCACGTCGGCGCGGTCGCGTCTTCGAAGTCGGCCATGAAGACATCGGCGCCCGAGTTGAGCGCGTTGATGACCATCTTGCGATCGACCGGGCCGGTGATCTCGACCCGGCGGTCGAGCAGATCGGCGGGCAGCTTCGCGACCGTCCAGTCGTCGGCGCGCAGATCGGCGGTCTCGGGCAGAAAGGCGAGCGGCTCGCCGGCGTCGAACCGCGCCTGCTGCTCGCGGCGGCGGAGGAGCAGCGCGTCGCGGCGCGCGGTGAAGCCCCGCGCGAGCGCGGCGACGAACGCGAGCGCGTCGGGGGCGAGGATCGAGGTGAGGGCGGGAGAGACGGGGCCGAGGACGTCGACGCCGGGGATCATTGCAACCTCCTGTGTGTGGGTTGTAAAGATCGGCTCGGCGCCCGGCCGTCGCAAGGGCTTGTTTGTTTTGAGGCTCTCCGTGTTGTCAGGCGCCTTTCGCGTAAGCTTCGCAAACCTGTAAAGGCCATTACATGACAGATCCGACCCGACTCGGCACCAAGGTGCGCGCGCTCCGCCGACGCGAGAAGCTCACCCAGGCCGCGTTCGCCGAGCGGCTCGGGATCTCGCCGAGCTACCTCGCGCTCATCGAGGGCGGCCGCCGCCCGCTCACCGCGCCGCTGCTCATCAAGCTCGCGAGCGCCTTCGAAGTCGACCTCGCCGGCTTCGCCGCCGAAGACGACGCCCGCGTCACCGCCGACCTGCTCGATGCCTTCGCCGATCCCGTCTTCGACCCCCACGCGCTGCACGCCGCCGACGTGCGCGAGATGGTCGCCGCCGCGCCCGACGTCGCCCGCGCGGTGAGCACGATGCACCGGCAGTGGCGCGCCGCGCAGGAGCAGACGCGGGCGCTCGCCGAGGCGTTCGCGCTCGTCGCCGAGACCCGCGTCGAGCTCCCCCGGCTGCGCCTCGTCGAGCCGCACGAGACCGCCGAAGACGACGACGACGCAACCGACGACGGCGCCGCCCGCCTCGCGCTCAGCAGCGCGCTCCCCGCCGAAGAGGTCAGCGACGCCTTGCAGCGCGCCGACAACCACTTCCCCGCGCTCGAAGCCGCCGCCGAGCGGCTCCGCGCCGAGCTCGACGGCGGCGAGAGCGACCTCTGCGGCGCGCTCGTGCGCCGCCTCGAAGCGGCCGGCGTCGGGGTGAGCGTCGAGCCGTTCGACGCGATGGCCGGCGCGCTGCGGCGCTTCGACAGCGGGCCCCGCCGGCTGCGGCTCTCCGAGCGGCTCCCGCGGGCGAGCCTCACCTTTCAGCTCGCCCATCAGGCGGGGCTGCTGCTCGCCGCCGACGCGCTCGACGCGATCGTCGCCGACGCCGGCTTCGCCTCGGCGACCGCGCGCACGCTCTACCGCGTCGCGCTCGCCAACTACTTCGCCGGCGCGGTGCTCATGCCCTACGACGCGACCCTCGACGCCGCCATCGCCCGCCGCTACGACGTCGAGCTGTTGATGCACCGCTTCGGCGCGAGCTTCGAGCAGGTCGCCCACCGGCTCACCACCCTGCGCCGCCCCCACGCGGCCGGGGTGCCGCTGCACTTCATCCGGGTCGACATCGCCGGCAACATCTCCAAGCGCTTCAGCGGCTCGGGGATCCGCTTCGCCCGCATCGCCGGCGCCTGCCCGCGCTGGAACGTACACGCCGCCTTCCTCACCCCCGGCCGGATCCGCACCCAGGTCTCGGAGATGCCCGACAAGCGCCGCTACTTCTGCATCGCCCGCACCGTCGAGCGCGGCGGCGCCGGCTGGAGCGCGCCCCGCACCACGCTCGCCGTCGGGCTCGGCGCCCGCCTCGAAGACGCCGGCGCGCTCGTCTACGCCGAGGGCGTCGACCTCGAGCGCGCCGCCGCCGCCGCCGTCCCCGTCGGCATCACCTGCCGCCTCTGCCCGCGCATGGACTGCGCGCAGCGCGCGATGCCGCCGCTGCACGCGCCGCTGCGCGTCGACCCCGACGTGCGCGGGCTCTCGTTCTACGCCACCCCCGGCGCCGAGCCCGCGCGCTGAGCCCGCGCGCTGAGCCCGCGCGCTGAGCCCTTGCGAGCGCCCCGCGCTTGCCCCACCCTGAGCCGATGCCGACCGCCGCCCTCGGCGCCGAGCTCCGCGCCACGCTGCGCCTCGCCGCCCCGCTCGCGCTCGCGTTCGCGACGCTCCAGCTCCTCACCCTCACCGACACCGCCGTCGCCGGCCACCTCGGCGCGAGCGCGCTCGCCGCCGTCGGGCTCGGCCACTCGATGTACTACATCGCGAGCACCTTCCCCGCCGGGGTCATGCTCGCGCTCGACCCGCTCGTCGCGCAGGCCATCGGCGCCGGCCGCCCCGAAGAGACCCGCCGCCACCTCGCGAGCGCCCGCCGGCTCGCGCTCTGGCTCACCCTGCCCGCGACCCTCGCCGCGCTCGCGCTCACCGCCGCCGCGCTCGCGCTCGGCGATCTCGGCGCCGACACCCGCGCCCAGACCTGGGGCTACCTGCTCGCCCGCCTCCCCTCGATCTGGCCCTACCTCGTCGGCATCGCCCAGCGCTCGGTCCTCCAGAGCTGGGGCCGCCTCGCGCCCTTCGTACACGCCACGCTCATCGCCAACCTCGTCAACGTGCCCGCCAGCGTCGGCCTCGGCTTCGGCGACCGCGCGCTCACCGCGATCGGCCTCCCCGCCATCGGCCTCGGCGACGGCCTCGGCGTCGTCGGCATCGGCCTCGCCTCGACCCTCGTCGCCTTCGTGCAGGTCGCCATCACCGCCCGCGCCGTGCGCCGACTGCCCGTGCCCGCCGAGCCCGACGCCGCACCGCCCCCGCTCCGCCCCCAGTGGCGCCTCGGCTGGCCGGTCGGGCTGCAGTACCTCGCCGAGGTCGGCATCTTCGGCGGCGCCACCGCGGTCATGGGCGTCTTCGGCGAGACCCCGCTCGCCGCCGGCCAGATCACCTTCCAGATCACCACCCTCGGCTTCTGCGCCTGCCTCGGGATCGGCAACGCCGCCGCCGTGCGCGTCGGGCTCGCCGTCGGCGCCGGCGACACCCCGAGCGCGCGCCGCGCCGGCCTCATCGCCGCCGGCCTCGGGCTCGCGATCATGGGCGCGAGCGCCGCCGCGCTGCTGCTCTTCGCGCCCGCGATCGCCGCCGCCTTCACCCCGGTCCCCGCCGTGCAGAGCGCCGCGACCGTGCTCCTGCGCATCGCCGCCATCTGGCAGCTCTTCGACGCGATCCAGGCCATCATGGCCGGCGCGCTCCGCGGCGCGGGCGACACCCGCGCGGCGATGATCATCGGCGTCGTCGGCTACTGGATCATCGGCGTCCCCATCGCGCTCGGGCTCGCGTTCGGCGCCGCGCTCGAGGTCCCCGGCCTCTACGGCGGCCTCGTCGCCGGCCTCGCCTTCAGCGCCGTCGTGCTCGCCGCCCGCTTCCTCGCCGTCAGCGCCCGCCCCATCGCCGCCGCCGCCCGCTGAGCGCCCAGGAAACCGCCCCACCCCTTGCCGCGCCGGCCCGAGCGGCCCATACTGCGCCCGAATCCGGGGCCCGGAGCGCCCCCCACCCAAGGAGTCGTCGATGTCCGACAAGACCCCCCTCCGCGTCGCCGTCACCGGCGCCGCCGGCCAGATCGGCTACAGCCTGCTCTTCCCCATCGCCGCCGGTCACGTCTTCGGGCCCGACCAGCCGGTCATCCTCCAGCTCCTCGAACTCCCCGTCGCCCTCGGCGCCCTCGAAGGCTGCAAGATGGAGCTCGACGACTGCGCCTACCCGCTCCTCGCCGACATCGTCACCACCAGCGACGCCGAGGTCGCGTTCGGCGACGCCGACCTCGTCATGCTCGTCGGCAGCAAGCCCCGCGGCCCCGGCATGCAGCGCGCCGATCTCATCCGCGAGAACGGCCCGATCTTCGTCGGCCAGGGCAAGGCGATCGACGCCGCCGCCAAAGCGAGCGTCAAGGTCGTCACCGTCGGCAACCCCTGCAACACCAACTGCCTCATCGCGATGCACCAGGCGAAGCGCGTCGACCGGCGCAACTTCACCGCGATGACCCGCCTCGACCAGAACCGCGCCACCACCCAGATCGCGCAGAAGGCCGGCGCCCCCGTCCGCGCCGTCAGCAAGCTCGCCGTGTGGGGCAACCACTCGACGACCATGTACCCCGACTACACCAACGCGCTCGTCAACGGGAAGCCCGTCACCGAGGTCATCGACGACCACGCCTGGCTCGACGGCCCCTTCATCACCACCGTGCAGGACCGCGGCAAGGCCATCATCGACGCCCGCGGCAAGTCATCGGCCGCCTCGGCCGCCTGGGCCGCCATCGACCACGCCCGCGACTGGTTCCGCCCCACGCCCGCCGGGCAGTGGGTCAGCATGGCCGTCCCGAGCGATGGCAGCTATGGCATCACCAAGGGTCTCATCTACTCGTTCCCTTGCCGCGTCGATGGCAACGGCGACTATGAGATCGTGCAGGGCGTCGAGCTCGACGAGAAGGCGCGCGCCCGTGTCATCAAGAGCATGCGCGAGCTCGAAGAGGAGCGCGACACCGTCGCCGACCTGCTCGGCTGAGCGACGCCCGGCGTGGCCGGCGGGGGGTCGCCGGCCACGCGCCCGACGCTGACCGGCGAGGCCCGCCGCCTCGCCCCGAGGACGACCGTGCCCGATCGTGATCCCACGGCGCTGATCGGCCGCAACCTCGGCGGCCGCTACCGCCTCGACGCGCTCGCCGAGCGCTGTCCCCACGGCGTCGTCTACGCCGCCCACGATCTGCACAGCGGCCGCCCGGTCAGCGTGCGGCTCCTCACCGGCATCGACCCGCCCGGCCCCGACTTCGAACGCGAGGCCCGCCGCCTCCGCGCGCTGCACGACACGCTCATCGCCCGCCTGCACGCCTCGGTGCGCCTCGCCGACGGCACCGCCGGCCTCGTGATGGAGCCGATGGAGGGCGAGCGCCTGCGCGACCGCATGGCCCGCGGCGTGCTCCCCGTCGCCGAGGCGCTGCACATCCTCGACGCGGTGCTGCGCGCGCTCGAGATCTGCCACGTCGCCGGCATCGTCCACCGCGACGTGCGCCCCGAGAACATCCTCCTCGACGCCGAGGGCCACCCGCCCGGCGAGCCCGCCGTCAAGCTGCACGGCGCCGGCCTCGCCCAGCTCGTCGACCAGCGCGCCGCCGGCGGCATGCTCTACGGCCACCCGCTCTTCACCGCGCCCGAGCAATGGGTCAACCGCGCCGTCGACCCCCGCGCCGACCTCTACGCCGTCGCGCTCATCGGCCATGTCATGCTGCGCGGCCGCCACTTCATCGAGCCCGGCCCCCCGCTCGAGGTCTGCCGCCGCCACTTCGACGCGCCCCGCCCCCCGCTGCACCAGAGCGGCCGCGGCGAGCCGATCCCCGCCACCCTCGGCGCCACGCTCACCCGCTCCGCCTCGCCCCGCCCCGAAGACCGCTTCCCCACCGCCGAGGCCATGCGCGCCGCGATCGCCGCCGCCCGCGTCGAGCTGCCCTCGCGCCCTCCCCTGCCCCGCCTCCCCACCGGCCCGCTCCCCGAGCCGATCGACCCCTCGACCCGCCCGATCCGCATCGACGCCGACGACCTGCACCGCATCACCGCCGAGCTCGCCGCCGCCTTCGACGAGTGATCGCGCTCACCCCGGCCGCGCCGCCGTGCCCGGGATCAACAACCGCCCCACGTCGACATACGGCCCCGCCGAGACCCGCCGGATGGCATCACCCCACTTCGCCGTGTCATCGGCGATGGCATCGTAGCGCGCCCGCGGAACCGCGATGACACCCCCGCCCGCCACCGCGAAGACCAATCGCTCCCCGTCCGCCTCCACCAGCGTCGGCCGCCCCGCCGCCGTCATCACCAGCGGCCCGCCCGGCGTGCGCATCAGATCGAGCACCAGCACCGCCACGAGCCGATCGTCGAGCCCGGCGTCGAAGCAGACGAGCTTCTCGCGCAGCGCGTGCAGCCCGAAGACCGTGCGCACCACGAACCCCGAAGACAGGCGCCGCACCGTCTCCGGCGCGTGGTCGATGAAGGTCCGCCGCCAGGTGTCGAGCGCCTCGGCCTCGAGCTCGCGCCACGCCACCTCCCACCCACGCGGCTGGCACCCGATGAAGCGCCGGGCGCCCACCTCGACGTAGAGCAGCGGCCCGTCCGCCGGCGTCACCGCGCCGCACGCCGGGCAGGGGATCTGCTGAAAGCCACCGGCGAGGATGGCATCTCGCAGATGCCTCGACCGCTCCCCGTTGACGCTCACCGCCAGCGACGTCACCTGCTTCGCGCCGCACCGCGGGCAGGTCAGCTCGGCGTCCTCGAAGACCGACATGGCACCCCCCGCGCCGCCGGTGTCACCGCAGGCTCGACGCGGCGATCACTGCCACTTCTCTTCGACGCTCAGCTTCACCGCGCGATCGGGGCCGATCACCGCCGTCGTCCGCCGCAGCGGCACCTCGCTCGACGTCACCCAGTACTCGACCGCCGGCTGGCCCTCGACCTCGATCTCGCGCGGCGGAAACAAGCCATCCTGCAGCTCGGCGGCGACGCTGTGCAGCTCGGCCTCGGTCACCAGCGCCGCGGTGGGATCCCGCGAGGCGCCCTGCAACACCCCGAACACCCGCGCCACCGTCGCCGGCGGCACCGCGCGCTTCGGCCCGTAATCCCAGGCGTCGAGCACCCGCTTCATCGCCGCGTCGCGCTCGGTCACCACCTCGCCGCCCGCGACCACGCCGTACAGGTGCCGCGGCGGCCGCCCCTTCTTCTCCGCCGGCACCCGCGCGGTGAAGACCACCACCCCCGGCGCGCCCGCGTCCTTCATCACCTCGACGACGACATCCGCCGCCGAGGCCCCGAGCTTCTCGCCGACATGCGCCGCGATCTGACGATCGACCACCTCGCCTCCCTCCGTCGCCTTGGTCTCGGGCGCCGGCCCCGCGCGGCTGCACCCGCCGAACACCGCGCCCACGAGCGCCGCCACGAGCAGCATCACCCGCATCACGCGACCGCCGTCCCATCGCCGGTGCTCGGCGTCGGGAAATCACCGATGTCATTCGCCGGCGGCGGCCCCATGCCATTCGGCCGCCCGCCGTCCGGGTCGACGTTGCTGTCGAACCATGCCTTCGTCCCCGGATCGACGAGCGCGAGCTTGTCGCCCTTGTTGGCCGATGGCTCATAGTAGGCCGCGTATGCCTCGGCGAACCACTCCCCCGGCGCGCGGTACTGATAGGTCGAGACCTTGCGGGTGCGCGCCGCCGGATCGTAGCTCCACCAGTCGCCGGCGTAGGCCTCCTGATAGATCCGCCCGCCGAGCGGGGTGCCACCCGTCGAGGGGAACTTGTACCACGGGTTGTGACCGCTCATCGCGAAGCAGGCCTTGAGCACGCCGACGCTCGGATCGGACTTGACGCTCGCCTTCTCGGTGTCATCGAGCCCGTCGATCGCGTCGATCCGCGTGTCGAGCTCCCCCGGCTTGCGCTCGTCGACGACGCCTTGCAGGCACGCGACGATCGCCGCCTTCTCGGTCGCGTCGCCCCAGGTGCTGATGGGACCGGCCGCCGCCGCCACCAGCGTCGACGCGACGTCGCCGGTCGTGAGGCTCTGCCAGTTGCCGCCGCCCGCGTTGCCGACGCAGTACTTGTCGGAGTGACCGTTGGCGTCGTCGACCGCGTGCCCGACCTCGTGGCGGGCGACCTTGTCGAAGCGATTGACCCCATACAGCGGGTCGTCGACGGTGCTGCCATCGGCGCGGGTCACGCCCTGCTGCGCCGCCCGGTTGGCGTTGCCGAGCGTCGCCGGATCGTATGCCATCGCCGCGTTGTCCCGCCCGCTCGCGTAGTAGCCACCCGCCGCGTCGCCCGCGTCGTGCGCGTAGCGCTCCATGAAGGCGAGCGCGCTGTTGCCCTCGACGTGCGCCGGCGGCAGCGCCGCGAGCACGTCCCACATGCGCCGCAGGCCGCCCGCCTCCCACTCCATCGGCGTCTCGTCGCTGTCTTCGGTCGCCTGGAAGGTGATGCGAAACCGCAGCTTCATCAGCCCGCAGAGCGTCGCGACCTCGGCGTCGGGGGTCGCGTCGAAGAGCGCCTCGAGCCCCGCCTGCTCGTCGGGCCCGATCGTCGCCGAGCGCTGCAGGTTGTCGACGAGCCGCGCCCGGAAGTCGGCCGAGAGCCCGCCCCAGAGCGTGCCGCGCTGCTCGCCGGGCAGCGCCATGATCACCCGAAACACCCGGTTGGCGTCCTCGTCGGTGATCGCCCAGTCGAAGACGCCATACGACAGCAGCTCCTCGACATAGGGCTGCACCGCGGCCGGTCCCATCGCGACGATCAGCTTGGTGAACGCGCTCGTCTGCCGCGCCGAGGCCGGCAGGTTGTCGAGCAGCCGCGTCTTGAAGTCGGCCCCGAGCCGCGACATGGCATCGGCGAGCGCCGCCGTCTCGAGCGATGCCAGCCTGGCGAGCGCCTCGGTCGCCTCGGCGTCGGTGATCGCCCAGTCGAAGGTGCCATAAGACAACAGCGACTCGACCTCGCTGACCACGTCGCGCTGGATGACACCCGCGCCCGCGCCCGCCGAGACCGAAGCCTGCCCGCCGCTCGCGACCGCCTCGGCGACCCCGTCGGCCTCGCGCTCGAGCGCGTCCCCGGGCCGCGAGACCTCACCCTCGAGCTGCGCCGGCCCGCGCTGGCCACCCTGGTGGATGACATGCGCCGCCTCGTGAGACATCAGCTCGGGGTCGAGCGGTGACTCCCCGGCGCCGAGGTGGATGTCGCTGCCCGTCGTGAACGCCCGCGCCCCCATCGCGCCCGCGATCCGCGCCGAGGCGGGGCCGGCGTGCACCGTCGCGTGGCCGACCTTCTGCCCGGTCGCCGCCTCGACGTCGGCGGCGATGTCGGGATCGAGCGGCTCCCCGCCCCCGCTCGGCGGCGCGTCTGCGCCGTCCGCCCCCGCCGCGCCCCCGCCGAAGCCACCGAGCGCGAGCAGCTCGGCGCTCTGTGCCATCGCCGGGGTGAGGTAGGGCAGCCCGGCGAGCGCCGCCTCGTCTGCCTGCCGCCCCCCGGGGGCCGGCGCCTTCGCTGCTCCGCTCGATTGTTTGTCGTGCATGGTCGCTCCCCGCGCGGGCCGGGTGTGATGGTCCGATGATGACCGGGCGTGCCAATGGCGTCAAGCGCTCCATTTCCTCTATTGCGAAGCGGGCAGCCGGGGTCGGCCGACCCCACCGACCCGCGCCGCGGGCGAGACATCGACGCCTCAACCACCCCCGATCCCACGGTGTCATGCGGCCTCGCGCCTTGGCATGGATCACGCTAACACCGAGCGCGACCGGCCCGAACGGAGACGCCATGCGCCGCCTGCTCCCCCTCGCCGCCCTGCTCCTCGCCACCGCCTGCGCCGATCCCGGCGACGACGGCCACGGCGAGCTCTACGACGACCACCTCCACGAGCCCGAGGGCGCCGAAGAGATCGACCTCAAAGCCGCCGGCCTCGTCACCGTCGCCGATGTCATCCGCAACCGCGGCTGCTCCACCGCGCCGCTGCGCGCGCTCGACGAACAGATCGCGCGTGAGCTCGCCTGCATCGCGCCCGGCACGATGAAGCGGATCGACGACATCCCCGGCCTCACCCTCGGCGGCGGCGCGCGCACCTTCATCCAGGCCGACGCCGCCGACGCGCTGCGCCGCGTCGTGCGCCAGACCGGCGCGCTGACCCTCAACAGCGGCTGGCGCTCGGTCGCGCAGCAGCACGTGCTCAAGTCATGGGAGGGGAGCTGTGGCATCGGCGTCGCCGCCGCGCCCGGCAACAGCAACCACCAGTCGGGGCTCGCGCTCGACATCGCGCAGTACGGCACCAGCGGCGTGCGCACGGCGCTCCGCAACGCCGGCTTCTCGTGGTACTGCGACTACCGCAACTCGGGCCGGCTCAGCGGCTGCGGCGACCCGGTGCACTTCGACTACTTCTCGGGCACCGACCTGCGCCCGCACGCGGTGCGCGCCTTCCAGAAGCTGTGGAACCGCAACAACCCCAACGATCGCATCGCCGAGGATGGCTCGTGGGGCCCGCAGACCGCCGCCCGCGTCTCCCGCTCGCCGCTCGAAGGCTTCCGCACCGTCGCCTCCTGCGCCGCGACCGGCGACGCCCCTGCCCCCGAGCCCGAGCCGGCGCCCGCCCCGGAGCCCGAGCCCGAGCCCGCGCCCGCGCCCGCGCCGGAAGGCAACGGCATCTGCGTCGACGACAGCCTCCCGCTCTCCGAGCACGGCGACCGCTGCGACGGCTTCGCCGACGACCACTGGCGCTGCGCCTGCAACGAGCGCCTCGGCCGCACCATCAGCCAGGTCTGCCGCGACGGCCGCTGGATCAACTACCACAGCGACCCCAGCGACTGCGCCCGCTGCGACGGCCGCTACACCGACGGCTGCGACCAGGGCGCCCCGGCCCCCGCCCCGCCCCCGCCGAGCCAGAACGGCGGGATCTGCGAAGACGACAGCCTCCCGCTCTCCGACCACAACCGGAGCTGCCAGGGCTTCCCGCACGACCACTGGCGCTGCGCGTGCAGCGAGGGCCACGAGGCCCCGGTGAGCCAGGTCTGCCGCAACGGCCGGTGGATCAACTACCAGCTCAACCCCCGCGACTGCGACCGCTGCGACGGCCGCTACACGAGCGGCTGCGAGCCCTGAGCGACCGGGCGCGAGCGCCCTTGCGACCATCCGACGGCCGCGCCTACCCTGCCCGAAGAGCCACGAAGGGAGCGCGCCATGTCCGCCGCCATCCTCAGCAGCGAAGGGCAGATCACCATCCCCCCTGCCATCCGCGAGCGTCTTGGGCTCAAGCCCGGCGACCGCGTAGTCTTCGTGCAGCGACCCGACGGGCAGGTCGTCGTCGAAGCCGAAGCCCACGACGTCCGGCGGCTCCGGGGCCTGCTCCGTCACAAGGGGCGACCGGTCAGCGTCGAAGAGATGAACGCTGCCATCGACGCGGCAGCGTCGAAATGATCGGACTCGACACCAACGTGCTCGTCCGATACCTCGCCGACGACGACCCCGAGCAATCGGGACGCGCCGCGGCGCTGATCGAGGGCGCGGCTGATCGAGGTGAGGCGCTCTACCTGAGCGGAGTCGTGCTCTGCGAAGTCGTCTGGGTCCTCCGGGGACCCTACAAGCGCGGGCGCGAGGAGATCGCGGGCGCGCTCGACCTCGTCCTGCGCAGCGCGGCGTTCGTGATCGAAGACCTCGACCTGACGCGTCGTGCCTGGGAGCGTTACGCGGCGGGCGGAGCGGACTTCGCCGACTATCTCATCGCCGAGAAGTCTTTGTCGGCCGGATGCGATCGGGTGGCGACCTTCGATCGCAAGCTGCTCCGCGAGCGCGGGTTCGCCGAGCCCTGACCCGTCTCTGCGAGGAGCCGAGCGAGTCGAGGGCTCGGTGCGCTTGTCGGTTGTCCCGATGGTCGGCTAACGTGGCCGAAATGTCGCAGCCCCCCTCCCCGCACCTCGAAATGGCGTCACCCCGCACCGGGCTCGACGACACGCCCCCCGAGATCCATCGCATCCTGATCGAAGGCTACCGACGCATGTCGATGACCGACAAAGCCCGGCGCATCGTCGAGCTGACGCATGGCGTGCAACAGATGGCGCTCGCCCGCTTGCGGGCGCAGCACCCGGACGCGACACCGCGCGAGCTCCAGCTTCGACTCGCGGCGCTGTGGATCGACGCCGACACCCTGCGCGCCGCCGTCGGCTGGGCGCCGGGCGACGACCCCGCGCTGATGGTCTGTGGAGCCTGAATGCTGACCGATGAGCAGATCGCCGCGCTGGCCGCCGACCGCGAGAGCTTCCGGGTCGAGCGCAAGGTGGCGATCGGCCGGGTGACACCCGACACCTTCGGGCGGCCGGGCGGCAATGACTACCGCAACCCGACGGTCGCGAACGCGCTCAAGACGCTCGGCTTCGTGCAGCGCTTCGGGCTCGGGGTGCCGCTGGCGCGCAAGGCCTGCGCGGAGAATGGCAACCCGCCGCCTGAGTTCCTCTTCGAGCAGAACACCTTCGGGGTGGTGGTGCGCGCGAGGTCACAGGCATGAGGTCGCTGGCGTTCTTCATGCCCAAGGGCGGCGTCGGCCGCACGACGCTGGTCTACCACCTCGCGCACCTCTGGGCAGACCAGGGCAAGCGGGTGCTGCTCGTCGACCTCGATCCGCAGGCCGCGCTGACCACGCTGTGCCTGAGCGAAGACGAGATCGAAGCGATGTGGACCGGGAGCGTCGAGCGGCGAGGCACCCTCTTCGGTGCCATTCGCCCGGGCGTCGTGGGGACCGGCGATGTCGTCGCGCCGCGCCTGCACCACCTGAGTGAAGGCCTCGCGCTCGTCGCGGGTGATCTCGAGCTCGCCGCGTTCGAACATTCGCTCGCCGATGACTGGAGCCGTGCCCTCGTTCGCCATGGCGCCAAGGTCGCGCTGCATCGCCACTCGGCCTTCGCTCGCGTCATCGCCGCGGCCGGAGCAGACCACGACGCCGACATCGTCCTCGTCGACCTCGGACCGAGCCTCGGCGCCATCAACCGGGCGGCGCTGCTCGCGATCGATCACATCATCACACCGTTGAACGCCGATCTGTTCTCGCTTCAAGCACTGCGAATGCTCGGGCTGACGCTGACGACGTGGCGAGCGGAGTGGCGCGATCGGATCGCCCACCTGATGGCCCCACCGTCGATCCTGCCTGACCGAGCGTTCCAGGCGCTTGGCTACGTCGTCACCCACACCGGTCTCCGCCTCAACCAGCCGGCGAAGACATACCAGCGATGGCTCTCGCAGCTCCCGCGCCAGTTCCACCGCTCACTGCTCGGTGACGATTCGCTGGCCGAG
>JACKDM010000052.1 GCA_020633515.1 Myxococcales bacterium
CGGTGTATGTGTGCCGGGTGCGAGGCATCGTCGGCGCGGATGAGGCATGGCAGGCGGAAGGGCTCGACGCCGAGGCGCGGGCGCGGCGGGCGTTTGCGATCCGGCATGGGGCGCGGCTGACGGGGCGGGCGATGATGAGCAACCGCGCCGAGGTGGCGGCGCTCGAGGCGCGGGATCGGCTGACCTACGGTGACCGCGACGGGCCGAGCTGGGCGTGGCTCGTCGAGCGGGGGCGGGCCAAGGGGCTCGCGGGTGATGCGCTGTATGACTCGATCCGGCAGGGCGCGGCCGAGACGAACGAAACGATGGACGCTCACTTCGGGTTGTGATCGCTCACACCGACCGCGAGGGGCGGCGGATACGGGGCGTGCCCGACCGCAGGCTGATTGACCGGCCACGGCGGGGGTGCCTATCATCGATGGTCGAAGTGATGGGGGAGCGTGCGATGACGGTGCAGAGTCGACAGAGGCGTCCGGGCGGGCTCACCCGTCGATGGCAGCGGGTGCCGGCGCGGGTCGAGGTGCTGCCGGGCACGACGGGGGAGCGGTGGCCGATCGCGCTCGCGCCGCCCGGCGAGAACCGGCGCTACTGGCGGCGGGGCTTCACCTGCCTGCGCGAGTTCTTCGCCAACCCGCACGATACCGGCAAGGCGTTCGAGTTCTACTACGCGGTGGGTCAGGGCGCGATGGAGACCTACTTCCAGCGCTTCGCGGCGAGCCCGCATGGTCCGCGGCTGCTGACGCACAAGCCATCGCTCGCCGACACGATCCGCGACCGGGACGCGCTCGCTGCCATGCCCGAAGGCAGCCTGGGGCGTGCGTTCCTCGTCTTCCTCGACGCGCATGGCTATCAGTCCCTCGGCATCTTGCGGCTCTATCATGTGATCATGGAGAAGTGGCAGCGCGAGGTGGGGCTGCCGCCGCTCGACGATGATCGCATGTGGTTCGTCAATCGCTACATGACATCACACGACCTCCAACACATCGTCACCGGCTATGGCCCCGACGAGCTGGGGGAGGCGGCGCTGAGCGCGTTCACGTTGGGGCAGCACTATGGCTTCGGGCTGACGGTGCTGACGAGCGGCGCCATCGCTCACCTCGGCCGTCAGCTCGGGCTGCCGTGGTTCGCCTACGCGTGGCGTGCATGGCGGCGCGGTCGGCGCGCGCAGCCGCTGTACGCGGCGCCGTGGGAGGAGCTGTTGCCGCTGCCGCTCGATCTGGTGCGCGAGGTGCTGGCGATCGAGCCGATCGATCGGGCGCATCCGAATGGGATCTGGGCGGCGAACTTCAACGCGCCGCACCCGAGCGCAGAGCTCGATGTCCGGCCGCCCGGCGTGGAGTTGGCGCGAGAGCGTGGCTCGGAGAGCCCGGCTGCTTGAAGAGGAGCCGGCGGGCCGGGGGCTGCGGGCTGCCTGCTGAGGTGCCGGGCACTTCTCTGCTGGGGCACTTCTCTGCTGCTGCTGCCTGCTGAGGTGCCGGGCACTTCTCGGGAGGCTGCGGGGCGCTGCCGGCTGAGGTGCCGGGCACTTCTCGGGAGGCTGCGGGGCGCTGCTGCTGAGGTGCCGGGCACTTCTCGGGAGGCTGCGGGGCGCTGCCGGCTCGGGTCCTGCTGCTGAGGTGCCGGGCACTTCTCGGGAGGCCTGCTGAGGTGCCGGGCACTTCTCGGGGGCACTTCTCGGGAGGCTGCGGGGCGCTGCTGGCGCGGCTCGGGTCCTGCTGCTGACGTCGCCCCAGTGGTCGTCGATGCTGTGCGGCCGCCGCGGACGTGGGCGATGGCTGACTTCGGGATGCGATGTCAGGCTCCTTCGATGGGTGTACTGATCCAGGCGCAGAGCGCGGCGATGGCTTCTCGGCGCGGGCTTCGATGGCGGCGGCGTCGGGCAAGGTGAGTAGCGCGGTCAGGAGCCGGCCCATTCGAGCCAGCCGGTGGGGTCGTCAAGCGGAATCGTCGGTTCTTGGCTTTGGCGCGCGGAAGACGAGCTGCACCCGCGGCCGGGGTGGAAGCGCAGGGTGACGCGCGTCATGCCGCCGGGCGCAGCTCGGGTGTTCATGTGCGCTCGGTGATGGCGGTGGCGGATGATGCGGCGCAGGGCTCCCGATCTGGCTTGCGGGGTGGTCGAGCGCGGCGAGGTGGTGGTCGACGGCGTCGCTGCCGGATGGCTGGCGGTTTCGGGTGAAAGGGGCGCTCGGCGAGGATGGCACGTCGTCGGCGGGCGTCGGCGGTGAATATGGCGCGGGGGGCGCGGTCGGGGCGCGCAGGAGGCGCTTCCATCGCCTCGCTCCTTCGTATAGTCCGCCGTCGTTCACGACCCGAGCTGCCTGACAGGAGACAGCATGACGCCTTCAGCGGCCGGCCATCGGCGCGGTGAGCATCGCCGCCACCGCCGCTTGCCGAAGGCGACGCACCTGCCATCTCGCCCCCGTGACTGTCACCTCCAGAACACCGTGATGCTGCGCTCGCCGTCGACCTCGGCGGCGTCAAGCTCGGCGTCGGATCCGGTAAATCGAGCGACCCGCAGACCCTGCCCGGTCGCGAAATCGGCGTTCGAGCTCAAGCTCGGCCAGATCCGCCTCGGCATGGCGGGGGAGCGCCATCACGCGATTTCTGACTGCCGCCAGGGCGCAGCCGACACGTCACCGAGACAAGAGCGAGCGGCCGGCGGTGTCGCTGCAGGCGGCGCGCAGGTGCGGTTCGGGCGCTCAACGGGCGGCGGGTGCTCGAATACAAGCGGGCAAGACCGGGCGTTTCCGTCTCCGGTGGGCCACCAGCTATGAGACCAGCTGGCGGTGACTTCTGAGTTCACCGTGCGGCTGCGCGCCGACAAGCGCGCCGAAGTGATGGCATGGCGCGCAAGATCGCGCCTTCTGCCGGGCATCGCTATTGATCGAGCCCAACGTGGTGGGCAACGAGATCTACAAGTTCGGAGGACGAGGCCGGGCGCTGCCGGGCAAGTGAGCGCTACCGATCGGTCACGGTCCGATCTCACCGGTCGCGAAGAAACGGCCGGCAGGTCGACGAGCACGGCGTGCGGGTCCGGCGTCGTGGGTGGGATCGGGCAGCCTTGAGGCCGCTGCTGCCTTCGTCGACGAGGCGCGATCGGAGCCGCTTCGCCGCGCTTCGCCGATCGGGCGGGTCCAGCGGGGGGGGTCGAAGACCTCGCCGGGGTGCTGCCTTCGGGGAGGCGGCGACGTCGGCGAGCGGCGCGGGCGGCGAGGCCGGTGGTGACGTCGGCGGCGATAGGGCGTCGACGCCGGGCTTCGACGGGCCAGAGCCGCGGCGGGCAGCGCGAGGCGTTGGCGACGGGGGCGGTCGCCGGTGGTGAGACGACGAGTGGCAGGTCGCGGGGCGCCGGGGGCGCGGTCGCGTCGGCGGGGGTCAAGGATCCGGCGGGCGTAGCTGATGGGATCTGCGGGCCGAGCACGGTCTGCATGATGAGCGCGAGCGGAAGCTCGGGGTCTGGCGTGATTCCCCAGCGCGCCGAGCGCGCGACGTGGGGCATCGGGGGAGGTCGCCCATGATGGTGGCGCTAGTCGAAGAGCCGGGTGGGCGGGTCGAGGTCGGGGACTTTGAGGGCGAAGCGCACGCGAGCCGGCGAGCGCGCGCGTCAGGAGCCAGGCGCGGTCGCTGCGAGGCAGGCCGGTGCCGGTGGCGCTGCGGAAGCCGCTGTCGGAGGCGACGCGGGGCTGGCGTTCGCGCTGGCGAGGTTGGTGAGCGACGAGCTGGCCGGGTTCGGAGGGCGGAGCGTGATGACGGGGACGCAGAGGCGGCGCTCGGGGTTGGCGGGCGACGGCGCCGAGCGTTGGTCCAGACGGTGACGAGGGAGCGCGGCGGCGTTGGCCGCTGGGGCCGATCCGAGGCCGAGCACGAGCGGTCCCATCATGGGGGAGCACGACGCCGTTGATGAGCAAGCGGCGGGCGCTGCGGAGGATGCTGTCGACGAGGCTGCCGCCGGCGGAACGGCGCGACGGGTGGATGGCGGGCTCGACGGCGACGATGGCGGGCGATGGCGGCCGCCGTAGCTCTGCCGGTGGCGTGGTAGGCGACGGTGGGGCTGCCGAAGTCGACGACGCTGTCGTCGTGCCGAAGTCGCGCTGCGATGTCGCGGAACGACGGGCTGGGTGCGCCAGCCCGCCTTCGCCGTCAGCTGCGGAGCACCGGATGCGCTGCAGCCAGTCGAGCGCAGTCTGGCGGATGACGTCGCGGGTGTGCAGGGCGTCGGCGTAGGCTATGTCGGTGCCGGGTCGGCGACGCCGTCGCCGTCGAGGCCGCGGGCGCGGTGGCGGCGAGCACGGTGTCGATGGCGGTGTCGCTGGGTACGCCTGACGGCGCTGTAATGGCGGCGTCGATGGCGCAGGTGGCGAGCTCCATGGCGGCCCGCGCTGCTGACGAAGTGTCGAGGCGGGAGCGCGGCGTGGTCGTGGGCGTAGAGCACGACGGGGAAGGTGCTGCCGTGCTCGCGGGCACGGTACCAGAAGCGGATCATGGCGCAATGGCCTATGCGGCCGGTCGACGTCGAGGCGCCAGTGCTCGTCGTCGTCGCTGGGCACGGGCGCAAAGCCGCTGCGGGTGTCGTCGAGGGTTTCGAGGCACTTCAGTCAGGCGGGTGCCTTCTTTGGGCCGGGGTCGCTGTCGCGAGCAGGGCACGCCGACGCTCCGGCGACGGAGGTGGTTGACGGCGGCCCAGCTCTGCCGACGGCGGCGGCGGCGGCGGGTTGCGGGGTTCGAGCCGGGTGGGCGGCCGCGCTCGCTGACGATGAGGACGTCGGGTCCTGGTTCGATGAGGCCGGCGGGCAACATGCGAGCCACCAGAGCGGGGCCGATGCCATGGAAGCCGTCGCGGAGCCGCTGGAGCTCGCGGGTGGCGGTTCAGGGTGAGGACCCAGGCGAAGGCGAGACGCTTGATGGCGACGCTGCAGCGGCCGAGCGCGCTTTTCGGGGAGGCGGCGCAGCGGCTCAGTCTGCTGCGTGGTGGATGAACGGGGCGATTGCACTGCTGTCGCGGCCGCGATGCCATCGGTGATCACGACGGCGTAGGGGCGGCTGGGTGAGGACGACGGGCGGAGGACGAGGGCGTTGCTCTGGCGCTCGTACCAGGTCAGGAGCCGCCGTCGGGGGTCGTCGGGCGCACGTTGGGGCGGTCGAGCCAGCAGTCGCCGTCAGGTCTTCGCTGGGTCGAGCACGCCGTCGCCGTCGGGCCTTCGTCGCGGGTCTCGAGACAGGTTGCTCGCGCCGGCGTGGGGGTCGGGGGAAGGAGACGGCGTCGGGGTCGGCGTGTGACAGAAGTGGTTGCGCCGAGGTCGAGCGGGATGCGCTCGCCGAAGGTCGGGCCGTCGCCGATGTCGACGACAGGATCGGTCGGCGAAGTCGCGCGGGCGGCCGTCGACTCGAGTCGAGGTCGAGGGGCGTCGAAGCGGACCTGGATCGGGCCGGAAGCGAAGCCGTCGAGGTCGAGCGCGGCTTCGCGGAGGCGGACTCGGCGGAGGAGACGCGAGGAGGCTGACGGAGGCCGGTGGGCGAGTCGGGGTCGGGCCAGGAGGATGTCGTTGGGGAAGGGATGTCGGGGAGGGGTGGCAAGTCGATAGCTCGAAGACGACGCGCGTCCTTCGCCGGGGGCGTGGCGCAGGTCGGGGGGCGGTCGTCGGGGAGGCAGGCGGTGAGGCAGGGGAGGAGGAGGGGCGAGGGCGGCAGGGCGGTGGGGTGCGCATGGGGCGATGAACCTGAACGGGCGGGCGGTCGCGCGTTGCGACCCGGGGCTGCGGCGGACAGCGGCGGCGGGCGGACGCGGAGAGAGGCGCTCGTAGAGCCGGTCTCGCGCGTGCCGTCGGCTGGGGCGGATGATGCGTCGGCGTACCGTTCGCGGTGAACTGCTGCGCGCGGCTTCTTCGCATGGTCCGCCGCACCCACCAGCCGCCGGCCCGGCCTCTTGGAGATGCCCGCGTCGATGAAAGCTACCGCTCCGCTTCGTGCTCTGCCAACGCTCGCCGTCGCGCTGCCCCTGTGGTCGGGGAGCGGGGTGCGCCGACGACGGGCCCGTTGCGCCTGGATGCGGGCGCCGCCGTCGACGGTGCGACGCGGATGGCTCGGCGCAGATGCCGGCGGGTCGGCGATGGCTCGGCGTGGGATGGCTGGGCGCGGATGGCTCGGCGGGATGGCTCGGCGCGGATGGCTCGCGGATAGGCTCGTCGAGGCGCGCTGACGCGCGCCGATGCCGCCGCCGCGCTCGCCCGACGCAGCCTGGCGCCTCGCGCCGCCGCGAGGACGCCGCCGATCGCTGGTGGCTCGTCACTCCGGATGGCCGCCGCCGGTTCGCGCTCGGGGTCAACACCGTGATGCGCGACGCCGACTGCGACGGGCTCCTCGATGGCTGGATCCGCCGTGGCGCCGAGCCGCGCCGCCCTCGCGCGGGCGCGGCTGTCGGGCGAGAAGCGGCGGCGAGGTCGCCGAGCGGCCCATTAGCTTCGACTCGGTCGGGCGTTCAGCGAGACCAACGACGGCGACGACAGCAGCAGCGGCGATACCGCCGATCCGCCTGTCGGCGGCGGGCGGGCCAGTGCGCCGTATGGGTAAGGCACGGCCTCGGCCCCGGCGTGACGATCGGCGCTGCGCGATCACACCGGCGCCGTGCTCCGCGGAGGCTACGGGGGCGCGGATCGGGGCGACCCGTTCAACCTGGCATATCGCGCGACGCAGGCCGAGGTCGATCGTCGCGCGCCCGCGCGCGGATCCCGGCCGTGATGTGGTTCGCTGGCAACGAGATCGGCCCTTCGACCGCGCCGATCGGAGTTCGGCGCGCGACCTGCGGCGTTGATCTGGTCGGCGTGCCCCGCCGGCCGACGGTCAGCCCCCTTGCGCCGCACGCTCGCTGCGTTCCTCGACAGCGATATGAGACTTTCGCCGCGCTCGCCGCCGCGGGAGAGCGAATACCCCGGTGATGACTTCGCGTTCGTCGTCGAGGCCGGTCCCCGTCTGCGCCCTACGTGCAGGCTGCAACCCGCCTGCCGTGAGACCCGCGCTGGTGAGCGCCTGCTGCCGGCCTGTCGTGCGATCACCGGCGATCCGCAGCCGGGCGAACTGCGCACCTCGTCGCGACGCCGCGCTGGCGCTGGCGTCCCGGCCGCGTGGCGGTTCTGGAGCGCCTACGATGACGCTGGGGCCGAAGCGCCTGAGACGAGCGCCGCCATCCGACCGGGAGACGGTGCGCTATCGCCCCCGGCACCTCGGGCGGCGTGGCGACGCGGGCTTCGATCTGATCGCGGTCACGTTTACACCGGCGATCGTCAGGAGCCGTTCACCGATGGCACGCGATGCAGCCGCGAGTCGGCCTCGGTGCTATCGCGAGCCGGCGCGCGCTCTGCATCGAGGGTGAGCAATCGCGGCGGCGCGTTGCCTCGTGCCGCTGGCGGGCGACGACGTCGACGACCAGCGCCAGCGGGCGCAGCCTTCATCAGGGCAGGTCGCGCAGCTCGTCGCGCTGCTGATGGTCGTCGGCGCCTCGTGGCATGCGGGTCCGACCGCTACCGGGCCGACGACCCGCTGAGCGCCAGAGGATCAACCTCGGGCTTCAGTAGGCGATGCCGCGCCACGTCGCTGGCAGCTGGCCGCTGCTCGACGCTTTAAGGATCCACGACGAATCCGCGGCCTGAGCGACCGGTCACATCCCGCCGCCCGCCTCGAAGCGGGCCGCCGGCGTTACGGCGCGGGCCGGGGAAGATGGTCGCGGCGACGCGCTCGTCGGCCGTCCGGCGGACGCGCTCGATCGGGTGACGGCGGCGTTCTATGCGCAGTGGAAGGCGCGCTACCTCGTGCCGGTGCGCGGCGGCGAGCGCCGGGTACGCACGCACAGTCGACGGCGTTCACCGTCTCGAGGGGCAGGGCTGGTGGCGATGATGGCGGGCATGACCCGAGGCGCAGGCCATCTCGACGACCCTACCGCTACGCGCGCATCCCGGGCCGCATCGAGCGCCTGTGGCCTGGGCGCAGACGAGAACTGCCGACGCCGACGGGCTAGCCGCACCGACGGCGACCTCGACATCGCATGCTGCTGCGCGCCGATCGCTGCGGGGCAGTCGGCGCGATCGACTACGCTGCCGAGGCCTGGGCGACCTTCGCCGCTGTTCGCGGCCGTGCACCGGAAGACACCGTGCTGCTCGGCGATGGGTCGCGCTGGGCAGCGGTGGTACCGGCCACCTCCGACTTCATACCGGCCACTTGAGGCGCGCGCCACCGGCGAGCCGCGCTGGCGGCGGTGGCCGATCGGGCGCATGACATCGTCGAGCTGCGGGCCGACCACGCGCGCCACCGGGCTGCTGCCCGACTTCGTCGTCGACGCTACCGGCGACGTGACCCGGTGCCGCGCCTGCCGACTGGCTCGAAGGCCCGAGCGACGGCCGCCAGTGGCTGGAACGCCTGCCGCACGCCGTGGCGGCTCGGCGTCGCCTGTTCGAGGCGAGCCCTCGCGCCCGGCGGGCGGTCGCCGCGATGAACCGCTGGGTCCGAGCGACGGGCGATCGCTCCCGCACGTCGTCGTCTATCGCCTGACGGCTCCCGCGCAGGGCGCGTCGCTGGGCATTCACCGCGCCGTTTGCGCTCGCGGCGATGGTGCCGATGGCAGCAGGTCAGGTATGCTCGTGCCCTGTGGGGCGCGGTGGTGGCGAAAGCGATCTGGACGAATACTTTCGGCGACAGCAGCACCTGCTCGTCTCTTCACGCTCGAACAACGGTGGGTCCTGGCGAGTCGCGATGGCTGCCCTGGCTGCGAGCAGCGCGGTCGCCTGCGCCGACGTGCTGGTCGCGGCGGATGCTGCTGGCGGCGGATGCCATGCTGGCGGATGCCCTGCCGACGGTGCCCGGCTGGCGCTCGATGCCCTGCTGGCGCTTCGATGCCCTGCCGGCGTGCCTCGATGCCCCGCTGACGGATGCCCTGCCGACGGATGCCTGCCAGCGGCGGATGCCCTGCCGACGGATGCCCTGCCGACGGTGGATGCCCTCCCGGCGGTCGACGCCCTGCCGACGGACGCCGCGCCGACGCCGCGCGCCCGGCGCCGCTGCGCCATGCGAGGCCTGTCGAGCAGTCGCGCTGCCCTCGCGCCGAGCGAAACTGCTGCGGCGCTCAGCTACGGGCGCTACGCGCCAACCGGCGAAGCCGACGAACCGGCGCTGCATCGCCTGCCGGACTTCGCACGCCGGCTACCGGCGGCGGCGTCGCGATCCCGACGTGCCGGTCGTCGCCGAGCTCGCCGATCCCCGCCATTGATGATCGCGATCGCATCCAGGCCGCGAGTCGACGCCCTGCCGAGGGGCCGCGCGACGCAGAAGGTTTCCGCGGCGCGCTGTTGCTGCCGCGGCGAATGGCGCGACGGTACGTCACCGTCGGCGCGAAGCGGATCGTACCCGCGGCGAGGGCCAGGGCCGGGCGGATCGTCGCCACCTGCCGCGCCGGGCAGCGCGATCCCATCGTGCTCGCGGGTGGCGGAGCGGGCTCGGCAGGTCGATGGCACGAGCGGGTCGTCGATGACATCGCGCCGGTGGATCGCGGCGGCTCACCTCGCGTGCCGACTCGCGCCGGTGACGTTAGCGGTGCTGCGCACCGAACAGCGCTGGATCGACCCTCGAGATGGATTGCTGGGCTGGACGCCGGCGAGCTATGCCATCGCCCACGAGCGACGGATCACCGCCGCCGCCATCGAGGTCGACGTCCTGCCGTCGACACCGAACGGCGCTTCGGCGGCAGCAGTCTGGAGCCGATCTCTCGGGGCGGATCCGGCGGGTAGGGGTCGAGGATCTGCGCCTCGTCTCGTCGTTCGCGGGGCCGGAGGACGAGGAGCATGGCTGGACGGCGGTGCGCCTCAGTCGGGTCCGCGATGGTTGGGTCCGCCGGGTGACCGCCGTACACTTCGGCTACGCGGCGGTGAGCATCGGGGAAGTCGAGCTTCAACACCGAGGTGATGCTCGCGCCTGTCTCCCCAGATCACCGGCGGGCGGCGCTACTCGTTCAATGTCTCGGGTGGGACGGGCAACCTCTTCCAGCGGTGTTACAGCGCAGACGCTCGCCATGACTTCGTGGGCGGCGCACCACTCCCAACGTGGGCTTCGACTGCTTCGACGCGGAGCAGCGACGCCGGCCTGCATCATCGGTGGGCGACGGGCTGCTGTTCGACAACGTCGCGAGCGGTGAGCTGCGTCGAGAACCGGGCCGTGACCGGGCGATGGTGGTCATGCACAGAAGCGCCCTGAACGCGCTCGCGGCGGGCGTGCCGATGCGCCGATCGGGCGATGAACTGACGGTGGGGACCTCCGCGGAGCCGGCAGGACGGGCAGTGGTGCTCGCGGAGCCGCCGGGCCGTGGAAATTGTCGGCGAGCCGGTCGAGCCGCGCAGCTCTATCTGCAACAGCTCGCCGACGGGCTTCGGACTCGGACGCGGTGCGGGCGGTGACGACCCCGAGCAGCGCGCCGGTGAGGATGTCGTTGGGGAAGGGGATGTCGGGGAGGGGGCGGGTGTCGAGCTCGAAGACGACGCGCGGTCCGTCGCCGGGGGGCGTGGCGCGGAGGCCGGCGGGGCGGTCGTCGGGGAGGCAGGCGGGGAGGCAGGCGGGGAGGAGGAGGGCGAGGGCGGCGAGGGCGGTGGGGGTGCGCATGGGCGGGATGGTAACCCGAAACGGGCGGGCGGGGCGCGTTGCCTGTGGCCGCGGTCGGCGTGCGGGCGCGCCGGGCGGGCGTCAGGGCGCGCCGGGCGGGCTGCTCGTCTCGACGGCGTGGATCGGGGTCGGGTCGCGGTGGGTCGCGGGGGCCTCTTCGGCCTCGGCGCCCTCGCGCAGCATGATCCGGGCGCGGGGGAGGTGCTCGGGGTGCTCGCGTTGCAGCCAGGCGATGAGCTGCTCGCGGAGCCAGACGCGCAGGTCCCATGCCTTGCCGGAGTCGGCGGCGCTGATGAGGACGCGGATCTCCATCGTCTTCTCCTTGGCGTCGGTGACCTGGGTCACGCAGACGCGGCCGTCCCACAAGGCATGTGCCTTGACGAGGCGGTCGACCTCGGCGCGGAGCCGGTCGACGGGCATGCCATAGTCGAGGTAGAGGAAGACGGTGCCGAGGATCTGGGCGCTCTTGCGGGTCCAGTTCTGAAAGGGCTGCTGGAGGAAGCGGGAGAGCGGGACGACGAGGCGGCGCTCGTCCCAGATGCGGATGACGACATAGGTGGCGGTGATCTCTTCGACGCGGCCCCATTCGCCTTCGACGATGACGACGTCGTCGAGGCGGATGGGTTCGGTGACGGCGAGCTGGAGGCCGGCGAGCAGGCTCTCGAGGGTGGGGCGCAGCGCGAGGCCGATGACGAGGCCGGCGACGCCGGCAGACGCGAGCAGTCCGGCGCCGAGCTCGCGGACGCGGGGGAAGGTCATGAGCGCGACGGCGACGCCGACGACGCCGACGAGCACGGCGACGATGCGGCTGACGATGCGGGCCTGGGTGTGTACGCGGCGGGCGTGGAGGTTGTCGGCGGCGGTGATGTCGTAGTGGGCCATCACGGCGTCGTCGAGGCCGCTGATGGCGCGGACGAGGAGCCAGGTGATGGTGAGCACGAGCAGCACGACGAGGAGCTGCGCGAGGCCGTCTTCGGTGGCGCCGGGGGGGATGACGAAGGGCAGCACCGCGCGGAGGAAGGCGATGATGAGCACCACCCGCGCCGGGCCGCGGGCGTTCTGGATGGGTTTGGGGCTGCCGATCCAGCGGGTGCGGCCGACGGTGCGGAGGAGCACGGCGAAGGCGATGCCATGGATGATCAGCGCGACGAGCACCGCGCCGAGCGCGATGAGGATGCGCCAGAGCCAGCCGAGCTCCCGGCTGGCGAGCCATTCGAACCATTCGGTCATGCCATCTCTCTCGTGCGACGGGTCCCGGGAGGCGGGCGCGGATCAGGCGGCGCGGGTGTCGCCGCCGAGCAGGGTCAACACTTCGCCGGTGACATAGCTGCTGTCGCCGTTGGAGGCGAAGAAGACATAGGCGGGCGCCATCTCTTCGGGCTGGGCGGGGCGTCCCATCGGGGTGTCTTCGCCGAAGTGCGCGATCTCTTCGGCGGTGCGTTCGGCGGGGTTGAGCGGGGTCCAGACGGGGCCGGGGGCGACGCAGTTGACGCGGATCCCGCGGTCGACGAGCTGCTGGGCGAGCGATTTGGTGAAGCTGTGGATGGCACCCTTGGTGGATGAGTAGTCGAGGAGCGCGCCGGTGCCTTCGAGGCCGGTGATCGAGCCGGTGTTGATGATGCGGCCGCCCGAGGGGAGGTGGGCGAGCGCGGCCTTGGCCATGTAGAAGTAGCCGTAGATGTTGGTTTCGAAGGTGCGCTTCCACTGGTCGATGTCGAGGTCGTCGATCTTTTCGACGTGGTTCTGGAAGGCGGCGTTGTTGACGAGGATGGTGAGCTTGCCGAGCTGTTCGACGGTCTCTTCGACGGCGCGCTGGCAGAACTTCGGGTCGCGCACGTCGCCGGCGATGGAGAGCGCCTTCTGGCCGGCGTCTTCGATGGCTTTGCAGGTCTCGTCGGCGTCGCTCTGCTCCTCGGGGAGGTGGAGGATGGCGACGTCGCAGCCTTCGCGGGCGAAGAGCACGGCGACGGCGCGGCCGATGCCGCTGTCGCCGCCGGTGATGAGCGCGACGTCGCCGCGGAGCTTGCCGGCGGCGCGGTATTCGGCGCCCTGGTAGCGGGGCCGGGGGTCGAGCTGGCTCTCGTCGCCGGGCCAGTCGAGGGTCTGCGGTTCGAAGGGCGCCTTGGGCTCGTCGACCTCGGTGGGGGCTTCTTTGCGGGGGGCGCGGGACGTGTCGTGGCTCATCTTCCGACCTCTCGTCGGCTGTTTTGCTGACGGGAGGATGAGAGCGGGGCGCGAGTCGTCACGCCGAGGCGCGGGCGCGCTTCACCCCATCGCGGCCAGTCGGCGCTCGACGAGCCACGCCTCGCAGGCGGCGACGTTCGCCGGCTCGGCGGGCAGCGGGCTCCGGTCGCGGGCGGCGTCGAGGTACGCTTCGAGGCGCGGCCAGTTGGCGCGGTGGCGGGCGTCGACGTCGGGCGGCACGGCGGCCTTCTCGTCGGCGGCGGCCTTGTACGCGACGAGCTCGAGCGCCTCGCCGAAGCCATGCGCGGGCGCGAGGCGCCGCAGGTCGCATTCGAGCTCGCCGGTCGCGAGGAGGTGGGCGCCGGTCAATGCGACGCGGTAGGCATAGAGCAGCGTCTTCGCGCGCGGCGCGGCCGATCGCTCGTGCTCGCGGCACATGCCTTTGAAGAAGCCGGCGTAGTGCCGGACGAAGCGCGTGGAGCGCGCACCCTTCGAGAGCGCGCGCAGCTCGGCGAGCGCCGCGGTCTCGTGGAGCTGAATCGGTGACTCGATGCGTTCGAGCATGTTGCCATTGCCACCGAGCAACAACCCGAGCGCCTTGCGCAGCTCGTGGGTCGTGAGATCACACTCGACGCCTTCGAAGACCTGCAAGCGATCGTGCGTCTCGGCGACGCCGGCGAAGCCGAGCAGGTCGCGCGTCGGCACCTGATGGATGCCTTTGAGGTCGATGTCGCTGTCGGGCGAGCTGAAGCCATAGATGTGGCTCCCGGTCACCGCGCACAGCAGCAGCTCGCCGCGCGGCGGGTGCCCGGCGACGAAGCGGCGGGCGAGGTCGAGGTGGGTGGGATCGAGGGTCTCGCTCATGTCAGTCGTCTCCTCGCAAGACATCGTGCACGATCTCGGCGCACAAGGCATCGAGCGCCGCCTCGTCGGGTGCGTCGGGCAGCGTCGTGGCCGCCGACGCGGCCTCGATCGCGGCGGTCAGCGCGTCGGCTTCGGTCGCGAGCGCGTCGTAGTCGAGCGCGCCGTCGCGGATCGCGAGGAGGCTGTCGCGATCGGGGCGGCGTACGATGAGACCCTCGCCGCGCAGGATCTCGCCGCCCATGCGGAGCAGGCGGACGAGGTGCATGGCATGTTTGGTGTCATAACCATGCGCCGCTTCGAGCGCGGCGCGCGCCGGGTTTCGGCCGCGGAGCCAGGTCTGGTATTGCGACCAGTGGGTGCGCGCCTGCTTGTAGCGTCGCTCGCGGTCGAGCATGTCGAGGAAGTTGGGGCTCAAGTCGAGCTCGGCGAGCCGTCCCTGCTCGCGCATCGCTTCGGCGGCGCCCATCTGGTCGCGGGGCACGAGCGCGCGCTCGGGGAGGCCGTACGCGGCGCGGCTGGGCGGGGCCTTGGGGGGTTCGAGGAGCCACCGGCGGTGGGTGCGGATCCGCTTGAGCTGCGAGGCGGCGTACCCGCCGAAGCTCTGCTCGACCTTGCGGGAGAGGAAGCGGTCGCGCGCGTCGAGCAGCCGGCGCCCGGCGCGGGTGACGGTGCGGTGGTCGTCGTCGTGGGTGTAGAGCGTCTCGAGCAGCGTCGGGTTGGCCGCGGCGGCGAGGCGCATGAACTTGCGGAGCTCGAAGCGGACGTGGTCGGCGCCGAGCTCGACCTGCTCGGGGCCGCCGATGAAGCCGTGATACCAGCGGGCGGGGCCGACGATGACACCCTTGTGGTCGGTGTCGCTGCCGGCGCGCGCGAGCCCGTAGGCGCGGCTGCCGTGTACGGTCTCGTAGATGAGGTGGGGTTCGTGCATCGCGGCATGGTGACCGGGCGCGGCGGCGGGCGCAATGGGGGCGCGGTCTGTCACGAAGTCTCACGCGCTGCCGCTCTGCTCGGTTATGCTGGCCGCGGAGGCAGGGAGGTTCGTGATGCACACGCCCGCGGGGCGCCCGCTCGGGGCGCTGGAGTACGTGGTCGCGGTCGCCGATCGGGCGGCGCCGCTCAACTTCGTGATGGTGGCCGCGCTGCGGGGTGCCATCGACGTCGATCGGCTCCGCGCCGCGCTCGCGGCGATGCAGCGGCTGCATCCGCTGCTCGCGATGCGGCTCGCGCCGGCGGGGCGGCGGCTGGCCTTCGCGGCGGGCGCGGGGGCGATCCCGCTGACGACGACCGAGGCGGCGCCGGCGGCGGTGCCGGCGCTGTGCGCGGCGGAGTGCATGGCGCGGCTCCCCGAAGAGACGGGGCCGCTGCTGCGGGCGGTGTGGGTGCGGCACGACGCGGCGGCGTCGACGCTGCTGCTGACCTTTCACCATGCCATCGGCGATGGCACGGCGGGTGCGTTCCTGCTGCGCGATCTGTTGCAGGCGATGACATCGGAGGTATCGAGCGGGACCTTGCCGGCGGCGATCGAAGACCATCTGCCGCTGGCGACCCGGCGCGGGCACGGGCTGTGGGCGCACCTGGGGTTTCTGCGCCGCGCGCTCGGTCGCATCCGGCGGCTGCGCGGGGTGCCCGGCTATCGGGTCGCGGGCGCGCCGCGGGCCGCGATCGCCGACTGTCGGCCGCGGGTGGTGCGGCGCGACGTGCCGCCGGCGCTGCTCGCGCGGCTCGCGGAGCGCTGCCGGCGCGAGGGCACGACGCTGCATGGGGCGCTCGGCGCGGCGTTGCTGCTCGCGGCGCACGCGGTCAGCGACGGGCGGCCGGTCATCGGGCTCGGCAGCCCGGTCAACCTGCGCGAGCGGCTCACGCCGCCGGTGGGCGGCGAGGTCGGCCTCTTCATCACGATGGTCGCCGGGCTGCACCGGCTGCGTCCGGCGCCGGCGCTGTGGGATCTGGCGCGCGAGGTGCGCCACGAGCTGCATGGCATGGCCGAGAACGGTGATGTCTTCGCGGCGATCCCGTTCCAGGCGCGGCGGCTCGCGTCGGTCGCGCCGTGGCTCGGCCGGGGGGTCGCCGGCGCGCGGCGCTTCGTCGCGCTGATGCGCTCGATCTGGCTCGAAGGGATCGGGCTCTCGAACCTGGGGCGGCTGTCGATCGCTTCGGCGTACGGCGAGGTCGCGGTCGAGTCGGTGGGGTTCTGCGCGGCGCCGACGGTCTTTGGTGATCTGGCGGTCTTCGCGGCGACGCTCGGCGATCGGCTGTGCCTGCACTTCGTCGGGGTGATGCCGCATGTGCCGGCGGCGACGCTCGATGCCATCGCCGATGACATGCTCGCGCGGGTCGAGGGTGCGGTGCATTGAGCGGGCTTCCGCGCCGCGGGTGTTCCGTGCCATGACGGCGGGGCATGATCGAGAGGAGGCCGCGCATGGCGGACGAGGTACCGGGGATCGACGCGAAGCACCCGCCGTCGGCGATCGTCGACCCCGAGGGCCCATTGATGCTGCGGGCGCCGCGGATCACCGACGCGCTCGCGGTCTACGAGGCCAAGATCGAGAGCCTCGCCGCGCTGCGGCAGTTCATGGCATGGGCGCACGGGCCGCAGTCGGTCGAGCAGGACTACCAGCGCATGAGCGGCGCGGTGGGTGCCTTCTGGCGAGGGGATGACTTCGTCTTCATGATGTGCGACCCGGCCGACGAGGCGCGGGTGCTCGGCTGCATCGGGCTGCATCGGCGAGCGATGAACCCGCGGGCGATCGAGGTGGGGTACTGGGTGCGCACGGGGGCTTCGGGCAGTGGGATCTGCACCCGGGCGGCGCGGATGCTGGTGGTGGTCGCGGTCGAGCACATGGGGTTCGTGCGGGTGCAGTGTGGCTACGACGTCGGCAACGCAGCGAGCGAGCGGGTGATCGAGAAGGTCGGCTTTCGGGCCGAGGGTGATCTGCGCGGGTATTCTGCGATGGGTGACGATGCCATGCGCGCCGATGGCTGGATCTCGCGTGGCATCAACCGGATGTGCGCGCTCGATCCGAGCGAGGCGCGGGCGCAGCCGTGGTACGCGGCGACGCGCGATCGGCTGGTGGTGCATGACTGGCTCGGGCGGGTGGCGGCGCCGATGGCATCGGTCACGCCGGCCAGGTGATCCCACGTTCGGCGAGCGCGGCGACGCCGGGGGCGCAGGCGGCGTCGAGCTCGCGGCGGTCGCGGGCGGGGAGCGCGTGCCATGCGGAGCGGCCCGATCGCACCATCGCCGCGGCGCGGTCGCGCCACGCGACGGGCACCGGGCCGAGGTCGAGCGCGGCGCCGAGGTCTTCGACGGCGGCGGTGGGATCGGTGAGGAAGTCTTCGTAGCGCAGGGTGACGAGCCGGTCGGGTGGCAGGGCGTCGAGGGTCTCGAGGCCGCGGCGGATCTCACCCGACCAGTAGTGGCCGCAGAGCGAGGGCGCGAGGTCGTAGCGTTCGAAGGCTTCGGCGGTGAAACACTCGGGGAGGAGCGCGGCGAGCTCGTCGGGCAGGTCGCCGGCCTCGCGGCGGTCGGCGCTCTCCCAGGGGTCGACGCCGAGCAGCTCGAGGAGCTGGAACGAGGCGAGCGCCATGCGGAAGCCGATGTGGCGGCTCATCGAGAGGGCGGTGTCGCGGCCGTCGCGGACGAGGTGGAGCACGCGG
Source organism: Myxococcales bacterium (assembly GCA_020633515.1). Next base: position 17,341 of record JACKDM010000052.1, read on the forward strand.
GCCTCGGGGAACGCGGCGACGAGGCGGTGCACCAGCCGGAGTGATCCGCCGGATCGCTCGGCCCAGGTGCGGTGGCCGTGGTGGGTCATGAGCCATTCGAAGAGCGCGTGATAGTGCGCGGCGACGGGCGCGGGGCCGCGGGCGCGCATGACCGGGGCGAGCGCGGCGAAGGTCGCCTCGGGGTCGCCGCCGAGGCGGGGCAGGGTGGTGAGGAGCAGCGCGGGGGCGCCGTCTTCGAGGCGGCGGGGGCCGTGGTCGAAGTCATGGGTGACTTCGGGCATGCGCAAGCCATGGCGGAGCAGGAGGGAGAGGCGCGGTGGGTGGTAAGCCATGCGCTGCCAGAAGGCTTCGCCGTCGATGGCTTCGGCGGGGAAGATCCAGGGGACGCGGTTGCCGAGGTCGGAGGCGAAGGTGAAGAGCTCGGAGAGGCTGGTGACTTCGGGGTGGTCGTCGAGCATCTGTGAGACGAGCGTCGAGCCGCAGCGCCCGGTGCCGACGATGAGGAGGGGCCTGCTCATGCGGTCACCGCCAGCGGCGCGCGGGGGGCGAGGTCGTGCGCGTAGGCCCAGGCGCAGAGGCGGGCGACGGCGTCGAGGTCGAGGGGGCGCACGGTGGGGTCGGGGCCGTCGAGCGCGGCGTCGACCCGGTCGCGGGCGAAGTGTTTGGCGTCGCGGAGGTAGCCGCCGTAGACCTCGACCGCGGCGTCGAGCTTGCGGTCGAGCCAGCTCAGCGCCTCGGGGTCGTCGACGAAGACGGGGGCGGGGAGGCCGACGGAGCGGAAGATGACTTCGAGCGTGCCGCGGGTGGAGACACGGTGCAGGCCGGCGAGGTGGTAGATGCCGGGCGGGGCGCCGCGTCGGGAGAGGGCGACGGCGTGGCGGGCGACGGTGTCGATGGGGATGAGGTCGAGCTCGGCGCGCTCGGCGACGTGCATGTGGATCGCGAGGCGCTCGGAGAGCTCGGCCTGGGTGCGTTCGAGGAGGCGGGCGAACTTGAAGACGCCGCGCTGGAAGCCATAGACGCCGCTGAGGGTGAGCGCGCCGCAGGTCTCGGAGTGGCCGACGACGATGCTCGGGCGCAGGATCCGGGTGGGGAGGCCGGCGTCGCGGGCGAGCGCTTCGGTGATGATCTTGCTGCGCTCGTAGTGGTTGTTGACCGGGCGCTCGGGTTCGATCGGGGCCTCGGGGATGATGCCATCATGGGTGCCGGCGACGTAGGCGGTGCTGACGTAGTCGAGTGATGCCACACCGGCGGCGCGGGCGAGCGCGATGACATGGCGGGTGCCATCGACGTTGGTGCGCATGACGGCGTCGCGGTAGCGGTCGTGGAAGTCGAGCGCGGCGGCGCAGTGCCAGAGCGCGGCGCCGGCCCAGGTGGGGTCGGGGGCGACGCCGCAGTCGGGGGCTTCGATGTCGGCGGCGACGCCGGTGGCGCGGGTGGCGATGGCGGCGTCGAGGCGGTCGCCGTGGCCGTTGAGGCGGGCGGCGCGGGTGAGGGTGGCGCGCAGGCGCTCGTCGGCGCCGCGGGCGTCGGGGCGCACGAGGCCGACGACGCGGGCGTCGGGGTCGGTGGCGAGGAGCTCGAGGGCGATCGCCGAGCCGACGAGGCCGGTGGCGCCGGTGATGAGGTGCAGGGGTGAGGTCATGGATCCTCCGCGAAGGGCGGCGGGCCGTGCCGCGCGTGACTTTCAGCGCGGGGGCGGGCCGATCGCGGCGGAGTGTAGTGAGCGGGGTTCGGATCGGGGAGCGGAGAAGTCCGGTCGTCGATCGCGCAATGCCGGTCTGGGAGCGGGATGGCGGGGTCAGGGGCGCGGCGCGGCGGCGAGGGCGTCGAGGAGGAGCGGGGCGATCGCGGTGGGATCGGTGGCGCGCCAGAGGGCTTCGCGGGCGGCGGGGGTGAGGCCGTCGTGGAGCGCGATGTGGCCGGCGCGGGCGGCGGGGATGAGGACGTCGGCGGTGTAGCCGCCGAGGGCGGCGGTGAAGAAGACGGGCGCTCGGGGGTGGGCGGCGCGGAAGCGGTCGAGCTCGTCGCGGAGGCCGGGGGGCTTTGTGAGGGAGTCGGCGCCCTTGCCGCCGGCGAAGAGGGCGGCGTCGGCGCGGGCGGCGAGGGCGTCGCGGAGGGTGGCGAGCTCGGCGGCGAGGCCGGGGGCGTCGGGGTCGGTGGCGGCGCCGTGGAGGTGGAGCGGGGCGGGGGCGGCGTGGGGGTGGGTGAGGTCGAGGTAGCGGCGGAGCTGGTGGCGCTCGATGGCGTGGGGGAGGCCGAGGGCGCGGGCGGCGCGGTCGAGCGCGGGGGTGAGGGTGGGGTGGCCGCCGGTGATGATGCGGACGCCGTGGGCGAGGAGGGGGGTGATGAGGGCGTCGACGAAGGCGTCGGCGCGGTCGGGGGGGGTGGTGGCGGGCACGCTCGCGGAGAGGAGGAGGCGGAGCGGGGCGGGCTGGGTGTCGGGCACGGGGGTCTCCGGGTCGGGCGGTCGGTGGATTGGAGCACGGGCGGGGGCGGGCTGTCACCGGGGGGCGGAGGAGAGCTTGACGGGGGCGGTGGTGGGTGGTGCGATGGCGGGAGATGGTGATGGGGTGAGCGATGAGCGAGCACGGCAGTGATTCGGAGGGGCAGGCGGGGGGCGCGGGGGATGCGCCGACGGGAGCAGAGATGGCGGTGAATGGCAGCGACGCGGGGGGCGAGCGCGGAGTGAGGCAGATCGGGTGGCTCCACTTCACCGATCTTCATGTGGACCAGCCGAAGGAGGGGGGGCGGCTGCCTGGGGTGGAGCGGGCCTTGCTCGGCGACCTCGAGCGCGTCATCGGCGGCGATGCGGTGATGACCGGCGGATTACCGATCGACGTGGTCTTCTTCACCGGTGACATCGCCTTCAAGGGTGCTGACGAGGAGTACCTCAAGGCGACGGCGTTCCTCGGGCGTGTGCTGCGCCGGATCGCTCGATGCAATGCCGCACAGGGGATCGAAGAGGCTCTCGCCACCCCGATACTTTGCGTCGTGCCCGGCAATCATGATCTGGAGCGCCCCGAGGCGGAGGTCGTGAGACGCATCCGCCATGCCTTCCGGCAGCGCACCCCCTGCTCCCGCCCTCTGTGGCAAGACATGCCGAGAGACGTTCAGACGGCGATCGAAGCCGCGTTCGCGCGTGGCGTCGATGGCTGAGACATCCGCTGCCGTTCGCGCCTGACTCGGGGGGACGGCGACTCGTCCCCGGCGACATGAACTGCACGATCCATCGGGTGGGCTGTCGCTCGGCGTGCTCGGGCTCAACTCGGCGTGGCTGCACCTCGATGACACCGACGATGGAAGCTGCACGTCGATCTTTCGCAGGCGAACGCGCTGATCGGGGCGACGGCGCCTGGGTGAGCGAGCACGACGCCACCGTGCTGATGACGCATCACCCGCCGAGCAGCCTGACGCCGGTGGCGCGCAGCGCATCCTGGCCGAAGACATCCGGCCGTCGAAGACCATCGACCTGCACCTCTACGGGCACGCGCATGTCGGCCGCCATGAGGCCGAGCCGGGCGTCGATGGCATCCGGCATTTCGTCGAGGGGCGCTCGCTGTTCGGCGCCGAGGAGGGCGACTTCTCCGCGGATGCATGGCTACAACGTGGGTCGCTTCTTCGTCGAAGGTGACCATCGTCGGGCGCAGATCTGGTCGCGCCGGGGATGGTCAGCGAGCGATGGGTGGCGCTTTGGGCCCGCGGGTGGGCGCTCGGGCACTGGTCGGTGGCGATCGATCTGGGCGAGGTGCGCCCGCCGGCGCCGAGAAACACGGAGAGCGACGGTGGCGAAGCTCGCCGAAGGCATCGGCGAGCCCAACCCGCGCCGAAGAGTGGGAGACGCTGAAGAATCTGTCAGCCCGGTGGAGCGACCCAGCGAGCCCGGCCGACGCATTGCGTCGCGCGCGATGGCTCTTTCTGTCGGCGAGCGTGCCGCTCGACCACGATGACCCCGAGCGACGGCAGCGCGAGGCGAAGGTCGTCGCCACCGCTCGCCCCAAGATGATCCAAGAGACGGTGGTGGCACTGGTGAAGAAACTCGCCGGGAGCGACACCGGACTCGTCTTCGGGGGACATCCGACGATCACGCCAGCGCTCGCGGGCCCGGTCCTCGAGACGCGGACGGCGGAACCCTGGGTCGTCATCGTGCAGGCAGAGGTCTTCCGCTATCGCTTCATCGAAGAGGTCGGCGTGTTGCAAGCGATGGATGGTGTAGTCTGTGTCATGCAACCCGATGGGAAGAAAGCGCTCGGTGACATGCGCGAGGGGATGGCGCGTCTGCCGGGCATGATCGGCGCGGTCTTCCTCGGCGGGTTGTCGGGCATCAGGGATGAGTTCGATACCTTTGGTCGCGTCCAGCCCGGGCTGCCCCGGCTCGCGCTCGGGCTCGGGGGCGGGCAGGCGGCGGAGCTGCTGCTCGATCCGGAGACCGAAGCGGCGGCGATGGGTGAGGTCAAGGGCGCCGAGGACAGCCAGACGAAGGCTCCCATCAAGCAGCCCGGCCGGCTGTGGCACACCCCCGAGGCGGCCGTGGATGCCATCTGCGAGCACTTCGACATCAAGATGAAGCCCTGATCGCTACCACGACCCGGAAGCGCCGCCGCCGCCGAACGAGCCGCCGCCGCCCGACCAGCCGCCGCCGCTCGACGAGCCGCCCGACCAGCCGCCGCCGCCGCCGCCGACGACGACCGCGGTGCGCTGCTTGCGGGGGATCCGGCGGCGGTGCACGAAGGCTTCGCCGCAGTGGGCGCAGGTGTCGGTGCGCTTCTGCTGGCCCGACTGGCTGTAGGTCGCCTCGCGCACGGTGATCCAGTCGCCGGTGCGGACGGTGGCGTTCTCGCAGCTCGGGCAGCGGGTCGCGGGCGCGGCGCCGAGGTAGCTGGCGACGTGGGCGTGGCCGTTGGGGCAGCGCCAGACGTCGTGGATCCGGGAGGCGATGGCATGTTCGGTGATCTGACCGGGGGTGAGCCAGGCGGCGGCGGTCTCTTCGGATGCCATCTCGGTCATGCCATCGCCTTCGGGGCAGGGGCGGGGGTGGTGGCGCCAGCGGGCGAAGCTGGCGGTGAGGGCGCGGTTGAGCGCGATGAAGCCGGCGACGAGCGCGACGATGCCGAGGGTGACGGCGGTGGCGATGCTGGCGGCGGGGGTCTCGCCGAGGGCGGAGACGATGCCGGCGAGGATGGGGGAGAGGGCGACGAGCGCGAGGCCGATGTGGAGCAGCGGCGCGTGGTCGCGGTAGAGGCGGGCGCGTTCGGGGGGGCGGGCGCGGGTCAGGGCGCGCCAGAGCCAGAGCAGGAGCCAGATGGCCCAGCAGAAGAGGCCGACGCCGAGGAGGACGCGGGCGAAGGTGACGCCGTCGCCCCAGGCGCGGGTGAGGCGGGCGAGGAGGCTCGGGGCGGGGAGCGGGCGGGCGGCGGCGCCGGTGGCGGGGTCGGTGGGGAGGCCGGCGGTGAGCGCGTCGCCGGGGCCGCCGGTGGCGGCGATGACGTGGTCGAGCGCGACGCCGATCGCGGCGCGCGGGTCGCCGCGTTGCAGGTCGGGGATCATGGCTTCGATGATCACGGCGGCGCGGCCGTCGGGGATGCGGTCTTCGAGGCCGCGGCCGACCTCGAGGCGCATGCGGCGGTCTTCGAGCGCGAGGGTGAGCAGCGCGCCGTCGTCGGCGTCGGCGCGGCCGCCGCCCCAGGCGCTCGCGACCGCGTGGCTGAAGTCTTCGATGGGGACGCCGTGGGTGGTGGGCACGGTGAGCACGGCGATCTGGACGCCGGTGGCGTCGCGGTGGGCGCGGAGGCGGTCGGCGATCCAGGCCTCGGCGGCGGGGGAGAGCACGTCGGCGCGGTCGACGACGGGGGCGTCGATGAGAACCGGGGCGGTGGCGGGCGCGCCGCGGGTGGCGGTCCAGGTGATGCCGGCGACGAGCGCGAGCACGATCAGCCACGCGAGGCGGCCGCGGGTCTGCTGCGCGGGGCTCATGGCTTCGTCGTCCAGTCGACGGCGGCCGAGAGGGGCTGCGGGCCGGGGTAGCCGAGGAGGCCGCGGAAGACGACGGCGGGGAAGCCGTGGGCGGCGGTGTTGTAGGCGGTGACGGCGTCGTCGTAGGCGCGGCGCTCGATGCGGACGCGGTTCTCGGCGCCGGAGAGCTCGGCGTCGCGGGCGGCTGAGGGCGGGCGGTCGCGCCACTGCGCCTCGACGGCGGCCTGACGCTCGATGACGTTGTAGACCTGCGAGCGCTGGCGCTCGACGTCGGCGAGGCGGCCGTTGAGCGCGGCGTAGCTCCAGCCGAGGAGCGCGGCGAGGATGACAGCGGCGGCGATCGTGATCTGCTTGAGACGGTGACCGCGGGCGCGGCGCTCGGCGCGGGCGACGCCTTGCGCGGCGGCTTCGGCGGCGCGGCGGCGTCGCAGCTCGTGCAGCGCGGCGTCGACGTCGGCGTCGGGGATGTCGAGCTCGCGCGCGATGGCGGCGATCTCGTCGCGGCTGACCTCGTCCTGGCGCTGCTCGGCGCGGCGGGCGGCGATCTCGATGACGTCGTCGAGGTCGCGGGCCCGGACGCCGCGCTGCTCGCGGGGCTCGTTCATGGCTCGATCTCCGCTCATGTGTAGCTGACCGCGTCGGGGAGCTCGTCGCCGGCGGGGTCGTCGCCGGGGATGGCGGCGCGCAGGAGTTCGCCGACGCGGGCGAGCGCGGCGCAGAGGCCGGCGGCGGGGGTGCCTTGGGCGTAGCCGGCGGTGACGGCGTCGACGATGGGTTGCCAAGCGCTCGGGTCGATGTGGGGGTAGACGCCGGGGCCGGCGTAGACGGCGGCGCGGCGGGCGGAGAGGGCGACGTAGAGCAGCACGCCGGTGCCGGCGCGGGTGCGGTGCATGCCGAGCTCGTAGAAGCGGCGGCGGGCCTGCGCGAGCGGGTCGCCGTCGCAGCGGCGCTCGATGTGGAGCCGGATCTCGGCGGGGTGGCCGCGCTCGGCGGCGGTGATCGCGGCGACGACGGCGCGCTCGTCGGCGGGGCTCAGCGGGGGGCTCGGCATCAGCGCTCCGGCGGTGTGGGCTCGGCGCAGGGTAGCGCGGGGCGGGGGGCGGCGGTAGGGGCGGGCGTGGGTCGGCGGGCGTTCGATGTCAGGGCGCGGGCGCGGGCGGCCAATGCCTCGGTGGACGTCGGCTTCGTGTCCTCACAGGAGGAGTCATCGATGGGATCGGCCCGCGAGTGTGTACGGCGCGATGTGCGCCAGAGGGTCGTGAAGGTCGCGCGCGTCGTCGTCGGCGTCCGGGTGCGGGAGCCGTTCGATCTGGAGAGGCGTGGGGGCCTCGGGCGACGCGCGGTGGGTGAGGCTCGCGGTGATCGACGCGTGCAGTGATACACTGGAGGGCATGGAGTGCATGCCTTCGTTTCGCGCGCCCCTCGTCGGGCGGAGCGCCGAGAAGCAGGCGGTCGAGGCCGCGTTCGCCGCCGGCGCGCGGGTGGTGACGCTGGTGGGGACCGGGGGGGTCGGCAAGACGCGGCTGGCGGTGGAGCTCGCGCGGCAGTGGGCGGACGCGATCTTCTGCCCGCTCGCTGGCGCGACCGACGCGGCGGCGGCGAGCATGACGGTGCTGCGGGCGCTGGGGGTGCCGGCGGGGCCGGGGGCGACGGCGGCGCCGGAAGCGGCGGTCGCGGTGGAGCTGGGGGCGCGGCGCGGGGCGCGGCTGGTGCTCGACAACGCCGAGCAGGTGAGCGGGCCGCTGGCGGCGCTGCTGGCGGAGTGGGTCGCGGCGGGCGCGGTCGCGGTGGTGACCTCGCGCTGGCCGCTCGGGGTGGCGGGGGAGCGGGTGGTCGCCGTCGAGCCGCTGCCGGCCGCCGAGGCGGTCGCGCTGTTTCGGGCGGCGGCGCCGCACGGGCGGCTCGGGGCGGGGGGCGAGGCGACGCTGGCGCGGCTCGTCGATCGGCTCGACCGGCTCCCGCTGGCGCTCGAGCTCGCGGCGGCGCGGCTGGAGCTGTTGCCGCTGCCGATGCTCGCCGCGCGGATCGACGATCGCTTCGCGCTGCTGCGCGACCCCGACCGGCTCGGCGAGCGGCACGGCACGCTGTGGGCGACGCTCGACTGGACCTGGGAGCTGCTGTCTTCGGCGGAGCAGTCGGCGCTGCGCCAGCTCGGGGTCTTCGCGGGCGCCTTCACGGTCGAGGCCGCCGAGGCGGTGGTGGCGCTGCCGGCGGGTGAGGTGGTGCTCGACGCGGTGCACGGGCTCTTGCGCAAGGCGATGCTGCGGCTCGAAGGCGAGCGGCTCTGGATGAGCGAGGCGGTGCGGGCGTACGCGGTGGCGCGGCTCGCCGAGGTCGATCCGGCGCCGGTCGAGGCGCGGCACGCGGCGTGGTTCCTCGGGCAGTGCCTGCCGATCGCGGCCGAGGGGCACTTCTTCGGGCGGGGCGGCGGGCTCGCGACGCTCGACGCGGCGCACGCCGAGCTGCGCGCGATCTCACGGCGCGCGCGCGCGGTCGAGCCGCCGACCGCCGAGTCGGCGCGGCGCGCGCTCGAAGCCGCGTGCTGCCTCGGTCCGCTGCTGCATGCCCACCTCGCGCCGGCCGAGGTCCTCGACGCGCTCGACGACGCCCGCGACCGGGTGCGGCGGGCGGGGCTGGCCCCCGACGCGCTCGCGGGGCACGCCGAGTACCAGCGCGGTCGCACGCTGCGCTACCTCGCGCGCATGGCCGACGCGGCGGCGGCGATGGACGCGGCGCTCGCGATCGGGCAGGCGCTCGGCGATCGAGCGCTCGCGGCGCGGGCGCTCAACGGGCGCTCGGAGCTGTGCAACGTGGTCGGCGAGCTCGACGCGGCGCGGGCGGCGGCGGCCGAGGCGCTCGCGCTGCACCGGGCGCTCGGCAACGTGCGCTGGCAGGCGATCTCGCATGTGCAGCTCGGCCTCGCCGTGGTCGGGGGCGGCGACGTCGCCGGGGCGCGGGTCGAGCTCGAGGCGGCGCTGCCGCTCCTGCGGGCGGCGGGCGACGAGCTCTTCGAGGCGATCACCCTCGGCCACCTCGGCACCCTCGACCTCGAAGTCGGCGACGTCGCCGGCGCCCGCGCCCGCTTCGAAGCGTCGCGCGCGCTGCACCAGCAGGTCGGCAACCGTCGCTCGCGCCTCGTCGCCGCCGGCTACCTCGCGCTCGTCGACCACCACGAGGGGCGCCTCGACGCCGCCGCGGCCGGGTACGGCGAGGTGATCGCCGGCTTCGAGGCGGTCGGCGACCCGCGCTTCGCGGCGATCTACCGGCTCTACCACGCGGTCCTGCTCGCCGAGCGCGGGCCGGGCGACGCGGCGCGCGCCGAGCGGGCGCAGGCGGCGGCGGTCTTCGATCGGATCGGCGAGCGCCGCTGGCGCGCTTCGCGGCGGCGCTCGCGGCGGCAGCGCGGGCGCGGGACGACGACGACGACGCCTCGCTCGCGGGCGCGCGCGGCGCGCTCGCGAGGCCGGCGACGCGCTCGCTCGCGCCAGTCGGCGCGCTCCTCGACGACGCGCGCCGCCGCGCTCGGAGCGGGTGACCGCGTCGCCGCCCGCCGCGCCGCCGCCCGCCTCGCCGCCGCGCAGAGCGACGACGCCCGCCTCTTCGGCCGCGTCCTCGCCGCCTGGATCGCCGCCGCCGAGGCCGAGGACGTCGCCTGGCGCCTCGCCGCCGACGGGACCCGCTTCACCCCGCCCGGCGGCGCGACCGTCGAGCTCGGCAACCGCCCCACGCTCGCCCGCCTCGTCGCCGCGCTGATCGCCGCCCGCGAGACCGGCCGCCCGCTCGACAACGCCGCGCTCATCGAGGCCGGCTGGCCCGGCGAGCGGATCGGCGCCGCCGCCGCGCAGAACCGGCTGCGGGTCGCGCTCTCGACGCTGCGCAAGATGGGGCTCGACGCGCTCTTGCAGCGCGACGCGGCCGGCACCGCGCTCGCCGGCGTGATCCGCGTCGAGCCGTCGGCCCGAGGAGACGCGTGATGTTCTTCGACCCCGTCGACCCGCACCTGCGCGGCATGGCCTACGTCAACTACTGCCGCGGCGTCATCGACCCGGCGACCTGCGCCGCGGTCATTGCCGACGCCGAGGCGCGGGGCTTCGCCGAGGCGCCGATCAACCTGCCCGGTGGCGAGGTCCGCCGGACCGACATCCGCGACAACGACCGGGTGATGTACGACGACCCCGCGCTCGCCGCGCGGCTGTGGGAGGCGCTCGCGCCCCACTGCCCGGCGCGCGTCGGCGAGGGCGAGGCGGTCGGCCTCAACGAGCGCTTCCGCGTCTACCGCTACGCCGTCGGGCAGCGGTTCATGATGCACCGCGACGGCTGGTTCGCCCGCGACGCCCGCGAGCGCAGCCGGCTGACGGTGCTCGTCTACCTCAACGACGACTACGCCGGCGGCCGCACCGAGTTCGACGGCGGCCACGGCGTCGACCCCGAGACCGGCGCCGCGCTCCTCTTCGCCCGCTGCTGCCGCGGCGTCGTCGGCGCCGCGCCCGCGCCGCTCACCCCTCGATCGCGGTCGCCCGCTCCCGCCACCCGGCCGTCACCCCGCCGCCTGCAACAGCCCCGCCCGCGCCGCATACGCCACCACCCCCGCGACCGACTCGACCGCCAGCTTGCGCCGGATGTGGCTCAGGTGGGTGCTCACCGTGCTCGCCGACACCCCGAGGTCGCGCGCGATCGCGCTCGGCGCCCGCCCGGCGATGATCCGGCGAAAGACCTCGCCCTCCCGCGGCGAGAGCTGCGCGTGGGCCGGCGGCGCGTGCGGCGCGATCAGCCGGTCGACGAGCGCCCCCGCCACGAAGCGCCCCGTGCGATGCACCGTGCGGATCACCCGCGCCAGCTCCGTCGGCGGGCAGGTGCGATCCACGCACGCCGCCGCCCCCGCCCGCACCAGCGCCGCCGCCTCCCGGCTCGTCGGATCGGCCACCAGCGCCACCACCCGCGCCCCCGCCCGCCGCGTCGCGCGATCGACGAAGGTCGCCGCCAGCCCCTCGTCGGGCCCCGGCGCGAACAGCACCAGGTCACACGGCAGCTCGGCGAGCCGCAGCAGCGCCGCGCGCCAGCTCTCGGCCGAGCCCACCCAGACCAGATCCTCGGTCGATCGCACCCACGCCTCGAGCCCCAGCCGGAAGAACGGCGGGTCGACGAGCGCGAAGAGGTGGATCCTCGTTTGGTTCGACTGCATGCGGACTTTCCCCCCGGCTCGGCGCCGCCCGTGGCGGGATCCGAGCACGTCTCTCGGAGCGCGGCGCGTCCTCCGGCCGCACCCGGTCTTTCTCGATCAAGCGCGTCGAATTGCGACGAAGATCCGCATCGAAGATCGGCGCCACGCCGCCACGCTCGGGTCCCTCCGACCGGCTCGAATGATCCCAAGCGCATGATTTGAAAGCATTAAAAACATTCGACCGTCTGCCTCCGACGGCAGGGGGGGCTCCGCTAGCCTTGGTGGGGTCGCCGCTCGACGCGCCCGCCGACGTCAGCAGCGACAGCACCCCGAAGCCCGCTGGAGCCTCCATTGACCCCGCACGCCCCGGTCGAGCTCCTCGACCCCGAGCAGCTCCCCACCCTCGACGCGAGCGCGCTGCGGCGCCGGCTCGTCGAGGCGGTCTGCGCGGTCAGCGACACGACCTGCGGGTTCTGCCACGAGACGCTGCGCTTCGGCCGCGCGCTCGTCTTCGCCGAGCTCGAAGCGGTCGGCCCCGAGGCGTTCCGCGCCGCGACCCTCGCGCTCGCCGGCCGCTCGGTCTTCGAGTACGTGCGCCCCCTCGACGCCGACGACGACGAGGCCTGGCCCGGCGACATCAGCCCCTTCGACCGCTTCGCCGTCACCGAGCGCGCGCAGGTGCGCACCCTCGGCGCCTGGACCATGTTCTGGTCGCCCGCCCGGGTGCGCGCCATGGCCGGCATGACCGTCGTACACGAGGGCCGGCTCATCGGGACCGTGCTCTGCGCCCGCCGCCTCGGCGAGCCCGCCTTCGGCCGCGCCGAGCTCGCCGCGCTCCGCGCCATCGAGGAGCGCGTCGCCCACCTCTTCGTCACCGCCTGGCGGCGCGGGCAGGCGCACTGCAACGGCCCCGAACAGGCGAGCTTCCTCGTCTTCGACGCCGACGGTCGCCACGTCTCGACCTCGATCGACGCCGCGCCCTGGCTGCGCGAGCCCGAGATCGTCGCCCGCGTCGGATCGCTCGCCGTCGCGCTGTGCCGATCGGGCGCCGTGCGCGCCGAGCACTTCGTCCGCCGCGCCCGGGTGCGCCTCGAGCGCCTCGAAGGCGCCGTGCCCCGCGTGCTCGCCGTCGCCGAAGAGGGCGACCACCACCGCCCCGGCGCCCGCGAGAAGCTCACCGAGGCGCAGCGCAAGGTCGCCGACCTCGCCGCCGCCGGCGCCACCGTCAAGGAGATCGCCGCCGCGCTCGAGCGCAGCCCCGAGACGGTGCGCGACCACCTCAAGGCGATCTACGACCGCCTCGGGATCGGCAGCCGCGTCGAGCTCGGCCGCGTCCTCGACCCCCCGCCGCCCGGCGCCCACGGAGATGGATCCGATGCCCGCTGACGCATTCGCACCGATCCGTACGCCCCCCCCGAACGGGGGATGGTGACGCGCTCGCCGGGCGCGCTCAATGACACACGCGGCCGGTTCGCTGCCGACGCACGGAGGAGGGGGGACGGATGATCGATGCCATCGACGAGACGGTCCGCGCGCTCATCCGCTCGCGGCTCGACGATGCCTACGCCGACGTCACGATCACCTTCGACACGCCCGACGAGAGTTTTCCCTCGGCGGCGGTCGAGCTGCCCGCGGTCAACCTGTTCCTGTTCGACATCCACGAGAACCACCTCCTGCGCGAGTCCACCCCGCGGGTCACCCGCGAGGGAGAGACCTGGCATCGCAAGTACCCGCCGGTGCGCGTCGACTGTCATTACCTCGCCACCGCGTGGACCGGCGAGGACGACACCGCCGGCGAACACCGGCTCCTCGGCGCAGTGATGAAGGCATTGCTGCGCTGGCGTTACGTGCCCGCCGAGCTCATCGACGAGGCGCTGCCCGAGCAACCGATGGCGGTGCGGGCGTTCGCGCTTCAGAGCGAGTCACTCGGCGCTTCGAGCGATTTCTGGCGCGCGCTCGGCTCCAAGCCACGCGCGTCGTTGCGATTCACCATCACCGTCGCCGTGGAAGCCTTCCCGGCGACCGAAGTACCCCCGCCGCCGGAGAGCGTGGTCGCTCGCATCGGTGAGCGATCGGGGGCGTGACCGTCCCGACGGGACTGAGGAGAGGAGGACCCACCCATGCCCAACTATGCGGAGAAGGCGCCGGGCGTCTATGTCGAGGAGGTCTCCTCCGGCGGCGCGCCCATCGCCGGTGTCGGGACGAGCACCGCCGGCTTCATCGGGCTGTTGCCCGCCGGTCGCACCATGCCGACCAACCCGGCGACCAACGAAGCCTACACCGACGCCGACCCCGGCACCGTCGTCGAGGTGACGAGCTACAGCGAGTTCACCCGCGCCTATGGCACCGCCGATGGCTTCGAGCTCGGCATCGCGCTCAAGGGCTTCTTCCAGAACGGCGGCACCCGCGCCTTCGTCTATGGCATCGACGCGAGCACGCTCGCGACCCTCGACGACGAGGGCGAGAGCGACGCCTATGGCAACCTGCAAGACGCGCTCGAAGCCGGTCTCGGTGCCTTCGAAGACATCGATGACATCGCGCTCGTCGCCGCCCCGCTGCCCGCGGCCGCCGTCGACGCCCGCGCGCTCGTCATCAACGGCAGCCTGCTGACCCACTGCGAGGCCTGCCAGGATCGCTTCGCGATCCTCGCCGCGCCGCCCAACCCCGAAGCCATCAGCGCGGAGGCGATCAACCAGACCCGCGAGAGCGAGTACGGCGCGATCTACTTCCCGTTCATCGACACCACCGGCACCGGCGGCTACCACAACCCCGTCGGTCACATCGCCGGCGCCTACGCCCGCGTCGATGGCAGCCGCGGCGTACACAAGGCCCCCGCCAACGTCGTGCTCAACGGCGCCTACGGGGTCTCGACCCGCCTCGGCCGCATCAAGCAGGGCCCGCTCAACGCCGCGTGCATCAACGTGATCCGCATGTTCGGCCAGAGCGTCACCCTCTGGGGCGCCCGCACCACCGCCGGCTCCGACAGCGCGTTCAAGTACATCACCACCCGCCGGGTCTACAACTTCCTGCGGGAGTCGATCGACGAGGGCCTCGGCTGGGCGGTCTTCGAACCCAACGATGCCTTGCTGTGGGCCCGGATCCGCTCGACCGTCTCGGCGTTCCTCACCCGCGTCTGGCAGTCGGGCGCGCTCGTCGGCGACAAGGCCGACGACGCGTTCTTCGTCAAGTGCGACGCCGAGACCACGCCGCCCGACGTGCGTGACCTCGGCATGGTCGTCACCGAGATCGGCGTCGCCATCGTGCGCCCCGCCGAGTTCGTGATCTTCCGCCTGAGCCAGAAGACGGCGACCTGAAGCGCCGACCCGAGAGCGAACGGAGAGCGATGCCATGAGTGATCCCGCGCTGACCATCCCTGGCTTGTACTGGCAGATCCATCGGCTCGCGCAGACGCCGCTGGATCACGCCGGGCGCCCGGCGTTCATCGGGGTGGTGCCCGACGCCGGCGACGGTGAGCCGGTGCTCGTCGAGGGATGGGCCCGCTACCGGGATCGCTTCGGCGGCGTCGACGCGACGAGCCCGGCGGCGGCGCGGAGCTTCCACCTCGCGGTGCGGGGCTTCTTCGCCAATGGCGGCGCCCGCTGCCGGATCGTGCCGGTCGAAGGCGCGCTCACCGCGAGTACGCTCGCCGCGGCGCTCGCCCGGCTCGAAGACGAGGAAGACACCAGCCTCGTCGTCGCGCCGGGGGTCGTCGACCCCGCGCTGCAAGCGGCGATCGTCGCGCACTGCGAGACGCTCGGCGATCGCTTCGCGGTGCTCGACCTGCCCGAGCCCGACGCGCTCAACGCCGCCGCCGCCGCCGACGCCGCCATCGCGCACGCCGAGTGGCTGTGGCGCGCCGCCGACGGGCGCCACGCGGCGCTCTACGGCCCCTGGCTCAAGGTCGTCGCCTTCGACGGCACCGCGTTCGTGCCGCCATCGGGTCACGTCGCCGGCGTCTACGCCCGCGTCGACGCCCGCAGCGGACCACACCACGCGCCGGCCAACGAGGTCGTCGAAGACGCCGTCGACCTGCGCTTCGACTTCGACGTGCCCACCATCGCCCGCCTCCACCCGCCGCTCGCGCTCGACGAGACCGGCCGCCTCGCGGCGCCGTCGGTCAATGTCATCCGGGTGCTGCCCGGTCGCGGCATGCGGGTGTGGGGCGCGCGCACGCTCTCCGGTGATCCGACGTGGCGGCACGTGCCGGTGCGACGGCTGACCCTCGACCTCGAGCGGTGGATGACCCGCCGCCTCGACGCCATGGTCTTCGAGACCAACGACCCGCTGCTGCGCACCCGGGTCATCCGCGAGCTCGGCGCCCACCTCGACGCGCTCTATCAGAAGGGCGCGCTGGTGGGACCCATCAGCGAGATGTCGTGGTTCGTGCAGTGCGACGAGACCAACAACCCCGAGGACGTCCGCGAGGCCGGCCTTCTCATCGCCGATGTCGGCATCGCGCCGGCGGTCCCCGGCGAATACATCACCCTCCGCCTGATCACACGATCGGGCACCGACGCACAAACCGAGATGCTCACCCGCTGAGAGAGGAGAGACACGATGGCGACCCCGTCCTATCCGTTGCGCGATCCGGTCGGCAACTACAACTTCACCGTCGAGATCGGCTCGGTGATCCAGGGCAACTTCAAGGAGATGAGCGGCCTCTCGGTCAGCCGCGCGGTCAATGACTACCGCGAGGGCCACGAGGCGACGCTCCAGCCGCGCAAGCTGCCGGGGCTGCGCTCGCTGTCGAACATCACCCTCAAGCGGGGCATGGTCGATGGCAAGGAGATGTGGAGCTGGTTCGAGAAGAAGCGCAACGACGATGGCTTCCGGCAGGACATCGACCTCGTCGTCTTCGACGATCACTTCGAAGAGGTCGTGCGCTGGACGCTCAAGGGCGCGTGGTGCGTTCGGTGGAGCGCGCCGAGCTTCGACGCGACCTCGACGGCGCTCGCGATGGAGGAGCTCGAGATCGCGTTCAACGACATCGCGCTCGTGCAGTAACGGCGCGCGGTCGCGAGGGAGGCTCTGGCGATGATGGCATCGACGAACATGGCGCCGGCGGAGTTCGACTTCACGCTGCCGGAAGGCATCGTCGGACCGGACGGCACCCGCCACCGCGAGGGGCGGATGCGCATGGCGACCGCGTTCGACGAGCTCGCGCCGCTCAAGGACCCCCGCGTGCAGCGCAACCCGGGCTATCTGGTGGTGATCCTGCTCAGCCGGGTCATCACCCGCCTCGGCACGCTCGACCGCGTCGACACCACGACCATCGAGCGGCTGTACGCGTGTGATTTCGCGTGGTTGCAAGACCTCTACCAGCGCATCAACCGCACCGGTCGCAGCCGGCTCGAGGTCGTGTGCCCGCACTGCGAGGGTGAGTTCGACGTGGAGCCACCCCCGCCGGGGGGGCCCTGAGCCATCCCTCGGAGAAGCTCCGCGAGGAGGTGGCGTACCTGTCTCATCGGCTTCACTGGCCCTACGAGAC
>JACKDM010000053.1 GCA_020633515.1 Myxococcales bacterium
GCAGGTCGACGACGGCGAGCCCGCGGCCTGCCCGGCGGCCTTCGAGGCGCTGCCGGCGGGGCCGGTCGAGGTGCGGGTGCGCGGCGCGGGCGCCGAGCGGCGGGCGACGGTGACGGTGGTCGCGGCCGAGACGCTGACGATCACGCCGCCGGCGCCGCCGCCGTGGTGGTACGCCGGGGTCTCGCTCGGCGGCGGCGCGGTGACGCTGTGGGGCGAGCTGCCCGACTTCGTCGAGCCGACCGCGGGCGGCCGCGCGCGGGCCGCGGTCCTCGGCGAGCTGCGGGTATGGGAGATGCTGTGGGTGCGGCTCGGCGCCGGTTATGCCTTCGAGCAGCTCCGCTACCACGACCGCGACCTCGACGCCGATGGCACCTGGCTGCGGCAGACGCTCGACGTGCCGGTCGCCGTGCGCGCCGAGCTGCCGTGGTGGTCGCTCGGGGTCGAGGCGGGCGGCGGGGTGTGGTTCCTGCTCGACGCCGAAGAGATGCAGGGCGGGGAGACGATCGGGGTCGGCGACGCCTTCGAAGAGATCGGCGGACAGGTGACGGTCGGGGTCGATCGCAGCTTCGCGCTCGATCCCATCACGCTGCGGCTCGCGCTGCGCCACCACCACGGGCTGACCCCGGCGCTGACCGCGGTCGACGCGCGGCCGGTGGCATTTGAAGTGACGCTGGATGTCCTCTACTAGCGCGGCGCGTCGGGCACGAAGTCTTCGGGGAGCTCGCCGGGCGCGACGGTGTCGGGGGTGAGCCAGCCTTCGAGGTGCTTCTCGAACTGCCAGCAGGGTGGCACCTTCACCCGGCGGTTGCAGTAGCCATACTGGTCGAAGTACTTGCAGCGCATGCCACAGACGTGGCCGCGGGCGCTGTAGGCCTCTTCGCGGGCGAAGACGGTGCCGAGGCGCAGCTTGTCGCGAAACGCGGCGGTGGTGTAGCTCCCGAAGACATGGGTGTACCAGCGACGGGCGTCGGCGGTCATCGGGGTGTGGCGCTGCACGCTGAGGTCGGGGTTCTGGCCCAGCTCGCGCGCGAGCAGCCCTTCGAGCGGGTAGCAGAGGCGGTCGTCGTCGTCGCGCTCGTCGGTGGGGAACGTGGTGTACGGTGGCTTCTTGAGCAGCGCCGGGTCGAGCGGGAGCGGGTGGTTGTCGCGCTGCTCGCTCGCGATGCCATGACCGAGCTCGTGCGCGATGAGGAGCGCGAGCGCGACCGGCGAGCGGCGCAGATCGGTCGAGAGCCAGATCACCGATCGCTTGCGCACCTTGTACTTCTCGCGGCCGGCGCCGATGGCTTCGATCTCGCCGGGCTCCCAGGCGCCGTTGATGTGTCCGCCCGCGGTCTTCGATCGGTGCGCGCTGAAGCCATCGGTGAACATGACGAGGGTGTCGGTGCGGCGCAGGAAGGCATGGAGCGCGGGGCCGATGCTCGGCTTCTGCTTGCGGGGCACGAGGGTGTAGGCGGCGCCGTCCCAGTGGAGGCGCCAGGCGAGGCCGTGTTCGAGGATGTGCAGCGCGCCGCGGAGCGCGTGGTTCTCGGGGCGGGCGAGCCAGGCGTCGTAGGGCGCGCGGTCGCCCGCGGCGAGGGCCTTCTGCAGCCGGGTGGCGAGGCGCGTGTCTTCGGTCGTGAGGTGCTCGCGGATGGTGTCAGGCATGGTGGTCTCCCTGCGGCGCGGGCTCGGCGAAGGGCGCGGCGGCGCGCTCGGCGTAGCGGGCGGCGACGGCGCGGTCGGGGAGGCGGCCGAGCGCGACGGCGAGGTCGAGGTGCTCGGCGGCGAGGTCGAGCCAGTCGTCGCGCTCGGGGGTCTCGCGGAGCGCGTCGAGGAGCGGCTGCCAGAGGCGGGGGCTGCGGCGGGCGACGCAGATCGCGGTGAGATCGGCGTGCTCGGCGAGGTGGCCGGCGTGCCAGGCGGCGATCGCGCGGGTGAGCGCGGCGTCGTCGCCGGTGGCGGCGAGCGCGAGATCGGCGACGGCGGTGAGCTCGCGAGAGAGCGCGCGGGGTACGAGCGGGGGCTCGGCGGTGGCGAGCTCGCGGACCCAGGCGGCGAAGGGCGCGAGGCCGTGGGGCTGGCGCGTGGTGTACCAGAGCTGTTCGAGCAGGTAGGGCACCTGCTGCGGTGAGGGCTCGGCGACGAGGCGGGCGTGCTCGGCGCGCCAGGCGCGGTCGAGCCCGGCGGCGAAGGCGCCGCGGTTGCGGGCGTTCTGGGTCTTCATCGCGTCGAGCACGTCGTCGCGGATGGCGTTGCGGGTGGCGTACATCGCTTCGAGCGCGGCGGCGACGGCGGGGTCGTCGCTCTCGGCGGCGGCGGGGATGAAGCGGCGGCGCTCTTTGAGCTTGTGCCGGGCGAGGCCGGCGAGGATGGCGGCGGTGTCGGGGTGCGGTGGCATGGCGACCTCCTGGGGTGGGCGCGCATGGCAGCATTGCATCGGCGATGCCATCGGCCGGGTCGCGTGATGACACGCGAGGCCACGGTGGGAGGCGTTACCCGATGGGATCAGCCGGGCCGAGGCATGGGATCGATGGGTGACGCTGCGGTGGCAGGAAGCGCGCGATCAGCGGCGGGCGGCGAGCGCCTGCAAGGCCCGGCTCGGCAGGGTGCGGCCGAGGAGCTGCTGCGCGAGCAGGCCGGCGTCGACGAGCTTGTCGAGGTCGACGCCGGTCTCGATCTCCATGCCGTGCAGCAGGTTGACGAGGTCTTCGGTCGCGAGGTTGCCGCTCGCGCCGGGCGCGTAGGGGCAGCCGCCGAGGCCGGCGACGCTGGCGTCGAAGGTGGTGACGCCGTATTCGAGCCCGACGAGGCAGTTGGCGAGCGCGGTGCCGCGGGTGTCGTGCATGTGCATCGCGATGCGGTCGAGCGGGACCTTGGCGCCGACGACGTCGAGCACGCGCGCGGTCTGGCGGGGGTTGCCGACGCCGATGGTGTCGCCGAGGCTGATCTCGTAGGCGCCCATGGCGAGCAGGCGGGCGGCGACGGCGGCGGCCTCGGCGGGGTCGACCGCCCCTTCGTAGGGGCAGCCCCAGACGGTGCTGACGTAGGCGCGCACGGCGACGCCGCGCTCGGCGCAGGTCGCGAAGACCGGCTCGAAGGCGGCGTAGGTCTCGTCTCGGGTCTTGTTGATGTTGCGGCGGTTGTGGGTCTCGCTCGCCGACATGAAGACGGCGATCTCGCGCAGCCCGGCTTCGAGGGCGCGGTCGAGGCCGGTGGTGTTGGGCACGAGCGCGGTGTAGGTGGGGCCGTCGGTGACGTCGCGGTAGCGCTCGGCGACCCGGCCGGCGTCGGCGAGCGCGGGGATCCAGCGGGGGTGCACGAAGCTGGTGATCTCGATGCGCCCGAGCCCGGCGGCGGTGAGCGCGTCGATGAGGCGCATCTTGTCTTCGCTGGCGACGAAGGCTTTTTCGTTCTGGAGGCCGTCGCGGGGGCCGACCTCGTAGACCTGGACCTTTTTGGGCAACGACGCGAACACGGGATCTCCTGGGCTCAGACGATCGGTGCCCGCGGGCGCTCGGCGGCGGCGGCGCGGATCCACTCGACGATGTCGTGCAGGCTGCTGCCGGGGGTGAAGATGCGGGCGACGCCCTGCGCCTCGAGCGCGGGGATGTCGTCGTCGGGGATGATGCCGCCGCCGAAGACGGTGACGTCGGTGGCGCCGCGGCGGGCGAGGGCGTCGAGCACGGCGGGGAAGAGGGTGTTGTGGGCGCCGCTCAAGATGCTGAGGCCGACGAAGTCGACGTCCTCCTGCACGGCGGCGTCGGCGATCATCTCGGGGGTCTGGTGGAGGCCGGTGTAGACGACCTCCATGCCGGCGTCGCGCAGGGCGCGGGCGATGACCTTGGCGCCGCGGTCGTGGCCGTCGAGGCCGGGTTTGGCGACGAGCACCCGGATCCGCGGGCCGGCTGTCTCCTTCACGGGCTCCTCCTCAGCGTCCCGCGCTCGCGAGGCGCAGGGTCTCGCGGGCGATGACGATGCGCTGCACCTCGCTGGTGCCTTCGTAGATGCGGGTCACGCGCACGTCGCGCAGGTAGCGCTCGACGGCGTGCGCGCGGGTGACCCCGTCGGGGCCGAAGACCTCGACGGCGGCGCGGCAGACGCGGTTGGCCATCTCGGTGCAGTAGAGCTTGGCCATGGCGGCCTCGCGGGTCATGGGTTTGCCCTGGTCCTTGAGCGCGGCGGCGCGCAGGCAGAGCAGCCAGCCGGCGTCGAGCTCCATCGCGCAGTCGGCGACGCGGCGCTGGATGTCGGCGTGCTCGGGCGGCATGTCGTCCATGAGGTCGGCGGCGTGGCGGGTCGCGGCGGCGGCGGCCGCCGTGGCGATGCCGACGGCCTGGGCCGAGACGCCGATCCGGCCGCCGTCGAGCGCGCTCATGGCGATGCGGAAGCCGATGCCCTCGGGGCCGAGGCGGTTGGTCGCCGGGACGCGGCAGCCGTCGAAGACGAGCTGGGTGGTGGCCGAGGCGCGCTGGCCGAGCTTGTCTTCGGGGTGGGTGGCCTCGAAGCCGGGGGTGCCGGGCTCGACGAGGAAGGCGCTGATCCCGCGCGAGCGGGCGTCAGGGTCGGTGCGGGCCATGACGAGGTAGAGGCCGGCGTGGCCGCCGCTGGTGACCCACGACTTGGTGCCGTCGATGACGTAGTGGTCGCCGTCGCGGATGGCGGTGGTGCGCAGGCTCGCGGCGTCGCTGCCGCTGTCGGGCTCGCTGAGGCTGAAGCCGGCGGCGGGCCACTCGCCGCCGGTGATGCGGGGGAGCCAGGCCTTCTTCTGGTCGTCGTCGCCGAAGCCCTGGATGGCCTCGGCGACCATGTTGGTGACCATGAGCCCGACGGTGGTCGCGGCGCAGGCGGCGGCGAGCTCGCGCACGGCGAGCACGTAGGCGACCGCGCCGGCGCCGCGGCCGCCGTGGGCCGGGTCGACGTTGATGCCGAGCAGACCGCGGGCGCCGAGCGCGCGGAGGGTGTCGGCGGGGAAGCGCTTGTCGCGGTCGAGCGCGGCGGCGGCGGGGGCGACGAGGTCGCGGGCGGCCTCGGCGGCGACGCGCTGGGTGTCGGACTGGCGGGCGTCGAGCTTGAAGTCCATCGCGCTCCTCGCGGCGGCGGCGGGTCGGTCAGGTCTCGTAGCGGTGGAAGCCGCGGCCGGTCTTCTTGCCGAGCCAGCCGGCCTCGACGTACTGGCGCAAGAGCGGGCAGGGCCGGTACTTGCTGTCGCCGGTGCCCTGGTGCAGCACCTCCATGATCGCGAGGCAGGTGTCGAGGCCGATGAAGTCGGCGAGGGTGAGCGGGCCCATCGGCTGGTTGGTGCCGAGCTTCATCGCGGCGTCGATGTCCTGGGCGCTGCCGATGCCCTCGTAGAGCGCGACGACGGCCTCGTTGATCATCGGCATGAGGACGCGGTTGACGATGAAGCCGGGCATGTCGCGGGAGACGACCGTCGTCTTGCCCATCGCCTCGGCGAGCGCGCGGACGAGCTCGTAGGTGGCGTCGCTGGTGGCGAGGCCGCGGATGAGCTCGACGAGCTTCATGATCGGGACGGGATTCATGAAGTGCATGCCGATGAAGCGCTCGGGGCGCTTGGTCCAGCCGGCCATGCGGGTGATCGGGATCGACGAGGTGTTGCTCGCGAAGATGGTCTCGGGCGGGCAGACGGCGTCGAGGCCGGTGAAGATGCGGCGCTTGAGCGCCTCGTCTTCGCTGACGGCCTCGATGATGAGCGCGGCCTCGACGAGCGCGCCGAGGTCGTCGACGGGCGCGATGCGCTCCATCAGCGCGGCGGCGTCGGGCTCGCTCATGCGGCCCTTCTGGACTTCGCGGCGGACGCGGCTCTCGATGGCGGCGCGGCCCTGCTCGGCGCGGGCGCGGTCGGCGTCGGCGAGGAGGACGCGGATCCCGGTGGCGGCGGCGACCTGGGCGATGCCCTGGCCCATCTGGCCGGCGCCGACGACGCCGATGCTCTGGATGCCGTGGAGCGCGTCTTTGGGCTGGGTGCTCATCTGGAGGTCCCTTTCAGCGCTCGACGACGAGGGCGACCGCCTCGCCGCCGCCGATGCAGAGGCTCGCGAGGCCGCGCTTCGCGTCGCGCTGCTTCATCGCGTGCAGCAAGGTGACGAGGACCCGGCAGCCGCTCGCGCCGATCGGGTGGCCGAGCGCGACGGCGCCGCCGTGCACGTTGACGCGGTCGGCGGGGACCTTGGCGATCTCGTTGACGGCGAGCGAGACGACGGCGAAGGCCTCGTTGATCTCGTAGAGGTCGATGTCTTCGGGGGTGAGGTCGAGCTTGGCGAGGACCTTCTGGATCGCGTAGGCCGGCGCGGTGGTGAACCACTCGGGGGCCTGGGCGTGCTGGGTCGAGGCGACGATGCGGGCGAGGATGGGGAGGCCGTGCTCGCGGGCGTAGCCCTCGCTGGTGACGACGACCGCGGCGGCGCCGTCGTTGATGCTGCTGGCGTTGGCGGCGGTGATGGTGCCGGTCTTCTCGAAGGCGGGGCGCAGCTCGGCGAACTTGTCGGGGCGGCCGCGGCCGGGCTCTTCGTCGCGGTCGATGAGGGTGGGCGGGCCCTTGCGCTGGGGGACCTCGACGGGCGCGATCTCTTCGGCGAAGGCGCCGCGGGTCTGGGCGGCGACGGCCTTCTCGTAGCTCTGGCGGGCGAAGGCGTCCTGCTGCTCGCGGCCGATGTTGCAGTCGCGGGCGCAGATCTCGGCGGCGTTGCCCATGTGGAAGTCGTTGTAGGCGTCCCAGAGGCCGTCCTTGATCATGCTGTCGACGACGGTCTTGTGGCCGAGGCGCATGCCGTCGCGGGCGTCGGGGAGCAGGTAGGGCGCCTGCGACATGTTCTCCATGCCGCCGGCGACGACGACCTGGGCGTCACCCGCGCGGATGGCCTGCGCGGCGAGCATGACGGCCTTGAGGCCGGAGCCGCAGACCTTGTTGATGGTCATGGCGGGGGTGGCTTCGGGGAGGCCGGCGTAGATGGCGGCCTGACGGGCGGGGGCCTGGCCGAGACCGGCGGGCAGCACGCAGCCCATGATGACCTCGTCGACCGCGGCGGGGGCGATGCCGGCGCGCTCGAGGGCGGCCTTGATGGCGGTCGCGCCGAGGCGGGGCGCCGGGATCTGGGACAGCGCCCCGTTGAAGCTGCCGATGGCGGTGCGGGCGGCGCCCACGATGACGGCGTTCTGCATGCCGCGGGTCTCCTTCTCTTCGGGTCGGTCGGGTGCTATCAAGTGGTGATGCGCGTGTCAACGGCGAGCGGGGTGTGCGTGGGGTGGCTGTGGGTGGCCGCCGCCTGCGCGCCCGCGCCGGGCTTGGAAGATGCCTCGATCGAGGTCCGGGTGGCGCCGCTGGCGAACGACGGCTGCCTCGGCGCGCGGCCGCTGGCGCTGCCGGCCGAGGTCGACGCGGTGGTGGTCGAGCGGGCGAGCGCGGCGGGCTTCGAGGTGGTCGATCGGATCACGCCGGGCGGCGGGCCGCTGCTGTTGACCGGTGTCGCCGCGGGCGAGGCGGCGCTGCGGTTCGTGGCGTGCGCGGGGTCGGTGCCGCGATTCGTGGCGTCGCCCGAGGCGCCGCGGGTCGACGAGAACGGCAAGAGCGCGCTCACCTTGCACTTCAAGCCGATCGACCGGCTCGGCTGCACCGGGACGACGCAGGGGCCCTCGTACAACCGCTACGCCGGGCTCGGGCGGCCGCGGGCGTTCGCGGCGACG
The DNA here is from genome assembly GCA_020633515.1 of Myxococcales bacterium. The sequence continues at coordinate 7,684 of JACKDM010000053.1, forward strand.
GCGCCGCTCGACGACGGGCGGGTGCTGGTGGTGGGCGGGGCCGACACGGTCGCGGGCGACCGGCTCTCGGTCGCCGATCCGGACGCGGGCTGGGATGTGTACAGCCCCGGGGAGAGCCTGTTCCTGCCCGGGGTCGACCGGGCGCGGCCGCTGTCGCCGCGGGCGATGAAGGCGCCGCGGGTCGCGGCGGCGGCGGTGCGGTGGCGGGCGCCGGGCGCGTCGCGGGACGGGGTGCTGGTGATCGGCGGCGCGCCGGCGGTGGCGCGGGGGGCGTTCCCGTTCGGGCCGCTGCGGCCGGCGGACGGGCTGAGCGCGCCGGACGCGGAGTACTTCGATCCCGACGACGGCAGCTTCGCGCCGCTGCGCTTCGAGGGCGCGCGGTTGACGCCGCGGTTCCTGGCGGGCGTGGCGGTCGACGGGCAGCGGGTGGTGATCGTGGGCGGCATCACCGCGGCGAACGAGCCGAGCGACGTGGTCGAGATCATCGACGGCGACCGGCTGCGGGTGCTGTACGTGCCGACCGACGCGGAGCGCGAGCGGCAGGCGAGCCAGGGTGAGATCGACGCCCGGCTCGCGCGCAACGTGCTGCTCGGGCCGTCGGTGACCGCGATCGGCGGTGGGCGCTTCTTCGTGTGGGCCGGCGACTACAACGGCTGCGGCGCGCAGCCCGGGTGGCTGTTGTCGCTCGATCCCGAGCCGCGGATCGAGCCGCTGACGCTCGACGCGCCGGTCGCGGCGCCGCAGTGCGGGGAGCCGGTGGGCTGCCGGCCGTGGTATCCGACGGCCTACCACGCGGCGACGGCGCTGCCGGCGGTCGATGGCGAGGCGCGGGTGCTGGTGACCGGCGGCGTGGTGGTGAGCTCGCGGGGGCTGGTCAACAACCCCGATCCGGGTGAGGCGTGCGGGCCGAATGCCTTCGTCGCAACGGTCGACGCCGAGGCGAAGCGGGTCGCGATCACGCCGGTGCCGGTCGAGGGCGAGGCAGCCGCGGCGCTCAAGCGCGCGTTTCACGCGGCGGCGCCGACGAGCGACGGGCGGGTGTTGATCGCGGGCGGCTGGGCGCACGGCGGCAACGCGACGGCGTTCCACGCGGCCGACGAGGTGCTGGTGTACGGCGAGGGCGGATTCTCTTTGCGGGACGACCGCTTGTCATCGCCGCGGATCGGCGGGCTCGCGGCGGCGCTGCCGGGCGGCGCGGTGCTGCTCGGCGGCGGGATCGCGCGCGACGGCGACGGCTTCGCGATCGGCGCGGGCGCCGAGGTCTACACCCCGCCGAGCGTCGATCCGACGGTCTGTCAGTAGCGCACCTCGACCGCGGCGTCGCCCTCGACGGCGAAGACCCGCCGCACCGGCGCCCCCTCCCCCACCCGCAGCGTCGCTTCGAAGGTGCCCCGCGGGAGCTGCACGACGTGCGCGCGCTCGGCGCCAGGGCCGAAGGTGGCGCGTCGCAGCCGCGCGCCGTCTTCGTCGCGCAGCGTCACCTCGAGCTCGCCGGCCGGCGCGCCGCCGTAGCGCAGGGTGACGTCGTTCGAGGCGCCGTCCCAGGCGCGCACGCCGTAGACGAGCGCGAGCGCGGCGAAGCCGGCGGCGGCGTAGCGCAGGATACGGCGGGGGTTCACGCGGCGAGCGGGCGGCCGTGGGTGTCGCAGGCGGTGAACGCGCCGCTGACCGGGTCGTGGATGTGGCGCTCGATGCGGGCGAGGGCGCCGTCTTCGATGACGTAGACGTTGAACTCGGCGCGGCTGCGGTTGCCGGCGCGGCTCGCGCTCGCGACCTGCACGATCGGCGTCTCGGTGCCGGGCACGGTCATCTGCTTGAACTCGTGGTTGTGCCCGTGCACGACGAGGTGCGGCCGGGTCGCCGGGCTCGCGCGCAGGGTGCCGATCACCGCCGGGGCGTCGACGAGGCGGCGCATGGTGTCGAGGCGGCGCGCGGGCTCGGGCAGCAGCGGGTGGTGCAGCATCACCAGCCGGAAGCGGCGGCGGGCCTCGGGGTGGGCGAGCGCGACCTGCAACCCGGCGAGCTGCTCGCGGCCGATCTCGCCGTTGGCGACGAAGACCGGGGTCGGGATCGCCGAGCTGAGGCCGATGATCGCGACGTCGTCGATCAGGCGCGTCACCGGGTAGCGGCGGTCGGGGGCGAGGCCGAGGTCGATGTCACCGGGCAGGAAGTCGCGGAAGCTGCGCTCGAAGAGGCCGGCGTCGATGGCGGCCTTGACGTAGTAGTCGTGGTTGCCGGGCACGAGCGTGAGCTGATCGGCGCGGAAGTGGGCCCGCAAGAGGCCGGCGACCATCTCGAACTCGCCTTCGAGCGCGAGGTTGACGAGGTCGCCGGAGCAGATCGCGTGGTCGACGTCGAGCGCCGAGACCGCCTCGAGGACCCGGATGAAGATCTCGGTGCGGTAGTGCCGCGAGCGGTTGAGCGCGAGGTTGACCCCGCCGGTCCAGCGCTTGTTGAGGAAGTGCCGCGGCCGCACGCCCTTGAGCGAGAGCACGTGGGTGTCGGAGAAGTGCGCGATCCTCAAGGCAGCTCCCAGCTCAGCTCATAGGCCGCGCTCGCGTCGTCGAAGCCGTCGATCCCGATGATGAGCAGCCCCGGCGCGTCGAGGTCGAGCTCGACGCGCTCGGGCGCGTCCTCGGTCGCAGAGATGCCGATCTGCTCGCCGGTGTTGCCGTCGAGCACGAAGAGGTCGAGATCGGCGGCGGCGTCGAAGTCGAGGGTGATGCGCACCGAGCCGGCGGCGTCGACGAGCAGCGAGAACCAGTCCTCGGTGAACGGGCAGATGACGCCGCCTTCGTAGCGGCCGGCGGCGACGACCAGCGGCCGGGCCGAGAACGGCGCCTCGTTGGAGCGGTTGTCGTCGTCGACGCAGGCGGCGCGCACCGCGAAGGGCACGGCGAGGTCGTTGTTGCTCGGCCGCGCGTCGGGCTGGCGCCGCTCGGGGTCGATGCGGCCGATGACGAAGCGCTCGCCGGGCATGGCGTCGGCGGGGATGTCGAGGCGCTGGTTGAACTCGACGACGCCCGCGCCGGCGACCTCGGGCACCACCCGCTCGGCGATGACGCGGTCGTCGGCCGAGGGGCGGTCGTCGCTCGACAGCAGGAAGCGCACGAGCACGTCGGTCGCCGGATCGCCGCGCTGGTTGCGGATCTGCACCCGCCCGCGCACGTCGCCGCCGGGTGATGCGCCCTCGCGCGAGAGCACCAGCGCGTCGAGGCTGAGGTCGATGCCCGACACGCCGCTGATGCGGAGCTGGTAGACGACGTCGATCACCGCCGCGACCGAGGCGCGCAGGTAGTAGAAGCCGTTGTAGCGCGCGGTGTGCACGATGCGGCTGTCGTCCTCCTGGATGAGCTCGCCGTCCTGGTCGTAGAGCGCGATCTCGACGCCGGCCGCGCCCGAGGAGACCTGCCAGCTCACCGTGTTGCCGGCCGGGATCGCGAAGCGGAACCAGTCGACGTCGCCCGGGCAGAGCCGCAGGTCGTGCACGCCGTCGGGCAGCAGCGCGCCTTCGAGGCGCTCGCCGTTGGGCTCGTAGGGGTCGTCGGCGCAGGCCTCGGCGTCTTCGAGGGTCAGCGAGAGCGCGTAGCCGTTGCCGCCCGCGCCGTTGCCGCCGAGGTAGACCCGCACGAACCAGGTCCCGGCCGCGGGCGCGCGCAGCAGCTCGACCTCCTCGGCGCCCTGGATGCCGCGGCTCTCGTCGAGCAGCGTCGCGCCGTCGGGGCCGTAGAGCGCCAGATCGAGGTCGCCCATGCCCTGCGCGTAGGTGATGCGCGCGGTGAGCCGCTGGCCGGCCTCGACCTCGACCGCATACCAGTCGTCGTCGCCGCGGCACGCGAAGAGGCCCGGATGCTCACCCTCGGCGATCGCGGCGACCCGCGGCGCCGCGCCCGGCTCGATCGGGCTCGCGTTCGGCTCGAAGACGTCGGGCGTGCAGGCGTTCTGCCGGTCGACCTGCACCCGCGCGAGGCCGGTGTTGTCGTCCTCGTCGCTCTCTTCGACCGCGTCGCCCTCGTCGGCGCGCACCGCGAGCGCGTAGATCCCATCGGCCAGATCCGGCGGCAGCCGCACGCTCCCCTCCACCGCCGCCGAGGCGCCCGCTTCGAGCCGCGGCGTCGGCACCACCCCGCGGATCACCGCGTCCGACAGATCGGCCCGCGTCGCCGTCAGCACCGCCGCCTGCCCCGCCGCCGCCGCCGCGCCGCCGGTGTTGACCAGCTCGAACGCGACCCCGAGCGGCGCCCCCGGCCGCACCAGCGCCGGCACCGGCACCACCGATCGCACCCGCAGGTTCGGCCCGGCGCCCGCCGCGGTCAGCGTGATCTCCAGATCGTACTGCAACGAGCGATCGAGCCGCCGCACCTCGACGAGCACGGTGCGCTCGGCGCCCGCCGCCTCGAGGAACGCCGACAGCGTCCCCGGGAGCCCGTCGCCGGTGATCAGCGTGCCGCCGCCGTTGTCGGTCAGCCGCAGCCCGAGCAGCCCGTCGCCCGGCAGCCAGTCGAGCGAGACGTCGAGCACCTGTCCCGCCGGCACCGAGACCGCGAACCAGTCGGCCGCGTCGCAGGCGCCGAGCCCTTCGTAGCGCCCCGCCTCGACGATCGCCGCCGCCTGCGCGCCGTTGTTCGGCTCCCGCCCGTCCTCCGCGCAGCCGCCCATCGCGCCGCTCACCACCAGCGAGTCCGGCGCGAAGCTGACGTTGTTCTGCTCGCTCGCCTCGTTGGCGAGCCGGTCGTCGGGATCGATCACCACCGCGACCCGCCACGCCGGCACCTGCTGGTCGAGCTCGACCGGCACCGTCACCGTGCGCCGCACCTCCTGCCGCCCGTTCGGGCCGAGGTCGTCGATGCGGAACTCGTCGACGACCACGTCGGCGCGATCGAAGAAGCCATCGACGCTGAAGACCACGATCCCCTCGACCGAGCCGGTCGAGTCACGCCCGCCGTTGGCGACCGTCGCGACCACCTCGATGGTGTCACCCGCGTCGACCTCGATCGGATCGATGCCCACCCCGCTCACCGACGGATCGACGTCGGGCTCGCCGCCGAGCGTGACCACGCCCGGCCAGGTGCGGCGGTTGTTGGCCTCGTTGACGTCGCCGGTCCCGGTCGGGTTGGCGAAGGCGACGATCCGGTAGTCGCCCTCGGGGATCCGCCGGTTGATCGCGATCTGCACCTCGCGGTCCTCCGAGGCGCCGGCGGCGAGCGCGCCGAGGTTGTCGGCGCCGATGCGGATCGGCGCGCCGCCGTCGATCGGGATCGCGTCGAACTGCACGACGAAGTTGCGCTCGACCGCGGTGTCACCGCGGTTGACGAGGGTCATGTCGACCCCGAGCGTCTGCCCCCAGAACAGCCGCTCGCCGCTGAGCTGCATCGCGCTGATCACCAGATCGACGCCCTCGACCTCGCCCGGCTCGACGACCCGGATCGCCTGCGCGTAGCGGCGCTCGTTGTTGTCCTCGAGCTGCTCGTCGATCTCCTCCTGCGGGTCGGCGACCGCGAAGAGCCAGTAGTCACCGGGCTCGACCGAGAGGTCGACGACCTCCTCGTTGAAGACCCGATCGCCCGCCGCGAGCGCGATCCCGCCGCGCACGCCGGCGAGCGCGTCGCCCTCGTCGAAGACGTCGTCGGCGCTGACATAGAGCGCGTAGCGACCGAGCGGCACCGGCGCGTCGCCGTTGTTGCCGAGGCAGACCTCGACGCTGAGCTGGTCGGAGACCTGCGCGGTCGGCACCACGCCGTCGGGCAGCAGGTCGAACGCCTCGATGGCGAGCCCGCAGAGCACGAGATCAGGGCCGGTGTCGGTGGGGTTGCGCACCTGAACGGTCGGCCCGGCGGCGCCGGTGTTGTCGTCGCGATCGAGGTCGCCGATCCGCGCGTCGGGATCGGCGATCACCGCCAGCCGCCAGTCCCCCGACGGCACGCCCTCGGGCAGCGGGAAGACGACCTCTTCGGCGCTCGAACCGCCCGCCGCGAGCCCCGGCGGCCCGACGATGCGCGCGATCACCCGATCGGCGGGATCATTCGGATCGAAGACCTCGTCGACCGACAGCACGACCGCTTGATCCCACGCCCCGACCGCCGCCGCGCCGCTGTTGCTCACCGTCCAGGTGACCCGCATCTCGGTGCCGCTGCGCACCCGCCGCGGGGTGAACGCCACGTCGGCGATCGCCAGATCGGCCGCCGCCTGCACGCTCACCGTCGCCGTCGCCCGCCCCGACGCGCCGCCCGCCTCGGTCAGCACGAGCCGCACCGTGTAGTCGCCCGGCGCCTCGAAGACGTGGGTCGGGGTCGGCTCAGCGCTCGTCGCGCCGTCGCCGAAGTCCCACGCATAGGTATAGACGCCGCCGAGCGGCCCCCGCGAGTCGCTCTGGAAGGCCACCCGCAGCGGCGCGTTGCCCGTCTCCGGATCGGCGAAGACCACCACCTCGAACGACGCCGCCTCCTCGTCGTCGCAGCCCGCCGCGAGGAGCGCGAACCCCGCCGCCGCGAGGCACGGCAACAGCCGCCGCCACCCCGACCCGCGCCGAAGGCTCACTCCGGCGCCCGGCGCCCGGTCGATGCGCAACCTGTCGATCACCATCCGCTCCCGTGTCGTTCAGCGTGGATGCGCGGCCGCGCGCACGGCGGCGGCCACCGGCGAAGGCCGCCGGCGAGCACCCCCATGGAATAGCCGGATGGGCCGCGCAGACGCAAGGTGAGGTCCCATTTGAGCGCCGTGTAAACGCTTGACCACCGGGAGGGGGCCGTATAGGGTCGGGCTTGCCTGAGGACGGAGTCGTACAGGGCGGAGGAAGCCGTTGAGCGACGGGAACAAGAAGCCGGGACTGCGGGACATCAGCGATCTGAAGGCCCGCCTTGGCATGCTGAACACACAGGCCAACCCGGCGGTGCCGGCGGGGCCCAAGCCGCCCGCCGGGCCGGCCAACCCCTTCGCGCCGAAGGGGCCCGCGGCCGATGACACCCCCGCGGCGCCGAGCGCCGCCCCCGCCCCGAGCGGCATGCCCGCGCCGCCGCCCTTCGCCGCCCCGCCGCCGCCCTCGGCCGCGCCGCCGCCGCCCGCCGGCCCCGCGGCGCCCGCCGGCCCCCCCGGGCTCAACCTCGGCGGTGACCTCTTCAAGAAGAAGGAGCCGACCGTCGCGACCGCCGCCGCGCCGCAAGCGCGCGCCGCCGCGCCGCAGGTCGACGCCGCCGCGTTCTTCGAGACCCCCTCCCGCCAGGTGCTCGACGAGGCGCCCGCGCCGGAGGCCGAGTTCGCAAACCCGCTCCAGGTCGGCTCTTTCGGCTACGCCGCCGCGCCGGTCGACCTCAACGCCGAAGAAGAAGCGGCGCTGTCGAGCTTCGAGCACAAGCAGCGCGGCATCAAGCCCTCGCTCGCGATCGGCATGACCGTCGGCATCGCGCTGCTCACGCTGTTCTTCGGCTTCTTCATCGGCGACGCCCGCGTCTCCCGCCAGCTCATCAACGCCCAGATCGAGGCCTCCATCCGCGTCAAGGACCGGGTGCAGGAGACCATCGACGTCTACAACCGGATGAAGCTCGTCGCCGCCTCGATGGACGAGAACGCCGTCGACTGGGACAAGGTCAAGCAGATCCCCGCCGAGCTGCCCGACGTCGACGCCGGCATCCTCTCCTCGCCGGTCCCGCTCGACCGCGACCTCACCTCGCTCTTGACCCGCTACCTCGTCGAGACCTCGGCGTTCTTCGCCGCGCTCGAAGAGCACCGCCAGCTCACCATGGGCCGCGACAAGGCCGAGCTCGAGGCGATGGCCGACGGCTCGTCGTTCACTCAGCACCCGGCGTTCGCCGTGCTCTACGACCCCGTGCCCGCCGACGCGCGCGGCCCCTACATCCCGCCGGTCGGCGTGGTCGTCGCGGTCACCGGCAAGCCCCGCGAGGTCGAGGTCGAGGAGAACCGCAAGACCGTCATCGACTACGTGCTCCCGATCATCAACCGCCAGGGCAAGGAGAGCGAGGTCAGCCTCCGCCGGATCCTGCGGGTCGAGAAGTCGGAGTTCATCACCGCCGGCAAGGCGACCCCGATGACGCTCTATCAGGACCGCGTCAAGGACCTCAAGACCCGGGTCAAGAGCATCGAGACCTACCAGGACGCGCTGATCCAGGCGCTCAAGGCGCAGGCCGAGCGCGAGAAGGTCTTCTCGATCTGATCCTCGGCGTCCGCGCCCCTTCCCCCCTCCCCTCCGGTCACAGCGTGGCGAACGACTCCCGCCCTGACGAGCTCCTCACCCTGGGACTCGTCGGCCTCGGCCTCGCCCACGAGCTCAACTCTCCCCTCACCGCCGCCGCGCTCGGGCTCGAGCTGCTCGCCGATCGGCTGCGCAGCGAGATCCCGCCGCCGCCCGAGGCCACCGCCGAGGCCGTCGACCGGGTGCTCGCGCAGGTCCGCCGCATGGCCGCGCTCGTCGACCGCTTCCGCCGCTTCGCCCGCGGCGAGGGCGGCCGCCCGGCGCCGGTCGCGCTCGACGCGATCGCCGACGCGGTGCACGCGCTCGTGCGGCCAGCGGTCGCCGAGCTCTCGGCGGTGCAGGTGGTCCGAGGCGCCCGCGCCGAGGGCGCGCTCATCGTCGCCGACGCGATCCTGATGGAGCAGGCGGTCGCGATCGCGGTGCTCAACGCCGCCGACGCGATGCGCGCCACCGGCGGACGGGTCGAGCTCGCGGTGCGCTGCCTCGACGGCGCCGCGGTGATCGACATCGAGGACGAGGGCCCGGGCTTCGCCGCGCCCGATCAAGCGACCGAGATCGGCTTCAGCAGCAAGGGCCGCGGTGGGATGGGGATCGGGCTGCCGCTCGCGCGGCGCATCGTCGAAGCCGCGGGCGGAGCGCTGGAGATCGGCAACCGCTCGCCGCGCGGCGCGCGTGTGCGGCTGCGCTTCGACCGGGCACGGTCGAGCGAGCCGAGCGCGCCGGCCGAAGGCTGACGGCAGCGTTCAGCTCGATCGACAGCGGTGGTCGGCTCCGCAGAGCCTCAAAGCCCGTCGAACTCGGCCCCGTGAACCACGCTCGTGGACCAGGCTCGAAGACGCAGCCGATGCGGTGCATCGGCGAAGATGAAGACACCGCCCACGGGCCAACGACAAACGCGACGGGCTCGACAAACTCGACCACCGCTGTGCGTCCGTCGCAGTGAGCGAGCGCTCAACGGACGCGGAGGAGACGGGCGAGGCCCCACCCGGCGTGAGCCGGGTGGGTCGACGATCAGATGTCGTCGTCGTCCTCGTCGTCATCCTCATCGTCGTCGTCGTCGTCGTCGAGGTCGTCGTCGTCCTCGAAGTCGTCGTCGTCGTCTTCTTCGACCACCGTGCCGGGCGGCGCGTTGGCCGCGCGCTGCGCGGCCGCGGCGGCGCGGGCAGCGGCGGCTTCGGCGCGCACGGTCTCCTTGTCCTTGCGCGGCTCGACCGTCGCGGTCACGCCGCCGCCTTCGAGCTGCGGACGCCCGGTCATCGAGCCGACGTCCTCGAGCTTGGCGACGAGCTCGTTGAGCTGCGCCACCCAGCGATCGGTCACCGCGCGCTCACGACCGCGCATGCGCACGACGAAGCGCACGCGATCGCCGTTCTCGAGGAAGCGGCGCGCGTGGCGCAGCTTGGTCTCGAGGTCGTGCGGGTCGGTCTTGGGTCGCAGCTTGATGATCTTGGTCTGCATCTGGTGCTGCTTCTTCGAGCGCTTGCGCTGCTCGTACTTGAAGCGCCCGTAGTCCATGATGCGGCAGACCGGAGGTCGCGCGTTGGGTGCGACCTCGACCAGATCCAGCCCTTTTTCGGCAGCCAGTCGACGCGCCTCCTCGGGCGTCATCACCCCGAGGCGGTTGCCTTCTTCGTCGACGACCATGATCTGCGAGATGCGGATCTGGTGATTGATTCGTCTACGCTCTTCCAAGGTCTCGCGCTTTCCCCCGCGTCACGACGCCGCCGAAGAGGCCGTGCGGGCGTCCGTTCTGCCATCGAAGCAATGGTCCCTCGTGGACCGCTGCCTCCCTTCATACCCGAGTCCAGTGGCGATCACCAGACTTGTCCCGACATTGCCCCCGGTTGCGCGCATCTGGTAGTTGAGGGGGCATTGCCTGGTGAGGTGGTGATCACATGAAACCATCGGTCTACATCGGTCTGCTGGCCTGTACCCTGGTCGGATGCGGCGGCGACGGCGGCGGTGACGACGACGACCTCGACGCCGCGACGCTCACCGACGGCGGCGTGCCACCCGAGGCGAGCGTGTGGGACGCCGGCGACGGCGGCGGTGGCGACGGCGGCCCCGGCGACATGGCCATGATCGTGCAGCCCGACATGGGCGTCGCCCGCTGCTTCTCCGAGGGCGGCGCGCTCGAAGCCACCGCCATCAGCGATCCCTTCCCCGGCCTCGAAGCCTTCGCCGCCGACCTCGACGCCGACCTCGACGGGCTCCCCGAGCTTCTCCTCCGCCGCCGCGCCGAGGCCGGCGTGCGCTTCGAAGTCATCGACGGCCTCACCCTCGCGCCGCTCGGCGGCTTCGACCTGCCCACCGCCGTCGACGCCCGCTTCATGCCGGGCCTCTGGCCGCCGACGCCACAGCGCAGCCCGATCACGGTCGATGGCACCCGCGTCTGGTATGCCACCGAGCGCGACGCCGCCGGCAACACCACGCTGCGCACCATCGACGCCGAGACCTGGGCCGAGGTCGACGCCGCCCCGCTCGGCGGCGAGGCGACCGCGGTGACCGTCGTGCCCTCGACCCGCTGGCTCGTGCTCGCCGATCGCGCCGATCGCGGCTGCACGATCAGCGCGATCGGCGCCGACGCGCCGCTGATGGAGTGGGGGCTGTGTCGCCTGTCGCCGCTGCCCGACGTCAACGGTGACGGGCAACCCGAGGTGCTGCGCTTCGGCCGCGCCGGGCTCGAGCTCTTCGACGGCGATCGCCTCGAGTCGATCGCCGTCCTGCGCGACGTCGAGATCGCCGCGATCGGCGTCGGCGTCGACGGACCGCTCGATCTGCGCGGCCAGGGGCCCGAGCTCGTCAGCGGCGGCATCGACGAGGGCGCGCTGGTGGTGCGCTACCACGATCCGATCGATCTCGATGTGAACGGTGACAGCCAGACCTTGCGCACGCCGGGCGTCTACGAACGGATCACCTTCGTCGAAGTGGGCGGCGAGCTGCGCATCGTCGGCGAGGTCAACCGCAACGAGCAGCTCTTCCTCCACCTCATCGAGCCCGGCCGCGACCTGCGCCGGCTCCGCGAGTTCGGCCCGTTCCAGGTGCTGCGCTGGTCACTCGCCGGTGACATCGACGCCGACGGCCTCGTCGACATCGAGCTGCGCGGCGGCTCGTCGGCCGATGGCACCAACACCAACGTCGTCTATGTGCGCGTCGAGGACGGGGAGGAGGTCTACGCCATCCAGCGCGAGAACTCGGCGCGCTTCGACCCGGTGTGGACCGCGGCCACGCCGCCCGCCGTCGCCGATCTCGACGGGTGTGCGGGCTTCGATCGCGTGCTCCTGCGCAGCGGCGTCGTGCAGGCTGGTGGCGAGCGCTCGACGCGGCTGCACTTCCTCGATCAGAGCGACCGGATCCGCAGCCGCAGCGACACCTACAGCGGGCGGGTACACCAGCTCACGATCGCCGATCTCGACGGCGCGCCGCCCGCGGAGCTGATCGAGCTGCGCAGCGAGAACGCGCAGTCGGCGCGGCTGCGGGTCTTCACGCCGATCCGCTGATCGTCGTGCGATCGATCGCGCGGCGATCGATCGCACGACGATCGACAGGTGCGTGTCAGGGGCGTCATTTTCCTTGCACGTCGGGATCACACGGGCCTACATTCGCAGACACTTCCGCCCGGCCCCGGAGTCTCGCCGTGTTGAGGAGCGTCCGCCTCGTCGGCCCCTGGTTCGTGCTCGCGCACCTCGTCGCGCTGCACTTCGTCCTCGCATGGTTCGACGGCCCCGGCGCCGCCGACGCCTCCACCGAGCCCGCCTACCTCGCCGAGCTGAGACGCGACACCCCCGCCGGTGACGACGCCGCGGCGGCCGAGCCCACCGCCGAGGGCGACGCCGACGAAGCCCCCGCCCAAGCCCCCGCCGAAGCCGAGCCCCCGGCCCCGCCGATCGGCCGCCCCGGGCCGCTCGACCCGGCCCGCATCTACGCCGACGGCGACCTGATGCGCGCCGACCTCGACCACGGCTGGACCGCCGAGCTGACCACCCTGCCCGCGCTGCAAGAGGCCGCGACCCGCATCCTCAACCGCGGCAAGGTCCCGTTCGGCGCGGTCGTCGTCATCGACGTGCACAGCGGCGACGTGCTCGCGATGGCCGATCGCTACGACGAGCAGCACCCGATCGCGCCCGCGATCGACCCGGCCGGGCCGCCCCACCTCGCGCTGCGCGCGCTCGCGCCGGCGGCGAGCATCTTCAAGATCGTGACCTCGGCGGCGCTCGTCGAGGTCGGCGTCGGCCCGAAGCGCAAGTACCCCTACAACAGCTCGCCCCGCCGGGTGTACGAGCAGACCCTCGCCAGGCCCGGGGCCGGCGCGCCCGAGTGCGACATGGGCGACGCGCTCGCCGACAGCAACAACGGCTACTTCGCGCGCCTCGCCGACGAGAAGCTCGAGCGCGAGGACCTCGACCTCATCAGCCGCCGCTTCGGGTTCAACCAGGTCGTGCCCTTCCCGCTGCTGACCGACGCGAGCACCGCGCAGGTGCCGCGCAACCGGCTGGAGCGCGCGCGCATGGCGGCGGGCTTCTGGCACACCCGGCTGACCCCGCTGCACGCGGCGTTGATCGCGGCCGCGGTCGCCGGTGACGGCACGCTCCCGGTGCCGCGGCTCGTGCGCCGCCTCGAAGGACCCGACGGCCGCGTCGTCGACGCGCCCGATCGCCCGCCGTTCGCCCACGCGATGAAGGCCGAGACCGCCAAGGCCGTGCGGCAGATGATGGCGCGCACGATCACCCACGGCACCGGCCGCAAGGCGTTCTCGAAGTGGCCGTCGCGGCTCGCCCACGTCAAGGTCGCCGGCAAGACCGGCACCCTCGCGATGCGCGACCCGGCGACGACCTACACCTGGTTCGTCGGCTTCGCGCCCGCCGACGACCCGCAGATCGCGATCGCGGTGATGGTCGGCAACGGCGAGCTGTGGTGGCAGCGCGCGATCGACATCGCCCGCGACGTGCTCGCCGCCCACTTCGAGCACGTCGCCGAGCGCACCGTCGCGACCCGCTGAGCGCGCGTCCGATTCCTACCTGACGGGCTTTTTCCGCCCGAGTTGCCCGCCTCGTCACCCCTTGTTACTGTCGGCGTCATGCCGCGGGTGATCGCGATCACCGCGCGGTGAGGACACGCCGCGTTCGGGGGGACGCCATGCAGCCGGGTTCGATCGACCGCGCCCGCCGGGGCCTCGCGCTCGCCGAGGCCCGCATCGAGACCGCCGCCGCCGAGCTGGCGCGGCCGCCCTCCCCCGCCACCGCCGGGACCAGCGCCGAGGGCGGCGACGTCGTGCGCCTCTCCGCGCGCCCCGCCGACGCCGATCCGGTCGGCGCGGTGCTCTCGCTCGGCGAGGGCGCGCGCCTCTACCGGGCCAACCTGCGGGTCGTCGCCGCCGCCGACGAGCAGCTCGCCCACACGCTCGACCTCTTCGCCTGACGCCTGCTGCCGCCCGAGTCGGCTCGATGAAGACCCTCGCCCTGCTGCTGATCGCCCTCCTCGCCGCCGCCGCGCACGCCGAGCCGCTGTGCGTCGCGCCCGACGAGCGGGTGCCGTTCAGCGACGGCGAGGTGCTCGCGTGCGCGGGCGAAGTGCCGCCGCTGACGGTGGTGCGCGAACAGCCGGTGTATGACCGGGCGCGCGGAGAGTGGCGGCAGGCGGTGCTGTTCCGCTTCGCGCAGCCGGCGCCGTGGGAGGCGGTGGTCAGCGGCGCGGTGCGGCTGCGCGGGGTCACGCTCGCCGACGAGCCGGCGGCGGACGCCGAGGCGCTGCGGCTCGGCGACCAGCTCTGGGCGGTGGCGCCGCCGGGGCACTACGAGGATCCGGGTGATTGCAGCGCCGCGGGCGCGATCATCGCGCCGCACCCGCGCCGCGGGATCGAGGCCGGCGAGGATCTGCTGCGGGTCGATCCGAGCGGCGAGCGGATCCGCTTCGAACTGGCGGCGGCGGGTGAGCTCGACGACTTCCGGCTGGTGCTCGTCTCGCCCGATCCGGCGACCGCGGCGCGGGTCGACGTCGAGATCTACCCCGCGCTGACCACGCCCGGCGTCGAGGTGCAGGTCGGCTCGCCCGATCTCGACGTGGCGCCCGACGACGGACGCTATGGGGTCGACGCGCCGATCCCGCTGCGGCTGCGCGAGGGCGACATCATCATCCCCGAGGCGTGCGTGGCCGGACGGCTCGACAGCGACCGCTTCCTCTTCGACCTCGTGGTGCCCGCCGACAGCGCGCGGCTCGACGACCGCAACGGCGCGCTCTCGCCGATGCCCGCGCTCGGCGCGCCGGTCGCGCTGCGCTGGCGGGTGTTCCGCGTCGAGAGCCCGCCCGGGCCGCCGCTCGAGGTGGTGGGGCTCGACGGGCTCGACTACGGGCTGTGTCTCGACGGGGACGAGGTGCTCCCGCTCGAGGCGCTGCTCGCGGCGCCGGCGGGCATGGCCGAGGGCGTGCATTTCGTGCGGATCTCGGTGTGGGACGACCGCGACGGCGACCGGGGCTTCGACGGGATCGAGCCGGGCGACACGGTGCGGCTCGCGGTGGTGGTGGGGCCCGACGTCGACGGCGACCCGTGCCTGCTGCGACCGGCGCGGCCGGAGGACGACGGCGGGGTGGTGGATCTGGACGCGGGGGTCGAGGACGACGGCGGGGTGGAGGACGGCGGCGCGGACGCGGGCGACGCGGAGGCCGACGGCGGGGATGGGCCGCTGCTGGTGGGCGACTTCGGGGGGGACGGCGGCGCGGCCGGAGGCGGCGACGGGGGCGCCGGGGACGGCGGCGCGGGCGGGGCCGGCCAGCGTGGGCGACGCGGGGCTCGGCGGGACGGCGGGCGGGCGCAGACGGCGACGGCGGCGTCGGCGCGGATGCGGGACTCGACCGCGACGGCGGCGTCGACGGTGACGGGAGCGCGGGCGCCGATGCGGACTCGACCGCGACGGCGGCTTCGGCGATGGCAGCTTCGCGGCGGCTTCGGCGACGGCGGCTTCGGCGACGGCGGCTTCGGCGACGGCGGCGTCGGCGGCGACGCGGCCCCGACCTCGACGACGGCCTCCGGGCCGACGGTAGCCTCGGGCAGCGACGGCGGCCTCGACGGCGACAGCGCGGCCGCGACGCGGGCCGAGCGCGACGACAGCGGGAGCGCCGACGGCGGATCCGGTGACGCCGGCCTCGCCGACGGTCCTGCCACCGACGCTCTCCGCCCGCAGGACGGCGCGCCGACCGACGGCGCCACGCCGACGCCCGCGCCCCGTCACCGACGCCGCCCGCTCGACGCCGCCCCCGCCGACCGCCCCGACGCGCGCCGCCGCTCACCGACGCGGCCGCGCCGACGCCGAGCCCGCTGACGCCCATCGCATCCTGATGCCCGACGCCGACCCGGCGATCCACAAGGCGGCGCGCTGAGCTGCACCGCCGCCCCGGCAGCGCGCCCGCCTCCCCGCCCTGCTCATCGCGCTCCTCGCGCTGCTCGCCCTCGCTCGCCGCGCCCGCCCCATCGCGCCCCACCCGCCGCCACGCCCACGCCGCCGCCGCGCTCTCCTCGCCGCGCTCCTCCCGCCCCCACCCGCGCCCAGGACGTCCGCCGCTTCACCCCCGCCCCCACCCCTCGCCCTACCTCACCCTCGACGGCGCCCGCACCCTCGGCGCCGGCGAGCTCGGCCTCCGCCTCCTCAGCGCCGTCGAACAACGCCCCCTCGTCTTCGCCCGCGACGGCGAGGCCACCGTCGAGATCATCGACCTCCGCCTCGCGCTCGACCTCGCCGCCGCCTACGGCCTCACCGACTGGCTCGACCTCGGCCTCAGCCTCCCCCTCGTCGCCGCCCAGCGCGGCCGCGCCATCGAAGCCGACACCCCGCTCGCCACCACCGCGCTCGCCGACCCCGCCCTCGCGCTCAAGGCCCGCCTCATCGACCCCCGCCACGGCGCCGGCCTCGCGCTCCGCCTCTCCGCCACCGCGCCCTGGGGCGACCCCGCCGCCCTCGCCGGCGAACCCGGCTACACCGCGGCCGCCGTCCTCGCGCTCGAGCTCCCGCTCCACCACCGCTTCGACCTCGCGCTCAACGCCGGCTACCGCCTCCGCCCACGCACCGCCCTCGGCGCCATCCCCCTCGACGACGAGCTCGCCTTCGGCGCCGCCGCGAGCTGGCGCGCCACCCCCGCCGTCGCCCTCGCCGCCGAGTTCAGCGCCGCCACCGCCGCCGCCGACCCCTTCGCCCGCCCCCAGCAGACCCCCGGCGCGCTCGACCTCACCACCCGCATCGCGCTCACCGGCCCCCTCGCCGCCGTCGCCGGCGTCGGCCTCGGCCTCCTCCCCGGCTACGGCGCCCCGCTCTACCGCGCCTTCATCGGCGTCGAGCTCGCCCCCCGCTGGCACGACCACGACGGCGACGGCCTCGCCGACGGCCGCGACCGCTGCCTCGACACCCCCGGCGTGCCCGCCGAAGCCGGCTGCCCGCCCCCGCCCGTCGCCGCCGCCCCCGAAGCCCCTGCCGACCGCGACACCGACGGCCTCCCCGACCTCGCCGACCAGTGCCCGCTCCTCGCCGAAGACCACGACGGCTACCGCGACGACGACGGCTGCCCCGACCCCGACAACGACCTCGACCTCCTCGCCGACGGCTTCGACGCCGACCCCCTCGCCCCCGAGGACTGGGACGACTTCGAAGACGCCGACGGCCGCCCCGACCTCGACAACGACCGCGACGGCCTCGCCGACGACCGCGACCCTGCCCCACCGGGAAGGGCGGCCCTGACGGCTGCCCCGAGAGCCTCGCCACCGCCGAGCGCCTCCCCCGCGCCGACGGCCCCGACGCCCCGCTCGTGCTCGGCCGCACCCTGCACCCCGCCCGCCCGCTCCCGTTCACCCGCGCCGCGCTCGCCCCCGAAGCCGCCCCGCTCCTCGACGGCCTCGCCGCCTACCTCGCCGCCCACCCCGAGCTCGACCGTCGAGATCGGCGTACACACCGACGGCCGCGGCAGCGCCCCAAGGAAGCGCGCCCTCGCCCGCGCCCGCGCCGCCGCCGTCCGCGCCGCGCTCGTCACCCGCGGCGTCGACCCCGCCCGCCTCTTCACCCGCGGCTACGGCCCCGACGTCCCGGTCGACACCGACCAGACCGCCGCCGGCCGCGCCAACAACCGCCGCGTCGAGCTGCGCGCGCTCATGCCCTTCGAAGCCACGCCCACCGAGCCGCGCCGCCCCGAGGAGCGCCGCGCCCGCCCGCGCGCCGCCACCCCCGAAGCCCAACCGCGCGCCAGCCGAAGCCCCGCGATGACGCGCCTCACCCTCGCCCTCCTCGCGCTCGCGCTCCCCTGCTCGCCGCCGCGCAACCCCGCCCGGCGGCGTCCGGATCCGCATCGGCCCCCGCGGCGCCAGCCCGCCCCACCGCGCTCGACGACCCGAGGTCGAAGCAGCCGACCGCCGATCCGCCCCGCCGCAGCGACCGCCGCCCCTGCCGGCTGACTCCGGAAGCGCCGCCGTCGCCGGATAGCACCCCGCGCTCCGCGCCGCCGCCGACCGCCGCCGTCGCCGCGCCGCCGAAGCCGACCCGCCGACGCATCACCCGCGACGCCGCCCGCGCCCCCGCCCGCCGCCGCGTCCCGACCGAAGCCACCGACCGCATCACCCGCGAAGCCGACGCGCGCCCGCGAAGCCGACCGCGCCGCCCGCGAAGCCGACCGCGCCGCCCGCGAAGCCGACCGCGCCGCCCGCGCCACCCCGGCGAGCGCCTCGCCGCCCCAAAGCCCGCCGCGCCCTGACCGCGCCCCGACCCGCCGTCGCCGCGCCGCCCCCTCGACCTGCCCTCGCGGGCACCGGCGACCCTGCGGCTGCCCTGGCCACTGGGGCATCGTCGAGACCGTCACCCCCCTCGAAGCCGCCCGCCGCCGCGAAGAGCCGGCGGCGCCGACCTCGAGTTCGCCCGCGCCGTCGATTCTGAACACGACAGCGTCCGCTTCGCCCCCACGCCGACGCCGCGCTCGCCGAGGTCACCGCCACCCTGCAAGCCAACCCCGAGGTCCGCCTCGTCCTCATCGAAGGCCACGCCAACGCCCCCGGCACCCTCCGCTACAACCAGCGCCTCAGCGAAGCCCGCGCCAGCGCCGTCCGCGAAGCCCTCATCCGCCGCGGCGTCGCCGCCGAGCGCCTCGTCGCCTACGGCTACGGCGAGACGCGCCCCACCCCCGACGAGCCCGACAACCGCCGCGTCCTCTTCCGCGTCGTCGAAGCCGACCACCGCATCCTGACCCGCCGCGTCGCGACCGAGTGGAGCGAAGCCGCCGCCGTCACCGTGCGCGGCCGCGTCGAGCGCCGCGTCGCCGACCTGAACGCCCCGCGCCCGCCTCGCCCGTCGCCGCCGCGCCCCCCGGCCGCGTCACCGCCGCACCGCCCGCCGACGCGGCCTGCGCTACCCCCGACGCTCGGCGCCTCGCACCGCCCTCGACTGCTGCCACCGCTCGCCGCCGTCACGCCTTCACCGCCCGCTCCCCGCCCGCCCCCCGACGCGACCGCCGTCACCTTCGCCCCAGCCGCCGCCGCCTCCGACGCACCGCCGTCACCGCCCTGGCCACCGCCCCCGACGCCGCGTCACGCTGCGCCGCCCCGACGCCGCCCCTGCCCCGACTGGACCCCCCCTCACCCCCCGCGCCTCCCTCCCCGCCGGCACCACCCTCCGCACCGCCCCGACGCCACCACCCTCCTCCGCCTCCCCGACCTCACCCGCCTCCGCCTCGCCCCCGACACCCAGGCCACCCTCACCCACCTCCGCTACGACCACGCCGACGCCCGCGCCACCACCACCCTCCACCTCACCACCGGCGCCCTCCGCGTCACCGCCAACCCCCTCGAACGCCGCCACGCCCGCACCCGCATCACCTTCCCCGGCGGCGCCCTCGAATGCACCCACGCCGACTTCGAACTCGCCATCACCCCCACCGGCCGCGGCCACCTCCGCGTCGAACGCGGCCAGCTCACCCTCACCACCGCCACCCGCACCCTCCCCCTCCCCGCCGGCCACGCCATCCACCTCGGCCCCCAAGACGCCCTCCCCGTCCCCCTGCTCCCCGCCCCCACCCCCATCGCCCCCTCTCCGGCCGCCACGCCCGCCCCCTCCTCACTGGCACCCTCCCGGCGCCACTGCGGTCCTCGTCGAGCTCGCCACCGACATCGACTTCGACGACCTCCTCATCCGCGCCCCCACCCGACCCCGCTTCGACCCCGCTACCTCGACCCCGACCGCCGCTACTACTGGCGCGTCCGCGCCATCGACCCCACCGGCCACCACGGCCACCCCGCCCCCCTCCACGCCTTCGCACCGCCCCCCGCGACGCCACCCCCCGGCCGCGCCCGCCTCGCCCCGCGCTGAAACCCCCACGTCACGGTTGATTCCGCCCCCGCCTCGGGTTCAACTGCGCCGGTGGGCCGCCCCACCCGGCGCCCCCTCCTGATGGAAACCCCGATGACCCGCTCCGCCGGCCCCCCGCCGCGACTCCCCATCGAATTCCTCGACGACGCCGTCTTCGGCAGCGCCCCCCAAGGCCGCAAAGCCCACGCCTCCCACCTCCTCCGCCGCGCCGCCCGCGCCCTCGGCTGGCCCGAAGAGGTCAAGGCCCTCACCCGCCTCGGCGACGGCCTCACCTACGAGACCTTCGCCGCCCGCATCGCCGGCCAGGACGTCGTCGTCCGCATCCCCCACGGCGACGACCCCGGCGAACAATGCCGCCTCGCCCGCGCCACCGGCCGCCTCCTCGAAGACATCGCCCGCCTCCCCCTCCCCTTCGAGCGCCCCCGCACCCTCGTCCTCATCGACACCCCCGACGGCATCGCCTGCGTCCAGACCCGCCTCTTCGGCGTCCCCCTCTGGCACACCTCCGGCCCCCGCGCCTTCACCAAGCTCTGCCGCGACCCCTGGGCCCACGTCGGCCCCGCCGCCGCCGCCATCCACGCCCTCGACCCCGCCCTCGGCCAGGAGCTCCCCACCCGCTACGCCACCCGCCGCGCCCACGGCCTCCTCATGGCCGAACCCGTCGCCCGCGCCGAAGACCAGGCCCCCTACATGCCCGAGGTCGCCGCCTGGATCCGCGAGAACCTCCCCCCCGCGACCCCCGCCCGCGTCGTACACGGCGACCTCCTCGGCCAGAACGTGCTCTACCCCCCCGATGGCGGCCCCATCGGCGTCATCGACTGGGAGGCCGCCCGCCTCGGCGACCCCGCCTACGACCTCGCCATCATCACCCGCGGCCGCCGCAAACCCTTCGGCTACGCCGACGGCCAGCAGCGCCTCCTCGACGCCTACAACGAGCGCGCCCTCACCCCCCTCTCCGCCAACGACGTCCGCTTCTACGAGCTCTGCCTCATGGCCGCCTGGATCCTCGACAGCGCCGGCGAGAACGTCGCCTCCGACTACCGCCGCCGCGGCGCCGCCCTCTGGAAGCGCGTCCAGACCGGCACCTGATCCCCCCTCCCATCCGCGCAGCCATCAGCGCCGCGCATCACACCCGATCCCAGCGATCCCATTGCACACCCGCCCGCCGCGCCGACACGCCCTCGCCTCCTGCCAGCCACCGACAAGTCACCCCCACCACCGCCGCCCGCCTCGACCTCACCCCCCGGATCGGGCATCTTGCCCCCGACCGGCCGCCAACCCGGCCCACCACCGGCCCCGAGGAGCCCCATGACCCGCACCCTCACCGCGCTCGCGCTCGCCGCGCTCTGCCTCGCCGCCTGCGACGACGACACCGACGACACCCCCACCCCTGACAGCGCCCCCCTCACCGACGCCGACCTCACCCCCGACACCACCCCCGACCCCGACACCGGCCTCGACGCCGAAGTCACCCCCGACACCGGCCCCGACGCCCAGGTCACCCCCGACGCCCAGGTCACCCCCGACGCCGACATCACCCCCGACATGGGCGGCCCGGAGCCCATCACCCTCACCCTCCTCCACGTCAACGACCACCACTCCCACATCGCCGCCGAGACCCTCACCTACGACGTCAGCGCCCTCGGCCTCACCGCCACCGCCGACGCCGCCGGCGCCCCCATCGCCACCGTCGAGCTCCGCTACGGCGGCTACCCCATGCTCACCACCCTCTTCCGCGACCTCGAAGCCAACCGCCCCAATCCCATCAAGATCCACGCCGGCGATGCCATCACCGGCACCCTCTACTACACCCTCTTCGAAGGCCGCGCCGACGCGGCCATGATGAACCAGATCTGCTTCGACGCCTTCGCGCTCGGCAACCACGAATTCGACGACGGCGACACCGGCCTCGCCCGCTTCCTCGACTTCCTCGCCGACGGCGACTGCGACACCCCCGTGCTCGCCGCCAACGTCGTCCCCGGCCCTGAGAGCCCCCTCCGCGAAGGCTACCTCCAGCCCTACACCGTGCTCGAAGTCGCCGGCCAGCCCATCGGCCTCATCGGCATCGACATCGCCGGCAAGACCCGGATCTCATCGAGCCCCGACCCCGACACCGAGTTCCTCGACGAGACCGAGACCGCCCAACGCACCATCGACGAGCTCACCGAGATGGGCATCGACAAGATCGTGCTCGTCACCCACTACACCTATGACAACGACCTCACCCTCGCCGCCGCCCTCAACGGCGTCGACGTCATCGTCGGCGGCGACTCCCACACCCTCCTCGGCGGCGCCAACCTCGCGAGCCTCGGCTGGAACGTCGTCGCCGACTACCCCACCGTCACCCGCAACGCCGACGGCGAGCTCGTCTGCGTCGTGCAAGCCTGGGAGTACGCCCACCTCATGGGCGAGCTCACCGTCGACTTCGACGCCCGAGGCAACGTGCAGCGCTGCGCCGGCAGCCCCCGCGTCCCCTTCGAAGCCACCTACCGCCATGACTACACCGACGCCGACGGCATGACCTCCGAGCGCACCCTCGACCCCGCCGACGCCGCCCGCGTCACCGCCGCGCTCACCGCCCGCCCCGAGCTCGTCGCCACCACCCCCGATCCCACCGCCACCACCCTCCTCGCCACCTACCAGGAACAAGTCACCGAGCTCTCGATGCAGATCATCGGTCCCATCGCCGAGACCCTCTGCCTCGAGCGCTGGCCCGGCGAAGGCCGCTCCACCCTCTGCGACCGCGCCGCCACCTACGCCCGCGGCAGCGACATCTCCAACCACGTCGCCAAGGCATTCCTCACCGTCACCCCCACCGCCGACATCGCCATCACCAACGCCGGCGGCGTCCGCGTCGACGTCCCCGCCGGCGAGCACACCATCGCCGACGCCTACAGCCTCCTCCCCTTCTCCAACACCCTCTGGACCCTCGAGCTCACCGGCGAGCAGGTCATGCTCTCCCTCGAAGACGCCCTCTCCAACACCCTCGACAATATGGGATCCACCGGCTCCTACCCCTACGCCAGCGGCCTGCGCTACCACGTCGACGCCTCCGCCGCCGCCGGCAACCGGATCAGCCAGCTCGAGATCAACCCCCGCCTCGCCGGCGAATGGCAGCCCATCGACCCCGATGCCATCTACACCGTCGTCACCTCCAACTTCCTCGGCGCCGGCCGCGATGGCTATGACACCTTCGGCGTCGTCTCCGCGCAAGGTCTCTTCGTCGAGACCTTCACCGAGTACGCGCAAGCCTGGGTCGACTACGTCCAGAGCTTCGACGCACCCATCGCCAGGCTCCCCGTCGACGAATACAGCACCCAGCGCTACATCGGCCGCGACGGCTGCGACCACTCGGCCTCCCCCGACTGCGCCAGCTACTGATCCCCGCCGCGCGCCCGCCCGCCCCACCGAGCCCCGCACCCACCCATCACCCGCCCCCACCGCCGCCCACCACCCACGGCATCTCCGCCACCGCCGCCGCCACCGCGTCCACGAACACCCGCACCTTCGCCGGCTGCGCCCGCCCCCCCGCGAAGACCGCGTGCACCGGCACCTCGTCCCCCCACCCCGGCTACGCATCCACCAGCTCCCCGCTCGCCAACGCCGCCGCCGTATGAAAATCCGGCAGCCACGCCAACCCCACCCCACACCGCGCCGCGTCCACCAACGCCATGCCATTGTTCGCCGCCAACGGCCCCGCCACCGTCACCGTCACCGACTCATCCCCCCGCTCCAGATACCACGCCGACGGCGCCCGGCCATGCGAATACACCAGACACCGATGCCCCGCCAGCGCCGCCGGCGACCCCGGCCACCCATACCGCGCCAGATACCCCGGGCTCCCCACCACCCGCCGCCGCGCCGCCCCCAGCCGCCGCGCCATCAACGCGCTGTCCGCCAGCCGCCCCGCCCGCACCGCCACGTCGAAGCCCTCCCCCACCACATCCACGAAGCGATCGAGATACACCGCGTCCACCGCCACCGCCGGCCACGCCGCCATGAAGCGCGCCACCGCCCGCGACAACCACATCACCCCGATCCCCGTCGGCATCGTCACCCGCAGCGTACCCACCGGCTCCACCCCCGCGCTCGCCGCCCACCGCTCCGCCGCGTCCACCAGCCCGATCGCCTCCGCGCACTCCGCGTGAAACCGCTGCCCCGCCTCCGTCAACGACAAGCGCCGCGTCGACCGCCGCAGCAACGGCGTCCCCACCCGCCGCTCCAGCCGTGACACCAGCCGGCTCACGTACGCCCCCGACACCCCCAGCCGCGCCGCCGCCCCCGTAAAGCTCGCCTCGGCCACCACCGCGACGAACGCCTCGACCTCGACCATCCGGCTCATCACCCACCCCTCGGCATCAATCAGCCACATCAATGGCATCGACATGGTCGATTATTACACCACCGGAATCAATCTCCGACCTCCCCGTCCCTTATCATGCACCGCCCGCTCCGCTAGCCTGACACTCACCCGACGCGACGACCCCTGGAGAGATGCCATGAAGCGAACGCTCCTCTACGCCGCCCTCACCCTCACCGCCACCGCCGGCTGCGGCAGCGAAGACACCCCGCCCCGCCAGGCCATCCCCGCCTGCGATGGCTTCGAAGCCACCTACGTCGACCCCAACCCCGCCAACGCCTGGACCCCCAACGCCATCCGCCTCGAATCGCAGAAGCTCGCCGACAACGTCTTCGCCATCCACGACACCCGCGCCCCCGCGCCCGGCGTCCCCCTCGCCACCAGCGGCGGCTTCGTCATCGGCGCCGACGGCGTCCTCATGATCGAGACCATGATCAACCGCCAGCTCTTCTGCCAGGCGGTCGCGCTCATCCGCGAACAGACCGACAAGCCCATCCTCCATGCCATCAACACCAGCCACCACGGCGACCACAGCTATGGCAACGCCTTCCTCCCCGAGGGCGTCGAGGTCATCCAGCACGCCGCCACCGCCGCGTTCATCAGCGACCACTTCGACGCCGACGTCGCCTGGATGTCCCAGAACTTCGGCGCCGACCAGGGCCTCGACGAAGTCACCCCCCGCGCCGCCGACATCCTCGTCGACGCCACCGGCCACACCATCGACCTCGGCGGCGGCGTCCGCGTCGAAGCGCGCTACCACGGCTTCGGCCAGACCCACGGCGACCTCTTCGTCTGGTCCGAAGACGCCCGCGCCCTGTGGACCGGCAACCCGCTCGTCTCCCCCGCGCCCGGCATCCCCTGGCTCCTCGACGGCCACGCCACCGAGGTCCGCGACACCCTCACCGCCGTCCGCGCCGCGCTCCCCGACGGCGCCCGCGTCGTCCCCGGCCACAGCGCCGTCACCGACGCCGCCGGCTTCGACTTCTCCATCGCCTACCTCGACGCCCTCATCGACGGCGTGCAAGACAGCATCGACGCCGGCCTCACCCTCGACGAGACCGTCGCCGCCGTCACCCTCGACGACTTCCGCGGCTATGCCTTGTGGGACTGGATCCACGTCACCGTCAACGTGCCCGCCACCTACGCCGAGCTGAGCGCCGCGCGCTGACGACGCCGATCGCGCCGACGTGAGGACCCGGCAGTGACCGACGGATTCGCTGGCCGATGCCTGCTTCCTTCTGTCACCGGCACCCATGCAATCTGCGAACGACGGCCGCGCAGTGTGACACCAGCGGTTTACATCCACCCCGCGATCGGCCATCGTGAGCCTCGACGCCCCCGACAGCGATCGAGGACGCGGCATGACGATCCCGCTCGGGCCATTCGATCTCATGGAGCTCGCCGGCGAAGGCGGCATGGCATCGGTCTACGCCGGCCGCCACCGCGCCAGCCACCACCCCGTCGCCATCAAGATCGTCACCGGCCCCCAGCGCCGCCGCGAGACCTTCCACCGCTGGTTCGGCGGCGAGGTCCGCGCCGCCGCCCGCCTCGACCACCCCGCGATCGTGCGGATCCACGAGCACGGCCGCCTCCCCGACGCCGCCGCCGCCGCGCTCGGCCGCCCCGGGCTCGCCGCCGCCCCCTTCCTCGTCATGGACTGGCACGACGGCGGCACCCTCGCCGACCGCCTCGCCCATGCCATCGACCATGCCACCCTCCGCGGCTGGCTCCTCCGGCTCCTCGCCGGCCTCGCCCACGCCCACGCGCATGGCATCGTGCACCGCGACCTCAAGCCGAGCAACGTGCTCTTCGACGGCCGCCAGCCCGTCATCGCCGACTTCGGGATCGCCTTCGAAGTCGCGAGCGGGGAGAGCGCGCTCACCTCGGGCCCCGTCGGCACGCCGCTCTACATGGCACCCGAGCAGGCCCGCAACGAATGGCGCACCTTCGGCCCGCCCACCGACCTCTACGCGCTCGGCTGCATCGCCTACGCGCTCGCGACCGGCGCCCCGCCCTACGCCGACGCCGGCAGCCTCATGGCGACCCTCACCGCCCACGCCACCGCGCCCCCGCCCCCGCTGCGCCCCCGGCTCCCCGTCCCCCAAGGCTTCGAAGCCTGGATCCACCACCTGCTCGCCAAGGACCCCGCCGACCGCC
>JACKDM010000054.1 GCA_020633515.1 Myxococcales bacterium
CGGCCCCCGCCCGCCTCGCGCTCTACGCCGCCGACCCCACCTTCGCCGCGACCGCCCGCTGGTACGCCGCCCGCGCCCCGCAGCCCGCCGCCGCCCTTCTCGACGCCATCGCCCGCGGCGAGGGCGCCGGCCCCGCCGCCGTCACCCCCACCCGCCCCGCGCTCACCATCGACGCCGCCGGCCTCCACTACCGCGAAGCCCCCGACCCCCCAGCCCCCGACCTCGCCGCCTTCGTCGCCGGCCTCGCCGACGCCGTCGACGCCCCCGAAGCCATCCACGCCACCTGGGCCGCCGCCGCCCGCGCCCCCCTCCCCCTCGCCGGCCGCACGGCCGTCGTCAGCGGCGCGAGCCCCGGCTCCATCGCCCTCGAAGCCGTCCGCCACCTCCTCCGCGGCGGCGCCCGCGTCGTCGTCACCACCACCACCGACACCCGCGCCCGCCGCCGCCTCTACCGCGACCTCTACCGCGCCGAAGCCGCCCCCGGCGCCGAGCTGCACGTCGTGCCCTGCAACATGGCATCGCTGGCCGACATCGACGCCCTCTGCGACTGGCTCTTCGCCCCCCTCACCGAGCAGGCCGGCGCCACCGTCCGCGTCAAGAAGCGCCCCTGGTCCCCCGACCTCCTCCTCCCCTTCGGCGCCCTCCCCGACGCCGCCACCCTCGACCGCCTCGACGCCCGCGCCCACGCCACCCTCCGCGTCATGCTCCTCGGCGTCGAGCGCCTCATCGCCGGCCTCGCCACCCGCCACCGCGCCCACGGACTGCCCGCCGACCGCTGCCACGTCATCCTCCCCCTCTCCCCCAACCACGGCGCCTTCGGCGGCGACGGCCTCTACGCCGAGACCAAGGCCGCCCTCGAAGTCCTCGCCGCCAGATGGCACAGCGAACACGACACCTGGGGCCACGCCGTCACCCTCTGCTGCGCCCGCATCGGCTGGGTCCGCGGCACCGGCCTCATGGACCACAACAACCCCGTCGCCGCCCGCCTCGAAGAGACCACCCCCGTCCGCACCTTCTCCGCCCCCGAGATGGGCTTCCTCATCGCCGCCCTCTGCGCCGCCCCCGCCCGCCGCCTCGCCGCCGACCGCCCGCTCCCCATCGACCTGACCGGTCGGTTCGCCGCCATCCCCGACCTGCGCGACACCGTCGGCCGCATCCGCGCCGCCCTCGAAGCCGAGACCACCCGGTCTCGCCGCCGCGCCGCCCTCACCGCCGCCTACACGAAGGCCCGCGGCGACGCCCCCCCCGCGCCGGTCACCGTCACCCGCCGCCCCGAATGGCCCGCCCCCGAGGCGCAGCCCGCCCCCATCCCCTGGCCCGCCGCCGCCCCCGCGCTCGACCGCATGGTCGTCATCGTCGGCCGCGGCGAGATCGGCCCCTGCGGCACCGACCGCACCCGCTTCGAACTCGAGGTCGACGACGCCCTCTCCCCCGCCGCCGTGCTCGAGCTCGCCTGGATCACCGGCCTCATCCGCTACGCCCCCGACGCCCGCGGCGGCGGCTGGGTCGACGCCGAGACCGGCGAGTCCATCCCCGAAGAAGCCATCGCCGCCCGCTACGCCGACCCCGTCCGCCGCCGCGCCGGGATCCGCTTCGTCGACCCCGCCGTCGCCGGCTACGACCCGGCCGCGCTCCCCGTGCACGCCACCGTCTGGCTCGACCGCGACTTCAGCTTCCCCGTCGCCCACGAAGCCGAGGCCCGCGCCTTCGCCGCCGCCGACCCCGCCCGCACCCGTATCACCCGCGACCCCGCCACCGATCAATGGACCGTCACCCGCCTCGCCGGCGCCGAGGTCAAGGTGCTCCGGCAAGCCCGCCTCGCCGCCCGCGTCGCCGGACTCATCCCCGATGGCTTCGACTTCACCCGCCATGGCATCCCCCGAGACATGGTCGAGCGCGTCGACCGCGTCGCGCTGATGAACCTCGTCGCCACCGTCGACGCCTTCCTGAGCGCCGGCCTCACCCCCGAAGAGCTCCTCGCCCACATCCACCCCGCCCGCGTCGCCAACACCCAGGGCGCCGGCATCGGCGGCATGGCATCGCTGCGCCGGCTCTACCAGGATCACATCCTCGGCGAGAGCCGCCAGGGAGACATCCTGCAAGAGACCCTCATCAACGTCGCCGCCGCCTACGTCGTGCAAGGCTACATCGGCTCCTACGGCGCCATGAGCCACCCCGTCGGCGCCTGCGCCACCGCCGCGGTCAGCCTCGAAGAAGGCATCGACAAGATCCTCGCCGGCCGCGCCGACGTCGTCGTCGCCGGTGGCTTCGATGACATCGGCCCCGAGGGTGCCATCGGCTTCGCCGACATGGGCGCCACCGCCGACACCGACGCCCTGCTCGCCATGGGCCTCGAACCCGCCGAGTTCAGCCGCGCCAACGACACCCGCCGCCGCGGCTTCGTCGAAGCGCAAGGCGGCGGCACCGTGCTCCTCGCCCGCGCCGACATCGCCCGCGACCTCGGCCTGCCCGTACACGGCGTCCTCGCCTGGGCCGGCTCCTTCGGCGATGGCATCCAGCAGAGCATCCCCGCCCCCGGCCTCGGCGCCCTCGCCGCCGCCCTCGGCGGCCCCGCCTCCCCCCTCGGCCGCGCCCTCGCCGCCCACGGCCTGTGCGCCGACGACATCGCGCTCGTCTACAAGCACGACACCTCGACCACCGCCAACGACCTCAACGAGAACGCCCTGCACCACCGCATCCAGAGCGCGCTCGGCCGCACCCCCGGCAACCCCCTCTTCGCCGTCTCCCAGAAGACCCTGACCGGCCACGCCAAGGGCGGCGCCGCCGCATGGCAGCTCAACGGCCTCTGCCAGTCGCTCACCCGCGGTGTCATCCCCGGCAACCGCAACCTCGACGCGCTCGACCCGCGATGGCGCCCTACACCACCTCGCCTTCACCGACCGCCCTCCACCTCGGCCCCGCCGTCCCCCTCCGCGCCGGCCTGCTCACCCAGCCTCGGCTTCGGCCACGTCAGCGCCGTCGCGCTCGTGCACCCGCAAACTCTTCGAAGCCGCGCTCCCCCGCCGACGCCGCCGCCTGGCGCGCCCGCGTCGCCGACCGCCACCGCGCCGCCACCCGCCGCCGCGCGCGCCATCCTCATGGGCGAGGCCCCGCCTACAGAAGCGCACCCACCGCCGCTTCACCGCCCCCGACAGCGCCGCCGCGCAGGCCGAAGAGGCGCGGCTGCTGCTCGACCCCGCCGCGCGCTTCGACCCCGCGCGCGGGTGTTATGTCAGCCCGGGCGGCGCCGCATGAGCGCGCGGCCCCTCGGGATGGCATCTCATCGCGATGCCATGTCATCACAACACGATGGCATGGGATCTCGCATCGATGGCATCATGACCATGGCAGGTGTGCCATGATCCATGGCATCGGCGTCGACCTCGTCGACATCCCCGCCTTCCGCCGCCAGCTCCAAGACCCCGCCTCCCGCTTCGCCGCCGGCGTCTTCACCCCCGGCGAACGCCTCGCCGCCCAGGCCCGCGCCTCCGCCGATCCCGCCCGCCACCTCGCCGCCCGCTACGCCGCCAAAGAAGCCTTCATCAAAGCCTGGAGCGCCGGCCGCTTCGGCCAGCCCCCGCTCACCGCCGCCATCGACCTCCGCCACATCGAGGTCGTCACCGACCACTGGCACCGCCCCGCGCTCCGGCTCACCGAGCCGCTCGCGGCCCTCGTCGGCCCCTGCCGACTCCACCTCTCGCTGAGCCACGATGGGGATGTGGCGACGGCGTATGTCATCATGGAGGTGAATACACCCGAGGTTCACTGACGGGGAAACAGCGAACCGGCCGCCAAGAGAGGCCCACGCAGCGCGACGGGCGCCGCGTGGATGTGACATCGACCCTTTCGGAGGTGTGTCGTGGACATGACCCGCAATCAGAATCACTACGTGCACGCGCTCGCCTGGGCTTGCGCCTGGCTCGGCTTCGGCGTCCCCGAGACGCGACGCCTCATCCTGCTGAGCCTGCCGGCAGACATCACGATGCGTCTGCGCGTCGACCCTCAACCCTACAGCCAGGTGCTCAGCGATCTCCGCGCGCTGGCCGACCTCTCGCACGGGCGACCGGAGGCGCGCTGCCCGCTGATGGTCTACCTCGCGACCGGCCTCGAGCTCACGCTCGGCCACGCCTCGCCGCCCGGCGGCGGCTTCGACCCCGGGCCCGGGTGGAGCCGGCACTTCACCGGCGCCCGACCCGAACCAGCCTTCAGCGCGGGCCTCGGCTTCGAGCGCCACCCCAGCCCCCATCTCGTCATCACCCTGCACGGTCCCGGACGCACCACCCTGCATCTCCGGATCGGTCACATCGTCCGCCTGATCCTGCGCGCCGGCCGCCGCGAAAGGCGCCCGCCCTGGCGCCGCCGGTCCGGGCCCTGACGAGGGCCCTGACGACAGCCCTGACGCCGGCCTCGACCTCGAACCCGCCCCCGGTCCCGACCCAGACCCAAGCCCGATTCCAACGCCCACCCCGACGCCGCGCGCGCGTCATCTCCGCCCCTTGCCGCCCCATCGACCCCGCGCTACAACCGGGCGTCCCCCACAGCCCACCGAGGCCGCCCATGCGCGCGCTCCCCCCCGCGCTCTCGCTCCTCCTCGCCGCCTGCACCGGCACCCCCGCCGCGCCCGCCGACATGCGCGCGCACGACGCCGCGCCCGCCGTCTCCGACGCCGCCACCGCCCTGCGCGACGCCGCTGCCCCCCGAGACGCCCGCGCCGCCGCGCTCGACGCCGCGCTCGCCCGCGTCGTCGCCGCCGATCCCAGCGTGCCCGGCGTGCTCCTCGCCGTCCGCGCCCCCGGCTTCACCTACGCCGGCGCCGCCGGCCGCGCCCGCCTCCGCGGCCGCCCGCTCGCGCCCACCGACCTCTTCCGCGCCGCCAGCGTCACCAAGACCTTCGTCGCCGCCGCCGCGCTCGTGCTCGTCGAACGCGGCACCCTCCGCCTCGACGAACCCATCGCCGCCCGCCTCACCCCCGCAACCGCCGCCGCGCTCCGCGCCGATGGTTATGCCACCGATGTCATCACCCTCCGCCAGCTCCTCGGACACACCGCCGGTGTCTTCGACTACACCGAGGCGCCGAGCTTCTACGCCACCCTCCTCCTCGATCCCACCCACCGCTGGACCCGCGCCGAACAGATCGCGCTCGCCATGAGCGAAGGCCGCCGCCAGAACGCCCCCGGCGCCGCCTATCACTACGGCGACACCCACTACCTCCTCGCCGCCGAGATCATCGAGGTCGCCACCGGCCGCCCCCTCGCCGCCGCGCTCCGCGAGCTCTTGCAGTTCGAGCGCCTCGGCCTCACCGACACCTGGCTCGAATCCCTCGAACCCGCCCCGGCCGACGCCGCCGCCCGCTTCACCCACCCCTACATCGAAGACACCGACACCCGCGGCTGGGACCCATCGTGGGATCTCTTCGGCGGCGGCGGCCTCGTCTCGTCCACCCGCGACCTCGTCCGCTTCTTCGACGCCCTCTTCGCCCCCGAAGGCGGCGTCTTCACCCGCCCCGAGACGCGCGCCACCTTCACCACCATGCCCGCGGTCGGCCGCGGCGCCTTCTTCGGCATCGACGGCGGCCTCGGCATCAACCGCCTCCGCGTCGACGGCGTCGAGTGTTACGCCGGCTATGGCTTCTTCACCACCCAGGCCGTGCACTGCCCCGCGCTCGACCTCACCTTCGCCGCCACGCTCAACCAGGCCGAGCCCCGCGACGACGAAGCCATCATCGAGGCCGTGCTCTCGATCGTGCCCGCGCGCTGATCCGCCCGCAGCGATCCCGCGCTGCCCTCCCTCTCCGATGACTGGCACGCCGCGTGCTGAGTCCGCCCCCGTGTCTTTCATCATCGGAGGCCAGACATGCGCGCCCTCACCCTCGCCCTGCTCCTCCTCGCGCCCCTCGCCCACGCCGAGACCAACCGCGACCAGCGCGCCGCCGACACCCTCAGCGTCGAAGGCGGCATGCACCTCGGCGCCATCGAAGGCGGGGAGTACACGCACACCACCGTCGGTGGCATCTACGCCACCCTCGGCCTGCAAGTCTCCCCCGACTTCGTGCTCGAAGGCCGCCTCCAGACCGCCGGCGACCCCTTCGCGCGCGGCTACGGCTCCACCGGCTGGAGCTTCGGCGTCGCCCGCTACCTCACCGACACCCTCCGCCTCGGCGGCGGCGTCCGCTACCGCCGCTTCACCGATGGCACCGGCCTCGGCGAGGCCATCGGGCGCGCGTTCGCCAGCGGCTTCTGCCAGGACGAGCCCGCCTGCCTCGCCTCGATCACCTCCGACGACATCATCACCTGGGACATGGGCGCCGAGATCACCCTCGCGAGCCGATGGCACTGGGACGTCTTCACCCTCGGCGTCGAATGGATCGCGCTCTACCAGCCCCTCGCCGTCCTCGGCGCCGAGCGGGTGTTTCGCAACGTCGAAGGCGAACGCGTCGGCGCGAAGACCTTCGACCCGAACGTCCGCGACCAGCCACGGGAGTGGCGCGCCCTCGCCTTCACGATGGGCGTCTCCTTCTGAGCCGGCCGTGACCGCCCGGGCACACGCCCGATCGGACCGCCGGTTCTCGTCCTGCCGGATGGCTGCCGGTCGCTGCCATCCCGAACGCCGACCGGCGTCACCGGCGAAGCCACCCCGCGAAGACCCGCGCGCGGCCGCCCGTTGCCCGGGTCAAGGCCCATCCTCCGGCTCGATCATCCACGGCTCGCAGCCCGCGGGCGCCGTCACCGGATTGCACGCCACCGGCCACCCACCGAGCGCGCCCCGGGGCAGGTTCTGCACCGGGTAACGGCTGCTCAGCAGGTGCACGCCCAGCGCGATGGCGCGCTCGCGGTTGATCGGATCGTCGACGATCGTGCGCACCAGGAAGCCTTGCGCGATCAGCGATGAGACCGTCGCCTCGTCGTCGATGACATCGAACGAGAAGAACGCCGCCCACTCGTCTTCCGGCGTGTCGGCGAGCATGAACAGCAGCCGCTCGGGATCGGCCACCAATGTCATCCCCCGCTGGTACCCTGCGCGCGCTCGATCCCGGTCGTGCAGCAC
The DNA here is from genome assembly GCA_020633515.1 of Myxococcales bacterium. The sequence continues at coordinate 7,045 of JACKDM010000054.1, forward strand.
GAAGATGAAGCGACCGCGCAGCGTGTCGATCGGCGGCCAGCCATCGGCGAGCACGGCGTCGCGCACGTTGGCATGTCGCCCTTGCAGGTCAAGCGGGATGTACAGCCGCTCGCGGCCGAGCGTACTGCGAATGTCGCGCTGGAGATACTGCAAACCGTTCTGCAGATCCTGAGCGACGTTGGACTCGATCAGCACGAAGACCGGCGCGTGGTGCGGGTTGGCGTCGGACCACGCCGCCATCTCGAGGAGGCAGAAGCCGATGAAGTGGCAACGGGTCCCCTCGTCGCCGAGATCGTGGGCGTAGACCTCGACCGCGGCGGCAGCCGAGTTGTAGGCAGTGTCGAAGTCGAAGAGCCGCAGCCCCTGGGCGCCGAGCTGCGTCGCGAACGGCGGGTGGCTGTATTGCAGCTCGACGGGCGCCCGCTCATCGGGGGCCAGGTGGTAGCTGTTCTCGCTGCCGCGCACCTGCATGTGGTGGATCAGCAGCGTCGGCGGGCCACTATCGGGCACCGGCCAGTCTCCGCTGTCGCCCTCGGCCGGCCATCCGCCCATGCCATCCATCGATCCTGAGCCATCGTCGCAGCCGGCGACGCCCGCGCAGACGAGCGCCACCGCGAGCCAGCCCGGCCGCATCATGCCTCCTCGGAGCTGTGTAGGGTGCGGGGCCGAGGGACTAGGACGATCGCGGCGGGCGCTGTCCGGGTCTGACTCAGGGCGCGATGAGGCGTTCGAGCGCCACGTCGAGGGTGAGGTGCCAGCCGGGGCAGGTCGTCGCGCAGCTCGCCGGCTCGACCGGCTCCACGCAGGTGAAGCGCGCGCACGCGGCCTCGGCCGCGTCGGAGCGCGCGAAGAGGCGCTCGACGTCGGCGGCGGCGAGCGTGACTTCGAAGCGCCAGAGTATGGCGGTGGTCGACGTCGGCCCGAGGCAGCTCGCGCCGCGCTGCTCGCTCGCGCTCAGCGTTCTTCCCGAGAGGAGCGCGAGCGGCACCACCCCGAAGTTGCGACGCGCGAGGTGCAATTCAGCCGAGGCAGCGACGAACCGGCAGTCGTCGAGGCGGCACCCCGGCGCCGCGATCGGCCCGGGCTCGGCGCCACGCAGCCAGAACGCCTCGCTGCCGGGGTCGAGCCCGACCTCGACCCGCAGCATCGGCTCGACGCCGCTGGCGCCGTCGAGTTGGAGCAGCAGCGGACTCACCGGATCGGCGACCAGCCGGGCGACCGCGCCGAGCTGCCAGCCCGCCATGCCCGCGGCGTCGTTCTCGACGAAGCAGGCATCGACCGCGCGCGCGAGCGCCCGCCCGCCGCTCCGCCGCGCGACCCGCGCCGGTCTCGGCGTGTGCACACAGAGCACATGGTCTTCCGACGGGATTTCATCCTCATACGGCGCCCACCCCGCATCCGCCGGATCCGCGCTCTGCGCGCAGCGCACCCCGTAGTGATGCCCCGGCACCCCCGGCAGCGCGAACAACCGCCCATCCCGCCCGAGCGCGCCCGCCTCGCTGTCCCACCCGCCGCCGCGCAGCAGCCGCATCCGCATCACGTCCGGCTCGGCCGGCGTCCACACCGGGTCCACCGGGATCTCCTTGGCGTATGCCGGCACCCCACCGACGCAGCCCACCCACGGCAGCTCGCAGGGGTCGACCGCCGCGTCGAACAGCCACTCGGCGACGTTCCCGAAGACGTTGGCGCTCGTCGTCTTGCGAACCGCCGTGCCGCGCACGACCGCCCCCGCCAGCCGCGTCGTCGATGCCACCCCGACCCCGCCACACTCGGCGCTCTGCGGCGGCGTCTCTCCCCCGCAGGGGCCGGCGCTGTTTACGCGCGTATACAAGCCCTCCGCTCCGAAGGCCCGCAGCCACTCCACCTCGGTCGGCAGCCGCTTGCCGGCCCACTGACAATAATCGTATGCCTCACACCAGTTGAGCCCCGTCGCCGGCAGCGCGGCCGCCCCATCGACGACCGCATCGCACAGCGGGTGCCGATCGATGACCTCGGCGTCACACCGCCCCGTCGCCCGCAAGAACCGCTGAAACTGCGTCTCGTTGGCCTCATACAGGTCGAACCACACGTCACGGGTCATGTACGCCACCGGCCCCGCCGTCTCCCCCGGCGCCAGCGGCGGCGCCGGGAACACATCGGGCAGCGCCACCATCGTCGCCGGGCAGCCATACGAAGGCGTGCGCCCCTGACACTTCGTCCTCGCCACCACCGGCACGAGCGTGCGGCAGTCGAAGCCGTCGTCGATCACGCCGTTGCGGTCGTCGTCGATCCCGTCGCCGCAGGTGTCGCGGATCTTGTATCGCCCCGCCGGCTCCGGCTCCGCGCCGGGCTTGCCCTCCTCTTCGCGCGGCAGCTCGACCGCGTCCACCTCTGGCAGCGGGGCCGGCGGCACATAACGATCGGTCAGCCACGCCCGCCGGCACACCGGGACGCCGTCGCCCGCGGGGCGACAATCGACGTCGTGATTGCCATCCCCCTCGCACGCTGCCTCGGCCGCACCGCAGTGAGCCCGACTCGTGGGCGCCGCCCGAGTGATCAGCTCCTTGCCCCAGAAGTCGTATTCGCCCAGCTCACCATTGGGCCGCCGGGTCCGCTCGGGTCGCCGGATGATGACGCCGTCGACGTACGGATCATAGCCCGCCTCGCCCATCGCGACCTCGTATCGGGGCTCGACCTGCTCGTCGACCCGCAGGTCGCAGTCATTGTCGAGCCCATCGAAGCCCACCTCGGCCGCGTCGCACGCAACACACCGCTCGGCCGTCTCACCGCGGCACTCGCAGCCGTTCTCGGCGTCCCCGTCCACGTCGAAGTAGCCCGGCGCGCAGCCGACGGCGCGGCAGATGCCGATCCGACAGGCATGCTCCGCGACCCCCGGAAGGGCACAGGTGCGGCCGCACGCGCCGCACGCCTTCGGGGACTCGTCGAAGTCGTCGGGCGCCTTGACCGCGGGTTTGCCGCCCCATGCGTCGCAGTGCCACGCGTCCCACGACGCGAAGGGCTCGGCGAGACATCCACTGATGAGGACACCCGCTGTCAGGATCAGCACGCTTCGGGAGAGCAACATCGGCCAGCCTCGCATTGAACGCCCATGGATGATGGCAGTTCGCATCGCCACCGTCCACAGCGAGGCCACACCCCGGTGAGCATTCCCGCCGCGCGAGCCGAGCCATCGCGGCATCGAGCGCCCCACCCATCACTCCCCACCCCGAGAGACCCCGCCACCCGAGACGCCCGCCTGCCCCCCTCCCATCGACTTCCAACCTCGACGCCCGCTCCATTCCGCTTCCGGCGCCAGCACCGCGACCCGCGCCCCGCCCCCCGCCTCCCGCCCCCCTCTCACCCCGCCTTCACCTCCCGCTCACCCCACCCTTCGCCCCGCCGCCTCGCCCCGCCCCTCGAACCGCCACAGCGGCCCGGTGCCCCTGCCGATCACCTCCCGATCCACCACAGAGTCGCCGTTGGGTCCCTCGCTCCAACCGCTCCAACCATCCGCTCGGACAACGACCACTCGACCACCACCCCCACTCCTACCCCCGGTCGGCCCCTCCGCTCGCCCAGGCAGCGCACCGCTCGTGCGCGCGTGGCGTCCGGCGCGGACCGGGGCGCCGCGGGGCTCTGAGGCGCCCCGCCCCCTCCCCTCTCACCCACCACCCACACCCGCCCCCATCGACCACCGCCTCACCCGCGCCGATGCGCGACCCGCGACGCCCCGGTCCAAGCCAGCCACGCCCCCGCCCCACCACCACCGCCGCCCCGCCTCCCTGGCCCCACACCACCGCGCTCGCGGCCCACCCACCATGCCATCGCTCCGCCGAGCCATCCACCCACCAAGCCATCCACCCACCAAGCCATCCCACCCACCAAGCCAACCCCCCCACCATACCCACCAGGCCATCCCACCCACCAAGCCACCCACGAGCCACCCCGCCCCCATCCTCCCAGACCCTCCCGGTCCACCCCCGCACCCGCGCCAGCCACCCCACCATCCGATCCACGCCAACAGACATTTCACCACATGCCACCACTCACCCTCACCCCTGCCACTCCCCCGCCACCAAAAATACCCCCCACCGCCACCAACCCCCTCCCCCCGCGCCACAACCTGCTATTCTCCCCCCGATCACCGACCACCCCCCCACGAGGTGCCCCCGGAATGGACCGACCGCCGCGCCCCACCCCCACCGCCCCCGTCGTCCAGTTCATCGATGTCAGCAAGACCTTCGGCCAGACCAAGGCCGTCAAACGCATCAGCTTCGACATCGAGCCCGGTGAGTTCTTCTCCATCCTCGGCCCCTCCGGCTGCGGCAAGACCACCACGCTGCGCCTCCTCGCCGGCTTCGAGCAGCCCGACGAAGACGGCGGCGAGATCCGCATCCTCGGCGACGTCGTCAACCGCCGCCGCCCCTATGAGCGCAACATCTCGATGGTCTTCCAGAACTACGCGCTCTTCCCCCACCTCACCGTCGAGCGCAACGTCGCCTTCGGCCTCGAACAGCGCAAGGTCCCGCAAGCCGACATCGCCACCCGCGTCACCCAGGCCCTCGACATGGTCCGCCTCCCCCCCGACACCTTCGGCCGCCGCAAGCCCGCCGAGCTGTCGGGCGGCCAGCGCCAGCGCGTCGCGCTCGCCCGCGCGCTCGTCCTCGAACCCCCGATCCTGCTCCTCGACGAGCCCCTCGGCGCCCTCGACCTCAAGCTCCGCAAGGAGATGCAGTTCGAGCTCAAGGCGCTCAACAAGCGCCTCGGCATCACCTTCGTCTACGTCACCCACGACCAGGAAGAGGCGCTCACCATGTCCGATCGCATCGCGGTCATGGACAGCGCCCGCGTCGCCCAGCTCGGCACCCCGGCCGAGATCTACGAGCACCCCCGCACCGCCTTCGTCGCCCGCTTCATCGGCGAGAGCAACTTCCTGCACGGCGAGCTCGCCGGCCGCGACGGCGACCACGCCACCGTGCGCATCGGCGACGCCACCTTCGAGATCCACGCCCCCGAATGGCTGCCCGCCATCGGCCCCATCACCGTCAGCGTCCGCCCCGAACGCGTCGCGCTCCGCCCGCTCGACGAGCGCCCGCCCGTCGGGCACAACACGCTCCCCGTCACCGTGCGCCAGATCGTCTACCGCGGCGAGATGCTGCACGTCCGCGTCGCGCTCCCCGACGGCCACGAGCTCACCGCCGCCGTCCGCAACGAAGGCCAGCTCCGCCGCCCGGTGGCCTGGAGCCCCGGCGACACCGCCACCCTCACCTGGTACATCGAAGACGGCCGCGCCCTCGAGGAGGACCGGGCTTGAACGCGCTCCGGCAACGCCTCCTCCGCTGGTTCTCCACCCGCCCCACCGCCCGCGCCTGGGCGCTGATGGGGTGGGGCGTCGCCTTCCTCGTCGTCTTCTTCCTCGTCCCGCTCCTCTTCATGCTCGCTTACAGCTTCATGGAGCGTGGCATCTATGGCGGCGTCGTCTACGAGTTCACCGTCGAACACTACGTGCGCTTCTTCGACGGCCTCTACCTCGGCATCCTCGGCCGCACGGTCGTCTATGCCATCGTCACGACCGTCATCTGTCTCTTGATGGGATACCCCGTCGCCTATGTCATCGCCCGCGCCGGCCGCTGGAAGAACCTGCTCGTCTTCCTCGTGGTGCTGCCGTTCTGGACGAGCTTCCTCGTCCGCACCTTCGCGATCATCTTCCTGCTCCGTGACACCGGCCTCGTCAACGGGCTCCTGCTCAAGCTCGGTCTCATCGACCAGCCATTGACGCTGCTCTACACCCCGTTCGCGGTGCTCGCCGGGCTCGTCTATGGCTACCTGCCGTTCATGATCCTGCCGATCTACACCAGCCTCGAGAAGCTCGACACCTCGCTCACCGAGGCCGCCGAGGTCCTCGGCGCCAGGCCACCCGCGCGCTTCCTCCAGATCGTGCTGCCGCTGTCGCTGCCCGGCGTCGTCGCCGGCGCGCTCCTCGTCTTCATCCCTGCGCTCGGCTCGTTCCTCACCCCCGACCTGCTCGGCGGGGCCAAGCAGATGATGATCGGCAACCTGGTGCAGAACCAGTTCACCGCCGCCCGCAACTGGCCCTTCGGCTCGGCGGCGAGCTTCGTGGTGATGGCCGTGGTGCTCGTCGCCGTGCTCGCCTACCTGCGCGGCCGCAACGAAGGGGAGGCCTGAGATGCGCACCAAGCTCCCCGGCTGGCTCCTCGCCGCGGCCGGCGCGGTCTACTTCTTCCTCCACATCCCGATCCTCGTGCTCGTGCTCTTCTCGTTCAACGCGTCCAAGTTCAGCGTCGAGTGGGAGGGCTTCACCTTCGAGTGGTACGTCCGCCTCTTCGAGCGCGCCGACATCCTCGGCGGCCTCAAGATGAGTCTGCTCGTCGGCGGCGTCAGCACCGTCGTCTCCGCGCTGCTCGGCACCCTGCTCGCGCTCGGCCTCGCCCGCCATCGCTTCCGCGGCCGCACGCTGCTCGAGACGCTGCTCTACGTGCCGGTGGTGACGCCCGAGATCGTCGTCGGCATCTCGCTGTTGATCCTCTTCGTCTTCATCGGGCTCGAGCTCGGCGTCGCGACGATCATCATCGCGCACATCGCCTTCAACATCTCATTCGTCACCATCGTCGTGCGCGCCCGCCTCGAAGGCATGGATCGCAACCTCGAAGAGGCCGCGCTGATCCTCGGCGCCGACGAGGTCACGACCTTCTGGCGGGTGACGGTGCCGCAGCTCTGGCCGGGCATCCTCTCCGGCGCGCTGCTCGCCTTCACCATGTCATTCGATGACTATGTCATCACGTCGCTCGTCGCCGGCCCCGGCTCGTCGACGCTGCCGATCGTCGTCTACAGCATGGTGCGCAAGAACATCGAACCCAGCATCAACGCGATCAGCACGATCATCATCGTGGTGACCGCGGTGCTCATCTGGGTGGCCGATCGGGCCAGCCAGGATCGCCCGCTCTCGCGTGGTTGAGCGGGACCGTCGCCAACAGGGAGGGAGATGCCATGTCCGATGAGTTCGACCCGGCCGCCGAGCGCGGCGTCGCTTCGTTGATCGACGCGCTCCAGAGCGGGCGCCTCGATCGGCGCGCCTTCGTGCGCCGCGCGCTGATCGCCGGCCTCGCGCTGCCGTCGATCGGCGCGCTCTTGTCGGCCTGCAAGGGCGGCGACAAGGCCCCCGAGGCGGGCGGCGCGCCCTCGACCGGCACCCAGGCCGCCGGCGCCGAGGCCGCCAAGGCCGATGACAAGCTCGAAGGCGAGCTGCACATCTACAACTGGTCGGACTACATCGCCGAAGACACGGTCAAGAACTTCGAAAAGGAGTTCGGCGTCAAGGTCACCTATGACACCTATGAGTCCAACGAGGAGCTGATCGCCAAGCTGCAAGCGGGCGGTGGCGGCTACGACCTCGTCGTGCCCTCGGGCTACGCGGTGATGGTGCTCAGCCAGCTCGGGCTCATGCAGAAGCTCGACCGCAGCAAGATCAAGAACCTCGGCAACATCTCGCCGATCTTCCGCGGCGCCTCGTTCGACCCGCAGAACGAGTACACCGTGCCCTGGCAGTGGGGCACGACCGGCATCGCCTACCGCAAGGATCTCGTCACGAGCCCGCCCGACTCGTGGGCGGTCTTCCACGACGCGCAGTACAAGGGCAAGATGACGCAGATGGATGACATGCGCGATGTCATCGGCTGCTGGCTCAAGTACCGCGGCAAGAGCCTCAACTCGACCGATCCCGCCGAGCTCGCGACCGCCAAGACCGACGCGATCACCGCCAAGGCGCTGCTCAAGAGCTACCTCTCGGCGCCGGTCAAGGCGCAGCTCATCGCCGGCGACGTGTGGATCGCGCAGCTCTGGAACGGCGACACCGCGCAGGCCAAGGCCGAGAACGACCAGATCGCCTATGTCATGCCCAAGGAGGGCGGCGCGATCTGGGCCGACTCGATGGTGATCCCCAAGAACGCGCCGCACCCGAAGGCCGCCCATGCCTTCCTCGACTACATCCTGCGGCCCGAGGTCGGCGCGTCGATCTCGAACCACACCGGCTATGGCACCCCCAACGAGCCGGCGTCGAAGCTGCTCGAGCGCCCGGTGCCGTTCCCCGATCCGGCCGAGCTCGCCAAGCTCGAGTACCAGAAGGATCTCGCCGAAGCCACCGCGGCGTGGGATCAGATCTGGACCGAGATCAAGAGCGCCTGAGACCGCGCCCGAGGCCGCGGGTCAGCCGCGTCGACGCGGCGAGCGGCCGGTGGCGCGGGTGAAGAGCTGGTATCCCACCCAGCGCATCGGCTCGGGTGGGATCCAGTACAGCTTCGGCTGATAGAAGGGCAGCCCCCGCCATCGCTCGTCGGCGTCGCTGTAGATGTCGCAGATCACCTCGCCCGCCATGTTGGCGAGGGTGATGCCATGCCCCGAGTAGCCGAAGGCATAGTAGACGTTGCGATGCGCCCCGCGCACGCCCATGGCGCACACCCGGGCGAGGGTGAGCCCGAGGGTGCCGGTCCAGCGGTGCGCGATCGGGACGTCGGCGGCGCGCGGGTGGTAGGCGCGCAGGCGGGCGGTGACGGCGTCGAAGGCGCGGGTCGGGCGGTCGTGCCACGCGAGGCCGCCGCCGAAGACATAGTCATACGCCGCGTTCGACCCGCCGCCGAAGACGAGCTCGCCGCGCTCGCTGAGGCAGCCGTAGGCGATGCGATCGAGGTCGTCGTCGTAGCCGCTGCCCTCGCCGAGACCGCGCGCGGCCCACTCGGCGCGGGAGAGCGGCGCGGTGGCGACGACGTGGCTGTGCAGCGGGAAGACCTGACCCTTGAAGTAGCCGAGCTTCGGGCCCCAGACATTCGTCGCGAGCACGATCGCGGGCGCGCGCACGGTCGCGTCGGGGGTGGTGAGGCGGCAGGTCGCGCCCTCTTCGACGCGGAGCACCGGGGTGTTTTCGTAGATGGCGACGCCGAGCGAGGTCAGCACCGGGGTGAGCGCGCGCAGGTAGCTGACGCCGTCGAGGTGGCCCTCGGTCGGGTCGTAGATCGCGCCGTAGACGCCGGCGGCGTCGCAGCGGGCGGCGAGCGCGGGGCCGGTGAGGTATTGCAGCGGCAGCCCGGTCGGCGCGAGCGCCTCGACCTCGGCGGCGGCGGCGTCGGCGCGGCGGGGATCGGTGAAGAGGTTGAGCGCGCCGTCGCGCCGCCAGCGCACGTCGAGGCCGTGCTCGGCGATGATGCCGGCGATGCGGTCGATCCCGGCGCGGGTGACGCGGTGGATCTCGGCGGCGCGCTCGGGCGCGGTGACGTCGACGCCGGTGATCCAGTTGAGCATGAGCCCGCCGTTGCGGCCGCTCGCGCCGTTGGCGATCCGGCGGGCTTCGAGCAGCACGATGCGCTTGTCGGGGAAGCGGCGGGCGAGGTGGTAGGCGGTCGAGCAGCCGGTGAAGCCGCCGCCGATGATGGCGACGTCGGCGCTGATCTCACCGCGCGCGGGGGGGAAGGGCTCGGTCGGCGGCGCGCTCTGCCACCAGACCGAGCGGTTGTCGTCGAAGTCGCGGCGGGGGTCGAGCACGGTCAGGCGCTGGCCTTGGGCCCGAGCGCGCGGGCGGCGGCGTCGAGGCGTTCGAGCGCGAGCTCGACGTGGCGGCGGCCGAAGATCAGCGCCGGGCGGAACCGGATCGTGCGCACGCCGGAGCCGCCGAGCTCGAGGCCGCGGCGGGCGGCTTCGCGCACGAGCAGGTCGCGGCGGGTGGCATCGGCGACGTCGATCGCGGCGAAGGTGCCGGCGCCGCGGGCCTCGGCGAAGAGGTGCGGGTGGGCCTCGCAGAGCGCGCGCAGGCCGGCGACGAGCGCCTCGCCGCTGCGGGTGGTGACCTGCAACAGCCGGTCGCGCTCGATGACGTCGACGATGACCTCGAGCTGCGCGAGCCGCAGCGGGTCGCCGAGCCAGGTGTTGAAGATGCGGAACGGCTGCGGCGCGGCGTAGGCCGGCCGGCAGTAGTAGCCGCCGATCTGGGTCTTCTTGGAGAAGGTGACGATGTCGGGCGGCTCGTCGAGCTGCCACGCCTCGTGCGCCCAGAAGCGGCCGGTGCCGCCGCCGCCGGTCTGCACCTCGTCGACGATGAACGCGACGCCGTGCGCGGCGCAGAGCTTGCGCAGCGCGCGGAAGTACGCCGGGCTCGCGTGGCGGTCGCCGCCCTCGCCCTGGATCGGCTCGACGATGAGCGCGGCGACCTCGTCGGGGTGCGCGCGCACGATCGCCTCGACCGCTTCGAGCGAGCGGGCCTCGGCGGCGGCGTTGTGCTCGGCGTGCTCGGCGAGCGGGAAGCGGTTGGCCGGGAACGGCACGACCGGCCAGGGGAACGCCGGGATGTCGAGCTTGTGGATGGGCTTGGAGCGGGTGAGCGAGAGCGCGCCGTGGGTGCGGCCGTGGAAGCCGCCTTCGAAGGAGATCACCTTGTAGCGGTCGTTGCCGGGCTGGGCATTGAGCATCACCGCCTCGAGATCGGCCGCGCTCGGCTCGGCGCCGCCGCGGCGGCGGGTCGCGAGCGCGACGAAGGCGGCCTTGACCGCGTTCTCGACGGCCTCGGAGCCCGAGGTCACGGTGACGACGTGGCTCATGCCCTGGGGTGCGATCCGCATGAGCGTGCCCTCGACGAGCTCGACCCACTCGGGGGTCGGCGCGACGCCGAGCGCGGGGCGGTAGCCGGCGCAGTGATCGAAGCGCCCCGAGCGCCACGCAAAGAGCAGATCGGGGTGGTTGTAGCCGATCGGGAGCGCGGCGATGTGGCCGTAGAGGTCGAGCAGCACGTTGCCGTCGACGTCGACGATGTAGTTGCCGAGGCTCCGGCGCGGGTCCTGGTAGAAGTGGATCGGGCGGGCGTCCTGGTGGCGGTGATGGCGCGCGCGCAGCGCCTCCGAGGCGGGGCCGGGGATCGCGGTGCGCACCTCGGGGGCCGTCGGCTCGCCGGGGATCACCGGGTCGGGCGCGCTCGATCCGAGGGTCTCGCCGAGCGCGAGCAGCGCGGCGAGGTCGGCGTCGGGATCGGGCAGATCCACTTGGAAGCGCTGGGGATAGGCGCGCAGCATCCGGCTCCGCAGCAGCTCGGCGAGCGCGCCGGCCTCGCGCGCGTCGCGCGGGATCCACAGCAGCGGGACCTCGGCGCCGGGAAAGCTCCCGAGGCGGGTCATGGTGTCGTGGTGGATCGCGGCGAGGTCGGCGGGGCGGCAGGCGGGCTCGTGGATCTTGTCGAGGTGGCGCTGGATGACCCCGAGGAGTCGGGTCGGGAGCGCGCGGCGGTGCTCGTGGCCGAGGTAGCGGATGACGGCGGGCATGGGCACCGGCGAGGCGCCGAGGCCGAGCGCGTCGAGGTCGCGGAAGTCGGGCTGGGTGTAGGGGAAGGTCTCGGGCGGCACGACCTGGAAGCCGCCGCGGCCATACGAGAGCAGCCGGATCAGCGTGCCCGGCTCCTTCGGATCGATCGGCTCCATCTCGGCGATGAGGATGATGTCGGCGCGCCACGGGTCGAGCCCGCGGGCGGCGCACTCACGGCGGGCGAGCGTCGCGGGCGCGGTGCGGATGAGCGTCGCGACGCCGCTGCGGCGGAAGCGCGGCGGCACGTAGCTGTGCGAGAGCAGCACCACGACCGCGTTGGCCTCGCGCTCGACGGCGACGAAGCAGTCGCGCACGCCGGCGAGCGCGCCGTCGGGGTCGCGCCAGATCAGGCAGTGGTAGCGCACGGTGATCGGGCCGCCCTCGTCGGGGCCGCGCATGCACTCCTCGAGCACGCCGCGGCGCTCGATCTCGTTGCGGGGCAGGAAGAATCCGGCCATCGCGTCCCACGCCTCGGCGAAGTCGGGGCCGTCGGGATCGGTGACCTCGTCGCAGCGGAAGCGCGCCGAGGCGCGCTCGAACTTGGCGGCGCCCTCGCCGGGGAAGAGGTCGCTCGGATCGATGGTGAAGCTGCTCATGCGACCTCCCGGAGCGCGGCGTCGAAGGCGGTGAGCGCCTCGTCGACCTCGGCGGGCCCGGTGATGAGGTGCGGGCGCAGCCGCACCGAGCGCGAGCCGGTGTACGAGGCGAAGACGCCGCGCCGGAGCGCGGCCTTGAGGAAGGCGTCGCGCGCGGCGGGCGTGGGCAGGTCGAAGGCGAGCAGGAAGCCCTTGCCGCGCGGCTCGCTGACGAGCTGCGGGTGGCGCTTCGCGAGGTCTTCGAGCCCGGCGAGGAAGCGGGCGCCGGTCTCGCGCACGTTGGCGAGGAGCGCGTCGCCTTCGATGGTCTGGAGCGTCGCGAGCGCGAGCATGGCGCGGGCGCGGTCGCCGTTGCGGGTCTGGTACATGCGCCCGAACTGGGTCACCGCGTACTCCGGCCCGCAGAAGCAGCCGCCGAGCTGCATCTTCTTGCCGAAGGTGACGAGATCGGCCGGGTGCGGCAGCGCGAACTGCTCGTGGCACCACATCGTGCCCGAGACGCCGGTGCCGGTCTGCACCTCGTCGAAGATCAGCGCGGCGCCGGCGGCGCGGGTGATCGCTTGCAGCTTCTGGAAGAAGTCGGCGCTCGCGTGGCGGTCGCCGCCCTCGGACTGCACCGGCTCGACGATGACCCCGGCGACGCGGCCGGCGTGCGCGTCGAAGATGCGCTCGATCTCGGCGAGCGCCTTCGCCTCGCGCGCGGCGTTCTCGTCGGCGTGCTCGGCGAGCGGCCAGCGGCTGACGGGGAACGGCGCGGTGGGCCACGCGAAGCTCGGGATGTCGGCCTTGTGGGTGACCTTGGAGTGGGTCACCGAGAGCGAGCCGAAGCCGCGGCCGTGGAAGGCACCTTCGAAGCCGACGATCACCGCGTCGCTGCCGAGGTTGTGCAGGATGGCGTCCTGCGTCGCGGCCGGCAGCTCGAGCGGGTTTCGCGGCTCGCCGCGGGCGGCGCGGGCGCGCTCGGCGTGGGTCATCAGCGCGAGCTTGAGCGCCGACTCGACGCCCTCGCCGCCGCCGTCGACGCAGAAGACGCGCGCCATGCCGGGCGGGGCGTAGCGGTCGTGCAGCGCCGACATGAAGTCGAGCCACGTCGACGTGGTGAGGAACGGCGTCGAGGTCGGGTTGGCCGCCGCGCGGGCGAAGGCCGGGCTCGTCGCGACCTTCATCAGCGCGGGGTGGTTGTATCCGAGCGCGCCGAGAGCGAAGCTGCTGAACAGGTCGAGGTAGACGTTGCCGTCCACGTCGACGAGGGAGCAGCCCGCGCTTCGTTCGTCGTCGATGATGAGGGAGCGATAGCCCGCCTGGAGGTCGAAGGCGCCGAGAGGGATCAGCGCCTGCGCCCGGGGGCCGGGGAGTTCGGTGCGGACCCCCCGCGGGGGGCCGGCGATGGGAGACATGGGGCACCTTGGCGGTGTGCAGGTGCTTCGAGCATACAACTGTCGAAGGACGGGTGCTACTGAAGCATCCGCATCGAGGAGGGACGATGGACGTTCGGTCGAAGTGGCTGTGCGCGCTCGTGCTCGGCGGGGCGCCAGCGGTGGCGCAGGCCGAGACGGAGCTGTGGTTCGGGGCGGTCGCGGAGGTGACGGGCGGCTACCTCGATCCGGGCGGCGAGGACACCGCGGTGAGCGGCACGCAGCTCGAAGGCGCGTTCCTGCTGACGGCGGGCGCCCTCACGCTCGACGTGCAGCTCGACTTCTTCGTCGACACCATCGAGGGTGAGGTCATCGAGCAGCCCCCGGCCGACTGGGCGCCGACGCGCTACGTGCGGCCCGAGTACGTGCAGGCCGAGCTCGACCTCGGCGGGCCGTTCATCCGCGGCGGCGTGGTCAACAGCGGCTTCGGGCTCGAAGACTGGGACCTGTGGAACAACCGGCTGCCGACCTATTCGAATTACTACGAGACCATGAGCCCCGGGCGCCTGCTCGGCGGCGAGTTCGGCTTCGCCTTCGGCGACGCCAACGAGATCGCGGTGCACCTCGGCTACGACCTCGACTGGGAGGCGACGCGGACCGGCTTCGCGGTGGGCTACGAGGCCGAGAGCTGGTCGACGTGGTCGGGGGTGGCGACCTATCCGTCGATCGAGCTGTATCACTTGATCCTGGGCGGCGAGGTCATGGCGCACGAGCTGTTGACGATCGCCTACGACGGCAGCGTGGGCGCGCTCGACGGATCGGTGTTCGCGGTGGGCGATCTGACCTTCGTGGGGTGGCCGGATGCGATGATCGCGCCGGCGCTGCGGGTCGAGGGCACGGTCGACGGCGACGGCGTGACCGGCGCGCCCGACGCGAGCGTGGGGCTCGGGGCGACCGCGTGGCCGCTGGAGTGGCTGCGGGTGGCCGTCGAGGTCAACGCCGACTTCGCGGGCGACGAGGTGGTGCCGGGGGTCTTCGGCGCGCTGAGCCTGCACACGCCGGGGCCGCCGGAGGACGAGGACGAGGGCGTCGACGAGGGGCCGGAGGAGATCGGGCCCGACCGCGAGGCGGGCGCGGAGTGATCAGCGCGGCCCGGTGATGGGATCACGCATGGCATCGGGCTTCACATCGAGCATGGCATCGGCCATCACATCATCGATGGCATGACGCCCGTCAAGCCGACGCGCGATGGTCCCGCGCGTGGAGCCGGGCGTCGAGCGCGAGGTCGACGACGCGGCCGATGATCGCGGTCGACTCGTCGGCCCCGGGCAGGAAGCGGTTCGCCTTCTCCATCGCGGCGGCGGCGGTGCCGTCGTCGAGCACGCGGCGGTAGGCGAGGAAGCGGTCGCGCGCCTCCTGCCCGCTCAGGTCGGGGTGGAACTGCACGCTGTAGAAGCCGGTCCCGCGGACGTGGAACGCCTGCGCCTCGCAGGTCGCGTTGCGCGCGAGCAGGTCGCAGCCCTCGGGCACGCCGTCGACGTGGTCGCTGTGGCCGCTGTGGACCCGGAAGCGGCTCTCGAAGTCGGCGTACTTGACCGAGCGGCGGCCGGTCTCGGTCAGCTCGACCTCGACGGTGCCGATCTCGCCGTGGCGCGGATCGGTGCGCACCGGGCGGCCGAGGTGCAGGCCGAGGAGCTGGTGGCCGAAGCAGATCCCGAGCCCGGGGAGCCCGGCGGCGAGCGCGGCTTCGAGGAGCCGGCGCAGCGGGTCGACCCAGGGGCGGCTCTCGGGGTGGTGCACGCTGTAGTTGCCCGAGCCGCCGATGATGAGCAGCTCGACGCCGGTCAGCCACGCGGGGTCGGCGCGCTCGGCGAGGGCGTTGCGGGCCGTGACCTCGACCGGGCGGCTCCCGAGGCGGGTCCGCACGCAGGCGAGCTCGTGGGCGAGCATGGGATCATCGGCGTCGCGGATCTGGAGGAGGAGGATGTTCACGGGTGTGTCTCTCGGGCCGGCGAAGGCCAGCCGCGGCACGATACGGGAAGTGATGGATCGATGCCATGGGCGCCGATCAAAGCCTTGCGTCCGGTCGCGGCGCGGGTGAATGTCGGGGCGCACCACCCGGAGGATCCCGAATGCGCACGTCCCCTGCCCTCCTCTGCGCCGCCGCCCTCACGCTCGCCGCGTGCGGCGGCAACCGGAGCGCCGGTGTCGCCGGCCAGGCCGATCTGCTCGCCGAAGACGACGTCGTCGCGACCCCCGCCACCACCGGCGGTCTGCCCGCCGCCCCCGGCGCGCCCGGCCCGGCGCGCGCGATCACGCCGGCCGAGGCGACCCAGACCCGCTGCCTCGGCTTCACCCCCGAGGGCGCGGCGTGGCTCGTCGTCGAGGAGCGGCTGCCGGGGGAGAAGGGCGCGACGCGCGTCGTGCGCACCGTCGCCGCGGGCGGGAGCGACCTGCCGGCGGTCGAGCTCGGGCGGCTCGCGCCCGATGAAGAGAGCGGCGACGCGATGTTCGGCGACGAGCTCGAGAGCCGCATCGCCGAGAACCTCGACCCGATCAACGCCGCGATCACCGAGCGCGCGCTCGTCGCCTGTCAGGCGGGCGTCGACCTCGAGATGGGCGCCGGTGGCTTCCGGCGCGAGGTGCGCGAGATGATCGCGTGGCCGCAGGGCAAGCCGATCAAGGTCACCTTCCGCGAGGGCAGCGTCTACGCCGCGCCGGCCGACGGCGCCGCGAAGAAGCTCGCCGACGCGCCCGACGAAGAGGGCGCCGAGTACAAGCTCACCGATCTGTGGTTCTCGACGGCGACGCCGGGCGCGGTCGCGGTGATCAGCGACGCGTCGAGCGAGCAGGCGAAGCGGGTGGTCGTCTACATCCCGCCGATGTGATCGCGCCGCGGCGCCGCTTCGGGCGCAGGCGGTGGTTGCAGCGTGGCAGCCGGCCGCCGACGGGGGTATAAAGATCCTTCGATGCGTGGCGCCCCCGACGAGCGGTCGGGTCGCGTCCACGACGGGGGATCTCGAGTGGTCGACGGCGACGACGGCGAGCTCGGCGAAGCACCGTTCGGAGAGCGCTTCCGCGTGATCCGCTGCCTCGGCGCGCGCGGGATGGGCGTCGTCTTCGAGGTCTACGATCGCGATCGCGCCGAGCGGGTGGCGCTCAAGACGAGCAAGCGCCTCGATGCGCTCGGGCTCGCGCTGTTCAAGAACGAGTTCCGCGCGCTCGCCGACATCGACCACCCCCACCTCGTGCGGCTCTACGAGCTCTTCGCGCCGCTGCACGCCGAGAGCGACCAGTGGTTCTTCACGATGGAGCTCATCGACGGGCCGACCCTGATGAGCTGGCTGCGCGGGGGCGAGGATCCGGCGCTGGCCGAGACGGCGGAGATGAGCGTCGAGGAGGCGCTGCGGCCGGCGTCGCCCGACACGAGCGGGCCGCCGATGCCGCTGCCGGGCGCCTCGCACGATCGGCTGCGGCGGGCGATGGGTCAGCTCGCGCAGGGGATCGCGGCGCTGCACGCGCGGGGGCTTTTGCACCGCGACATCAAGCCCGACAACATCCGCGTCGACCACGTCGACGGCCCCGACGGCGAGGAGCGGGTCGTGCTGCTCGACTTCGGGCTCGCGGTGCGGCTCGATGGCACCGCGGGCGAGGGGCTCGAAGGCGGCTGGGTGGTGGGGACGCGCGGCTACATGTCGCCGCAGCAGGCGGCGGGGCTGCCGCCGACCAAGGCCGATGACTGGTATGCCTTCGGCGCGGTGCTCTACGAGGCGCTGACCGGCGTCGCGCCGCGCCGGGGCGTCGGCGACCGGCCGGTCCCGATCACTGTCGAGGCGCCGCTCGACCTCGCCGATCTGGCGGTCGCGCTGCTCGACCCCGACCCGTCGGCGCGGCCATCGGAGGCCGAGATCCTGCACCGGCTCGACGCCGACGGGCGCGACGAGCGGCCGCGGGTGGCGCTCGTCGGCCGCCGCCCGGTGATGGCCGCGCTCGACGAGGCGCTCGACCGGGCGCGGGGCGGCTCGCTGACCTTCGCCCACCTCTGGGGCCCGTCGGGCATGGGCAAGAGCTTCGCGGTCGAGGCGTGGCTGGGCGAGCGCGCGCCGGGCACGCTGGTGCTGCGCGGGCGCAGCCACCGCCGCGAGGACGTGCCGTTCGGGCCGTTCGACTCGCTCGTCGACGACCTCGCGCGGCGGCTCACCGACTGGCCGCGGACCCACATCGACGCGGTGCTGCCGCGCCACCTCGGGGCGCTCGTCGCGGTGTTCCCGGTGCTCGACCGCCTCGCCGCGGTGCGCGACGCGCCGGCGCGGCAGCGGGTCGACGACGATCCCCGGCTGCGGCGCGACCGGGCGGCGACGGCGCTGCGCGAGATGCTCGGGCGCATCGCCGATCGGCGCCGGGTGGTGCTCTTCCTCGACGACGTGCAGCACGGCGGCCCCGACAGCGCGGCGCTGCTCGACGCGCTCTTCTCGCCGCCCGATCCGCCCGGGGTGCTGCTCGTCTCGACGGCGCGGCACACCGACGGCAGCCCGCTGATCGAGGCGCTGCGGGCCGCGTGCGAGGCCACCGGCGTCCCGTGGGCCGAGCGCTGCGTGCCGATCGGGCCGCTCTCGACCGACGAGAGCCGGCTCCTCGCCGAGCGGCTGCTCGAAGAGGGCAGCTCGGGCGAGCGCGTCGCCCGGATCGCCGACGAGGCCGGCGGGCACCCGTTCCTGATCACCGAGCTCGCGGCCCACACCCGGCTGCGGCTCGACCGCAGCAAGGGCTTCAAGCTCGGCGACGCCATCCAGGCCCGCGTCGCCGATCTGCCGCGCGAGGCGCGCATGGTGCTCGAGCTCGTCGCGCTCGCCGAGCGGCCGCTGCCGACGCGGCTGGTGATCGCGGCCTCGGGCGGCGACGCCGACCAGACCCGCGCGCTCGCGGCGCTGCGGGCGGCCTCGCTGGTGCGGGGCGGGCTCGACATCGCGGGCACGGTCGAGGCGTTCCACGACGCGGTCAAGGACGCGGTCGCCGAGAAGATCGAGCCGCAGCGGCGCGCGGCGCTGCACCGGGCGCTCGCCGAGGCGCTCGAAGAAGAAGACGGCGCCGACGAGGAGCAGCTCGCGCTGCACTGGCAGGGCGCGGGCGAGGCGGCGCGGGCGGCGCGGTGGGCGGTCGCCGGCGGGCGGCGAGCGGTCGCGGCCGGCGCCTTCGAGCGGGGCGCGGCCTTCTATCGGCAGGCGATCGCCGGCGGCATCGACGACCCCGAGATCCACCGGGCGCTCGCCGAGGCGCTGCAATACGCCGGGCGCGCCGACGAGGCGGCCGAGGCGTGGATGGTCACCGCGGCGCGGGTGTCGGCCTCCGCACGCACCGCGGCCGAGCGCACCGCGGCCGAGCAGTGGCTGATGGGCGGCCGGGTCGAGCGGGCGCAGAGCGTGCTCGACCGGCTGATCCGCGCCGCGGGGCTGCGGCTGCCGCAGAGCCGGCTGCGAGCGGTGGGCACGATCGCGTGGGCGGTGCTCGGCTGGTGGATCCGCGGGCTGACGGGGCGGCTGACGCCGGCCGTGGAGCCCGACGCGGCGCGGATCGAGCGCTACGACCTGCTCGCGGCGCGCCTCGCCGGCTGGTACGCGATGACGCCGATCGAGCTCTTGTGGACGGTGGCGCGCGCCGCGCGGGTGGGCTTCGCGAGCGGTGAGCGCGGGCGCGCCGCGACGGCGCTGGCGATGGGGCGGACCCTGGTGATCTGGTCGGGGCTGCCCGGCTCGCGGGCGGCCGCCGAGCGGCTCGGGCAGGCGTGCGAGGCGGCGCGGGGCGATGCGCTGGCGGTGCAGATCACCATCGAGGTGATGCGGGTCGTCACCGCGATGCGGCGCGGCGACTGGCGCGCGGTCGTCGACCGGATCCGCCGCCTCGAGCCGGTGCTGCACGAGGCGCCGGCCTACAACGGCTGGGAGCCGCTGGCCTACCGGGCGCTCTACTGCTTCTCGGCGGGGCTCGACGGGCGCTACCACGAGCTGCGCGCGCGGCTGCCCGAGCTGATGGGCGACGCGCGGCGGCGAGGGGCGCGCATCGAGCAGGCGCTGGTGGCGTTGTTCGGCGGGGTGACCGCGCACCTCGCCGCCGGTGATCCCGACGCGGCCGAGCAGGCGCTGGAAGACTTCTTCGACCGCTGGACGGGCCCCGAGGCGAGCCCGTTCGACGTGCTCGCGACCATGGCGCGGCTGCGGATCATGCGCTACCGCGGCGACCGGCTCGGGGCGTTCGACGCGATCGGCGTGGTGCGGCGGCGGTGGAGCGAGAGCCGGGTCGACATCCGCGACTCGCTGTGGCTCGAAGAGGGGCTCGCGGCGCTGCCGGTGCTCGACGTCGTCCCCGAGGCGCGCGGGCTGGTGCGGCAGGCGGCGCGCATGCTGCGGCGCTCGTCGTGGGGCGCCGGGGAGGCGTTCTCGCGGGTGCTCGAGGCCTCGCTGGCCTACGCCGACGGCCACGCGAAGCGCGCGGTGCGCGAGCTCGACACGGCGCGGCGCGCGTTCCCGCTCGGCGAGCCGCCGCCGCGGATGGCGCCGTTGTTCGACCGGGCGCGGGCGAAGTGGAGCGACGACGCCGAGGCGCTCGCGACGGCCGACGCCGCGCTGCGCGCGCAGGGCGTGGTCGATCCCGAGCGGTGGATGCAGGCGCTGTTTCCGCTCCCGCCCGCGGTGGAGCTGGCCCGGCTGCCGCCGCGGGGGGCGTCGTAGCGCGCCCGACGGTGCGTGGGCGGGCTGCGGACGCCGTGATCGTTCGTCCCGGACGGCGCTGTCGGGGCCCGAGACGCGGGCTCCTCTCCCGGGCCGACCGTGTTGCGCCCGCCATCCGGACTCCGAACGCGCGGCGGACGCGGTGGCATGGGCGCTCGCGCCGAGATGGCACGATGGCATCATGGCATGATGGCATATAGAGCGTTGGCCTTCGATGGCATCATGCCACGTTAAACATGGCATCTCGGCGAGAAGATGGCGATGCCATCGCCCAGCTCGGGCGACGGATGAGCCATCCTGCGATCGAAGGGATCGATGGGTGAGACCGCGGAGAACCAGGCGAGGGCGCCGGCCGTCCACGCGGGCGGCCGGCGCCCTCGCCGATCAGCGCATCGACCGCGCGCGCGCGACCGCCCGCTGGGTGATCTCGGCCGGGATGTCGGCCTCGGTCTTGAGCGGCAGGTTGCGGGCCTTGCGGATCCGGTTGGTGTCCTTCAGCCACGCGCGCTCCTCGGCGAGGAGGTCGCGTTGCGTCGGAGGCAGGTCGAGCGGATCGGTGCGGTTGGCCTGCGCCTCCCGCTGATCCGCCGCCGAGCCGCCGGCGTTGTTGGCCTGGTCGATCAGCGAGGGGTCGCGCCCGCCGGCACCGGCGCCACCGGTCGCACCGGCCGCGCCACCGGCACCACCCGCGGCCCCCGCCGCGCCACCGCCGCTACCCGCGCCACCGGCCGCGCCTGCGGCGCCACCGACCGCACCGGCCACGCCACCGGCACGCCGGCCGCGCCACCCGCACCACCGGCACCACCCGCGTTACCGGCCGCCACCGGCACCACCCGCGGCGCTACCGCCGCCACCGGCACCACCCGCGCCACCAGCCGCGCCCGCAGCGCGCCACCGGCCACACCAGCCACGCCACCGCCGCACCACCAGCCGCGCCACCGCACCACCGGCACCACCTGCGCCACTGGCCGCGCCACCGCGGCACCAGCCCGCGCCACCACGCCACCAGCGCCACCAGCCACTGGCACCACCAGCGCCACCGGCACCACCGGGCTGAGCCACCCGCCACCACCGCCCACCAGCCGCGCCACCAGCACCACCACCACCCGCGCGGCGCCATTGGCCGCGCAGCCACGCCACCAGCACCACCGCGCTACCGGCACCACCGGCCGCACCCGCGGCGCTATTGGCCGCGCCAGCCACGCCACCGGCACCACCAGCGCTACCACCCACCGGCCGCGCCCACCAGCACCACCGCCACCGGCCGCACCACCGGCCGCACCATGCGCACCGGCCGCCCTGCAGCACCGGCCGCGCCCGCAGCGCCACCGCCCGCGCCTGCAGCGCCACCAGCCGCGCCCGCACCGGCCCGCCGGCCGCGCCTGCAGCGCCACCGGCCGCGCCTGCAGCACCACCGGCCGCGCCCGCAGCAGCACCACCGGCCACCCTGCAGCGCCACCGGCGCCCGCCCGCCTGCCGCGCCACCGCCCGCCGCACCACCAGCGCCACCACCGGGACCCTTTGCCGGGCGGCGGACCACCACTATCGGACCGCATCGCCGGGTGGTCCGGCGGCAACCCGAAGTCGTAGTCGTCGGCGTTCTCCGGCCGCGAGGCGGGGTCCTGGCCTTCCTGGCCGTTGGCGACCCATTCCTTCCACGCCGCGTTGTGGCGCTCCTTGGCGCGCTCGGTGATCTCGGGCGGGATGTCGCCGCCTTCTTCTCGTCCGCCGACGAGAGGAAGCGGTTGACCCGGCTCAGGTACGCGAGCTCCATCTGGAGCAGCGCGCGCCCGGTCGGCGGCGGATCGAAGCGCGGATCCGTCTCGGGCGGCTCCTTCGCGGCCTCTTCGCCCGCCGCTTCACCCTCGGCCTTCTCCCCTTCACCGCCCTCGGCCGCACCACCGGCCTGCCAGCGCGCCACCGGCCGCGCCTGGCCGGCAGCCGCGCCACCGGCGGCGCGCCACCGGCAGGCGCGCCGCCGCGACCGCTTCACCGCCGGCCGCTTCACCGCCGGCCGCTTCGCCACCGGCCGCTTCGCCACCGGCCCCTTCGCCGCCAGCTTCGCCACCGGCCGCTTCGCCGCCAGCTTCGCCGCGCCGGTTCCCCGCCACCAGCCGCCGCGCCACCGGCCGCCTGCTGGCAGCCCGCCTCGCCGCCGCCTCGCCGCCACCGCTTCGCCACCAGCCGCTTCGCCGCCAGCTTCGCCACCGGCAGCCTCGCCGCCAGCCGCTTCGCCGCCAGCCGCTTCGCCACCAGCAGCGCGCGCCGCCAGCCGCTTCGCCGCCAGCCGCTTCGCCGCCAGCCGCTTCGCCGCCAGCTTCGCCGCCAGCCGCTTCGCGCCGCCCGCCGCGCCGCCACCGCCGCTTCGCCACCAGCCGCTTCGCCACCAGCAGCTTCGCCACCGGCCGCTTCACCGCCAGCCGCGCCACCACCAGCCGCGCCGCCACCAGCCGCGCCGCCACCAGCCGCGCCGCCACCGGCCGCGCCGCCACCAGCCGCGCCGCCAGCCGCTTCACCGCCAGCCGCTTCACCACCGCCCCGCTTCACCACCAGCCGCTTCGCCACCACCGCTTCGCCGCCAGCCGCGCGTCACCGCCAGCCCGCTTCGCCATTGGCTTCGCCACCAGCCGCTTCGCCACCGGCTTCGCCACCAGCCGCTTCGCCACCAGCCGCTCATCCAGCCGCTTCGCTTCGCCACCGGCCGCTTTCGCCACCGGCTTTCACCGCCAGCCGCTTCGCCACCGGCTTCACCGCCAGCCGCTCCGCCACCGGCTTCACCGCCAGCCGCTTCGCCACCGGCTTCGCCACCAGCCGCTTCGCCACCGGCTTCGCCACCAGCCGCTTCGCCACCGGCTTCACCGCCAGCCGCTTCGCCACCAGCAGCCTCGCCACCAGTTTCACCGCCAGCCGCGTCGCCACCAGCCTCGCCGCCGGCCACTTCGCCACCGGCTTCACCGCCAGCCGCTTCGCCACTGGCCGCTTCACCACCAGCCGCGTCGCCACCGGCCGCCTGCCACTCGCTGCGCCGCCAGCACCGCCAGCGGCCGCCTGCCACCGGCCGCCCTCGCCACCGGCCGCCTGACCCTGCGGCCACCGGCCGCCTGACCCTGCTGGCCACCGGCCGCCTGACCCTGCTGGCCACCGGCCGCCTGACCCTGCTGGCCACCGGCCGCCTGACCCTGCTGGCCGCCGGCCGCCTGACCCCTGCTGACCACCGGCCCGCCTGACCACTGGCCGCCTGACCCTGCTGACCGCCTGACCACCGGCCGCCTGACCACCGGCCGCCTGACCACCGGCCGCCTGACCACTGCCGCCTGACCGCCTTCCTGACCACCGGCCGCCTGACCACCGGCCGCCACCAGCCGCCTGACCGCCGGCCGCCTGACCGCCGGCCGCCTGACCACCGGCCGCCTGGCCTGCTGGACCCGCAGCGCCGCCGGGCAGGTGATCCCTGCCGCGGCCGCCTGCTGCTCTCCGCCCTCTTCGCCGCCTTCGCCAGCCGGCGCATCCAGGCAGACCAGTGCCCGCCTCACCGCCGGCCGCTCTTCACCGCCAGCCTCGCCAGCCGGCTGCCTCCCTGCAGACCGCCGGCCCGCTTCCTCGCCGCCGGCCGCTTCCTCGCCGCCAGCCGCTTCCTCGCCGCCAGCCGCTTCCTCGCCAGCCGCTTCCGCCGGCCGCTTCCTCACCGCCGGCCGCTTCCTCACCGCCGCCGCTTCCTCACCGCCGGCCGCCTCCTCACCACCGGCCTCTTCTCACCGCCGGCCTCCTCACCGCCGGCCTCCTCACCGCCGGCCTCCTCACCGCCGGCCTCCTCACCGCCGGCCTCCTCACCGCCGGCCTCCTCACCGCCGGCCTCCTCACCACCACCCTCGGCAGCGCCACCCTCCTCACCCGTGCCCGCAGCGGCCTTCGCCTCCTGCATCCCCTTCTTCGCTTCCTCCCCCGCCTCCTCCACCGACTTCACCGCCGACTGCTGAGCCTCGGCCAGCGAACCGCTCGCCTCGCCCATGATCGACGACATATCCCCGGCGCTCGCGATCTCGCTCGGCGCGCTCGCCGCCGTCTCCTTCGCCTTCTCCGCCCCATCCTTCGCCTTGTCCGACGCCGCGTTCAGGGCCGCCTGCGCCCCCGTCGCCGCCTCGCCGAACTTCGACCCGGCGGCCGCCGCCTCCTCCATCGAGTTCTTCAGCGCCGACGTCGCCTCCGCGGCGGCAGCCTGAAGCTTCCCGGCCGGGTTCATCTGACTCGCCGCGGTGTCCTTGAGCTTCTTGACGCCCTGATCGAGCACCTCGGTCGCCTTGCCCTTGAGCTTGGCCACCCCCGAGTCGACGTTGACGCCCATGTCCTTCATGCGCGCCGCGGCCTGATCGAGCAGCGCACCGCCGGCCTCGATCGCCTCGGTCTTCGCCTGCTCCACCACCCCGACGACCTGCTCCACGTTCTGCCGGACCTTCTCCTCCATCGGCGCGATGGCTTCCTCTGCCTTCGCCTTCAGCCGCGGGAAGAGATCCTCCTTGAGGAAGTCGAGCGCCGCCTGAGACAGCGGCTTCTCTCCCTCGATGACAGCCACCACCTGCTCGATCGCATCACTCAGGATCGGCGCCTGGTCCTGCAACCGATCCGCGTAACACTCCAACAGGTTCGTCAGCAGGTTCTTGCAGTACGCCTCGATCTCCGGCAGCACCTTGTCCTTGAGCCGGTTGAGCACCTCGCGCGGATCGGGCAGCGAAGCGATGAAGTCACCGAGCGACGACAGATGCTCCTCGATCGTGCCCTTCACCTCATCGAACGCCGCCACCGCGCCCTCGAGCTGAACCCGATGGTCCTCGAAGACATCCTTCCGCATGGCTTCCCCATGCGTGCGCAGCTCGTCCGACAGCTCCTTGCGCAGCGCCTCGTACCGCCGCGCCGCCTCCTCCGGCGTCAGGTTCTCCTCCGCCGCGATGGCTTCGAGCTCGCTCTGCAGCTTGCCCTTCACCGACGACAGCGTCTCCTTGCCCGTCGACAGCGCCTCGTCGTAGAGCTGCGCGAGGCACCCCGTCGAGTCGGAGATGAAGAACTCGTACTTCCCGACGATGATCTCGAGCCCGCTCGCCCCCTTCTGCTGCAGCTTGCGGATCTCGATCTCCAGCCGCCAGATCTGCTGCTCGAGCTCCCGGATCAACAGCGTCAGCTTGTCGACCGTCTTGAAGTCACGCACCCAGATCTCATCCGCCGTCCACTTCGCGAACGCCGGATCGGTCTCCAGGATCGTGCACACCACCCGCCGGTTCTGCGCGTGCGCCGCCTCGTCCTCACCCTCCGCGACCGGCTGCGCCTCGCCATAACCCTTCGCGACCAGCCGATCGCCCGCGATCCCCGCCTCCATCAACGCCAGCCGCACCGAATTCGCGCGCCGCGTGCTCAGATCGAGGTTGTACGCCTCCTCACCGCGCGTGTCGGTGTGACCTCCCACCTCCACCTTGAGGATGTGCTCCGCCCGCTTCAGCGCCGCCGCGAGCTTCTCGATCGCGATCTTGTTCGCCTCGGCCAGCGTCGCCGCGTCCGGCGGCACCCGCGTCGTGTCCTTGACGTATGCCAGCACCGCCTCGAAGAACGCCTTCATGGCAGCGAGGCCCGCCGCGTCGTACCGCAGCAAGCCATCCCGCGACGCCGGCACCTTCGAGAGGAAGCCATCGCGCTCCTCATCGACGCCCATGCCATCGCCGAGCGCGCTCCGCTTCTCCGCGTACGCGCCCGTCACCTGCCGCCGCAAGGCATCGATCTCACCGATCGTCGCCAGCCGCGCGTCCCGATCGTCCGCCCCCGCCGCCAACGCATCCGCCAGCAGCTTCTCCAGCCGCGCCAGCTCGGCCTCCAGCCGCGCCAGCTCCGCCTTCACCCGCTCCGACTCCGGCGCGAGCGCATCGATCGTCACGAAGTCGGCGACCCAGATGACATCCGCCACCCAGTTGGCATAGGAGTCATCGACCTCCTGCGCCGTGAACTCCACCCGCCGGCTCTCGCCATCATCCGCCGGCGTATCGGCCCCATGCCCCGCCGCCACCAGCCGCGCGGGATCCACCCCCGCCTCGATCAACGCCAGCCGCACCGCCTTCGCGCGCCGCTCCGCCAGCGTCGCATCCGCCGCGTGCTCCTGCTCGTCGGCGTGCCCGCCCACCTCGACCACCCGCAGATGCTGCGCGTTGTCGAGCATCTCCGCGATCTGCGCGATCGCAAGCTCGTTCTCCGCC